>NZ_JAECZA010000246.1 GCF_016056275.1 Dendronalium phyllosphericum CENA369 | reverse complement strand
ACTTACCTTGTAGAGTTCTATTTTTCCTTTATTCTATTCATTCTATCCGGAAAGTGACAGAAGAGGGGTATAATCTATCTCTCGTTCGCTGGTCTTGGAGATTGAAATCATCCACCCTTTTTTGAAGACTACGAATATCAAGTACATTTCTCTGGTATCTATCAAAAGCTTTCTGAATTTCAGAACGGGTGTAATTATCATTTTCAAATCCCATATCCTGAACTTGAATATCATAAATAACTTTCTCTGCTATAGGACTAGTATTTGATTTCTGAAAAAACTCCGTACATCTGGAGAGACAAAAAATCAAACGTAGTGTTTCGGATAAACCATTCAAACATCCACTTTAAATGAGAGAATGTTGGAATTAAAGCACAAAAACGTCTAACCCAGGTTTTTGCTTGTAACCAAATATCCTCTATAGGATTTTGTGATGGACAATTAGGAGCAAAGCGGACACAGTGAATTTTCCATTGTTCTTGAGATAAACCTTGATTTATTTCGCCTAAAAAGTTTTGAACCAGATGTGAACGATGGTAAGAAGTACCATCCCAAAACAGAAGTAATCGTTGGTTGGGAGACTGGTCTAATAAATAACGTAAATAATCAATCGTATTGCCTGAATTACCAGCCTTGTAAGCTTTAAGAAGTAACTTGCCATTAAGATAATCAACTGCCCCGTAGTATGTCTGTTTATCTCGTTCGTTAACGACTCCAACTGCTATTTCTTGGTCAGTTTTTTCCCAAACATAACAAGTTTTGTCTCCCCACAATAGATGACACTCATCTATTAATAATACTCTCAGTCTTCCTGCTTCTATTTCTTCTCTGTTGCTTGCCAACAATGTAACAAGACTGTTTTTTTTTGCGGCGACAGCTTCTGGGTCAGCCTTTGGATTTAAGGAAGTGGTTTTCTTCCAACTAATTCCCGCTGCGTCAAATAAATCGGGTGGAGCTTCGTTTCGATTCGTATATTACATCATATTCAAATGCCAATTTATACTCCAGTTCACTAAGCTCCCAAGTGTCTTTTGTTTGCAACCAACTTAATACTTCTTGGAGCTATTCACCGCTAAGGTAACTCTTTCTTCCTTTATGATTTAAGCGCAGTCCTAAAATTCCATATTCCTTGTAAGCCCGCTTCCAACTCGTTATCGAACCAACAGACACATCTAAAATTGTTTGAATTTCCTCATATTTGTAGCCTTGATAAACCAGTTTCACCGCTAAAGCTTTCCTCACCTCACGAGCATCTGGGCGATTATCTATAAATTCTTGTAGTTCTGCGATCGCGGCTTGTAGATGCTGACTTATCATTGTTCTCTGTTAGACAGATATCTTTCTCCGTATTATCTCGCAGTTTTTTTCAGAAATCAAATATGATTCCTATATCACCGCTAAATGCTTTGTCGTTGCTGACAATTCTGAATCTATCTCCGGGAGTAAAAGTACTACTTTGACTGCCAAGGGAAACATTATCTAATAACACTTCATAGCTATTTGTATCAGCATGAATGCTAATAAGATGACTTCCACTACTTGGCATTGAGTTAGGATATCCCTCAAACCTGCCATTTCTGAAAGTTCCGAAGTAACCAGCACCAGAAACAAATCTCCAGTAGTCATCTAAATTGGCAGTACGAACGAGATTGTAATTTCCATTGGAGGCAGTGAAAACACAGTATAAAGTTGCTCCAGTGGCACTACCTAAAAATGGTGAAACTTGTAATTCCTGAGTGCCGCTACCGTCCCACTTGAGGGCTGGTTTCCCTGATGTGCTGTTGACGACAGTGGGACTATTAGAACCAACAGGAGTTGCATTATTCCCATTGCTTGATTTATCAGTTAAACTACCATCTTCAAGCCATAATTTCATTCCATTTGGGTAATCAGCACTGGTAGGTGTTGGGGGTGTTGTTTCTACTCCGTTAAATCCGTTTTATGCGGTAATTAAAAATCAGTAAATGTTCTACTTTTATGTAAAACAAGAACATTCACTGAGGACGTGTAACTATTGCTCTGACTAGGATTAAGCCTGATATTACTAATACATAAAATTAGAAATATTCCGGTTTAACCAGTGACGATGGTTAAACCGGAAGTAGCACAAGAAGAGAAAATAGGATGAAGAACAATCGAAATGGACAAGCCGCCATTTTGACAGAGGCAGACTATGCCAAAATTCGCAAACAGATTAGAAGTAGAAAATATCGCCTACTTCTGGATCTAGCTTGATACACTGGCGAGCGCTGGGGTGCGCTGGTGCAGCTGAGCGTACAGGATGTTTATGACTCACAAGGAACACCACGCGAGTATATCAATTTTCGCGCCAGGACGCGCAAGGCTAGCCCAGATGGAAAACGCAAAACACGCCAAGTGCCTGTACATCCTGTACTGCGTGAATCTCTAATTGCATACGAACCAGAAAATTGCTGTTGGCTGTTCCCTGACCGGGGAGGAGAAAAACCAATTTCACTACGTTGGGCTGACATGATTCTACGCACTGCTGTGGAAAAAGCTGGACTGACAGCTAAGGGCATCAGCACTCACAGCACCCGCCGGAGTTTCATTACTAAATTAGCAAAGCGAGGTGTCAGCCTTGCAACTATCAAAAAGGCAACGGGCCACACTGACCTCAAGGTACTTTCCCGTTACATCGATGTTTCGGATGACGACGTGAGGGAGGCGATCGCAACTCTATGACCCAACAATTGTTAAGCAAAATTGAAGAACTGTATGTGAAGTCTGTCCTCAGACGCTACACGCCGCTGGAACTTGCTCAAACTTTGGAAGCAATGGCTAACCAAGCATGGGATGAAGTTGATGATTTTTTGGCTATAACTCATGACGAAACGCAGCAGGGCGAATATCCTAGACTCTAACCACATAATCATTAATGTTCAAGAATTTTTTGCGATCGCCTTTACTGGTTGTGTCCGGCGATCGCAATTTTTATTTTTAACGACTTATCGCTACTCACTCTCATTAAAAAAATTGCTTTTAAACACTTTTCATGGATGAAGTAACGAAAAATCAATACTTGTAACCCTGTGCGCGGGCCACCAAGAATGGCATCGCCAAAACCTGATTATTGAGAATGCTTGACACGCTTAGGAGATGAGGGAGATGGGGAACTAACTCCCTGACTCCTGACTACGCCAGGAGCGGATTAATTTCTCAATCTCCACGGGTAATTTACCAGCTGCGAGCGCATTCTCTACCATCTGGTTTCTGCATTGAGCAATTTGCGATCGCACATTGCCACCGGGTATATGAACATGGTGCAGCTTCCGGCCTGACATCCACAGGTAACGGTAATAATAATGTTCTTGGTGATACCTAACCACTCTGTACTTTTCTACCCAGTGTGACTGTTCTGGAGCAGATTTATCTGTGTCGGTTATTGCTTGCTCCAGAACAGTAGAATCAGGTTTTGACGTTTCTGATGTTTGCTCCAGAACAGTGTCTATATTTTTTTGCAGTGTGTCGATTGCGTCCCAGGCTGGATCGTAATTAGGGAGTGGGGAGTAGGGATTGTGAACACTTGATTGGGTGAAAGCTTCCAGGTCAAACAGTGTGATTTGCTTCATCTGTCCCCCTCCTGCCCCCAGTGAAAAGGTACAACTTGGTGGCCAACTTCCTGAGACAGTTCCCTCAAAGCTGCTGACCACGCCAGGGCATCGACAGCGCTTAAATAATGGAAATCACACCCTGTGATAAATCTGTTTCTAATCCAATTTTTGAAATGGTCTATTCTTTGTTGATTGAGATGATTCATAATCACAACACCGTTAATTGACACGCCGCCAAGTGAGCGGCTTTTTTTATACATAGGAATTATCCAGATGGAAATAATTCATCCCACTCTGTAGAATTCCCATAAGCTTGTAGTAAGTGATTGTAATTTCGCGGGTGTTCCCACCATTTACCACGCAAACAATCACGTATAAATCCTTCGGGATTTTTAATCTCTTCAAATCCACCACGAAGGATGAATATCAAAATTGCTAACTTGATTTCGTTAGTTGGACGATGTAACACTTCGGTGATGTCATCGTCATAATAAATACCGTTGTCTTCGAGTAGCTGCTTATTGTTGGAATGCTGCTGCTGTATATCACTGGCAACGGCATTACTATCACTTGAAGGATGCGAATTGTAACTCTTGTTACTGTTTTGTAACTTTTGTTTTTTCGGTGGATTTAACCACTCAAGTGGTCTAACTAATAACTTATAAATCTTCCAGGAATACTGTCTAACTACTTGTATAACTCTGTGTTTTACTAACTGATTAAAGATATATTTGAGGTAGTTATGCGAGTAACCTTTACCTCTGGATTTGGCTACTGTAGCGTTAAATTCTGATAAGTCAGGCTCGACTTCTGTACTGATTTCACCTTGCCGCATTAGCCATTGCCAAAGCGATTTAGCAGCAGGGCAAATATGATGTTTGTAACAGAATGCTTCGTGTGATTCTGACCACGGAAGATTGATTTTATAGCTATTTTGTGACATGATTCTATTAGTAAATTGAGTCAATTAGCCACCCGGAAGTGCAATTTTAGGTGGCTTATTGCTTTTCTTAGGTCATTGATTATTAGTTGCGATCGCACCGCGGTGCAGTCAACTGGCATAATGCTGGTAGATGCGTGTTCCCTATAGCCACCCAGGAATGTGAGGATGGCTTTTGGATTTTTAACTTCGATTGGGCGGCCCAAAGTCGTCTGGTAAGTCCTCAACTCGCTCTATGCCTAACTCCCGACACAAGCTTTTAACTTGAGACATGGTAAGCCGCGCTTCAGTCTTCCCAGATATCCACCGTTGATAGGTAGCCCTTGGAATCCCACAACGCATAGCGAGTTCATCTTGAGTTAATTTCGTCCTTTCTATTCTTAGAGCGTCCAAGGGTGAATCACTCTCCTGTTTTTGTCTTCGGCTTCTTGGGTTCATTGTACTCGTTAATGTCTCATTTTGATGCCTCTGGTTGACATGTGTTCAATGAGGTCTCATAATGAGACTTGAATAGACAGTAAAAGACCAGCCAGCAACACTGGCTTGGGGAAAGTACAGTATATGGCTGGTCTTCTGTTAGTGTCTCATTCTGATGCTAATCAGCTGTACGCTCCCCCCTCACCCTTGCTGTAGTGCCTGTGAGGGCCTATTCAGGAGCAAATCACCCGCGCCATTGCCACAGTGCCCCGGCGCGGAAACATCCTTAAAGTAAATAGTCAGTTGTCAGTGGTCAGTTATTAGTGCTGAGTCACAAACGCGCATACGCTTCACTACAAGAGTGCGCCCCAACAGTCATGTCCTTTATTTGGAGGTATAAATTTAGACGAAAATCAGAAAAATCAAATCTTTACCGAGTTCGGAAACATAAAACCATGATTCGCCAGTCACCCACTGGCGTTTTCCTGGCATTAATGCGAACGTTTTATATTTCATAAATTGTGGGAATACACCAGCGTTAGCTAGGTGGTTAGTTTGCGCTGGTGTTTTTTTGAGAAGGAAATTTAGATTATGAATTACCGCGATGAAATTAGACCGTGGGCAATTTTCCAATATTTGCCCAGCGGTGAGAATGTCTGCGTTGCTCGACTTCGCACCCGTCCTGATGCCGATGCTTACGCTAGTCTCTTGCGCCAGGGAGGGGGGAGCTATCAGGTGCTTTTTGATGTGCAACCCCAAGAAGTGACTCAAGGATAGCTCAACTTATTCAAAAGCGATCGCACTTCCTCAAAGGCTGCGCGATCGCTCCTGAAAATCGTTTAACTACTTCAACCTGAACTAGTAAAAAATATCACATACTTATGCAAATCAAAACCATTAATTACGAGCGGGTTCTCAACTTGGGGAACTACGAAAACAAGAAAATGGCACTGTTCGCCGAATTGACCGAGGGGGATGACGTAGAAGAGTCCATCTCCCGTGTCATGGAAACAGTCGAGCGCAAAATCCGTGAAGAAGCACACCAACAGGCCGCAGAAGAACTCAGGCAAATCAAACAGAAGTTAAGCCAAGTCAAACTCGAATATGAAAGCTACAAATCACAAACAATTCAACAAACAATTCAACCGCCTGTAACTTCAGTCCAGGACACAGGCCCAGAAAACAATCCTTTTTAATTAACCCAAAGTTTTGAATTGCGATCGCATCTAAGGAAACACTTGTAAATTGCCGAGGTGCGATCGCAATTTCGCTCAAAATCCAAAGTTAAGGAGATTTTAAGCGGTTATGCAAATCATATCAGTTCCCACCGTGTTTACCTGCCCAACCCCCAGCGCTGGCTGGTTAAATCTGGCCCAAATTCGGCAACTGCAATTTGAGGATTACCCTAACCCGATTGCTGTTGTCACTTGGCACAACGGCGACAAACAAAGCTTCTTTGGTGACAATGCCACAGCCATTATGAATGCTTGGCTTGAGGCGCAAGAGCGCTGCAACTGTGACAATTACCGTTTAAAAAATCGAAGACTATGACCAAACATGACACTTGGGTAGAACTTAAACCCGGAAACCCTTACGAACCAATACTAGACCTCTTTCCCGACGGTATGATACCCATGCGCGATCCGTTCCCCTTGGAGCGAGTCACCGGGACTGATGGCAAAGAAGTTGCACTGTGGATTGTGGATTTAGAGCGCCTCAGCAGTATTCAAGCTCAAGCAATAGCTCAAATTGTTGCCAGCAATCGTGGGGCTGATGTAACCGAGGTTGCAGCAGAGGCAGCCGCGACTGGTGGCTTTGCCATGAATAATGAGTGGATTGAATCAATGAAGTGTTGGTCAGAAGGTTTTCACCGTGGTGCAGAACTTGCTGATTTTCTAGAAACTGCACCACCAATAGGAACCCCCGAAGCTGCTAGGGCATTTCGAGAATTTTACAACAGCCAGTATGACCGCTGGATCGACGGCAACGAGCAGCCAAGACCGATAAATTCAATTGACGATATCGACCCCAGGTTAAGAACTCCCGGACTCGAACAGATTCTCAAAATGCAGCTTGCAGAGAATGCGATCGCAACTGGTGGCTACTCCGTTTTTGATGTTTTGACAGGACGTGCAACTGTTGACGTTCTTAACAAAATAGACCCCGATAACCAATATTCATTAGTTGGTGAGAACGAAGATTTTGATGATGAGGACGTTTATGAGTGAAGAGATAACTAATAATATTCCCGAACCAGATCCAGGATGGGATTATTACGTTCAGTGGCACAAATTACCCCTCTTCTGTCAGTCTCCGAAAACATTTGCCATTTCTGAATTCTAGAGCTTTTGTACAGCAAGCGATCGCGCGATTATTTTCTAATAACAAATTCAAGAGCAATTTTTTTCTAATAGTATAGGTTGTATTGATTGCCTCGTGAGACTTCTAGCAATCGCCCTCACGGAGACTGACAGAAGAGGGGTATTTAAAGCAAAATTTCATTTGGATAAATTAATTCAAGAAATTGCTCCACTTGAATATGCATCCATCAATGTTGATGAGTCAATCAACAATGATTTAGACAAAATCATTGCCATTTTAAGCGATACATATATCGAAATCGAAGAAACAGAATCGCCTGATGAGGCTACCTGACACAGTAGCCGAAACGGTGGGTATTACCCACCGTCGCGGATTGTGTCCAAAGCAGTCCGCCCATTGCAAGTAAGAAATGCGGCGTTAGTAAAGAAATGCGCCCCTTGAGTGTGAGGCGTTTGAGTTTTCAAGCGCAGCTTTCTAGATGCAATGCTCCCGGTGCGTTTAGGACTGAATCGCGCCCCTCAAGTGTGGGGCGTTAGGGTGATTCGTGCGCTCTTAATCCGGGTTTACCACATCCAGTAAAGTACACCTTAGCAGAAGCTGAACCATGACAACTGAATTGAAAATCTTGGGCATTGATGTCTCAAAATCGAGCGTCACAGTTCACCTTTTAACATCTTATCCAAAAGGTGGATTAAAAAACTATTGGGAGAAAACCAGGAATAAGGCATCAAGCTTATATCCAGTTTTCTACAGCAATCCCAATCCTAAACAAAAGCAAAAGAATGCTTTTGAATTTGCTGATTTTGTACGAGAAACCATACCAGATATTGCTATTTTAGAACCTACTGGAAATCATTACAGTAGATTATGGGCATCAATTCTTAACAGTTTGGGTGTGAAAATTCTCTGGGTTGGTCATATTGAATTGCGTCGATACCGGGGTGGTAAAAACCTACCTAATAAATCTGATGCAGCTGATGCACTAGCAATGGCTGCTTACCCACTCGACGATGATCACCAAACGGAAGATGGGGAATTAAACCTTAAATATTTTCTCATGCATCGACCGGAAGGAATTGACCGATTACGCGAACTGTGCCAACAGCTTGAACACTTGAACCGTGTACAAAGCCCAATTATCAACTACTGTCGTCAACTTTTGGCGTGGCAGTTCCCAGAAGCAGCTCATACCATTTCTAAATCGACCAAAGTAGGTAATGTTCCACCATTATGGGGTTGGTTAGCTCAGAGATTTGATGAGATTTCGCCGCGAAGTCTTACTATACTCAACAACAAGTACAAAAACTCGGTAGCAGTGGCTTACGGAATTGAGATTGACCCGACACTTAGAACTCACGCCGATTGGTTGTGTGACATTGAGTTAGAGGAGCAGCGCATTGAGGCAGAAATCACAGCATTGGTATCTGAGCAATACTTCAAGCCCTATAACCAGATTTTTGGACAATTCGGGTTTGGGTTGAGAGTCCGTGCCAGATTACTCAGCCGTATCTACCCGTTCGAGGCGTTCCTCAATGCCGACAGCAAACAGCTTATTGAATATGAAGTCAGGGAAGTTAAGCGGACTGAGAAAGAACGGCGCGATGGGCAAACGGTCGTTAAGCGTTCAGTAGGAGACACCAAGCGAATTAAACGCAATCGCTCTCGTGATACCTTCAAAATGCGGTTGGGTATGGGAACTGTTTTAGAGCAATCAGGTGATGCCCTGATTGAGAAAACTAGCGGTTCAGCACTATGTAGAATGAGCCTTTGGCAGTATGTATTGTGCCAAGTCGAAACCGGAAGACTACCAAGTAATCAAATTACCAAAGCACTTTTAGATTACCGGGATAGTCTTAAAAGCAACACTAACGATCAAGGTGAGCAATTACTCAACGGTAAACACCTTCAAGGTAAACTCATGGCTAAGGTGTGTAACCTTCTGTTTTATCAGTTAATGCAAATGTTAGATAGTTCAAATGAACTGATAAATAATGACTAATGACTATTCCCCCAATCCTTGGGGGATTTGCCAATTATTAACTTATTAGACTGAAAACTCAATTAAAAGATGATTTTTGATAGATTGCTTTTAAAGTACCAAGCAGGAAATGCTTATGAGTGTTAATTTAGCAGCTGATGTACACGAGCTAAAATCACGTCTGCAATGGGGTCAACCAAATTTTACAATTATTGATGTGCGCGATCGCCCCAGTTACAATCACGGTCATATTATCGGGGCAATAACTATCCCATTGGACGATTTGGTAACTCGTGCTAAATCTTCTTTGCACGCGGAACGCCACATCTACGTTTATGGCGAAAATGACGAACAAACAGCCCAAGCTGCTAAATTATTGCAAGGTTCTGGGTTTGCTGAGGTAGCGGCAATCCAAGGAGGTTTTGCTGCCTGGAAATCGGCTGGTGGCGCTACAGAAGGTTTGAGCGCATAAACCTAACCTAGATATAATATTTCGAGTTTATTGATTGACTATGTTTGTTGTTGTGTACTGCACAGTGTGCAGTACAGTTTCTTCTAGGTAATCAGAAAAATTCATTGGCTAGAAAATGAACGTTTCATAACTCTACTGCGTTACCAGCCAGAGGTAGTAAATTAATCTTTAATCGCCATAACCTTGGAAGTGTCAGGTTTTAGCAAGCCGCTTAAAAGTGATGCCGGACGTTGACTATAGGGCCAAGCAAAAGCATGGCGAAAAGCTGCATCTTGACAAGCTTGCAGTTGTTTAAAGCTAATAATGTCGTAAGTCAAGAGATTTTCATACTCAAACGGCAGACGTACATTGTGTAAGCCAGCATTATCAGTGCAAATAGCGATATCTACCCCAGCCTCAAAACAACGATCAAAAACTAATTTGAGTTGACGAATATCCTCTAAAGTACCAGTTTTGAGATAAGTTGTCGGGCAAACCTCCAAACACTGTCCGCGTCTAGCCACATCCGGAAGTAACTCTGGAGATAACAAAGGAATTTGGATACCGTGACCAATCCGCATCAAATAGGGTAACAGTTCGGGATAACAGCCAGCAGTGGTTTCATATAAATGTCCTGTGGTGTTAACGCCTTGCGATCGCGCATAGTCGTACAATTTAATCCATTCTTCCATGCGATCGGCATAGTAACTATCACCACCTGCTACATCTATGCCACAGACATACTGCTTATTCTGCACTGCCAAGTCAACAATTGCCCGATTCACCTCATAGGGTAAGCGCGAGTGCATACAAAGAATTTGGCTAGTGACAATTGGATATTCCGATAGGTGACTAGCTTTTCCTACTACTTCTACAATTTCCGCCATCTTGTCAATTCTCTCGGATTGACTTAAATGGTCGGGTGTCCGCAAATAGGGAGTGTAGCGCAGTTCTAGATAAGCCAAATTTTCAAAAATATAAGCACCCCGTACCAAGCGGTAGACAAAGTAAGGCAAAGTCTCTACAGTTTGCACGCTTTCTACTAGAGTGTGCAATTCCAGGTATTCATCTAGGGTGTTGCGCGGCCGCGTGTAAAAGTCCTCAAATTCTGAATAGTCTGGAAAACCAGAAATCAACTCAGATGAATGTCGCTCAAAATATCGCCATAAAACGCGAGGTACAACCGAACCGCCTAGATGCCGATGCAATTCAGCATATAAAGCCATAGTGGTATTTTTAGGGAAAAATTTCACTAATTGTAACAAAAACATCAGCAGAAAAAATCTATGCCCGAAGGAAGATTGTGTAAAGCTGCTATTAATTAATGTTGTTGAGTATGAGTTATGGCCAAGAGACGCGATTCATCGCGTCTGTACAAGAGTCAGTTGCTGTAAGGCTTTAGCAATCGCAATAGTCCTAAAGGGTGTGACTACGGCTATATAAGCTGCGCTGAA
This sequence comes from Dendronalium phyllosphericum CENA369, assembly GCF_016056275.1. GTDB lineage: Bacteria > Cyanobacteriota > Cyanobacteriia > Cyanobacteriales > Nostocaceae > Dendronalium > Dendronalium phyllosphericum. The sequence goes on along the minus strand of NZ_JAECZA010000246.1, from coordinate 10,156 downwards.
TGCTGTCTACAACTAAGTTGGGTTTACCCTACTTAAAATATTCGTATTGTTACTACCTTTAATTATGCTGTAATTCTTGTGCGGTTATCATCAATTATCTAAGTGATATTAACCGTATTTGCAGCCATAAAAATAATCTCTACTATAGTAATCAAAGCGATGATTAAGCAAGTAAAGAAAGAGTTACGAGTTGGAGAGAAATATGGTTTTAGTACGCTACAATCCTTGGCAAGAATTGAACGCACTGCAACGTCAAATCGACCGAGTATTTGAAGATTTCCCAGCCTCCATTTCTGCTAAAGTTCCAGCAGCTGAACTGCATGAAACTGAGGAAGCAATACATCTGAAGCTAGAACTCCCTGGTGTTGAAGCTAAGGATTTAGATATCGAAGTCACCAATAATGCAGTTAAGGTGGTTGCCGAACGCAAATCTGAAACCAAAACTGAAGATAACGGCAAAACCAGAAGTGAATTTTACTACGGTAAGTTTCAACGAGTAATTCCTCTATCTGCCCGCATTCAAAACACTGATGTTAAGGCTGAATACAAAGACGGAATTCTAAATTTAACCCTGCCTAAAACTGAAGCCGAAAAAAATAAAGTCGTCAAGGTTAATTTGCAGTAACCTACGGTATAAAGATTTTCCTGCAAAAAATCTTTGAATTGGTGAGATAAAATTTAGCCTGGTTGAAGTATATCAACCAGGCATTTTTTATGAGTTTGTAATTGATAAGTAGAAGGCAGAAGGCAGAAGGCAGTCCCGATGAAAAAATTTTCATCACCATACATGAAAAAGGAATATTCCCTACACCCTACACCCTTTTTCAAGTCAGAAGGCAGGAGGTAAAACATTACTATTTCTAACATCCACGCTTTCAAGATGTCCTAACCTTTAATTCGCTTGCCATACAACTAATATATTGGCAATAAATAAATGCAATTAGTGTGTCAAAATGAACAGCTAATATAGTCATATTGCCGCATCTACATTTGAGAATGACACTACCTTCATGAACGCGACTCCTATCTTACCCAACTATATCAATGGTCACTGGTGTGCATCTAATACTACAGAATACTTAGAAATTATTAACCCAGCTACAGCAGAATTATTAGCTCAAGTGCCTCTATCAACAGCATTTGAGTTAAATCAAGCCGCAGAAGCAGCGGCAGCAGCTTTTATTACTTGGCGACGTACCCCTCCCACTGAACGAGTCCAATATTTATTTAAACTCAAGAATTTACTGGAAGAACATTTTCAAGATTTGGCTCGCACAATCACGCAAGAATGTGGTAAAACTTTGGCTGAGTCACAGGGCGAAATGCGCCGCGCTATTGAAAATGTAGAAGTCGCCTGTGGCATTCCCATGATGATGCAGGGAACTAACTCAGAAGATATTGCTAAGGGTATTGATGAGATGATGATTCGCCAACCTCTGGGAGTGGCGGCGGTGATTTGTCCTTTCAACTTTCCGGGGATGATTCCCTTTTGGTTTTTACCTTATGCGATCGCCTGCGGTAATACTTATATTGTTAAGCCTTCTGAAAAAGTGCCGCTGACGATGCAAAAAATCTTTCAGTTGCTAGAAAAAACTGGTTTGCCTAAAGGAGTTGTTAATTTAGTCAACGGTGCGAAAGAAGTTGTAGACGCTATTTTAGAACACCCGCAAATTCGAGCGATTAGTTTTGTCGGTTCCACCCCAGTAGCTAAATATATATATAGTCGAGGGGCGGCCAATGGCAAACGGATGCAATGTCAAGGAGGCGCAAAAAATCCGATTATCGTTTTGCCAGATGCAGACATAGAAATGACTACCCGCATCGCTGCTGATAGTGCCTTTGGTTGTGCGGGACAGCGCTGTTTAGCCGCCTCAATTGCTGTCACAGTTGGGGAAGCACGGCACACATTTACAGAAGCGATCGCGGAAACTGCCAGAAAGCGAGTCGTAGGTAATGGTTTAGACCAAGGCGTAGAAATGGGGCCTGTAATTACTACCCAAAGCAAAACGCGCATTGAAGAATTAATTCAAAAAGGCGCAGATGAAGGCGCAAATTTGTTAGTAGATGGACGGAATCCCAACATAACTAATTATGAAAATGGTAACTTTATCCGACCAACGATTTTGCAAAACGTCGAGCCAACAGGGGAAATTGCCCGGACAGAAATTTTCGGACCGGTGCTGAGTTTAATACATTTAAATAGTATTGAGGATGCGATCGCCTTAGTTAATAGCGGTCAATATGGCAACATGGCTTGCTTATTTACCAGCAGTGGCGCAGCAGCCCGTAAATTCCGCTACGAAGCAGAAGCAGGTAATATCGGTATCAACATTGGCGTTGCTGCACCAATGGCATTTTTCCCCTTTAGCGGCTGGAAAGAAAGCTTTTTTGGTGACTTGCACGGGCAAAGCAATCACGCAGTAGAGTTTTTCACCCAAACAAAAGTGATTGTAGAACGTTGGCCTAGTCAGTGGTCGCGTCAATTTTAAAGGATTGTCAGTGGTCAGTTGTAATTTCTCTCGCCTTGCTTCCATTGCTAACATCTCGATTGATTTTCCCCGCGCGTTCAGTCCAGATGGGCAGATTTTTGTCAGTAATAGTTCATGGGGAGGAATTAAGGTTTGGTGCTGATAAAGTGCTAATGCATCGTCTTACATTGTGAATGCAGAGGGTGGCCTTATTAATGCATCGTCTTACATTGTGAATGCAGAGGGTGGCCTTATTAATGCATCGACTTGCATTGTGAATGTAGAGGGCGGCCTTATTAATGCATCGACTTGCATTGTAAATGCAGAGGGCGGCCTTATTACTCCTTTCCCGCTCATGCTCAAAGCCTTACAAACCGACTCTTGTACAGACGCGATTCATCGCGTCTCCTAACTCAGCACTTACCTGACTGGGCACTTAGGTGAAGTTAAATGCGTCACAATTAATCAGCATCAGGAATCCCTAATTATCAGTAGTGTGACTTCCCTTTGTGGGTGAAACAAATCCAAAATCGATTGACAAATAGTGTCTGAGGAAAGCATGAAAAGAGCGGTTATTGCCAAAACACTCGTTACATCACTAGGTTTTTTTGCATTATTTGCCCCAAGTCAAGTTTCCGCTCAACTTATACCACAACCGTGGGTTTCAGTCGGCGGCAAAGATGGCGATATAACTTATGGTGTAGGAGTTAGAGCTTTCAATTTAGGGGTGGAAGTTGGAAAGGGGCCAGATAATTCAACTGGAGTAGATGTGCTAAAATTCTTGAGTTTGCCAGTGGTTTCGCCTTATGTCGGACTGGGATATTATTCAGAAGATAAAGGTCTTGCAGTTTCAGGCGGCGTTCAGGTAAGTGCTACAGATAATGTTTTTGTAGGCGCTGGTTACAATTCTGTTCGAGGATTTAACGGGCAACTTGGCATAAGATTCTAATTATTCATCTCAGTGTTTTTGAGAGTTGAATTCTGTTTGCTCGAACACATGTTTTAAGAGAGCTAAACCTTCTTCAATGTGGGCAAGTTCTTCATCTGTCATACCCTTGAGCATATCAGCGATATGAGCGCGGGTATAAGTTTGGGATTGCTGAAGGTGATACTTACCTTCTTCAGTGAGATTCAGGACTATCCGCCGTCGCTCTTGAGGATGGTGAAAGCGTTCCACTAAGTTGCGTTGTACTAGCCGTTCTATTGTCGCTGATGCTGTAGCGGAAGTGACACCGAGATGCTCTGCCAAGTCAGATAATGAAGCGCCAGGATTGCGGTTAATAAATGCTAGCGATCGCAATTGAGGTATAGAAAGAAAAGCAGCATTATGGGCGCGCATTTGGGATCGGATAAACCGCATTACTAATGGAACTGTCTCCATTACTCTGACGGCACATTCTTCGGAAGTTGCACCTTGAGAGGGTTTATCCAAGCTCATCGATCGTTATTCTCCGGATTATATTGCCCCATGGATAAAGTCTTCCATAGATTAGGGCCAAGCCTATTAATGCTAGCAAGAGAATTGTACAATCCAAACCAAAGCCATAGACAATAGAGTTAAGCGAATCATCATTCAAATTGCATCTCCGTGTCTCCCTGTCCCCGCGTCCCCGCGTCCCCGCGTCTTTCTAGCGAGTTGAATTATGCAATTTAAAAGCGCATCAGCTTATTTACCCCAATCCCTTATCTTTGAACACTCATAATTCGTCCACTTTTGAGGACTTCTGTGGCTTTCTCAGCCGAAAGCGGTTTGTGGAATAAGAAGCCCTGTACGTCCTCGCAATGGATAGATTTCAAGAAATCTAGTTCCTCTGGCTTTTCTACCCCTTCAGCTGTAAGCCTTAACCCCAGACTCCTCGCCAAAGTAACAATCGCCTTGACAATATGAGCTACTTTGATATCTGTTGTCAATTCTTGAATAAAAGACTTATCAATTTTCAAATTGTGGAGTGGTAAGAGTTGTAGGCGCGAAAGAGAAGAATGACCCGTACCAAAGTCATCGATAGAAATGTGAACGCCCATTTCCTGGAGACCCTGCAACACAGTTCTGGTAAAATCTAAATCCTCAATAGCTGTCGTTTCTGTAATTTCTAATTCTAAAAACTGAGCCTCTAACCCCGTCTCTGCTAAAATTTCAGCTACAGTTTCCAGTAGTTTGGGTTGGCGGAACTGTTTGGGAGAGAGATTAACAGCGATTGTTAAAGGAGGTAATCCCGCCTGTTGCCAAATTTGATTTTGACTACAAGCTGTCCGTAACACCCATTCACCGATAGAGATAATTAATCCACTTTGCTCGGCCAAAGGAATAAAAACATTAGGTGCTACTAGTCCCATCTCAGGATGCTGCCAGCGTAGCAGAGCTTCCATGCCAGTAATTTCTCCTGTGGCAATTTTGATTCGAGGCTGATAGTACACCATTAATTCTTGTCTTTCTAGGGCATAGCGCAGGCTTTTCTCTAGAGTCAGGAGTTCGGGATTTTTAGCACCTAGGGTAGTGGTGTAAAACTGGTAGTTATTTCTCCCCTCATCTTTGGCGTAGTATAAAGCTGCATCTGCATTTTTGATTAAAGTTTCAGCATCCGGACTGTGTTCGTCAAGCAAGGAAATGCCAAGGCTAGCACTGACATAAAGTTCGTGACCATCAAGATTAAAGGCATTCTCGAAAGCGTGTAAAATTCTCCAAGCTACCTGAGTGACTTCCTCAAGACAAGTTATTTGAGGCAGTAGGATCGTAAATTCATCTCCTCCCCAACGAGCAACAGTATCTCCACCTCTAAGAGAATCTTTCAATCTTTGGGCTACACTTTGTAAGAGTTTATCTCCCAAAGTGTGCCCCAGAGTATCATTGATAATCTTAAAGCGATCTAAATCGAGAAACATCACAGCTAGACTTTCGCCATTGCGAACTCTATTAGGTAGGGTTTTAGAAAGTAGCTCGTTGAACAGCAAGCGATTAGGCAATCCAGTTAGCAGATCGTGAAGGGCTTGGTAACGAATTTTTTTCTCTACTTGTTGACGCTGCCTAGCACCACTGATACTAGCTGCCATTGTCAAAAGCGTTGATTCTTCGTGTCTTGACCAGTGACGCTCTTTTGAACAGTCTGCCAAGCCTAGGTATCCCCAGAAATCATCCTCTAGTCGTAAAGGCACTAAAAGTAAGGATTGAATGTCATATTGGCTGAGGAATTCTTGTTCTTCTGCGGGGAATTCTTGAGTTATACCGCTAATGGACTCGCCTCTTGAGAGAGTAGCGTACCAACGCGCTAATTTAGAACAGTGATAAAGCAGATTTTGCCAGTGCTGGCGAGAAGATTCAAGTCCAAAACGCTTCCATTCAAATTGCAGGCTGACTGCCATCTCTTTTGTAGTTGGATGGAGATGATTGTTAAAGAGATAGACGCGATCTACCTTAGCAGCTTCGCCCAGCACCGCTAAAGCCTTATCAATGCCCGTTTCATAATTCATTTCTACTAGCAAATAATTTGCGGCTTCCGCAACTGCTTGTAGCAAGCGATCGCGTTGGCGCAGTTCAGCTTCGGCTTGCTTTTGTTCTGTAATATCCCTAACAATAAAAGTTCTAATTAAATCGCTTTCAGGTAGGCAGTGAACGGATTGCTCAAAAAATTTTTGCTCTACTTCTACTTCCCGCATAAAAGGATTTTCCCTGCGATTCTTCACCGCATTTAATAGTCCCATTAAGATAGGATGCTGCTTGCCAATTTCTCTGAGTTTAGGAAATTTGAGAGCGGCGGCGGGATTAAGATAGGTAACTGTTCCCTCTAAATCTGTCTCGATAATTGGATTGGGTACGAGTTCGGGGAAGGATGCTAGGCGAGCGAGGAGAGTCTCACTAGCTCCTTCAAAGCTAGGATCGACAGCTAGAGTTTGAAAATGACTATTGGTATTAACTGGCTGCGATAGGAAAGTAGCTAGGTCTTCAGCTTCACATTCAGAAAAAGCTTTTTCGCTGATGTTGGCGATCGCATAATATCTAGCTTGAGCTTGATTATTGCCAAATAAAATGACATCACCATGTTTGAGGTTATGTGAGGAACACTTATGACCATTCACTATTAAGCCATTAGTGCTACCTTTCCCCTTGAAGTTACCATCAATAATCAAAAAGCCATATTGGTCGCTCTCTGGAAGAGTCACTCGCAATAAAATAGCATGTTGCCTGGATACCGAGCGCGAACGCAGAACAATAGAGTTTTCAGGATGCCGCCCAATAGAATAAGTTGTTTCTTGGAGAGAGATAGTTCGCTGTCCTTGCATATCTTGGACAACCAATAGATGGCGTATTTTTTCCTGCTCATTTCCTGCCATCACTCTACCTCAAGTTCATATTCTGTTAAAAAATACTGCTTTAGTTCTGTTTTAACCTTAAATCTCCATTTTCTGGAATGACTACTCACTTCTATCAATAAAGTCAATCTTTGGTTGTTCTAGGATTGACTATTTTAGATGAGATGTTTAGATGGTAGCCAGCTTTGCAATTAGGAGCCTGAGTTTTTGTCTAACTTGTAAAAAAAGTCAGAAGATTTAAGACTTTCAGTCATTGTCTTCTACTTCCTTAAATATCCAGAATAAATTCAAATGACTAATATTATACATAGTAAAATCACGGATTTTTTTCATAGAATAGTTTGTCCAAGAACTATTATAAAGACTATTATTCATCCGATCGAGACAGCGAGCGCAAAATCATTTTGACAAAGAAGCTTAGTATATTTACTGTTCATATAAACTCCTTTATAAAAATTTATTCTCTAAAATTCAGCTGAATATAAAGTAATTCTAATAGTTAAGAAAATTAAGAGAACTTTCACAAATAAACGACCTCATTTGAATTTGTCAATTATTCACAGCCATCAGCAACCAGTATGTAGCAGAGGAAATTGTGTTAAAGCACCTGGCTTTCAGCTGTCATCAGTTAATAATCCTAAAAGTAAAGTTTAGTTTCAAAACACATCTACCCTCATCTAGTAGTGGTAACTTATTAATTGAAGCCTCAAAAGCTTCCCTGGCAGATTCAACAGCCAAAGCAAACAAGTTACATTAAGTTAAGAGGTAAAAACGCTGTTTCAACATCTGTCTCGTACACTCAAAGCAACACCCAACTTAAGCGCTGACATTTCCTCAAAGTGGTTTTAAGAGGGCGATGTAACTAGTTGCATAGCACATTAAAAGTGTTAATTAATTAGTACAACCCTGAACAGATTTATCAATGATGAGGAAAGAACTAGGCGGATATAAGCTTGGGTGTTGTTGTTTTAATAGAGTAAGTTTAAATATTTAAAGTGAGAAATCAGCAGAAGATTACTCCATGATTTAACACGAGATGAAATCTCAATTTCAATAAAATTTGTAGTGAATTTATAATTATAACTTGGTTTGATAAAGATAAAGTAGAAGTTCTTTGCGATCGCTAACAATCCTATTTGGCAAACCATAAATGAGCTAGCCAGCGAAATTATTAATTTCCAAATGGATTATAAATCACAGAAAAGTACAGCCCATCTTCTTGCAGCGTTCTTCCCTCTGATTGCACAGATACTAAAGGAATACCCCAATCAAGACGAGCACTGAAGCGATCGCCTTGGGATAAGCGCAAACCTAAACCAGCAGCAGCTAGGGTGTTCGGGTCTGGATTGACAGCAGAATTATTCCAAACAACGCCAAAATCTACAAAAGGTACGACCTTTAATATAGTATTTGTTTCAGGTAAGCGGAGAATTGGTATTTGAACTTCCGCAGAAGCAAAAGTGCCATTATCAGTTAACAGAAAATCTTGACGGTAGCCTCTAACGCTGTCTAGACCTCCCAAGCCAAACTGCTCTAAAGGCAACAAAGACGTAGATGCCAGTTGCGTATTTGCACGTATTAATAATAAAGTATCGGGAGCTAAAAGACGTACCCACTGTGCTTGCCCCTGCCATGCAAAAAAGCGGCTATCAGGACGCTCGGAATTAATTGTGGCATCAAAAGCACCTATACCGAAATTAAATTGAGAACGCAGAGCAATGACTTCGCGGCTGTTACGAGATGTCCATTCTTGAAAAAAGCGCAACGCAGATATCCGCGTGCGTCCCTCATCGTCGGCTCCTAGAGAAGGGAAAGATAATTGTTCTTCACCAGGAGGCTGATAAGTAGCTTTACTTTCTCGTCGAGATGCTGTAACTCCCAAGGCAAACTCTTGTGTAGGAGTTTGGATTACTGGCTGGCGGAAGGTTAATTCGTAGTAGCGAGAAGAAGATTCAATATCTAGAATGTCGAAAGGACGTTCGATGACATTGCTCCATGACGTACCAAAGTTGAAAGAAAGCGTTCCGTTGCGGGGATTGAGAGGCAACGTATAGCCAGTATCCAAAGCATTGCTACCATCGGTATTGGTGTAAGTGAGATTTAAACCATCTCCCAATCCCAGTAAATTGGCTTCATTGAGTTGTAATCGTCGTCGAAAACTGCCAACACTAGGCGATCGCCCATTATCCAAAACTACTTGAGCACTGAAGGATTTTGCCTCTGCAATCTCAACTTGTAGCACACTTGTGCCTGGACGCGAACCAGCTGACAATTCTGCTTTTAGGGTTTGAATTAAAGGATTCAGTTGCAACAGTTGTAGTGCTTGCAAAAGGCGCTCTCGATTCAGAGGTGCGGACGTAGCTATTGCTAAACGGCTGCGGACATAATTGGAGTTCAACCGTCTAGTGCCAGTTACCTGAATATCTTCTAATTTACCTTCGACCACCTGAATTTTAATCGTACCAGATTTAATAGTTTGAGGTGGGATGTAAGCTCCAGAAGTAATGTAGCCTTTTTGGACATATAAATCGGTGATGGCAGAACGAGCTTGAAAAAGTTCAGCCAGAGAAATAGGTCTTTTAGTAAATTTATCCGTAACTTTAGCTAACTCTTCGGGACTGAATACTGTACTACCAACAATTTCAAACTTTTCTACAACGATAGTCTGGGGAATTTTATCTGTTGATGGGCGATCGGGTGTCGGAGTTGGCGCAGAAGGTGGAAGTAATTCTGAAGGTGGAGGAAGTTGCTGTGGCAGTTGGGGAGAAGGTTGTGGAGAAGGTAAGGGTGGTTGGATGTCTTGCGGTTGCACATCTTGTGGTGATGGAATTTGCTGCGATAAGACAAAATTGTTTTTTGGTAATTGGGTAGTATCGATCGCTTGAGCTTTTAAGGAACTAGTAGTAAGGCTGCTAAAAAATACAAATGTACCCAGTGATAAGCATGACACTGCAAACGTCTGAGAGGATTTATCAATCATGGCACTGAATTAGTTTCTGACAGAAACTAGGGGATGTACGGTAGCTGCTTGAGATGTAAATATTACTTTACTTTATCTTTTGACACTAAAGTTAATTTTTTTAGCGAAGAATAGTAGGTTAAATATAGTATCGAGTCATTAATATAGATATTAATAATATGCAGATAAATTACAAAATTAATAGCAATAAACTCTTTTTTATAAGTACCATTCTGAAGTATTTAAAATATTGTTATAAAAGGGAGTAGGGAGTAGGGATTGGGGAGTAGGGAAACTAAGCCGCCCACAAGGGGCGGGGTTTCAACCTATCTTGTGCAATACAAGGATTTTTCGCGCCACTTGCGGGCGAGGCTTTAACCTTTTTCGGGGCTAATTTCTTCCCCTACTCCCTACTCCCCACTCC
>NZ_JAECZA010000245.1 GCF_016056275.1 Dendronalium phyllosphericum CENA369 | reverse complement strand
CATAAAATGCTTGGGAGATAAAGGTTATCAAGGTATTCAAAAACTACATAGCAATAGTCAGATTCCTAAGAAAAAACCTAGAGGAGGTAAGTTAACTTGTGAGGATAAAAAGAGCAATCAAGAATTAGCTAAAATCAGAGTTTTAGGTGAGCATGTAAATCGGAAGCTGAAGGTATTTAAAATTTTGTCCTTCACTTATAGAAATCGTCGAAAAAGATTTAGTTTGAGGTTTAATCTGATTGCTGCTCTCTACAATTACGAGCTTCGTCTTCCCCAAACCGAATTTGCTTAAGCGACTTTTGCAAGAGGTCTAATAACTCGTTCTGTCGTAGGCTGTTCATGTACAGCTAATTGGTTAGTAGGTATAAATACCTCGGCTTCGTAGACTGCAAGAGCGGTTGTCATGGCGTTTGTATACCTGTCTCTAAACTAATGTTTTGTGTCGTGTAGGTGGTTAAAGAGAACCAACCCTATAAGTGATAATTGGCGTGTTAGCGGGTTAGGGTATCGGCGTTGTCGCCACGTCTTGACACCTGTTAGCTAACCCTATAGTTGAACGTTGGTTTACGTTGCCATTAGCTGATGTAATTCGTCGTACCATTGCTGTCGTCGTTGGCTCTCGTTACGTCGTCGCGCAAAGGCTGACTGTGCGGTTGATGCAAAATATTTAACGAGTGAGATGACCTGACAAAATAACAACACGAGGGCAACGATAACCACAACAGCAAGCGTTGGCGTGGCTGGCTGGCTGCTCGGCTGTTGGATATTCCTCTGCGTTATCCCAAGGGCTAGGTAATAACGTTATGGTTTCAACTGGTTCATTGGTTGCTAGGTGGTTATCAATAGCAGCTTGCCATGTTGCCTTGGCTGATAGCTTACCGAATGTCTTAACATCGTCGTTTGTTAAACCCAATGCGGTTGCTTGCTGTTTCAATTCTTTGATGGTGGACATAGTTGCAATTCCTTAGCGGCGTGGTGAAGTGATGTACCGCTCGATGTAAATAATGTAGCAAACAAAGTGGACATAACCAAGCGACAGAACGCTGAGGTTGTTAACAAATAAGAGTTGTGGAAAGTAATACTGTTAGTAGTGGTTAGACATGTGTATAAATAATGTTATACGGGGGTACAACACGCTACTATAATATAGAGACTCACTCAAAAAATACGCGCCATATTTTTACGATAGATACTAGACACAGAGCGCGTTTCAGACATCGAGTTGAACGGGCGTTATACCAACGGTTTCAACGACGGTTCACGCCACCGCGTCTGATAAACCTACGTAAACTGCAACTACATGGTTTTACCCATGAAAATACTGCCACACCGACCTACCCGTTAACCCACCTTTTACGACGTAAGAGACTATTGACGATGAGTATTTATGACTAGTTTAACAACGGATGTTCACGTCGTTGGTATATAGTTGGTAAGGTGTGGATAGTGAGTCGTCCTGATAATACGTGTTGACAGTAAAGATAGATGTGTTATACTGTTATACAAGAATGACACCTATAACTCACTAACACACTAATAACGGCGTTGGGACATGGTTAGTCTCAGCGTCGTTGTTGTTGTGGTATGTTTGTGGTACGTGATGGCAGAGAGTGTGGACATGGAAAACCAACACCTGACTGATGCTGAGGTAGCAACACAGTTGCACCAACTCATTCACCACATTGAGGCACAGCTAAACGCACAAGAGTTATCAACAAGCTGGCTGATGAAACGGTCACTAAGCTATTTGGCAAGGGCATTACTTTTCTACTCGCTAGCAACACGACAAGAACCACCTCACATTGACTTAGCACCAATTTGCACAACCGAACCATTATTACCAGATAAGGTTGACCCAAATAAGTTTGAGTGATGGGGTGTACGTAGATGAATTTGGGTAGGTGTTGAGCGTCTGTCGTGGGGTCTGCTCTCTACCGCACTACGGAGCATGGTTTTACCTCTCAGCTAGCGTGTTGAGTAGCGTGGGGTACAAATGCTTATATGTCACAACCCATTTACTTTGCTTAATTTTCGCTGACTGAGTAATGGTGTAGTCTCTGTTGTATGTGCCATATTAAATACCAATAAACAAGGCTTACTACCTACTGGAGACGGGCAGAGAGACTAACACAAATGAACCGTTTACTCATCATCGCTGCTATCATCGCGTTTATCTTCGCTCCTGAGTTGCGTTCCATTCTGGGTTTAAAACCTCAGCCGACAAAACCTGAGCCTACTTATTGGTGTTTGGATAGGACAACTAACCGCAACTATAAGTGTGACCATGAGTCATTTATAGAAGATATGAATAAAACACGTGTTGAACTGCAACGTCAGTCTGATAAAGACTTGGAGATGTATCGTAAAATTTGGGCTGAGTCAGAAGCTAGAGACAGATCAGAAACAGAGCGACTATACAACGAACATGCTAAGTAGTTAATACGTGCCCCTGCCACACCCCTCTCTTTCTCACACCTGCTGTCCTCACCCCCCTTTACTGTCCTCAGTGTCCTGACGTACTGGTGACACCCTAGAACCCTTACCCCCCTTTACTGTCCTCAGTGTCCTCAGATGTCCTCAGCTTTTAAAGAGTTAGAGTAAACGCTTAAGCGGTAGTAGTAGTGTGGGAGGAGAGACACGTCAAAGTCTTTATTACCCTGGTGACACTGGTGACACTGGTGACAAGCTATATACAGTAAGGGTTTCAGTCTGTCCTCAGCCCTGTCCTCAGCCTGGTGACACTAGACATCTGAGGACACCCCAACACAAAATAAACCACGCCTTTAACATAGAAGGCGCGGTGTTGATGTAGGGGTTAACAGTTGCGGTTTAGAAGTGTTCAGACGTTGGGATGTTAGCGGTAGTCACTTTGACATCATCGGCGGTGACACCATTAAGTGTTGGTTTGTACCAGTACCATGCTCTAACCCCGTTAAGCCGTTGCTGTCTTCTGGTGCATCCAAGTTTTTTTAGAATGTCGCTTATTTCCCTTTCAGCCCTCTTGTCGTTGAGCCTACTTGTTTCAAACCTTAGAGCATTTTCCATAATGTCGGTTAATGTACATGGGTTATGCCCTGTCATATACGTTGAAACCTTCTCTAGCCAAGGGTGAGTTTGTTCGTATTGGGACGTGTCCTCTGCTGACTGTACAGACTCAACCTCATTTAGCGTCGATGGTTCACCCGCAAGGTACAGCGACAGGACGGCTCCCCAAACGTCATCCCTCATTTGTTCTACAGCAGCCGTGTCTATTGTTTTCTCAACATTAACAACCCAGAAACGACGGTTGCCTGTTGGGTCTGTTAGAAACTCGCTCTGGTCGAGGTTTTAAAACTTGGCGTTTCTTGCACCGAGCGTAGTTAAGAGATGCCACGCGCCCAAGGTTTGAGACTTCATAGCGACCTTCATAACCTGGGATGGCTAACCAAACCTCAGCATCACGGTTGTTAACCTGAATAGTCTCGTCAGTTTGAACAACTGGGTTACTCATGACTCACCCCCACTCTTTTCAAACGCTCAAGGTGGTCAGCGTGTTGTGAATTTAGACTTACACGGAACAAGTCAGCTAGGTGGGTTCCCATCTCAGACGCTAATGCTGAGTAAGCCGCGTGTTCGCTTTCGGTTAGGCGCACAGTCAACTGGATGTTGCGTTTCATTTGGTTCAACCTTTTATTGGTTTACGTTATTCGTGTAACCGCGCCCTCTCGGACATGTCGTTAAAACCAACAACGTAAAACGGGCATCACAGCCGTAGTCATAGATGTGGTTCTATACTAGTTGCGTTAAAGTCGTAAAAGTCTAATGGTTGTGTTAAAACACGGGAACTTCAGAGACGTGACCAGAAGCGTAGTGTTTGAGGATAACTGCTGGTGTGTTACCTACTAGCTTTGCTACCTGTGACACGGTTAACCCAGCGTTCAACGCTAACGTGATGAAAGTATGGCGACAGTTGTAAGGTGGTCTGTAGCGTTGTACCTTACCTTCAGTGACCAACCCGTTAACTATAAGCTTCCAGCCCAAGGCAGTAGGGATAGTATCGTTGTTTATCGTCTGACCGTGGTAATGTGTCGTAAACACCAATGAGTCAGGCTCATTCTCATTTTTCTTTAAACTCTGCAACAATTCCCGCAGCATGGTGTTGCATGGAAACCGTCGCGGTTTGTGAGTCTTTGTGTCTTTTACTAGTTTGTATCTGACTGAATATGACTCGCAAAAAAGTATGAATTCATCAGAGACGTTACACCATCTCAATGCACAAGCTTCTCCTGGTCTACAGCCTGTTATGAATAAGAAACGGATGAAATTATAGTAATGCTTATACTTGGGGTGCTTTCTATAAGCTTCGATGATAGCGTCTCGCTCGTCACGGTTGAATGGGTCAATGTTTTCGACCGACCATTGTTGCTTCAACTCGTTCGCCATACCAACAAACGGGTTATCATCTATCAACCCCGCAGAAACAGACCACTTACAACAAGCGTTTAACTGAATTAATAAACGTTTAACGGTATCGTTTGTATATGTTGTTATAAGATAATGACGTATATAGGCAGCGTCATTTGGGTTGTAAGACGGTAGCCTGTTGATATGGTTGGTGTAATAACCGAGGTACTTCTGTACAAAAGTAGTCGTTGCTACTATCGGTCTGCGATATTCACAGTAGGCTAACCATAATTCTCGCAGGTTAGGTACAGTTTTTGGTTTGGTGGAAATAACAGGCTGTTGTTGAAACTTATACCGCGTTAGCGTTTGGTCTAACGTACCTTTTTGAATATCCTCTTCTAGTTCCCAAGCCTTTAACTGTACCTTACGTCTGTTATCAGGCGTATCATCCAGACCTGTTGATATGTATCTCGCGTTTACATCGGCAATTGTGCGTGGCAGACGAAGACGCAATTTGCCTTGTTTTACCTCAATTCCTACAGTCCCGCGTTTATTTCGTTTCATCGTCTCGGTTAGTTTTTGGTAGCCGTTTGCGTAGCCAATTCACTAACCGGGTATGTTTTCGTTCAACCGTTACAAACCAACAGCTTGGTTAAAACGCGCTATCTCAAAACTATGAGAGCCATATACTCCTTCTATCTGCTGACGACAGCAGTCAATGGCAAAATCGTTGAGTTCTTCCGGCTCAATGCCGTACATATCCTGAAATACTTCTGTTTCTACTCGGCAGAAACGCGGACGATTGGCATAAATGCGGCATTCTCTGCTGCTATGGTCGAAGTTAACGCACCATCCGCTTTCGCCTACCATGCTGAGATATTGTTCTAATTCTGCTTGTGAGAGATACTCATCCAAGTCTGGACGCTCTGATGGATCGAGATGACAGCAGGCTCCACATTGTTTTATACATTGCCAGTTTGCCATTTTGTGTCTTTTCCTATAATTTTGTTAAGGAAATTAAATGTAGCAGTCGATCCCCGGATATGATTGATCGCGGGTTTTGCAATTGAGTTATTAAATTTTTAAACCAGTTGGGAGGATAAGAGGAAAAATGTTAGACGGTATAATTAGCGGTTTCACCAGCATTAATTGGGAAGTTATTTTTCAGTTGCTATCTGTAGCACTAATCGTTCTTGCTGGCCCAGCGGTAATCTTTGTACTGGCATTTCGCAACGGCAACCTGTAAAGTGCTGAGTGCTGAGGAGCCAGCGCCGTGCGGGGGTTCCCCCCGTTGAGGCGACTGGCGTTGCTGAGTGAAAAGTTCAGAGTTAGGAGTGAGATGTTAATTAAAAGCTCATAACTCATGACTTACAACTCAGGATTCAGCACTGATAATGCTTTGAGTGCAGCTTGAATAATGCTGTCATATTGCGGTTGAGTGACATCAACCTCTGTAGCGTCTTCACGATGAATGCCAAGTAAACCGATTGTACGTCCTGGGTACATAACTAAGACTTTGCCTTCAGGATTTTTAATTCTTAATTCTGGTAAAAAATCTTTTTGATAGATGCCACAAATGTACTGCCGTTGCTTGTACTGAAAACTGGTTTTTAACGGTTTCAGTGGCGAGGCATAAAATAGGTGAGATTGGGGAAGTAGTTCGGAATGAATTGACTGCTTCCCTGTGTCATTATTTGGAAGTCTGACACCTTGTAACTCTAACTCAATGGAGGTGTCACCGTTAAAGTAATTTTCTCGCAGCTTGTAAGCAACATCCACAGATGAAGGTAGGGGGAAATAGTCGCGCCAACGCCAAGCGATCGCTTTGATTTTATACTGTTGCTGATTGATAGTTTGGCTAAGTGTTAGCTTGATGTGACCCTTACCAACAATTTGTTGCTCAATAACTTGGACATTCGGTGTCCAAAATATGGGATCGGGGTTATCGATACCGCAAGGGTGGAGAGTATTTAGTTGCTGGTAAAGTTGCCGATCGATTTGATTCAAATTAGCTTCAGCATCAATTTTGAGTAGAGGCTTGAGGTGTTGGGGTTCTAAACGCTGGTTAGCAAATTCATACAAACGCGATCGCAATGCTGATAAATTCTCTGCTAGTAAAGAAAATCCTCCCGCAGCTTTGTGTCCGCCAAATTTGCCGAGTAAATCTTGACAATATTCCAAAGCTGCAAACACGTGAAATTCAGGAATTCCCCGTGCTGAACCGCGAATATGTCCTTCATCTTCATAAGTGCCAATGAATACGGGAACTCCGTAACGTTCTAGCAAGCGGGAGGCGACGATACCAATAACACCGTGATGCCAATTCGGTTGGACAACTACTAATACTTTGTCTTGCTGTAGAGTGGTGATAAATTCTGTTTCTACATAGGCGATCGCTTCTTGTTCAATTTGCTCGCACATTTGCTGGCGAGTAGTGTTGATTTGTTCGCACTGCATTGCTCTTTCTAGTGCGATTCCCATATCATCCGTAGTCAACAATTCAATCACAGTTTGGGGATTACCAATCCTACCAATGGCGTTAATTCGCGGCCCTAGGCGAAACCCGATATCCTCCGGTTTGAGAGACTTGGTAGATGACGCGGAGAGGGTAAGACGGGGAGACGCGGAGAAAGAACTCTTCTTGTCCCCCCATCCCTGCGTCTCCGTGTCTCCTTGTCCCTCTTCCCTTGCCTGTACGCCAGCTACTTGAATTAACGCCTGTACTCCGGCTAAGTGAGATTTCGGTAAATGTTTTAAACCGCGTTTCACCCAACGGCGGTTTACACCTGTTAGGGGAGCTAAATCTGCGATCGTTCCTAGCGTAAACAGTGCTAGCATCGGCTGAATTAAGCCTTTGGTCTCGCCTAGCTGTTGTGCTAAACACACTGCCAATATATAGGCAACACCAACACCAGCAACACCCCGATATGGTGAAGATTCTGCTATCAGTTTGGGGTTGAGGATAGCGTTAGCAGGGGGTAATTTTTGGGGAATGTCGTGGTGATCGGTAACAATTACTTTTAGTCCCAGTTCTCTGGCTCTGGCAATAGGTTCAAATGCGGAAATGCCATTGTCTACAGTTAGAATTAGTTCTACACCTTCGCTGTGAAATTCTTCAACGATGCGTTTGTTAATCCCGTAGCCTTCGTGCATTCGACTGGGGATAGCGTAATCTACCTTAGCTCCTAAAGTGCGGAGACTCCGCAATAGTAGAGCAGTGCTAGTCATTCCATCAGCATCGTAGTCGCCACAAATAGCAATTTTATCTTGGGAAGCGATCGCATTTTGCAACAACTCCACACTCATTGCTAAATCTGGGAATTCCTCTAACGGCGAAGGCAAGACTAAAGATTCTGGCTCTAAAAAAGCTTGTGCTTGTTCTGGTGTTTCGATACCTCGATTAATCAACAACTGACTGACGATGGGTGAGAGGTTGATTAAACCCGCTAAATGTTGGGCTATTTCTAATTTTTGTGGGTAAATTTGCCAGCGCTGATTTGGTAAGCGCCTGCGAGGTTTTAAGATTTCCGATACAGGTTTGTCCAGCACAATACGAGTTAGGAGAGACGCGATTAATCGCGTCTGTACAATAGTTTTAAAATATGTTCACTCTACCATCATCCATAATATACAACGAGCGATCGCCAGGAGAACGCCAAGTCGGACGAAGTTCTACCCGCAAAGTGCCAAAGTTGGGTTTTGAGATATTTGCTTGTAATGCTAAACCCGCTTCGTTCCAAAATATTAGAGATGTATTTGGTTCCGTACCTTCTATTTGTTCTAGCTGAAATTCCTGTCCGGCATTTAACGATATTGGGTTAGTGCTGGAAGGTTTTTGCAGTTGGATCGGATTTGGTGTTTTATTTACTACTTGAACTTTAATACGTTGTCCTGGTTTAAATTGGATTGGGCCTTGACCGCATTTAGAGGCACAGGTTCCAGCCAGACTGATATTAGAATTATTGCTTGATACTAATAAAACAGTAGCAGCGACTAAAGCAACTGACAGAAGTTTAAACATCACATACAGTCTCACTATTTGTCATAAATGTTACTCTAGTGAATTAGTGTTAAACCTCAGCAGATTTTCCTGAATTAGAACTTTTAGCGATAACTCATTACCACTACGAATAAATTGAATTCTTCAACCTAATTCTGTGCTGAATTCCGGTAATTTTATTTGGCATAGTTTTTGCACCAAAGTATATGTCACTCAATTTTATGAACTTCTGCAAGAGGAGGAGACATGGTTACGCGCTTAGCATCTGGCAGACAAAGTTTATTAGCACTTGATTGGTTGAATGTATTTTTGGCAGATATTCAAGGTGGTGTCGGGCCGTTTTTGGTTGTCTACCTCACATCGAGCCTACATTGGAACCCAGCGGAAGTGGGTTTAGTAATGACTATCTCTGGATTAGCAGGGGTAATAGCTCAAACACCTGCTGGGGCCTTAATTGACCGAGTTCGTCAAAAGCGATCGCTCATTGTCATGGCGGCTGTGTTAATTGCCATTAGTTCAATTGCTACTATTGCGATTCCAACATTTTCCGTCATTGCAGCAGCCCAATCGCTGACCGCCATTGCTGGAGCCTTTTTTGGCCCCACAATCGCTGCTATTTCTCTAGGATTAGTGGGGCGACAGGGAATGGATCGCCGCATCGGACGCAATCAAACCCTCAGCTCGGCTGGAAACGTGGTAGCGGCGTTACTAGCAGGATTAATCGGTCATTTTGTCGGTCAAGCAGGTATTTTTTGCTTTATTGCGCTGATGTCGTTAGCAGTGATTTTCTGTGCCTTAAAGATTCGCAAACATGATATCGACTATCGATTATCGCGAGGGGGCGATGATAGCGATCGGCAAGTGCATGTTTCTAAAGTTACAAATATGTGGAGCGATCGCCGCTTGCTAATATTTGCTATCTGTGCTGTGTTATTTCACTTTGCTAATGCCGCCATGCTACCTTTAGTAGGTGAAATGCTGGCTCATCACAAAGGCGGCAGTCCAGCTTTATTTATGTCTGCCTGTATTATCACAGCCCAACTAGTAATGGTTCCACTAGGAATTTTAGTCGGTCAACGGGCAAGCCGCAGTCAGCGCAAACCAATCTTTTTGCTAGCGTTTCTAGCATTGCCGATTCGCGGTGTACTCTATACCCTCAGCGATAATTCTTTCTTTTTGGTATCTGTGCAATTATTGGATGGTATCGGTGCAGGAATTTTTGGCGTGATGCAGCTTTTGGTAATAGCCGATTTGACTAAAGGAACAGGACACTTCAATCTAGCACAGGGAGCAATTGGGGCTGCTGTTGGCATTGGTGCGTCCCTCAGTAACTACTTAGCTGGTTATGTAGCTAAAGAAGCTGGGTATAATGCTAGCTTCTTAAGTATGGCGGCGATCGCCGCCTCTGCCTTGGCTTTCTTCTGGTTCTTTATGCCTGAAACTAAATCTACATCCCATGCGGAAAGCTCTCAATCAGAGTTATCTACGCTGGGAGAGTAAGCAATGGTAGTTCTGCAATACTTTGTGATTTTACTAACTTACATTGGGTTGGGGTTGGGCTACTTACCTGGACTGCGGATGAATCGCGCCACAATTGCCCTAGTAGGTGCAGCTTTGTTGATGGCATTGGGATTATTGGATCTGCCTGCGGCGTGGAGTGCGATCGACTACAAAACACTCGTGTTTTTGTTCGGCATGATGATAATTAGCGCCAATTTAGCGGCTTCCGGTTTTTTTTGGTTGGCTGTAGATTACACAATTCGCTATATCCACAGTCCATTTGGGTTATTAATAGTCCTAACTTTTGGTAGCGGCTTTCTCTCAGCACTGTTCCTCAATGACACGATCGCCCTAATTCTCACACCTCTGGTAGTTAGTCTGACACAATTACTCAAGCTCAACCCCGTTCCCTACTTGTTGGCACTGGCTGGCGCAACCAATATTGGTTCTGTTGCCACACTTAGCGGCAATCCGCAGAATATCTTGATTGGTTCGTTCTCTGGTATTAGTTATCTTGACTTTGCCAAAGCTTTAACACCAATTGCTTTAATTGGTTTAGTTATTCAAGTAGGGTGGCTGTGGTGGCTGTATCCAGAGGTACGCTTGCTGCGTCCTGATTTAAAAGTAGAACTACCTAATTATCGTATCTTTAAACCGCTGCTAATCAAGAGTCTGCTAATTACTGCCGGATTGCTGGGAGCTTTTTTGATTGGCATTCCGACTGCTCAAGCAACATTAATTGCTGCTGGACTAATATTAGTAACGCGCCGCCTCAAGCCAGAGCGAATTTTACAAAAAGTGGACTGGGATTTGCTGCTGATGTTCTGTGGACTATTTATCCTCACCGAAGGCGTGCAGAAACTCGGTTTATTAACATGGTTTTCTGGCTTTGTTCGCGATCCTTTGAGCATTCTGGGAGTGACCGTGTTGTTGTCAAATTTGGTATCTAATGTTCCAGCGGTACTGCTACTACATCACTTAATTCCTCATCCCGACACAAAAACTTGGCTACTGTTAGCAGCAGCTTCCACATTGGCTGGAAATTTAACGCTGCTGGGTTCTGTGGCCAATTTGATTGTGGCGGAGGCAGTTGCTAAACGCGGATATCGGCTAACATTTGGGGAGCATTTGCGATTTGGACTACCATTGACTGTTATCACTTTGGCACTTTGTTATTTCTGGATTTACTGAGTTTACGTGCAGCAGAAGCATCGATTCCGGCTAGTTGACGGTATTTAACGACAGTCCGACGGGCGATCGCCATTCCAAATCTCAGCTTTAGGAGTTGAGCGAGTTGCTCGTCGCTGTAGGGTTTTGTGGTTGGTTCTTCTTGAATCAATTGGATAATTAACTGTTGAATTTGTCTAGATGTACGTCCACCAACCCCAATCGGAGGACACAGCGATCGCAACGGCAAAATTTGGCAAGGCTTTTGGCCAATTAATAAATAGCGCTCTCGCACAATGCGGCTGATGGTAGCATCGGAAAGCCCAACTGACTGAGCCACTAGCTGCTGCGGTGTGGGCACTAAATCTAGACTATCTTTACTGACCAGAAAGGCTTGCTGGCGTTCTACCAAAAATTGTCCTACTTTGAGTAAATTTTCTTGCCACTGATTTAGTGCCGTTAGCAAACTCTGTGCTTGTTGCAGCAAGGTTGCCAATCGTGGGTTATTTGGGTATTGGTTGAGAGTAGCAAAGGCTTCTTCATCCAAGCAAAACTCTCGACTCGCCTCATAAACTAAAGAAACCTGCCAGCTGTTTGCATGAAATTCGGCTTTGAGATCGGGAGTGACTATACTCGCCGGATAATAACTAAAGTTCCTTCCCGGTCGAGGTTCGAGCATCTGAATTTCTAAAATTGCTGCTGTTAGTGCTTTTAAAGTGGGTAGTTCTAAAAGTCTTTGTTGCAGTTTTTCTAGTAACAATTGTTGATTTTGCCTAGCTTCGTTTGAGTTCCCAACACAATTGGCTACATCTTCTAAATTATCTCGTACTAGTAACGCCGCTAAACTATGGGGGCGATCTTGAAGTTGTAATAACAGACATTCTTGTAGCGATCGCGCTCCCACACCTGGGGGATCGAGGTTTTGCAGCAAAGGCACAACTGCTTTTAGCTCAGAGGCACTCCAAGGGCTTTCCGCAGCCCAGACTTGTGGTGATTCTTCTAAATAGCCGGAGGATGAGAGCCACTTTGTCAAGTGAATTAAAGCTTCTCGCCGTCTAGATGTCAAGCTGAGGGCAGAAATTTGTCCTCGCAAATGTTCTTGTAAACTAAGTTCTCTAGCAATTGGACTGTACCAATTTGGTAAAACATCCTCTAGCAATGCTTCTCTATTTTCAGAGTTTTGACGCAAGAAAGGATTTTGCTTGGCTTGTTCTTGTAAATACTCTCGAACCCGCAGATAATTCCAAGGCAGCAGTTGCACCAAATGCCGCAGCGTTGGATAAAGAATTGCTTGCGTTTCTAAATGGGTTTCTAAAGAAGTTGAATTTAATATAGGCATGTTTATAAGTAGTGCTGAGTTAGTTGTCAGTTGTCAGAAGTTATTCTCCCTCACTCCCTCATCTCCCCCTGCTTCCCCTGCTCCCCCTACTCGCTTGTGCTTATGTATCGTCTTTGTGGTTAAAAACGAGGTATTCGGGTAAAATCGTGCGTCCTCCAGAGAGAATCGCTGCTCGTTCCAAAGTGTTTTGTAATTCGCGTACATTTCCCGGAAAAGGATAATTTCGCAATTTCTTTATTGCCGACTCAGCCAGCGCTAACCGTTTTAATCCCTGTCGCACAGCAATGCTGTTGAGAAAGTGTTGTGTGAGTTGCTCTAAATCTTCAGGGCGATCGCGCAAAGGTGGTAATTCAATCCGCACGACGTTCAGGCGATAAAATAAATCTTCTCGAAATTGGTTTTGCTGTACCATTCGCTCTAGATGGCGATTTGTGGCAGCAATAATTCGCACATCGACTGTGCGTGTCTGGTTGCTGCCCAATCTCTCAAAGGAACGATCTTGCAACACCCGCAGTAGCTTACCTTGAATAGCGGGACTGAGTTCTCCGACTTCGTCTAAAAAAATTGTGCCGCTATTTGCCTGCTCAAACCGACCGATGCGGAGGTGGTTTGCTCCGGTAAATGCCCCTTTCTCGTGTCCAAATAGTTCTGCTTCTAGCAAATGTTCTGGCAATGCGGCGCAGTTAACTTTTACTAAAGGCGCTTTACTGCGGGGACTGGTAGCATGAAGTGTGGCTGCAACCAGTTCTTTACCAGTACCAGATTCTCCAGTAATCATTACTGTTGTATTTGTGGGAGCAACGCGACCAATTAGCTTGAAGACAGATTGCATCAATTGCGATCGCCCTAATAATTCTTCTTGTCCGGCCTGTAATGTCGATTCGCCAACTTGATACATTGGCTCTTGATGATGGGCTAATGCTTTGGCTGTTAGGGTTACTAGTTCGTCTAAGTCAAAGGGTTTGGTTAGGTAATCGTAAGCACCCAATTGCATCGCCTCGATTGCCGTACGGCTGGTTCCGTAGGCTGTCATAACAATCACTGGCAACTCAAATAGTTTTTGATCTAGCTGCTTGAGCACAGTCATTCCCTGTGTTTTGGGCATTTTCAGATCCAAAAACACCAAATCGGGACGAGTCGCGGCATCTTGTAATAACTTTAATCCCTGTTCTCCGTCTGCCGCTTCTAGCACTTCATAGCCTTCGCTGCTAAGAATTTGCGCGATCGCCTGTCGCAAGGCTTTTTCGTCGTCAACGATCAGAATTTTGGCCATTGCACCTGATATCCTCATCCCAAGGTAGATAAATGCTAAAGCGAGTACATCCCGGTTGAGATTGCACATCGATGTAACCTGCATGACGTGTCATAATTTCGTGACTGATTGCCAGCCCTAATCCTGTTCCTTCAGGCTTGGTGGAATAGAAAGGCACGAAAATTTGCTCTTTTTCAGCAGCAGACAACCCCTGTCCTCGATCTTCAACCCAAGCAACTAAGTAGCCTTCGTCTCGTCCAACTCCAACCGTCACCTGTCCAGCTTCGGGACTAGCTTGAATTGCATTCAAAATTAAATTGACTAATACCTGTCCTAATTCCCGACGACGTAGCAAAATTTCTGGAAAGGGTTGTGTTGGAGGATGATAGATGAGAGCGATTCCCCGCTCATCAGCTTGCAAGCGTAGCAGCGCCATCGATTCTTGAGCGATCGCTTCTAGCGAAGTCGGTGTCGGAATTTCTTGCTGATTGTGGTCAAAATACAAAAGTCGCTGCACTAAAGATTCCAGACGCTCTACCTGTTCGAGTAGACTAGCGATCGGTAAGTGAGTAATCTCCTGTTTCTGTAATTGACGTTCTGTGTATTGCAAGTTCAGCCGCATACTGGCAAGAGGATTGCGGACTTCATGAGCAACACCTGCTACCAGTTGTCCCAAGGAAGCTAGCCGCTCAACTCGTCGCAAGCGTTGCTCCAAATCTTGACGGCGAGACTGCATTGTATTTATGGCAGTTCCCAATAAGCCCATCTCCGCAGGTAGAGGGGGAATTTGCTCTAAGGGATTGGCCTCCATTGCTTTAAGACTGAGTTGCAATCGCTGCACGCCCCTTTGAAGTTGGGCTGCAATCGCAAACGTCCACACTCCGATAATCAAAATCCCTAGCAATATTAATCCACTGAGAATTTTCGGTTGCCCATTTTCCGGACGTGGCATCCGTTTCATCGTCCACACAGCCCCCCATAGCGGTAGCGGATCGGCTCGCAGTACCAAGATGTCTAGCTTTGGTCGTAGTATTAGTTCTTGAGGTAATCCTTGACTGGTTGCTTGTCGCGTTAATTGCACAATCGCATCTCGTTCCGCAGGCGGGATGTCGGTTTTTGGCACTGGCCCGCCGTGAGTGGGGAAAGCATATCCTAGCAGGCGATCGCGTTGTAAAAGATAAAATCCTCCTTCTACACGAGGAAAATTTACCAAAGCCTCTGTTGATAAATCTTCCAAGGACTTATTTAAACGTTCATCTGGAATTTGTGTACGATTCAGCTGCGATTCCCAAAACAGCTGAATCAGCCGTGTATTAGCGCTGGCAAGCTCGCGCTGATTCCGAGCAATCACTGTGCCTTCTAGGCTTTCAAATACTTGTACTACCAGTCCCAATGCCAATCCACTGAAGCCCAGAAACAGCACTGTCAAAATTGTTAGTTGCTGCCCTAGTGTCCAGCGTCGCAGAATCATAAAACGTCGATTGAATCAAGACAAAACATGAGGTGCAAAAACTATGCCAAAACTAGTTTTTATCTTGCTCGATTTAGTCTAACTTGGCTTGTACCTTTGGCACGATTTTTGCACTTTCAGGATGTGGAATTTTAAGTCAGACAGGATTATGAATAACTTCCACGATCGCATTACTTCCCAAACTGCTACAGAACTATTTGCCCTAGCAGCACAACTCCAAGGACAAAAATCCCATGACTACGCGCCTTCAGAACTGCTGCAAGCGGCAACAGAAGCAGGCATTTCTCCAGACAATCTTCAAGAGGCATTACAAATTCTGCGTAGCAAACAGACTCAAGACAAAATTCGCCACCGCAATCTGCGCTTAATCCTCGGCAGTGGAGTAGCCGGAATCGCGATCGCTTTAACTGGCGTTTGGGCTTACTTTACCCTCAACCAGCAATCAGCGATTGGCAGACAGGCAATGCCTGCGGCGATCGTGAATTCAGCCAATTTAGTTGCTCCTGATGGCGATGCTGTCACCTACACTGGTACAGTACAACAATACTTACTCAATCCCGAAGGCAAAGTCGAAGGTTTACTCCTCAAAAATGGACTTCAAGTAAAGTTTCCGCCTCATTTAAGCAAGCAACTAACTAACTCCATCGCTCTAGGTGCTGAGGTTCGCATCACTGGCATAGCTGGTACAGCCACTCGCTTTGGTCAGGAAGTCCGGGCCATCCAAATTGGCAATCAACACCAGCAGACAATTGTTGCCGAATCTCCTACGACTCCTCCTTTGCCTCCTGTTAACAAAGCTAGTTACACCAGTCTTTCTGCTGAGGGTACTGCTCAACATTGGCTAGTTGGGCATCGAGGAGAACTTAACGGACTGATCCTCGCTTCTGGGGTAGAAGTTAAGTTTCCGCCCCATGTCGGCGAACAACTAATCGATTTGATTCGAGGAAATGACAAAATTCAAGTTCGGGGTTTTGGTAGCCGCAACAGTTACGGAGAAGTGATAGAAGCTACCGAATTAACCGCGAATGGGCAAAATGTTGCGATCGCTCCACCACTGCCTACAAAGTAAAGGCATCTGAAGCAGAATTAACTCGATGAGATTGTCAGCTCTCGCTCTTTGACTTTAGTTTTTGCTGATGGATTTAATAAAGCGATCGCAGGTTGTTCTTCCTTTTTATACACTGAGCTTAATAGGATATCTAACACATCAGCTTTCCGGGCAAGTTCGATGGCACGATGGGTAATGATATCGCCCGGACTTAAAATTACGCTATCATCCTTGTTTAAAATGATTCGATTCACGGTACGTCCTAAAGCATCTTTGATGCGGTGTTCTTCTAATGTTTGAATTGCTTGCTGGCGTACCTGTTCAAACCTTTTTTGCAGGATTGCCACGAAGCTAGTTACATTCTCTTGTACGCGAACAACGCTATCTAACACCAATTCGCTTGTATCCGCAAGTGTGCGATTGGCACTAGAACCAACTGCGTCAATGAAGGTTAAGCCAACCGCATTGAGTAGCGCCCGTTCTTGCTTGTAACTGCGGCTGCGCTCAATTACTTGTTGGGTAACAATTTGTCCTGGTGCAGCTACAACTAATCCGTCATTAGTCCGAACTAACTGATGCACTCGTCGTCCCAAAGCTTGTTCTACTAAATAACTAGCAACAATATTGCTGGTTGAGTTACTCAATTCGGCTGTTAAGCTGCCTTTTGTTGCTTGGAAGAGTTGGTTAAGTATTCCCTGATGCTCGGCTCGTTCGGCAATTTCCAATGAAATTGGCTGTCCTTGAGCAATTAGCAATGTTCCATTCGGGGAAATTACATCGCAATCAACCACTCTATCAATTACTAATGCCTTTTGTTCTTCTGAATTGATAATTGCATTCATTAATTTGGTGGCAGTGTTGCGAGTTGTTAATCGCAACTTTTCATCGGCGATCGCAGTTGTTTGTTTGACAGTTTCCTGGAATTGATTGCTAGTTGTGTCTACAGTTTGCTGAATTTTGCGATTTAACTCGGCTGCAACATCACCTCCAGCTGCTCGATAAAGTTGATGGAGTACGCCCAGACGTTCGGCCTCATTTGCAATCGATCTAGTAACTGTTTGTCCCCGCATCGCTAACATGCTGCCATCTGGGGCAAATACATCTCTATCTGCAATTTGACCAACTACAAAAGCTTTTTGCGCTGTTGAATCGATAATCGCGTTTGTCAGCGATGTTGTTGCTGCTTGATTGGCATCTTGCAATTGTCTGCTAACAGCCTCAGTTGTTTCTTGGAATTTTTCTGTAGCAATCTCACCTACTTTCTGAAGTTTTTGATTAGCTGCTGCTGTGGTGTCTTGTATTGTATTGCTAGCTGTTTGAATGGCTCCTTTAAAACCACCCACTTGTTCTTGCATGAGTTCAGCAGTTTCAATGGGTACAAATGCAAAATTCTCTCCGATTTTGAGCGTGTTAGTAGCAGGAACAAAGCATCGTCCAGAATAAGCATCAGCAAACAAACCGCCGGATACTTCGTATCCTTCAACGACTCCTGTCTGTTCGTCAAAATAAAGGTCAATCATTGTTCCCAAATCGCGTCCATTTATAGTCAAGATTCGGGTTCCTTTGAGCACGTTGTTGCGTTTGACAATAGCTCTAATTTCTGGCGCTTTCTTAATTTTGACAACTGCTGCTTTTGAAGGTACAATTACAGCGTTTAAACCGATCGCTTGTACTTGAGCAAATGGAATCACACGGGCACTACGAAACAAGCCGCCATCATCCACAAGCAGTCCCAGAAGTCGATCGCTCTGTTGGTCAAAAATCAAGTCTTGAATCCGCTCAATTCGTTCTCCGGTATTGTAAGCAACAACAATTTTTCCGATTAAATCAGTTCCTCGACGCATATCTTTAATTCCTTTGGTAGTGCTGAGTTCCTAAAGTTTGTTTGCAGGTAAATCATGCCGCTTGCTTTGAACCAGGGAACCCGTCCTACGCAATGGCTTTTCCTCACAGTTTTTCGATGATTGAAAAATTAATTATGAATACTTATTACTCAGCACTATTTTAGATAAGCAAGTTGTTGGAGAATTAGAAGATAAACTGCTTGTGTTCAGCTTAATTTTTACTTGTTGAACCAGATTCTCTAAATCGAAGACACCTTGATATTCAAGTACTCCAGCAGCGGATATCGCGACAACAATCGCAGAAAGCATATACAAACCAGCAGGCGATCGCCGCTGTCCTATCAATCTTGGCATTATTTTTTTCCTTACTATCTTATCGAGTAAAAACAGAGTAACTATGGCTAATTGATAGCTCTATCGAAGCTATAAAACACTTTTCAAAATTCAATTTGAATTAATTAAGACCACAGAAGAAAAAAGCAATCCTCTAAATATTGTATTTATTGATGAGGATTGCTGTATTTCAATCAAACCATCGTCAAAATTGGTAAACAAATCAGTATGCTTGCGATTGCACTAATACTCTACAAGTTAGTGACAAATTTTGCGGTACGTTTGAAGAACGATGACAGTTTGAATCTATCGCTAATTCTGAATTGCGAATTTGGGATTCTTGAGCCAGTAAAATTGATTAATCGATCAGTTTTTTAACTTGATCTTTGGTGTCTTCAACTGATTGGCTAACATTAGCCTCAGCTTGTTTTAGCTTACCTTCGGCTTCTAGCTCTGGATTGTCAGTTACTTGACCTGCAACTTCTTTAGCTTTACCTTCAATGTTTTTGGCAGTTGCTTTGATTTTATCTTCTAAGCTCATAAAATTCTCCTTCGATAATCAGGTTCAAAAGTTGGTAAAAAATCAAGACTTTGGATTCTTACTACTCTTTCTTACGAAAGAGATAAGTTTAATTCGTAAGAGTCATTGACATTTAAACATATCAATGTTAGAGCTTGATTGTGCTTTTTTGAGAAAGCTTGTAGCTTTCATTTTTAGTATACATAAAAGTTTAAAAATTGACATATAGCTACTAAAAATGCACGATCCTATTAGTTTATCTATGTTGTAAAAATTTCGTAAAAACCTTTAAAAATTTAACTTTTTAATATAAAGGTGTGACCTGTTTCTAGCAATTTTGTGACCTGTTTTTAGCAGCAAATGTAAAATTCTGAAAACTTTATAAATACAAGGTTTTGCATCATAGTTATATTAATTTTTAGACCTTACATATTGGCGCTTGTAAATAGTATTGATTAATTATATTTATGGATTTCATAATTAAGCATTAACTTATTACACCATCATCTTTTAGGTTAGAATATAAAACTATCTCCTGCACTGTATACAAAAATTATTTAAAATAAAGTTTGCGTGTCAAAAATCTGCACCTAGCAAATATCAGAAGTTACTTTCAATAGACAAAAATAACAATCAATATGGAACGCTTATCTGACGCATTACGGAATCGGATAAAGGTTACAGTAAAACGAACAAGAGAAGCGATCGCAGATTCCTTAGTTAACTTAGAACAAAAAAGTCAAGTCAGTTTAGTTGACGTAAAAAAACAGGTTAAAACACAGCTTTTTGAAACAAAAAATCAAGTTAAAACTCAAATTTCTGAGGCTAAACAGCAGGTTGAAACACATCTCGTCACTTGGAATAATTTTCGTCAGATTGAGAGTATCCAGTCGGAGCGCTTTGTAATTTTCCTGCTGAAACTACTACTTAAAGAGCAGAAATCTCCAACCGAGAAACCAAGGTTCAAAGCAGGTTCTTTATTTCCTGATGGCTGGACAACATTAGCAGCATTGACGTTGGTACTGCGAGGTGTAGCAGAAGTTTTGTCACAAAAGTCAGATTTATCCTGGAAAATTAAGTCTGATTCGATTTTGAGTTACGAAAAACCTGTTAATAAAGGACGTAGTGGCAAAATCGAGTATTATATCAGCGATGAAATTTCTCCACAAAAGCAAGCATCAACAATAGATGCTGCTCTTACCACCATTGAGGAATTTGACCCCAGAGCAGGTGCTATTCATCTAATTTACTGTGCTAAAGCACTTCAGCTTCACGAACCTTGTAATCAAGCTTTTGCGATCGATGATAAACAGTTGGTTGAATATACAGGTTTATCAAAGCGCCGTGATTTGAGCAAATCACAAAAATTAGAGATTCTAGATAGTTTGGTAAGACAACCTGCTCAAGTGTTGGCAGAAATTACTTGGTTCAATACAGATAAAATTCCGGCGTTTACAACAACAGATTGGCAAATTTGGAACGTTTCTGTGGAACACAAATTTGCTGAAGCAGAGAATAGCCATTGCAAACCGATTGGTTTAACTGTTACCGTCAAACCCGGCGAGTGGGCAAGATACTTTTTGAACAAATCAGAATATTATTACCATACAGGCATCATCACCAAGAAAACCGTACAAACGCTTTTTAGTATTGGTAAGCAAAACGTCGGTGCTGCCAGAATCCTGATTTGGCTGACTTTTCAAATTGGACCCGGATTACAAAACCGCTTAATTGGCAAAACGCTGTTAGAAATTGCCTATGGAGAAAAGCGAGTTACAGCAGCAGCAAGCGATCGCCAACTACGTCGCTGTTTAGCAGACGACTTTGAAACTGATATGAATGTTGTTAAAAAAGCTGGATGGCAAATAGAACTTGAAATTGGGCCAGATTGGTTGGAGAACAAGCAAGGCAAACGTCCCACTGGATTTTGGCAAGAACTTTTAATGTCACGCTGGCGGTTCAATTTGCCGTTAGAAGCACAACAACGGTTAAACTACCCGCAAAGCCAAAACAGAATTAACCACCAAACCAAAAATCAGCGCCAACTGCGATCGCCATCAGGTGAGATTATTCGCAAAGCCAGAAAAGCTAAAGGCTGGTCGAGGGCGTTTTTTGCCTCAACGATGGGAAAAAGCATCTCTTGGGTTGACGCTGTAGAAACCAATCACCGCCAAGTCTCTGTTAAAGATTTACCCATGCTAATAGAACGTCTCGGTCTTCACCCTATGGATTGGTAAGTATAAGTTGCTAAAAGCTTGTTAATTATTAATCGTTGCCTGTTGATAGTACATTCGTATACCAAAGCAGCTAAATAAGAAAAAATATTATCGTTTCTAACTTCAGCTTTTAACTCAAAAAGTAGCTGCACAGCAAATCAGTCACATTACTCAGGTAAAATTCGCATACTTAAATCCAACCACTTCGACTGAGTAATCGGCGCACTACTCGAAATATAGTCAACACCAGTCTCGGCAATAGCACGAATCGTCTCCAAAGTGACATTCCCAGAAGCCTCAATTTTTACGCGGCTATCCTGCTGACGAATTAACTGCACTGCTTCCTGCATCATGTATACAGGCATATTATCCAACATAATAATGTCGGCTTTGTACTGTAGGGCTTTTTTCACCTGTTCTAAACTTTCCGTTTCTACCTCTATTGTCAAAGGGAAAGGAATTTGAGAACGAATGCGGGTGATTGCTTGTTCAATTCCACCAGATGCGGCAATGTGGTTGTCCTTAATCATCACTGCATCATCCAGCCCCATACGGTGGTTAATCGCGCCTCCTAAAGCAGTTGCGTACTTTTCCAAAAGTCTTAGTCCTGGTGTAGTTTTACGCGTATCTACCAACTGGGCAGATAAATCAGCAATTTGCTCCACATATTTATTTGTTAAGGTTGCAATTCCACTCAAACGCATAGCTAAGTTAAGAGCAACCCGTTCCCCCATCAGCAAAGCATCCAGCGAACCTTGAATTTCTGCCACTACCTGTCCTGACTCACACATTCCACCTTCAGCAGCAACAGCTATAAAGTTGATTTTTTCATTCAAAAGCTGAAATACTCTGGCTGCAACTGGTAAGCCCGCAATTATCCCTGGTGCTTTTGCTATCCACTTAGCAGTTCCTAGAGTTGTATTTGGTGCTAGTAGGCTATTTGTTGTGCGATCGCCCCGACCGATATCTTCCAACAACCAGCTACGCAGAAAGGGATCTAAAACCAACCAAGGCGGCAAAATAGCTGAATTACTCACAAATTTGTAGCTTATTGCAAGACATCAAGAAACAATATAGCTTGAAAACCCGTGTGGGGTATGGGAATGAAGGGGGTAGAAAATAATTTTCCAATTTTTTGGGAAAAGTAGTTGACAGTGTGTGGTGGGTTAGTTATATTGGATAAGTGCCTGAGGGAGAGCGCACGAGAGCGCAATCCGGTGGGCGACCGAACCATGAAAATATTATAGTTTGAAAGCCATTATACCACAAGTAGCCTGCGTCAAGTAAATAAGAGCACCGGGCTGAGGTGGATAAAAAAGCAGTCAAAATTAGAGCTATATGCAAACACTTCAAAATGGAGAGTTTGATCCTGGCTCAGGATGAACGCTGGCGGTATGCTTAACACATGCAAGTCGAACGGTGTCTTCGGACACAGTGGCGGACGGGTGAGTAACGCGTGAGAATCTGGCTTCAGGTCGGGGACAACCACTGGAAACGGTGGCTAATACCGGATGTGCCGCAAGGTAAAAGGCTTGCTGCCTGAAGATGAGCTCGCGTCTGATTAGCTAGTAGGTGGGGTAAGAGCCTACCTAGGCGACGATCAGTAGCTGGTCTGAGAGGACGATCAGCCACACTGGGACTGAGACACGGCCCAGACTCCTACGGGAGGCAGCAGTGGGGAATTTTCCGCAATGGGCGAAAGCCTGACGGAGCAATACCGCGTGAGGGAGGAAGGCTCTTGGGTTGTAAACCTCTTTTCTCAGGGAAGAAAAAAATGACGGTACCTGAGGAATCAGCATCGGCTAACTCCGTGCCAGCAGCCGCGGTAATACGGAGGATGCAAGCGTTATCCGGAATGATTGGGCGTAAAGCGTCCGCAGGTGGCTGTGTAAGTCTGCTGTTAAAGAGTGAGGCTCAACCTCATAAGAGCAGTGGAAACTACACGGCTAGAGTGCGTTCGGGGCAGAGGGAATTCCTGGTGTAGCGGTGAAATGCGTAGATATCAGGAAGAACACCGGTGGCGAAAGCGCTCTGCTAGGCCGCAACTGACACTGAGGGACGAAAGCTAGGGGAGCGAATGGGATTAGATACCCCAGTAGTCCTAGCCGTAAACGATGGATACTAGGCGTGGCTTGTATCGACCCGAGCCGTGCCGTAGCTAACGCGTTAAGTATCCCGCCTGGGGAGTACGCACGCAAGTGTGAAACTCAAAGGAATTGACGGGGGCCCGCACAAGCGGTGGAGTATGTGGTTTAATTCGATGCAACGCGAAGAACCTTACCAAGACTTGACATGTCGCGAATTTTCTTGAAAGAGAAAAGTGCCTTCGGGAGCGCGAACACAGGTGGTGCATGGCTGTCGTCAGCTCGTGTCGTGAGATGTTGGGTTAAGTCCCGCAACGAGCGCAACCCTCGTTTTTAGTTGCCAGCANTTAAGTTGGGCACTCTAGAGAGACTGCCGGTGACAAACCGGAGGAAGGTGGGGATGACGTCAAGTCAGCATGCCCCTTACGTCTTGGGCTACACACGTACTACAATGCTCCGGACAGAGGGCAGCAAGCTAGCGATAGCAAGCAAATCCCGTAAACCGGAGCTCAGTTCAGATCGCAGGCTGCAACTCGCCTGCGTGAAGGAGGAATCGCTAGTAATTGCAGGTCAGCATACTGCAGTGAATTCGTTCCCGGGCCTTGTACACACCGCCCGTCACACCATGGAAGCTGGCAACGCCCGAAGTCATTACTCCAACTTTTCGGAGAGGAGGATGCCTAAGGCAGTGCTGGTGACTGGGGTGAAGTCGTAACAAGGTAGCCGTACCGGAAGGTGTGGCTGGATCACCTCCTTTTTAGGGAGACCTAATCCACTCAGATATCGAAAGCATACAGTAAATAGATATTGAGATGGTCATTCCTAG
Source organism: Dendronalium phyllosphericum CENA369 (assembly GCF_016056275.1). Classification (GTDB taxonomy): domain Bacteria; phylum Cyanobacteriota; class Cyanobacteriia; order Cyanobacteriales; family Nostocaceae; genus Dendronalium; species Dendronalium phyllosphericum. The sequence continues at coordinate 3,269 of NZ_JAECZA010000245.1, read as the reverse complement.
GTCGGTCGTAGATATTTGTGGCGTGCTTTCAAACTATGATTTGGTTCTTATGGGCTATTAGCTCAGGTGGTTAGAGCGCACCCCTGATAAGGGTGAGGTCCCTGGTTCGAGTCCAGGATGGCCCACCTGAAGAATTTTAGATTTTCAATTTTGGATTTTAGATTGGTTTATTCAATCTAAAATCGCAAATCCAAAATCCAAAATTTTATCTGGGGGTTTAGCTCAGTTGGTAGAGCGCCTGCTTTGCAAGCAGGATGTCAGCGGTTCGAGTCCGCTAACCTCCACCTGGAAAAAGATAGATGCGATTAAATTCAGCAACGTGACATATTATAGATGTCAGACTGCTGGGAATTAATCTCAGCCAGAACCTTGAAAACTGCATAGTAACGCGATTTTAGCAGGCAGACACAGACATTCAATTGATGAATTGTGTTTGCAAGTTTTAAACCAATGTTGAAGTGGTCAAGCTAATAAGGGCTCATGGTGGATACCTAGGCACACAGAGGCGAAGAAGGACGTGGTTACCGACGAAATGCTCCGGGGAGTTGGAAGCAAACATTGAGCCGGAGATATCCGAATGGGGCAACCCTGTATACTACCTGCTGAATATATAGGCAGGAAAGAGCCAACCCAGCGAACTGAAACATCTTAGTAGCTGGAGGAAGAGAAATCAAAAGAGATTCCCTAAGTAGTGGTGAGCGAACGGGGAGAAGCCTAAACCAGTCGGTTTACTGACTGGGGTTGTGGGACAGCGAAATCGAATCTAGAGGTTAGACGAAGCAGCTAAATACTGCACCAGAGAAGGTGAAAGTCCTGTAGTTGAAAACTGACTAGATAGTAGCTGTATCCCGAGTAGCATGGGGCACGAGGAATCCCATGTGAATCAGCGAGGACCATCTCGTAAGGCTAAATACTACTGTGTGACCGATAGCGAACCAGTACCGCGAGGGAAAGGTGAAAAGAACCCCGGAAGGGGAGTGAAATAGAACATGAAACCGTGAGCTTACAAGCAGTGGGAGGACGATTCAACGTCTGACCGCGTGCCTGTTGAAGAATGAGCCGGCGACTTATAGGCACTGGTAGGTTAAAGCGAGAATGCTGGAGCCAAAGCGAAAGCGAGTCTGAAAAGGGCGAAATTAATCAGTGTTTATAGACCCGAACCCTGGTGATCTAACCATGGCCAGGATGAAGCTTGGGTAACACCAAGTGGAGGTCCGAACCGACCGATGTTGAAAAATCGGCGGATGAGCTGTGGTTAGGGGTGAAATGCCAATCGAACCAGGAGCTAGCTGGTTCTCCCCGAAATGTGTTGAGGCGCAGCGGTAATGATTATATCTGGGGGGTAAAGCACTGTTTCGGTGCGGGCTGTGAGAACGGTACCAAATCGAGACAAACTCAGAATACCCAGAGCACACATTGCCAGACAGACGGTGGGGGATAAGCTTCATCGTCAAGAGGGAAACAGCCCAGACCACCAGCTAAGGTCCCCAAATCATCGCTAAGTGATAAAGGAGGTGGGAGTGCACAGACAACTAGGAGGTTTGCCTAGAAGCAGCCACCCTATAATGAGTGCGTAATAGCTCACTAGTCAAGCGCTCCTGCGCCGAAAATGAACGGGGCTAAGCGATGTACCGAAGCTGTGGGATTGATCGAAAGGTTAATCGGTAGGGGAGCGTTCCGTCGTAGGTAGAAGCAGTAGCGGCGAGCAGCTGTGGACGAAACGGAAGTGAGAATGTCGGCTTGAGTAGCGCAAACATTGGTGAGAATCCAATGCCCCGAAACCCTAAGGGTTCCTCCGCCAGGTTCGTCCTCGGAGGGTTAGTCGGGTCCTAAGGCGAGGCCGAACGGCGTAGTCGATGGACAACGTGTCAACAATCACGTACTACGATATGGGAGCATTGCTAGGGACGCATGAAAGATAGCCATACCCTAATTGGTTTGGGAGGAGTTTACGAACTCCGGATGGTGAATGTTAGTGCCAAGAAAAGCTAGTAATGTGATGAAGATATCGTACCCGTACCCGAAACCGACACAGGTAGGGAGGTTGAGAATACCAAGGGGCGCGAGATAACTCTCTCTAAGGAACTCGGCAAAATGGCCCCGTAACTTCGGAAGAAGGGGTGCCCACCTCAGACGTGGGTCGCAGTGAAGAGATCCAGGCGACTGTTTACCAAAAACACAGGTCTCCGCAAACTCGAAAGAGGAGGTATGGGGGCTGACGCCTGCCCAGTGCCGGAAGGTTAAGGAAGTCGGTTAGGGTAACCGAAGCTGGCGACCGAAGCCCCGGTGAACGGCGGCCGTAACTATAACGGTCCTAAGGTAGCGAAATTCCTTGTCGGGTAAGTTCCGACCCGCACGAAAGGCGTAACGATCTGGATGGTGTCTCAGAGAGAGACTCGGCGAAATAGGAATGTCTGTGAAGATACGGACTGCCTGCACCTGGACAGAAAGACCCTATGAAGCTTTACTGTAGCCTGGAATTGTGTTCGGGCTTCGCTTGCGCAGGATAGGTGGGAGGCGTAGAGATATTCCTTGTGGGGAATATGGAGCCAACGGTGAGATACCACTCTGGCGAAGCTAGAATTCTAACCTACTACCGTTACCCGGTAGAGGAACAGTTTCAGGTGGGCAGTTTGACTGGGGCGGTCGCCTCCTAAAAGGTAACGGAGGCGCGCAAAGGTTCTCTCAGCACGCTTGGAAACCGTGCGGCGAGTGTAAAGGCAATAAGAGAGCTTGACTGCAAGACCGACAAGTCGAGCAGGTACGAAAGTAGGCCTTAGTGATCCGACGGCGCAGAGTGGAATGGCCGTCGCTCAACGGATAAAAGTTACTCTAGGGATAACAGGCTGATCTCCCCCAAGAGTCCACATCGACGGGGAGGTTTGGCACCTCGATGTCGGCTCATCGCAACCTGGGGCGGAAGTACGTCCCAAGGGTTGGGCTGTTCGCCCATTAAAGCGGTACGTGAGCTGGGTTCAGAACGTCGTGAGACAGTTCGGTCCATATCCGGTGCAGGCGTAAGAGCATTGAGAGGAGCCTTCCTTAGTACGAGAGGACCGGGAAGGACGCACCGCTGGTGTACCAGTTATTGTACCAACAGTAGACGCTGGGTAGCCAAGTGCGGAGCGGATAACCGCTGAAAGCATCTAAGTGGGAAGCCCACCTCAAGATGAGTGCTCTCACTACATAAGTAGGTAAGGTCACGGGCAGAACACCCGTTTATAGGCGGTAGGTGGAAGTGCAGTAATGTATGCAGCCGAGCCGTGCTA
>NZ_JAECZA010000244.1 GCF_016056275.1 Dendronalium phyllosphericum CENA369 | reverse complement strand
AGTCCCCAGTCCCCAGTCCCCCAAAAGCTAAATACTTTTTAAATCACTCTGTAAATTTGGGTAATTTTCCCTAAAATCTATCCAGTGAGAGCGCGAGGCTACGAAGATTGGACGACAACTATCAAACTTATCTGAATCGGGTAGCAAGGATGACGCTGCCAGAAGCTTATAGATCCCAAGTTCAGCATATCCAGGAATCTTCTAAATTTCAGCTGAATTCTGGAGCGAGACTTGCTGCACCTTTTCCTGGCTATACGCTAATTACCCCGTGTGCGCCAGAAGAATCGCAAAACTCTACTTTCTATGCTCAATTACAAGTTTACCAGCAGGAACTTTTACAGTTACCTGTAAACAGTGATTTAATTGTCCCTGTTCCTCCTGCTAGCTTTCATTTGACCTTGGCCGACTTGATTTGGGACAGCGCATTCTATCACGCTTGTGAAGAAAATCCTGAATTTGAACAACAATTACGCTCTTGCTGCGCCGAAATATTTCAGCAATATCAACAATCCATAACACGTGGGACTAGTCCGATTTCGTGGCAAATTTTGGGATTGATAGTCATGCCAAGAGCTGTAGGTGTATGTTTAGTACCAAAAGACGAACACTGTTACGAGGAGGTAATTAAATTTCGCCGCACAATTTATCAAAATCCCAAGTTAATAGCTTTGGGTATTGAGCAGCATTATCATTTTACAGCCCACATTACATTAGGCTATTTTGGGGAGGTTTCGCCAGATTTAGATCGTACAAACCTCAGCACCTTGCTTTCTCAGTTGAATCAGCAATGGCTGTTGAATTCTCCAGAATTTTTGATCCACCGCGTCGAACTGCGAAAATTTGACGATATGACGAACTATTATCGCAAACCAGACTGGCCGAGTTTAGATTTCTAGGCTACTGGGGATTGACGACTGGGGACTGGGGACTGGGGATTGGGGATTAGGATTGAGAATAAATTCAGTGGACATTTGAAATTTTTCTCCCTCTGCTTCCCCTGCTTCCCCTGCTCCCCCTGCTTCCTAATCCCCGTTCCCTAATATTCTCTGTGCTGATAGGCAAGATAAATGGCTTCTAAAAAGACATCAGGGGAAACATTTTCTGGCAATTTGTCTAGGTCAATAATTGCTTTAACTTGTTGAGCTAGTTGTTGAGCTAATGTAGTTCTCGCCTTTGCTGACATTGCACCACGCCGCTGCAAATACTCGCGGATTATGGCAAAGTCATCGGGCAACAATGGAGATAAATCGGTAATTTGTAGTAGATACTCATAAAGTGTTTTTGCTTGTTCTGAAATTTTTAAACTCGCTGATGCGGTGAATGTTTGGGTTTGAATTACAATTGTGCCAGCAGCCAAATCACCTAACCGCTTTTCACGGCGAGTAAACATAATTAATAAAGCTCCAATAAACATAACTTCATCAAAAGGTCGCAGTAAGCCACGTAGAGTCGCCTGTTGCAATCCTATCGGTCTACCATCATCCCGAACCACGCGAATTTTAGCAAAGCGTTTGCCAGGAGTTTGACCTTGCCAGATTGTTTCAAAAAAGACAAAATAACCTACATAAATAACAAACCAGGTAATAAAGGCGATCGCCATCAACCAAAAAACCGATCTAGCTCCAAAAATCCTTGTCCAAAAATCTATTAACTGTATTGAAACAACAAGCCAAATAATAAAAAATACTGCTAATGTCACAGCCAAAACATGATAGTCAATTATCAAAGCCCAAGCACGACTACCTATACCAGCGAGAGTAAATTCTAATTCTACACTTTCAGGAGTGCGGAATTTAATATGGTTAAAAAGGTGCATACTAATCTTTATACTGGTGCTTAAATTTCCCGATCGCGTAGCTGCAAACCTAAACCTTCACGGCGGCTCCGCAGGTCATAATAAATAACTGCTTTGATTGCTTGCCAGAAAGGCAAAATGATTGCGTTAAATAAAAATGAAACTAATAATATAAGTAAATAACCTCCAGCAATGAAAAAAATTGCATTTGTAGAGCCATTAATAGCCTCTGATATCAAAGGTTGAATTAATGGTTGGAGAATTCCTCTACTAATTAATTGCACAACTAATTGTAATGGTATTGTAATCAACCCAGCTACGAGAAATATTAAAACAATCCGCCAAGCATTTCCCTTACTTAAATCCCAACTGCGGCTGATAGTTTTTACGGAATCAAGGTTATCTTCAATTGCTATTAACACGTCAGTTATGAAAAACCGTGCCATAAACCAAAAAATAGCAGCCAACGCAGGCAAAAAAATAAGCAAATTTAACAAAGGTAGAATCATTAAAATTGTAAATACTAAAAAAACTCCCAAGAATATTAGAAATAGTAGGATTATAGTAACTACAAAAATCCACAGCCGAGGTTTTACGTGACTATGGGCAGCATTAACAGTTTCTGGTTGATTAATCAATTCACTAAATGCTAACCGTGAGATGGTTGCAGCGTTAACTGAAGATTTACCCAAAGCATATAAATACAAACCTATTCCAATCACCACAAATATTAACCAAATCAAAGGGGAATTATTATTGAAGCGATTCAAATAAAGTAATATCCCAGCAGGTATGAAAAATAAAAAGGGCAGCAGCGACCACAAAGATACTGTTAAAGCCAACAAAAAGTAGGATTTTAGATGAGAGCGATAAAGCCGGAATCCGGCGGTAACTACATTACCCAGGCTGAGAGGCTGCATCGGATTTTGCGGATTGAGGTTTTGTGACATAACGTCAAAATTTCCTTGAAAGTACGGAGGGGAATTTGAGGCTATCTTAAAGTACGTTAAACTCAATATTCCCAAAATTTATGAATATTCAACGTTGGATTGCACGACGAGAACCGAATTGGCAACGGCTAGGTGCTTTGTTAAAACAGGTAGAAACCAAAGGACTAAAGTCACTCTCAGCAACAGAAATCAGAGAATTAGCAAGTTTGTATCGTTCGGTAACGGCAGATTTGGCACGCGCCCGGACACAGCAGGTTGGCAATACTTTGATACAAAGTTTACAATCTCTGACAACTCGTTCTTATACGCAAATTTACCAAGGTTCGCGACGACAGGAATGGCAAGCAGTAGTGGAATTCTATCGTTGGGGGCTGCCATCTGCGATCCGGCAAACATTTCCATACATTGCGACTGCGATCGCGATGTTTCTGTTGGGGGCACTAGTCGCTTGGTGGTATGCGTGGCAAGACCCAACATTTATGTCGCTGATAGTACCTGAAAATTTGATAACTAAAGTACGAGATGAACATAAATTGTGGATGGGGTCAATTGTTGGCATTGAACCTCTGGCATCCAGTGGGATCGCGATCAACAATATCACCGTATCTTTTGCGGCTATTGCTGGCGGGATTACAGCTGGGGTATATACAACTTATTTAATGATATTTAATGGTTTATTGATTGGTGCTGTTGGTACTCTAGTAGGTCAAAATAATCTTGCTTATCCTTTTTGGGCGTTTGTATTTCCCCACGGTTCCCTAGAATTACCTGCCATTTTTTTTGCTGGTGGTGCAGGTCTGTTAATAGCACGAGGAATTTTATTTCCTGGTAAATATCGTCGGGGCGATGCGTTGAAATTTTATGGTTTTCAGGCGGTACAGTTAGTATTTGGCATTGTACCAATGTTGATAATTGCAGGTATCATTGAAGGCTTCTTCTCTCCTAATCCTATTGTGCCAGACCCATTCAAATATCTTTTTGGATTAGGATTATTTGTAATTTTGCTCATGTATTGCAGCCGTAAGCATCCCTAGAGAATTAGAGAGCAGGGGGAGCAGGGGGAGCAGGGGAGGTAAGAATAACAACTAACAACTGACAACTGACAACTGACAACAAACTCTCTATTCAACGCAGATTTGTAACTAATTGTGAATTGTTTGGCGGGTACGGTTATTGCGATCGCTAATGACTACAAAACCGAACCTACTATAATTTAAGTCGATCTAATCTTTGAGATATGAAGCTTGAGATTAAGCTTTTAGAATCAAAAAAGATTCACTTAGAAAAATGCACTGGTTCGCTACCAGTTGGAAGCTTGAAATTGAGCCTCCTCAGACTAAAATAGTCCATCTTAGAGGTGATATTATGGCACTAATTCGCTGGGAACCATTCCGAGACATCGAACGCTTAGAACCATTCCGCCGAGACAGTGAACGTTGGAGCCCGTTACGAGAAATTGACACCTTACAACAGCAAATAAATCGGTTGTTTGATAGGTTAATTCCAACTGATGGCGGTGAAAGGACTGGCTTTACCTTTATTCCTGCTGCTGAACTCAAAGACACTGAAAATGAAATTCTTTTGAGGTTAGAAGTACCCGGTCTAGAGCCAAAAGATATAAGTGTAGAAGCAACACCCGACTCGGTTACGATTACTGGCGAGCGGAAGCTTGAAACTCAGGTTGAAGAAAATGGTGTTACTCGGTCGGAGTTTCGTTATGGCAAGTTTCAACGGGTAATTCAATTACCTTCTTTAGTTGAAAACGACAAAGTACAAGCTGAATACAAAAATGGTATTCTCCACTTAAGCTTACCGAAAGCAGAATCGGAAAAACAAAGAACTGTAAAAGTTAACATTGGTTAATGAAAAACTGGGTGTTGGGAAAATCTTTCCCAATACCTAATACCCAATAATTTTTCCTCTTCTACCAACATTATTTGTCGAAAGTAAAAAGACGCTTTCTCTCAGGGGAAAGTGTCTTTAATACTAGGGAAAAAAGCGAAATCAAAAGAATATTACAGCGGTAGCCACAACCTTTAAGACAGTTGTGATTGCTCAAAGCCTTAAAGCAAGTGGTTTTTACTCAGCACTCAGCACTCAGCACTCAGCACTTTGCTATACATCTACATTCAGCACTACTAAATATCTTTATTCTTCTGTAAATCCACTCATTTCATCGTTGGGTTCGTCCAACATTTCTGGTACTAAAGTTGGGTTACTCCTACGTTCTTGTGGAGACTGTTGCCGAATGACATCATCTATATTCGGAGGGTGTTTGATTTTGTCAAGTACCTCTGGACTTAATTGTGAGGCATCACCTTCTGGATTCATTTTTTCTGCTTGACTGGGAGTTGTTTCTTGATTCATAAATCTAACTTCTAACTTCTTGATTAAGCTTAAAAGATCCTGTTGTCAGGCATACACTATCTTGGGGTTTAAATTTCCATAGCTAGGCAGCGTTCAACAGTTACCACTAATGACTAGGCTAGACTATTCAGTTCGTAATCACCTTCTGGGCTTTTCTGGATGACGAAAGCCTGTATCATGCTGGAGAAACGATCTGAGTAAATAATCGGCAACATCTTTATTTAATTCAGAATTTACTTTTAAGCAAAGCAGCCAAATCAAAAACCTTTCTTAAAGCGGATGACTTGTATCATAAAACCATTATAAATTTTGTATCTTTTGTTTCATTGTTAGAGCTAGGGAATTAATAGTGCTACCAAACAAACGTAATAGCGCCGATCGAAGTCAACGCTGGTCATTTTCTCAACTTTTTGGATTGGTAAGGCGAAATCCTCTAATGATTTCGCGGTGGGTTCTACGCTGGGCAGTTGTGGGGACTATTTGTGGTCTTTTTGCCGGGTTATATTGGAATGTTCTAGAACTGATAACTCACCAACTGCAAAGATTTCAAGGTCTGAGTTTGCTGATAGTAATGCCACTAGCTGGCTTAATTATCGGGTTAGTGATTCATTTTCTCGGTAATCCTGGTGAAATCGCCGTCATTGTGGATAATATTCATTTTCGTGGGGGACGTTTGGATGCGCGCAAAAATCCCTCAATGATTCTCGCTTCTTTGGTCAGCATAGCGGCAGGTGGCAGTGCTGGGCCAGAAGCACCATTGGTACAGGTGACAGGTTCTTTTGGTACTTGGGTTGCCGATCGCCTAAAACTCCAGGGAGAAGATTTGCGATCCATGAGTTTGGCGGCTATGGCTGCTGGCTTCACTGCTTTATTTGGCGCACCTCTCGGCGGTGCGATGTTCGCTTTAGAGATCTTGCACCACCAGCATATTGTGGAATATTACGAGGCTTTGATGCCAGCCATTGTTGCTAGTTGTGCCAGTTATTTGGTGTTTGCAGCAATTACACACTTGGGAATTGCCCCTACTTGGCATTTCCCTGAATACCGCCTACAAAATATCGATGATTTTGCTCTGGCAATTTTGTTTGGTATCATTGGGGCGATCGCCGGATGGATTTTCATTGCCATTTTTCGAGGCTGCGATCGCTTATTTGCAAAAATTCCCGGCCCTATTTATATACGCACAACAATCGCAGGATTAGGACTTGGCAGTTTGGCAGCTTTATTGCCCCTAACCCGTTATTTTGGACATGAAGAATTAGAATCTGTTGTGACTACTAGTTTCTCTGCTATTTTCCTTTTAATTTTGGCCCTTAGTAAAATGACTGCCATCAGTATTACAGTTACAGGAGGCTGGCGCGGTGGATTCATTATCCCGCTGTTTTTCACTGGTGCTTGCATAGGCAAAGCAATAGCAATATTAATTCCCGGACTTAATCCTGCCTTGGGCGCAATCTGTACGATGGCAGCTATCAACGCAGCAGTAACGCGCACACCTATCAGTACAACTCTACTATTATCAAAACTGACTAATTTTAGTCCCCTGACACCAATTCTTTTTGCTAGTTTAATTGGATTTTTTCTCTCTCCCAAAGTTCCTTTAATTGCATCTCAACTCAAGTCTCAACCAGAAATCCCAAATTAAACGCACTTGCAAAATGTGGGTTAGAGCCTAGTTTAGGAATAACTCAAAGGATTATATTTTGATAGTAGTTGTGTTAAACCTTGCTAATCAGTGACTCATTGCAAAAATCTGTTCAGCTGTTAGGGGAATGTTCCTAAACAATCTAGAATCAATTCGATCCTGTCCTCGAAACACCTTTGGAGGTAAATACTCTCCATCTTCAAGTTGGTAGATTGTAATAGTTGGCTGTTTGGGAGAGCCAATGAAGCGAATGCCACCAAAAGCAGCATAATCTACGATGATGTACTCTAAAACGCCTAAGTCTTCATATTCAGCAAGTTTTGTCAGATAGTCGTCTTTCCAGTTGTTGCTAACGACCTCAATGATTCCGGGTGGTGGAATATATGCAGCAGCAGAACTAGAGCTAGTTTTCATCCGCTGCCATTCAACTCTAGCAAATATGACAATATCTGCTTTCCGGCTTTTTTCTTTTTCTGGTGGTGCTGTCTTGAGCCGAACCTGCTTGGACTGGCGCGACACGTAGGGCAGGTCATTTTCTTGGCAGTGATTTTCTAAGTAGGCACACAGCCGCTCGATTAAATCCTCATGATTTGCATTTGGTTCTGATAATGGCACAGGAATCCCATCCAATAGCTCAAACTCTCTGCCTGAACCATCGTCCCAGACAAGAAACTCTTGAAAAGTCAGTGGTTGTCTGACGGTTGCGTACATCGCCCTCGCTCCATTGCTGACGGGTACTTCATTCAATGCTACCAGAAGGAGATACTTGCCAACTTACAATATGGCTTAAAGAATATTTAGATGATATGATTTCCGGCAAATTGAAGGAGGTTAGAAATCAGCCACATTAGATAACCTCATTGCTAAAGTAGAAGCAGATATTGAAGCTAATAGGAAAGATAAAACGCTAAGTATTTGGAATTTTAAAAAGATATAAAAGCGCCTGACACTACTAAGGGCAAAAAAATTTGTACGAAGCTGAATATCTCTACCTAAAAAATGTAAAATAAAGCTATAATTTTTACATTGCAAGCACTTAGTTCTTGCACATAGCTTGCTTAGTTAATAATTTTTCTTAGTTTGCTCGAAAAACAGTGGACTACCAAAGCTTAATACATCAAACAAAGTACGGCGAAGCCGCTAAAGAACTCCAAAAATTATTGGATAGTGAACCCAATGATAATAAGCGCAGGTTACTTGCTATGTGTTTATGGTTCACCGATAAAGCAGAGGATGCTCTACAAGTAATTACACAAATAGAGTACCCTACATTGAGAGACTACCAACTCATAGCTGATATCCACTGGCAGCTAAACAATTGGGACGAAATGGGAATAGCTCTCAGGTCAACACTTCGTATATGTCAGTCTGCTACAAGCTATTATCGTTTAGCTATTGCTGAAAGAAGAGGGCGCTATCTCTATAAAATTGATGCTGCTAGCAAAGAAATAATGCAAGGCTATCTTTCAAAAGCCACTGATTTTGAAGATTGTCCTGTTCAAGCTTATATCTTTTTTGCAGAACTTTGCGAACCAGAAAAATTAGATAGGAAATTGAATATTTTATTCAAAATGTCGAATGGGCTGTAACCAAGCTTTCTAGGAGAGATAAAATTTTCTTAAAATCATATATTGAAATTGTTGAAAAAAGTGATAAACCAACCTGGGAAGAGGTTTGTGAACGTGCAGGGGTGGTATCTCAAAAGATATATGTTGAAAAACTTAATAAGCTGAAACTACTGTTAGTGAATCCAAATCAAAGCTTGATTATTAATACGACGCTTCAAGTTAGTATGCTTGAAGTAGAAAATGTTCGCAAAATTTCACCATCTCTTCGGGTTGATATTTTTCAAAGAGATAATCATACCTGTCAATATTGTGGTCGAACTCCACCTGATATAAAGCTTGTAATAGATCATCTGATTCCTGTAGCGCAAGGTGGTAATGATGACTTTGAAAATCTAGTAACTAGCTGCGAAGAATGTAACTCCGGTAAATCTGCTAAATTGATCAAGGATTTCACTGGTGGATCTAGCAAAGAGGAGTGGTCTAAGCAGATTCGAGCCAAGCGCGTATCTCTACTTAGAGAACGTCGCAAAAGGTTAGACGAAATCCGGCAATGCTGGATGGAGTTGCTAGGACGGAAAAGTTTGTTGGAAAAAGATAATACAGCTATTCATAATTTTATAGAACGTTATGAAGTTGATTGGATAATAGCTGCCATTGGAATTGCAGCACGTAAGGGAATTCAGCATTATGTTAACTATACAGCCGCTATTTTAAAAAATTGGGCTAAAGATGGGCCACCAGAATATTTATCAAATCCAGATGCCGGATTAGCGAAGAAACCTGCAACCCCAAAACAGATAACTTATATTGCTTCACTTCTAGAAAGAGCAGGGCTTAACCTCAATGAAGTCTGCGACAAGGCAGATTTCGATCTACTTACAATGCTAGATGCAAGGAACTTAATTTCAGCCTTAACCCAGGAGGTTGATGATTAGAAATCAATTCCATAGCAATCGCTCTACCTTCTATTTCTTAGATTTCCATTTCCACTTGTTTTTTTGATTTGAACATCTATTATATTGGTCGTTTTTTAAACGTTGATTAGGGGTTTTAATGTTATTTTACAAAGAATTTATGGTTTTTATTTATCTTCGTAGATAATTTTTTAAATTTTATTTGCGATTTTTGGAATTAGTGGTAAGTTACTTTTAAAATCCTTGAGTGCTGACTTACCAGTGCTTCCTAAAAGCAAAGTTATGTACTCTAATTTTTTCGTTTAATCTTTAGTGTACATAGCAGCTTTTTCAGATATGCGAGATATCTTTATGCCATTTGGTACTTTACAAATATCCTCTTATTGGATTTTTTCTCTCTCCCAAAGTTCCTTTAATTGCATCTCAACTCAAGTCTCAACCAGAAATACAAAATTAAGAATTAAATAAAAATGCAAAATTAAAAATTAAGAGTGTAGTAGATTTAAACCTGCCACTGACTGTTCGCCTTTGGCGTTCTCGAAAAGTAGACTATCGAATTGAAAATTTGGTGTGGTGTTTTACTCTTTATTTATCCATCAGTCACACATAATTCAATTTCTAATTCTGGCTCCTGCTTGGCAGTTGCTACAATGCAGATAAACTCGTGCTAGTTATCTCAAATGGTCAGATTCAACTACAAAATTGGCTTTGCAAACCAATACTTCTTCTGAAATCGTTTATTGTTAGAAATGAACATCTTTTTGTGAATTTAGATGATTAATTTAGAATGAGAATAAAGTAACTTTTATTAACTCTTTTACAAGAAGATTTGCGCCGAGATGCTAAAAGTAGGTTTACCAGCATAACCAGACAAAATTGTGTTAGAATTGTAGCAAAATATGGCAATTATTCAAGTAAGATTTGGCATAAATTGGCGCTTTGTCAACTGTAAGGGCTACAATCTACATTTTTTGGAGTTTTTTAGGTTATGACATTCTCACAGGAGAGGATTATCCCCACAGACTTGCGGAACGAAATGTCCCGGTCTTATCTGGAATACGCCATGAGTGTAATTGTGGGTCGGGCGCTGCCAGATGCCAGGGATGGTCTAAAACCTGTGCATCGTCGCATCCTCTACGCTATGCACGAGCTGGGTCTGACTCACGATCGCCCCTTTAGAAAATGCGCCCGTGTAGTAGGGGAAGTGTTGGGTAAATATCACCCCCACGGCGACACGGCAGTATACGATGCCTTGGTGCGAATGGCACAGGATTTTTCCATGCGATCGCCTTTGATTAACGGGCATGGTAACTTCGGTTCGGTAGACAACGACCCCCCGGCGGCAATGCGATACACAGAATGCCGCTTGCAAGCTTTAACTAGCGCCGCCCTCCTGCAAGATATCGAATCGGAAACTGTAGACTTTGCCGATAACTTCGATGGTTCCCAGCAAGAACCGACAGTTTTACCATCGCGTATCCCTCAACTACTGCTGAATGGTTCCTCTGGGATTGCCGTAGGGATGGCAACCAACATCCCACCGCACAACTTAGGCGAATTGATCGACGGCTTGGTGGCACTGATTCACAACCCAGAAATCACCGACCTCCAGTTAATGCAGTACATCCACGGCCCAGACTTTCCCACTGGGGCGCAGATTTTAGGAACGGCAGCAATTAAAGAAGCTTACACCACCGGGCGCGGTTCGATTACCATGCGCGGCGTGGCTAACATTGAAACCATCGAACAGCGGGGAAGACCGGAAAGAGAAGCAATTATCATCACCGAATTGCCCTACCAAACCAACAAAGCAGCCCTGATTGAAAAGATTGCCGAGTTGGTAAATGACAAACGCATCGAAGGAATTGCAGATATTCGAGATGAAAGCGATCGCGATGGAATGCGAATCGTCATCGAACTCAAGCGCGATGCCTATCCCCGCGTAGTGTTGAACAACCTCTACAAGCAAACCCCACTGCAAGCCAACTTTGGGGCGAATATGCTGGCCTTGGTGAATGGCGAACCCCAAATCCTCACCCTTAAGGAATTCCTCAACGTCTTCCTCGATTTTCGCATCGAATCCATAACTAGACGTACCCGCTACGAACTGCGAAAAGCAGAAGAACGCGACCATATTTTGCAAGGATTATTGATTGCTCTAGGGCATTTGGATGCAATTATTAACTTAATTCGTCATGCACCTGATGCACCCACAGCCAAAGGTGAGTTAATAGCGACTTACGGGCTTTCAGAAGTGCAAGCCGACGCAATTTTACAAATGCAACTGCGGCGGTTAACAGCCCTAGAAGCAGACAAAATTCGCCAAGAACACGAAGACTTACAAACGCAGATAGCCGATTTGCAGGATATTTTGGCGCGGCGCGAACGCATACTAGAAATTATTGAAACCGAAATATCGCAAATCAAAACTAGCTTCGCCACACCTCGGCGGACAGTTATTACCCACGCCGAAGGGGAAATAGACGAACGCGACTTGATTGCCAACGAAAAAGCGATCGTTCTGCTGACAGAGCAAGGTTACATCAAACGGATGCCAGTCAACACCTTTGAAGCCCAAAGTCGCGCCACCAGAGGCAAAGCCGCAGCCAAAGTCAAAGACGATGATACCGTTGAGCATTTCTTGACCTGCTGCGACCACGACAGCGTTTTGTTCTTTAGCGATCGCGGTGTCGTCTACTGTCTGAAAGCTTATCAAATTCCCGTAGGTTCCCGTACCAGTCGCGGTACGCCCATCGTGCAAATGCTGCCCATTCCTAGAGAAGAAAAAATCACCTCGATTGTACCTGTTGACGAATTTAGCAGCGACGAATTTCTGGTAATGCTCACTAAAGGCGGCAATATCAAGAAAACTGAATTAGCAGCATTTAGCAACATCAGAGCCAACGGCTTGATTGCAATTTCTCTAGAAGAAGGCGACCAACTCCGCTGGGTGCGACGCGCCAGAGTCGAAGACAGCATAATTATTGGTTCTCGTCAAGGTATGGCGATTCACTTTAGATGTACCCACGAACAACTGCGTCCTTTGGGGAGGGCAACTCGTGGAGTCAAAGCCATGAAACTCAAAAAAGGTGATGAATTGGTGGGAATGGATATTCTCCCCGCAGCCATTCTTGAGACTTTAGATACAGTCGAAGCTGAAGTTGACGAAATCGAGACAGAAGATATCGAGACTAACGAGGAATCTCCAGAAGTACCAGGGAATGGAAATGTCGGCCCTTGGGTATTGGTGATTACCATCGGCGGATATGGCAAGCGCGTACCAGTTGCCCAATTCCGACTGCAAAATCGTGCCGGTCAAGGTTTAATGGCCACAAAATTCAAAAACCGCAAAAACAAAGACCAACTAGCAACCCTAGGCATTGTCAATTGCGACAATGAAATCATGATGGTGACGAATCGCGGTATCATCATTCGTCAAGCTGTAAATGCGATTTCCGTACAATCGCGATCGGCCACTGGAGTGAGAGTACAACGTCTCGATGAAGATGACGCAATCACAGGCGTAGCAATAGTTCCTCCCGATGCAGGCGATGCAGAAGAAGCTGAGTAGTAGAAAGCAGGGGGAGAAGTCGATTTCTTCACTCCCTTTGCTAATTGCTTTATTCAGCGGCATAATTATGGGGCTGACCGTGGCCCCTGTAGGGGCATGGTTCCTCGCTTGGATTGCCTTAGCTCCTCTGTGGGTTTTGGTTGTTACTTCAGGTAAACATAAACCCTCTACTCCCCCTACCCTCTTCGGCTGCGCCTGGGGTATTGGTTATCACGGTGTCGCCTTATCCTGGATTACAGGTATTCATCCCATGACTTGGCTTGGCGTTCCTTGGTGGCCGAGTTTAGCAATTACCCTCTTTTGCTGGGGATTCGTCAGCCTCTATGGAGGCGTATTTGTCGCCATTTGGGCAGCGGTAATGGCGCGTCTTGCCCAGCAAAAAGCAGGAATACGCATTTTAATTGGCACAGCCATTTGGTGTGGTTTAGAAGCCCTTTGGAGTGCAGGACCTTTGTGGTGGAGTTCGCTAGCTTATACTCAAAGTCCGCACGACCTAATTATTTTACATCTCGGTCAAATTTCCGGTACTAGTACCGTTACAGCTGCGATCGCATCTGTCAATGGCTTAATTGCTGAAAGCTGGATAAACCACAAAGAAAAAAACACTTCCTCTGCGTCTGTGCGGTTCGTTAATAGATATTTAGTTACTGCCGCAGGATTATTAATTACTCTACACCTCATAGGCTTAATACTATACATCCGTCCTATCGCCCAACCGCCAGCAGCAGCATTAAAAGTCGGTATCGTTCAAGGCAATATTCCCAACAAAATTAAACTGACTCCCGAAGGATTGCGTCGTGCCATTACAGGTTACACCGATGGCTATTTAACTTTAGTAAATCAAGGTGTAGATGCAGTCCTTACTCCAGAAGGAGCTATGCCTTTTTTCCAGCGCGACTTGCTGGGAACTCCCCTAGTTTCAGCAGTGCGGGAAAAAGGCGTAGTGGCTTGGGTTGGTGCTTTTGGCGAACGGGGAAGCAGCTATACAAATAGTTTATTTACCGTCAGTGGTAACGGTGAAATAGTCAGCCGTTATGACAAAGCTAAACTAGTACCGCTGGGGGAATATATTCCCTTTGAAGGAATTTTAGGTGGGATAATTCAGCGCTTATCACCTCTGGACGAACATCAAGTGCCAGGTTCGCCCAATCAAGTTTTTAACACGCCATTGGGTCAGGCGATCGTTGGTATTTGTTACGAATCGGCTTTTCCCGAACAATTTCGCCGTCAAGCTGCGGCAGGTGGGCAATTTATCCTCAGTTCTTCTAATGATGCCCATTACAGTGCGCCCATGCCATTGCAGCACCACGCACAGGATATCATGCGGGCAATCGAAACCGATAGATGGTCGGTACGGGCAACTAACACAGGATATTCAGCTTTTGTCGATCCTCACGGCAGAACCTTGTGGATATCTGGATATAATATCTACGAAACTCATGCCGCAACTATTTATCGACAGCAAACAAAGACTTTTTACGTGCGTTGGGGTGATTGGTTAACACCTTTATTGTTAGGGTTGAGTGTTTTAAGCTGGGGAATTGTAATTCGTAATTCATGAGAAAGTTGTGGTTTTGGATACTACTTCTTCATCGCGGATTTGCTACGATATGGGTTCAATCATGTATGTTATTTGAAAAGACCTTCTGGTAATCCACACAAAAACCCTGCTGCTTATCAAAGCTATGCATCTTGAGGTGCATATGACAAGACTGTTGACACTTGCGATAAGTCCCTATCAACTCTGACAAAGAACAAGCCGCCATCATCTGTAATGTGCCTGGGAAGAGTGCTATAGCTAGGACAATACCAATAATGATCTTTTACGATTCGGTAATCTCCGACATCACAATAGCCCGTTAAACAGTACCCTTCCTCGTTGTACGGCTGTATCATTTGATACTTATTATCAAAATGTGGCAAGATAGTAAGCAACCATACTCCACCTCCGTTACTATCCTTCCTTAGCCACTTCTTATTTGCTTGCACAAACTGAACTGTATCAGCTTTACCCCACGGTAATAATTTACTATCCAATGCTGGAATAAAGTCACACACCTTCGCATCCGGATGATTATCTTGTGCATTTTTATACTCTAGTGGAACAGAACCATTTTCCATCCAGAGAATTTCAGCTTCCTCACCACCTAGTACTTTCCAAGAACCTATTCTTACACCTGCGGGGATAAAAGAGTAGCCATGCTTGCTTAACTGCCATTCACCCAGTTGTATTTTACCCTTAATTACAAAAATTTCCAGATCGGCAGTGAATATTCCAGATGGGGCCTCAAACTGCGGTGGTAAAACCACTCTTGAAGTTGATGCACCAGAGTCTTGCCACGTTAGCAATCGACGGCTTCCAGGTGGTACACTTTCTGGCATTCCATCGATTTGCCACCCTTGCTTTTCTAGTACAGTATTTGTGTCAAAGAACTGGTACTGTCGAGGTAGGTATTCTTTCGCGATCGCTGTGCGCCTTCCTGATAAATTCATGCGCCCTCTACCGTCTCCACCCCAATCCTCTTTTACAGAGGCTATATGCAAAAAGTTATCAGCCTCTTGTTCGCGTACAGAATTGTCTTTATTTTCCATGTATTTAGGACTCACACAATCAATCTTAGAATCGTACAAGGCGTTAACAAAGGAATGTATCTATCTATACAATATAAATTGACTTTTAATACTGATTCTGATTTTTTTGGCAACCTGCTGTCTAAAATTTTAGATATGTGTATCATCGAGAAAATTGATTACTACCTGCGATATTTCTTCAGGTATTTGGTTCATCATGCAGATTGTCCCGCCTTCAATTTCAACCACCTTGCTATGAGGGATTGCTTGAGAAACAAAATATCTGTTTTCTACCTTGGCTAAACCCAGCCTATCAAATGTTTTCATATCTTCAGTTCCACACATAATCAAGGTAGGAGACTTTATTAACTGAAATCTTTTTGGCGCTTCCAAACAGTAGTTTTGTATAGCCCAAACAGCATATAAAGGATAGCCAGAACATTTTAAATCGTCTAAAATCCAACGTTGATTCAATTCTGGAGAGCCGACATATTGTGCGCGGGCTGACCATCTTTCCATAAGATGAGAGCCATCTGTTTTTATTTTAAAACCATCAGAAAATCTCCTATATAAGACTTCTTTTCCTGTTTCATCAAAACCAAACGCATTCGCTAATATTAGTTTATCTACTTTTTCAGGATATGCCGCAGCTACTTCTCCCGCGACAAAAGCACCTGTATGGTTTCCCAAGATGCTTGCACTTGAAATATTTAATTCTTCTAAAAGGGCTATGACTGTTTTTGCATAGTCTTCAACAAAGTACATTCTAGGCGGCTTGTCGGAATCACCTAATCCTAATAAGTCCATAGCAATAACACATCTTTTCTGAGCAAAAATAGGCATTAACTCACGAAATTCGTCACTGCTTCTAGGCTGTTGATGAAGTAAAAGCAGAGGTTCTCCCTCGCCAGCAATTCGGTAAAGAATTTGTCCATCTTCAGTGTCTAAAAAAGCTCGCTTGATTGGTTTATTCATTGCACCCCGATCGATTTAGGATTTACGTCAGCCTGCGTTTAACTTCTTCAGCCAAATTATCCAGCGCTACTTCTACTTGTTCGCCTGTTTTTAAATCTTTGAGAGAAGACTTTTGCGCTGCTGCTTCTTGGGAACCAATAATAACGCAAAATTGAATTCCTTGTTTATCTGCTAACTGGAACTGCTTACCTAATGGACGCTTATCAAAGTTAGTTATAACATTAATTCCAGCTTGACGCAGATTTTGTGACACTTTTAAATAAGTAGGCATCAAATCATCTTGCATATTCATTATCATTACCTGGGCAGGTGTGGCAGCCAAGGTATTAAGAATACCAGCTTTAAGCAAGCGGCTAATTAAGCGAGTTAAGCCAATGGAAATACCCACTCCAGGCATTTTTTCACCTAAAAATGTTCCTACTAATTCTTCATATCTGCCACCAGAGCAAATACTACCTAAAGCTTCGTGTCCTAATAAAGTTGTTTCGTAAACTGTACCTGTATAATAATCAAGTCCACGAGCGATCGCTAAATCAATACAAAAACGATTATCAGCAACGCCAAGATTGCGAACGCCTGTAATTACTGTTTCTAGTTCGGTAACTCCGAGGCTAAATTGCTCTGATTCTGGCAAGTTTTGAGCAAGGTGTTTAAGCTTATCTAACACTTCGTCAACATTGCCATCAATTTTAATAAAATCAATAATTTTTTGAGTTTGCTCTGTGAGAATACCATCTGCTTCTAAATGCTGTTTTACCTTACTCTCACCGACTTTCTCTAAAGTATCGATGATACCAATGCAGGTTTTAATTTTGGTTTTTGCAATTCCTACTGACTGAAAAAAACCTGTGAGTATTTTACGATTATTGATGCGAATCAGAAAATCCCCAATATTAACTGCTTCAAATATCTCAGTGATAATTGCAGGCATTTGAGCATCGTAAAGTAAGCTGAGTTCGCGACGGGCAACTACATCAATATCGCACTGTCGAAATTGGCGGAAACGCCCATCTTTTGCTCGTTCTCCTCGAAAAACTACATCCATTTGATAACGAGCAAAAGGAAAGGTTAATTCATTGAGGTGACGGGCAATATACGCTGCTAAAGGAACTGTTTGATCGAATTTTAAAGCTCTAGCTTCTGAACCAGTTTCACCTGCCTTATCTTTTTCTGCTTGTCTATTTGGTGGCAGGATGGGATCGATACCATAAATGATATTATCACCTTGATTACCTTTAGCTTGCAGTACTTCTAAACGTTCTACTGCGGGGGTTTCGATGGGTGTAAAGCCATAGCTTTCAAAAACTCTACGAATGGTATCTAGTAAATAAACTTCTAAGCGCTTTTCGCCAGGAAGAAATTCTGGAAAACCACTGGGAGTTGAAAAATTTATTTTGTCTGCTTTTGCCATGCCTTTACCTTTACCGATTTAAGATTTTAGATTAGAAAGAGCAATCTAAGATATAGATTACCGAATTTATTTACTCAAAAAATAGTGCGCTAATGAAGTGTAACGCACCTGTAGAGTTAAGATTTACTTTATCGAGCATCTTTGAGCGTTGAAATTATTATCTTAGCCGTTCTTCTTGGATTAAGGTGCGCTGAAATATTTGATGATTTTTTAACCAGTGCCAAGTACGAGCACGATAGTTATTGCAAGGACTAATTAGTATCATTTCATATAAGGACATCTCCGGCATTCCCTTATATGAAAAATGCAAAATAACGGTGGAATCATCAGCTTCCCAAGCTCTCCCTTGAATACGATTGGTATCAAACAAAAGGTTTTTATCGCTATACGTTCCAGGGAAATCATACTCCTCTGTTTTACCATCAGCCCACTTGTAGCGGTTAATTTGATGGTAAGGATGAGGACTGTTTTCTGGAAACTGGCAGGTTAAGTGAGATTCATACTTATCGAGAATTTTTCCTGCTGTATCAACCAATGTATATGTGCCTACCCAATCTCCTTCATGGCGGATAAGCACAGGCATTTCTTCTCGTATATTAGACATTTTACAACTCCTTCATCTTAAATTTGATGACTGATTGTCAGATATACGAGACAATGTACAACAATTTCTTACCTGCCGCGATCGCGTTCCAAATCTTCGATCGCTTTTTGCAAATACCACTCGTCTGTCATCCCCGGATAGTACTCTCGCTTCTGTTCGATCAATCGCTGGGCAATTTCCCAATATCCCCCAACTAATCGCAAAAGTCGCTGACGTAATAAGTTATACTTTTGCTGTTTTGATTCCGGATGAGATGTCTGAATTTTTTTAAGGTTATTTAAGACTTGGTGGTAATTATCCCAGTCTTCTTGTTCGCAGTAAATACTAGCCGCTCGTTGATAATCTGCTACAGCCTGTGGCATTTCTTCTAAAAAAGTATAAGCGATGCCGCGATTGTAATAAGCTTGAGCATCGTCGGGATTGATTTGCAGCGCTTGGGTGTAGTCAGCAATAGCACCGAGATAATCGCCTGCTGCTCGATAAGCATTGCCTCTAGCAACATAGACTAAGGCATCTTCGGGTTGAATCTGGAGTGCTTGGTTAAAATCTGCGATCGCTCCTTGATTATCTCCCAAAAGAGAACGGGCTTTGCCGCGATTGCGATAAACAACGGCATCTTGAAAGTTTAGTTGCAGTGCTTGGTTAAAGTCTGCGATCGCCTCTTGATAATTCCCCATTTTGCAGCGTACCACGCCACGACAGCAATAAGCTTGGGCATCTTGAGAATCGGCTTGCAATACCCAGTTTAAATCTGCAATGGCTTCGCGGGTGTCTCCCTTTTCTGCTTTTTCTAATAGCTGCGTGAAATAGGCATTTGTAGTGATGATGGGCGCACTCGTGGAAGTTTGTTGCTGTACTGGTTTTTCTGGCGGTTGTAACTGTTTAATTTTTTCTAAACACAGCCGACAATTTTCTTTATCTTTTTGTGCTAAATATAATTCTGCTGCTTTTTTAAAGCTAGCGATCGCATCTTGAATATACCCTTGTTTGCGCCGTACTATTCCCCGCAGATTGTGAGCTGCTGCATAATGGGGATTAAGACGAATTGCGCGATCGACATCTTCAAGCGCCCCTGGTAGGTTTTTGAGTACTACCCTGGCTAATCCTCGATAATAATTAGCTTCTACACTATCAGGATAAAAGTTGAGAGCCTGAGTGTAATCAGAAACAGCTTGGTGAATTGCTCCTGAGTCATAATATGCCAAACCTCGCTGTAAGTAAGCTTCGGCGGAGTAAGGTGTCAATTGCAAAGCATGGCTAAATTCCTCAATGGCTCCAGCGTAGTCTTTTTGTTTCGCTTTTTCTATTCCCCTATTGTAAAAGTCGTCATTCATGGCATTTGTTTTAGTTGAATCAACTAGTTGAATTCCTAAATCTCAAGAAAAATTTGTCATATAGATTTATCATAAAACCTTCCAAAAGGAGCTATTGAGCAAGAACAAGTCTATGCGATAGCGCTATCTTATATCAGAATGATATCATATTAATATCAAATTGGCATGATAAAGACTATGGAACAAAAAATCAAGGAATTTCCAGCATTCAAGGTCAACGGCTTCATCATGTTAGCTGTGGTAGTCACGCTCGCGCTCTTTGGAGGGTGGTATTTAGTATCTCGTGTGCAGGGGTTAGAAGCTTTACTGGCAAGAGGCCTGAAAGTTGCCGATTTTATTAGTGGTGACGAGTTTTTTGTTTGGTTGATTGCTACACTCTTGGTTGTTGTCATCCCGTCACTGTCGGGCTTTTTTAGTGTTGAGCCTAATCAAGCGGTAGTATTGGTGTTGTTTGGCAAATACGTGGGAAGCGTTCGAGAATCTGGCTTCTGGTGGACAAATCCCTTCGTTAGCAAGCAAAAGATTTCGCTACGGGTTCGCAACTTCAACAGCAAAATCATCAAAGTCAATGATGCCGAAGGAAGTCCGATTGAAATTGCGGCAGTTGTCGTTTGGCAGGTTTTCGATTCAGCTAAGTCAAAGTTTGCAGTGGATGATTACTCTGAATTTGTCGCCATTCAAAGTGAAACCGCCATTCGGTCTTTAGCCATTCGATATCCCTACGACAGTTCAGATGAAACAGAAGCCCCTTCACTGCGGGGAATTCCTGATGAAATCGCTCACGCCTTGCAAAAAGAACTCCAAGCCCGTTTGGAAGTAACGGGTGTAGAAGTGATTGAAGCACGGCTCTCGCATCTCGCCTATGCACCAGAAATCGCTCAAGTGATGCTGCGACGACAGCAAGCAAAAGCCTTAATTGATGCGCGACGGCAGATTGTTGAGGGTGCAGTGGGGATGGTGAATGAAGCGTTGAATCGTCTCAGTACCGAACAAATGGTTAATTTGGATGACGAGCGCAAAGCTTCTATGATTAATAACTTGTTGGTTGTCCTCACCTCTGAGCAAACCGCCCAACCCGTTATCAATGCTGGAACGCTTTATAACTAAAAAATGGGACAAAAAAAACGATTTTTGTTACGTCTGGATGAGAGACTTTACGAGGTAGTAGAGAAATGGTCAGCAGATGAACTAAGAAGTGTAAATGCACAGATTGAGTATCTGTTAACTGAAGCTGTGAAGAAATCAGGACGTTGGAAAGAAGACAAGGGAAAATCACAGCAGGAGTGACGAAATATATAAATTTTTCATTAGATGATTACATAGTTAGCATAAGTCAAAAAATTGGCGATCGCGCATTTGCTAGCTAACTTGAGCGCGATCGCACTTTGGTTAACGTTTGTTTGCTTTTATTAACATGGCGATAGATAGCAGTGTTGTTTTAATTAAAAAAGCGATCGCTAAAATAATTGTCGTCGTTGAATCGCCTTGAGTTGGCTGTGGTGGAGTAGATATAACAGGTACTTCGGTATGAGTCTGTACAGTTGGGTGAATCATGGAAAATCATCTCTTTGAAATTTGCTATATCTACTGTCGCAACTGGGTTTGAGAGCTTTTTCCACGACTTTTACTGACATAGCCTGACATGGGCTGACTTAGTTCTCAAAGCGAGCTAATGTTATTTGCTACACTAGCTTACAAGTATTGTGGAAACTAGCAATGCAGCCGCTTCCGTGTAATTTTTTAACTCGAATTGCCCAAAAATATCAGCTGTCTAAAGAACAAGAGGACGCATTTGTTGAGATTTATCACCGGGGGGATGATGAACTAGAGGCGGCTGAGGCTTTAAGTATTTCTCAAAGTGCTTTTCGGACGCGCATGACTGGGGTTTATGAAAAATTTCAGATTGCAGGCAAAGGCCCTGGTAAGTTTTATCGGCTGCAAGTATTTTTGATTGGTGAGTATCAAAAAACAGGTCAAAAGCTACCGCCTGAGAAGACAAGCACTGAAATTTACATCCAAACACTAGTTAAAGAAGTTCGTGAGTTTGTTGCATCTAGTATCTGCGAACGGTGCGGTAAGATGCGCGTTTTGGATATGGAACAACCGATTGGTTTAGCGTCCATCTACACCAGTGTCAATATTCTAGAAAAAGTCACAGGACGGCAACGGTTAAAGATTGCAGACTTATTCGAGAGATGTGGAGCGGAAGATGTTGAGCGGTTTGGATTAACGCCAATCAAAGAACAGCGGATTGATGGACTAGAAGCAGTAGCACAACACAAGAAATTGATGGTATTAGGTAAGCCTGGAGCAGGAAAGACGACGTTTTTAAAACGACTGGCAATGCTCTGTGTGGAGCAGCACTTTCAAGCTCACCGAGTACCTATTTTTATCACGCTCAAAGCATTTGCAGAAACATCTGGACGACCAAGTTTGTGGGAGTATTTACCTCAAAGTTTTGCACTGCATCAAACTGCCAACCCACCCGCAGAACTGATTACTAAGCTGCAAGTCATTCTGGAAGAAGGACAAGCCCTCATCCTCTTGGATGGTTTGGATGAGGTGCGAGACATAGACAGTCAGCGGATTATTGACGAGATTCAAAGATTTGCTACCCAATTTCATCTCAATCAATTCGTGATGACTTGCCGGATTGCGGCACGAGAGTATACTTTTGAGCAATTCACTGAAGTTGAGGTCGCAGACTTCGATGATGATCAAATTTTTGATTTCGTAACGAAGTGGTTTACAACCAAGCAAGACCCTATAAAAGCAGAAACTTTTATTCAAAAGTTAGAAACAGATAAACGCATCCGCGAATTAGCAACCAATCCACTTTTACTGACGCTATTGTGTTTGGTTTTTGAGGATGCAGCGGATTTTCCCACAAATCGGTCTGAGCTATACGAAGAAGGTTTAGATGTATTGTTGAAAAAGTGGGATGCCAAGCGTAACATTGAGCGCGATCGAGTCTACAAAAAACTGTCGCGCCAGCGCAAAGAAGATTTGCTAAGCCATCTAGCTTACACATTTTTTGAGCGCGGTGAGTATTTTTTTAAGCAACAGATAGCGATTAATCGCATTATTCAGTTCATCCGCAATGCGCCCAACACGAGTCAGGATGATAAAAATTTAGAACTTGATGGGTTGGCAGTGTTGAAATCTATTGAGGCACAGCATGGCTTACTCATTGAACGAGCGCGAGGTATTTATTCGTTTTCTCACCTAACGTTTCAAGAATATTTCACTGCACGACAGATCAAAGAACAGCGAAGTGATGCTCTTTTGGAAGACTTAGCCAACCATGTGGCAGAAAAACATTGGCGTGAAGTTTTTCTATTAACGGTGGGTATGTTACCTGATGCAACTCGGTTGCTGCAATTAATGAAAGCGAAAACCGATCGGATTTTAGCGGGCGATTTCAAACTTCAGCAGTACTTGAATTGGGTGATACACAAATCCAATTCGGTTGATGTACCTTACAAACCTGCTGCGGTTCGCGCTTCCTATTTTGCCTTTGCTCACGCCCTCGATCTCGACCTCAACCTCGCCCACGCCCTCGACCTCGACCTCGACCTCGCCCACGCCCTCGACCTCGAACTCGATTTCGACCGCGACCTCAACCTCGACCGCGACCTCGATCAGTCCCTCGATCTCAACCTCGCCCACGCCCTCGACCTCGCCCTCAAACTCAAAGATCGCAATCTACAGCACAACCTGCAAGAACTGAGCGATCAACTACCCGATACCTCTTGGGAAAATCGTGAGCAATTTAAAATATGGTGGAAGGCAAATGGACAAGCTTGGACAAACCAACTCCGAACCATCATGATTGAGCATCGCAATATTGGGCATGACTGGCAATTTAGCAAGGAAGAAAAAGAGCGATCGCAACAGTATTACGATGCAAACAAGCTGTTGGTCGATTGTATGAATAGTGAGTGTTATGTCAGTCCAGAGGTGAGACAGGAAATTGAGGCGACATTGTTGTTACCAATTGCTGAAATCGAAAAGCGTCAGCAAGCTTAACGCCCACACAAAGCTTGATTTTTGAGTATAGCTGAGTGAAGCGATCGCCCTTGTAAATAAGCAGCAATCGCCATTCAGCCATACAACAATTCGGCTTTTTGAAAGCAAGTTTCTCCTAATAATTTTAGTTACCAGAAGTAATTATGCTTCAATAAGTAAACTAGGCGAAGTTAGAACGAAAACATCTCTAGTTCCTTGAGCTTTAATCTGCGGTTTTATCGGAGTAGTAAAGTGGAGAAAATCATGGTCGTTGACTAATAATAGTTCTCCCGGACTGAGAATTTTACTAAATACAGGTTTCTCTTTTTTCGCAGTATATAAATGTGTTTCTCCACCTTGAATATTTTCTCTATCAACCGAGAATATTCCGATAAAATCAGTACCATCTTTATGGATACCTTCAGGGGCTGGATTCCCCATATTATCAGGCGAACAGGTAGTTCTAATTTGATGAACTCCTATTTCCGCTTCTGGGTGAAGTTTACAAGAATCACTAAATGCTAAAACAAGGTTTTTAAAGATATCAAGTTCTACAAGTGCATCATCTAATTCTGAAAACTCTCTTTTAATATCTCCCACTAATGGATTGTACTCTTTAGGTTGGAAGAGATATCCATGAGGTAGTTTAATAACGCAATCGCCTGACACTACAAACCGAGATAATCTTCTTAAGCGATAGTCTCCTTTAATGTAAGGATCGACAGGCAAATTGTTAAAAAATGGTTTAAAACCTTCTGTATTGATTGAATTTACCTTTCTTAGGGTAAATAGAAAGGCATATTCTAATTCCGTTGCTTCCCATACTTTTTGCATAGGATTTACCTCATTGCAGTTTCAACCCTCCCGAAGTTTTTTGTAGGAGGCTTATACCACTAAGTGTATGCTACTTTTTATTAAAGTGTCGTTAAATTGACTACAGAAATTGACAATTTGTGATATTGAAATTAGCTCAAATGGAAGAGGTAATAGAGCGTGAAAATGTCTTTCCTTCAAGGGGCGACAAACGCCTCTAAACCTAGCCAGATAAAGGTTTGAGAGGCACAGACCCCTTAACAAATGTGGGTACTTATTGAGAATGAACTGTACAGTTATTAAGCAGCTACCTGTATGGTACAGTTTAATGGTAAAAAAGAACGGTCTCGTAATTTAATTAAGACCGTCGTCATAATGCTGGCATCATTCTACCAAAACTTTTTAGAAAAATACCTAAATAAAGCACAGTTAATCACTCTGAAAATGTTGGTGTGGTTGTTACAAAATCAGAAACAGGTGAAGATAGAAAGACAAACAAGAAAAGGAAGCTTGGTATTTATTAACTAAT
>NZ_JAECZA010000243.1:214-25243 GCF_016056275.1 Dendronalium phyllosphericum CENA369 | reverse complement strand
CCCCCCATGCTCCCTCGCGTCTCCGCGTCCCCGCGTCCCTACGTCTCCCTAGTCCCCAATCCCCAATTCCCTCACCTCTGCATCAGCAATGGTATAAAAAAACAGTTTGCCTTGCCATGGCAAACTGTTTACAAAATATTTACATAGGGAAGCAGGGTTAGAACATACCACCCATGCCGCCCATGCCACCCATACCGCCCATGCCGCCCATGCCGCCCATGCCGCCCATATCAGGAGCAGCAGCAGCTTTCTTCTCTGGTTTTTCCGCAACAATAGCTTCGGTGGTTAAAACCATGCCAGCAATGGAACCGGCATTTTGTAAAGCTGAACGCACGACTTTAGCAGGGTCGATAATGCCAGCGGCAATCAAGTCTTCAAATTCTCCAGTAGCAGCATTGTAACCGATGTTAAAATCGCTTTCCTTGACTTTAGAGATAATTACAGAACCTTCATCACCAGCATTTTCTGCTATTTGACGTAAGGGAGCTTCTAGCGCCCGTCTGACGATATCCGCCCCAATTTTTTCTTCTCCTTCAAGGCTGTTTTTAATCGCCTCTACTTTCCTAGTTAAGTTAATTAGGGTTGTTCCCCCACCAGGAACGATACCTTCTTCCACAGCGGCTTTAGTCGCATTGAGTGCGTCTTCAATTCGCAGCTTGCGGTCTTTGAGTTCGGTTTCGGTGGCTGCACCGACTTTAATCACTGCTACGCCGCCAGCTAGCTTGGCAATGCGTTCTTGCAGTTTTTCTTTATCGTACTCGGAATCGGTTTCTTCTAACTGTCTGCGAATTTGTCCGATGCGCTGTTGCACTTCTGGTTTGGTGGTGCTACCAGCAACGATAGTGGTGTTTTCCTTGTCGATAGCAATCTTACGGGCAGTTCCCAGTGCTTCTATAGAAGCCGTATCTAAGCTCAGACCGATTTCTTCAGAAATCATCTGTCCATCGGTAAGAATTGCAATATCTTGTAACAAAGCTTTACGGCGATCGCCAAATCCTGGTGCTTTAATCGCAGCTACAGCTAGTACACCCCGCGCTTTGTTGACTACCAAAGTTGCTAAAGCGTCTCCTTCGACATCTTCAGCAATAATCAGCAACGGTTGACCCAAACGGGCAACTTTTTCTAGGACTGGCACTAAATCTTGAATGCTGCTGATTTTTTTGTCGGTAATCAGGATTCGCGCATTTTCAAATTCGACAATTTGCCGTTCGTTGTTGGTGATGAAGTAAGGGGAGATATAACCTCTGTCAATCTGCATCCCTTCGACTACTTCTAGTTCGGTTGTCAGGGATTTAGATTCTTCGACAGTGATTACACCATCTTTGGTGACTTTCTCCATAGCTTCGGCCAGCATCTGACCGACTTCTTCATCGTTACCAGCCGAGACTGTAGCAACTTGTGCGATCGCACTTCCTTCTACTGGCTTTGCTGCTTTGGCAATTTCTTCTACCAATGCGTCAATGGTTTTGTCGATCCCCCGCTTCAAGCTGACAGGGTTGCTACCAGCTGCCACGTTCTTCAAACCTTCTCTGATTAAGGCTTGTGCTAAAACCGTGGCGGTGGTAGTACCATCCCCAGCGACATCCTTAGTTTTAGATGCTACTTCCTGGATGAGTCTCGCACCAGTATTTTCTAAAGGATCTTCTAATTCAATTTCTTTGGCAACAGTGATACCATCATTGACAATTTGGGGGGCACCATATTTTTTTTCCAAAAGGACGTTGCGTCCTTTCGGTCCCAAGGTGATTTTCACAGCATCGGCAAGGGCGTTTACACCCCGTTCTAGCGCCCGCCGCGATTCTTCATCAAAGGAAATAATTTTAGCCATGTTTTATCTCTCTAGCGCTTCCAATAGACAATCTAGCACTCACACGCAAAGAGTGCTAATTACCTAAGCAGTTCAGATTATAAATGGAAATAAAAAAAATTGATTACTATACTATTGATGCTCATGTAGGATACAGGCAGTAATGGTTGAATTGGGAGATGAATCTATACAACTCCCTTAAATCTCTGGGAATTGCCGACCCAAGCGGCACCGGCTGGTTGGCAGTAGTATTTACGTTTCTTTTAGCTTGTTTAGTTACGTGGCGTTTGATTCCCACAGTACGCAAATTTGCCCTGCGGGTAGGTTGGGCTGACCAACCAAACGCGCGACGGCTGAATCGAGAACCTTTGCCGAATGCAGGAGGTTTGGCTATTTATGCGGGAGTAATTGCCGCATTGGTACTAGCTAGCCTCTTAAGACCTATTGAATTACAAAGTGTTTTGGCTCAAGTGCTGACTATTTTACTAGGAGGTTCAATCCTAGTACTTGTTGGCTTTATTGACGACCAGTTCGGCTTGCCCCCCTCTGTTCGCTTGTGGGCACAGATTGTCACGGCATTGTTACTTTTTGCTAATGGCATCAATATCGCCGTTAATTTCGGCACTCCTATTGATTCCATCTTGTCAATGTTATTGACAGTACTGTGGGTAGTAGGCATTACCAACGCCGTCAACTTGATGGATGGCATGGATGGATTGGCAGGAGGAGTCAGTTTTATCACTGCCATGAGTTTGTTAGCTGTTTCAGCCCAATTTCCCAATAAAGCAGCGGCTACCTTAGTTTTAGCAGCTTTGGGGGGTGCAGCACTGGGCTTTTTGCGCCACAACTTCCATCCCTCACGGATCATTATGGGTGATGCCGGAGCATACTTTTTTGGCTATGTACTGGCTGCAACTAGTATTTTAGGTAATCTACAAATAACTACGGTCTTTTCCTTAGTACCGACAGTTTTATTTTTGTTATTGCCAGTCTTAGACACCACTCAAGTGTTTGTTAGGCGGCTATTGGCAGGAAAAAACCCCCTGAGTACCCCAGGCAAAGATCACTTACACCACCGTTTGCTGGCTTGGGGATTTTCTCAGCGCCACGCTGCGTTCACCCTATGGTCAATTACCTTAATTTGCAACTTGCTAGCGATGACAGTGCGAGGTATGCCCTTGGCAGTCATACTTGCTACCGCCAGTAGCATCATCATTCTTTTAGCTTTAACAATCTGGCAGAGAATAAGGGGAGTTTAATTCAAATAGAGTACAAAAATACTTCCATATCGAATCAAGGGTGCGATCGCCTACAACATCTTGTAGGCGATCGCACGAAAAAATAAATTGACGAGTGCGATTTTCCTTGTAATCTAGTATGTTGGGATAAAAACGATGACTAAATTTGAATGAACAAAATAATATTAAAATAATTGTTTTGATGCCAAAAAAAGCATCCCAAAAAATGACATAATTTATAAATTAATGAAGAATTTAGTTCAAATAAGTTTAGCATGATAAACGCTGACAAGACTATTTTTAGCAATGAATGGATTGAAGTTAAGAAAACGTTTAAAGGATTTTACTATTTACAAAGAAAGGGGAAAAACTCAGTTGCAGTTTTTTTGTTTAGAAAAAATGACACTAACTCTAAAGAATATGAAGTTCTAATTAGGCAGCAACCGCTTTGTATTGATAATGTAGAAATCAATGGGATGTTAAGGCTCTTTCCTTGTCCTATTACTGGTGCATTAGATGAAGGTGAATCGCCAGAAGCAGCAGCCATTAGAGAAGTTTATGAAGAATCTGGTTTTCCAGTTCAGGTTTTACCTCTAGGGAAGTACATTGTTGGTACTCAGACAAATGAAATTTGCTATATGTATTATGCTGATGTTACTGGTGTAGAACCACATATTGCAAAGCAAGATGGTAGTTATCATGAATCCATCAGCAAAAATGAATGGCATCCTTTCGAGTATTTAAATCAAAGTGAATACTCGGCTTGCCAAATAGGTTTTTTTAAATTAAAAAATATTTTATATAAACAAAAATATTAAAGAAAATGAATTTTAAACTTTAGCTTGTAAGGATAAACTTGTTTTTACATAACAACTATGAATCCAAACACCCAAAATCTAATAAAAGAAAATCGAGAGTACCTTGTAAAACAAAGTGAAATGCTCCAAGCCGTCGTTACTCGTATGGCTAGCAATTCATTAGCAGTCAAACAACTAGGTTTTAGTATCTGGACTGCTTTAGTGGGATTTGGTTTTACTAATAAAACTTCATCTTTATTTGTGCTGGCTATAATCTCTCTGATATTACTAGCTTTATTAGATATCTATTACCTGTTTTTAGAGAGACGTTTTCGTACTAACTTTAACTGTCTAACAGAATTATTATGCGGTTTCGATGAACAAGCCCTAGAAAATATGAAAAAATTAAAGGGCAATTTTTTAAAGCTAGAGCGTATCTCTGCGGGGCAAGAATTTCAGATGTATATGAGTACTATTAAGTCGTGGGCAAATCTGCCTTATGTGGTGATTATTGTGATTACTGTGGTGATTTTGCTGGGTAAATAATAATTTTTTAGATTATGTTATCCTAATTAATTACTGGTATTGTTTTTTGAAACTTAAACTTAAGAATAAAATAATTTTAGGGAAGTTATTCAGGTGGAGATATACCACGCTCATCAAGTTTTTGTCTCGATTCTGAAGGTTGATACTTGATCCGATCACAAAGCTGTTGAAACTCCGCTTCGTAGCTTTTATCATTTGTCACATCAAGTATATGAACATTTAAGCCAAGAAGAAAAGTAGGGATATATACCCTAATATCAGTACCTTTTTCAGAAAAGATAACTGATAAAAACTTGTTGTAATTAGAATCATAACTAAGTAGTGTTTCAATTAAGCTTGCTTCCATATAAACACCACTTCCTCTCTTTTTATAGGCTCGTTCTTTATATTGCTTGGTACAAATTATAATAACAAAATCCGCTTCTTCAATTTTTTCACTCATCCAACGAGGCCATTTATACTCAAGTTTAACTACATCTTGGTCAAGAACACACTTAATTCCATCAATTTTATTTAAGCGTTCGGAAAGTTCTTTTACACGTTTCTTATGTTCTTCAGAGTCATGACTGTAGCTAATAAATACTTTTGAAAAAACTTTACTCTCTTTATTTAAAAAAGCATCTGAGCGTTCTTGATTTGTACTGTTAAAATAAGAATTAACACCAATATCATCTTTTGAATTATATGATGGAGATATAAATATTGCTGATTCGGGTAATGGGTTTGTATTAGCATCAGAAGAAATATCACCGATTGAATCAGATGATGTTGGTATTACTATTAATGGTTCAGGCTGTGGATTAGCTTCTTCAATGTTATATTCTAAGGTAAGGTATTCGCCTGACTTAAAATTACCCAAGCGTATCTTTTGCTTTTCTCGTAAAATCTCAAGTAAATCTGAGTAGTTACCGTCATTATTTTCCGAGTTTTTAGATTTTGTCAAATACCTCACCTCATACATAAATGCAAACAATACAAAGCCATCAGATCTCTAGTAAAAAAATAAATAGTCTCTAACTAGTATCAATATTTTGAGTTATTAGCAACTATACATATACAGTTTTAATTATCCTCAAGTACGATAGTAATTAAGACAAGCTTGAGTGCGACTAAGTAAATTTGGGTTATGTGAGAAGTTTGCCACTAAATTTGCATTACAACTATTTATAAAATTACTAAAAACATCGTCAGAAACAGCTTGTAACCCATACGTTCTCAGCCAATTTTTTGCATATTCAATACAGTTTACGAAATCATTTTTCGTTGCTGCCGTAATATGTTAAGTAAATCGGGATAGTTGCTATGATTATTCTCTGATTATTTATATTTTGTTTGCCAAATACCGCACTCTATGCATAAATGCGAAAAATTTTAGAGGTTTATAAAATTTTTACAGAAAAACCAGCTACTTTAAAATAGCATATCTGCTTGGAAGCTTAGTCGCTATTTGTGTATGTAGTCTACAGCAACTTCAGGTACGGTATTTTTTGTAATAATTAAGACAATTAAAAGCACGCTTACGCATGATTTCGTCTGTAATACGAGTGAGGTTTGCATTACAACCCGAATTATTCATAACATTACTAAATGCATCACTAGAACCTTGTTGTAAATTTTGATATTGTCTCCAAAATTTTGCATATTGAATACAATTCTTGAACTGTTGTACTACTTCATCGCCAAAATTATCTTCTAAGTCTCTTATCAAACTTGTTTCATCTGGATGTGGCATTGGCTTACCATCCTAGTTTTTCCTTTATTAAATTATTTACCACAGACGAGTCTGGGTGTAAATACGCACGCCGATCTTGAAATGAAACTAAATGCTTTTGACACTGCTCACTGTAATCTTTCAGTAATCTCCATATGCGTCTTATACGTCTATCAGCACCAGCTTCATAGTCTTTACGGTCATCCATAAGCAGTTCCCAAATTTGATTTGCTTTTAATTGGAATTGGATTTGTCCATCTTGTTCACTAATGCCAAAATTAACATCAGCAGCTTTAGTCATTGCTTGTACAGCACACTGAATACCAAAATTTTGATCTAAGTAGCTAAAAAAGCTCTGGATACCTTTGAGGCGTTCATACCCTAATTGATATTTTGAACCAGGCCCCGGATTAAAATGCTCAAAGTATTTACTACGCGAAACTAAAATTTGTAATTGTGTATCTTCAAATAGAAACTCTTTACGTCGATGAACAGTTTGCTCAAAAATCCCTGACAAGCGTTGTAAACCAATTAACTCAATCCATGTAGCAAAACCCTCATTCAGCAGAAGGGCGCTATGGTTTAGCATCTCGATGACTTGCCCGTACTCTTGATGCCGGGAACGCAGATAAGGATCTCGCAAATGATCGGCATCTATTTTGCGAAGTAAGCCATGACGGTAAAGAATTGATAGTTGGCGACCTAATTTAGTTTGGGTGTAAAAGAAACCATGACCATACTTTTCATGTAGTAGAAGTGCAGCAATATTACCTTCTAACCAAGTCTGACCATATAAATCATGTCCTTCTACGCAAAGAAAGTTGTAGGCTAGGTTCTTTTCGCGTAACGGATATTTCTCAATTAAATAAGCTGCTAGTTTTGGATCGTAAGGAATGCAACAGCCATGCTGCGGTGAGTAAACAGGAGCAATGTATAAAAGTAACTCATCGACTAAAGGAGTAAATTCTTGAGTTTCGCTTTTGGCTGCATGAAGAGCTTCTAAAAGACGCTCTTGTATATCTTGCAGGTATATTTTGCGAACAAAATCTTCTGGTGTTAAAAGTATAAATGGTATTTGCTTAATCGCATCTACATCAAATTCTGGTAGTATCTGTGAAATTTGATGATGTACTTTGGCAGCCAAGCTTGAAACAATATCACGCTCAATTTTTGCTATTTGAAACTGAGGGGATGATTTAACAATGAGCGGTTGCTTTACCTCTTGGTTGGTTTCTTTAATTGTTAATTTTATTGTCCATGTTCCTGCATCCAGAGCAGTCAAACGCCAACGATCTGCCTCAGTTTGCTCAATGGTAATTGGAGCTAAATGACAGTCTAATGCTAATTTTAAAGGAACTTGTCTTGCATTTGGGTTCCAACGCGCTACTGCTTGTACATTGAATGGAACACCAGTTTCAACTATCTGTAGTTCTTTCCCTTGACTATCCCGAAAAACTAAAGAAAATTCGGCATCTGGTACACAATTAAACTGAACAACGGGGTCAAGTACGAGGAATAAGTGATTTAAATCTTGTGGAAAGTCTACCTTGAGTTTGAGGCTTTGAAAACCAAGTTCTCTAGGTTCAACAATCCACTTGATATGACAATCTTCATCAACTACAAGGGGACGTACTTCTTGGGATGGATTCTCAATCAAGGCAACAGAATCTGACTCTAATAAGCAGCGGATACCTTCTAACCGTTTCTGTGAATATGAGTTAATTAAGTTAACTGAAAATACTTCTTTGTTACCATAAATAATTTTAGGATTTATATAAGACTTACCAAAATCAATAAAATTGTCATATCCTAACCAACGAAAAATTTTAATAGCCAATAGTTTATTATCATCTTCTTGGATACAAGAATCTCCAAAAAGTGAAAAATCTCCTACTGCAACTACTCGACCAGGTTTATTGTCAACTGCGGTTAAGAAAGACTTACCAGTCTCAGGTAAGGTAGCAATTATTTGAGGGACATCATTTAATAGCTTGAAATATGAAGGGTCTTTAATAGCAAGTCGATGGACTCCTGAACTCAGATAATGTGGCAAAAAGCTTGACACTTTTTCGTGTGGATAGCTGACTAATTGTTGAGCATGAAGTCCAAAAGGTTCTAGTAATTCGTTAATGCTACGCAGGTGTTCCCGTGGGTGAAGAGAAAAGTAGTTATTGGCAATCAGCAGAGATTTTCCCGATCTCACGAAGTAGGTAATTGCTTCTACTTCGTCAGTTGTGAAGTCTTGAATAGGAGCTGCTAAAACAAGTATATCTGCTTGTTCTTCTCCATCAAAAATTTGTTTTGTCAGGGTGGCTGTTTCAGAAGTGACTGGAGGCAATACTTCATATTTGAGTTCTTCAGTTAGAATTTTGTGTAATTCGCTATAAGTATCTACATCATCGTTATCGTTAACTTGCGATCGCAGTAACTCATTATGGGATTCATCAAATAGAATTTTGGTCACAGGAATCTATTTCGTGCTTCTAGACTGGGGTTGTTGTATATTGACAGTCATGTTATACCATTTCCCCAAATTAGTGAACAAATTCTGATATAATACATCCCCGTCTGCATTATCAGCCATTACCTACTACTGACAAGTGTGTAATAGTGGTTGCATAAAGCGATCGCTTCACAATACCAAATCCTTATATTTTGGCATACTAGTCCTAAGCGGCGGCTTGCGCCGCTCAGAATTCTCTCAGCACAGCGCTGACTGCCTCAGCACTCTCTAAGCCATTACCATGCCGCCATCGACGTTAAAGACTTGTCCGGTAATATAAGCGGCGGCGGGATCGGCCGCGAGGAAGCGCACCATACCAGCGACTTCTTCTGGTTGACCATAGCGACCTAGGGGGATGTATTTAAGAATATCTTCGGTATTGTTGAGGTTGCTGGTCATGTCAGTGGCGATAAAACCAGGGGCGACAGCGTTAACAGTAATGCCACGAGAAGCTAATTCTTTAGCAATGGTTTTTGTAAACCCGATAACACCTGCTTTAGCAGCGCTATAGTTTGCTTGGCCTGGGTTACCCATTAACCCGGCAACAGAGGTAATGTTGATTATCCGCCCATAACGTTGCTTGAGCATGACTTTACTGGCGGCACGCGTACATAAAAAGACACCCGTAAGATTGAGGTCGATTACAGCTTGCCAATCTTCTGGCTTCATTCGTAACAAAAGTGTGTCGCGAGTAATACCTGCATTATTTACTAAAATATCAATGCGCTTAAACTTTTCTATGACGGTGTTAAGTAGTGTTTCTACTTGCTCGGCTTTAGAAACGTCTGCTTGTAGGGCGATCGCTTGACCTCCGGATGCGGTAATTTCTGCTACTACGTTGTCAGCAGCAGCACTGGAACTGGCATAATTGACTACTACATTGGCTCCTTCTGTGGCTAATTGTAGTGCGATCGCTTTGCCTATTCCTCGTGAAGCACCCGTAACTATTGCTACTTGCCCTTGCAACTTTTGCAAATTTTCATTTGAAACTGCCATAAACTTTTCCTTAGCGTTTTGAGTAACCGCGCTAATTATCTTATGGTGATTCGTACCTCGAACTTATATGATTTTGAATTTAAGTTTTTCTTAATAAGCCTGTCAAATTTAAAAATATAAATAGAAAGACACAATAAACATAACTATGTGAATAAAGATGAAGATGGCAAAATTTCTCCAATCTTTTACCTTAGCGTAACTAAAAATATTTGTGTTGCTCTATCTACACCTTTAAGATAAGGCGAGAAATTTAGCAACAATAAAAACAAAATGAGGTTATACCGATTCTAAGAAGCACGCATTACTATTGAAATCAATCAAAAGAAAATAGGTGTGTGTCATATGGCTACTAAAAAACAATTCAATAGCTTTGAAGAAATGCTATCTGGTTCTGATGTACCTGTGTTGGTAGATTTTTATGCGGAATGGTGCGGCCCTTGTCAAATGATGGTTCCGATTTTAGAGCAAGTTAACGCCCAACTGAAAGACCGTTTGCGTATCGTCAAAATTGATACGGAGAAATATACAGAATTAGCCAGTCAATACCAAATTTACGCACTTCCAACGCTAGTGCTATTTAAGCAAGGTCAGCCTGTAGATCGGATTGAGGGAGTCATGCAAGCAGGACAGTTAGTACAACATCTCAAAGCTTTGGTTTAAGAAGTGTTAAGTGTAGAGACGTGAAATTTCACGTCTCTATTAGTAAATGTAAAGTTGTTAAACACTCAACGTATATTTTTGGAGTGGGTCATGTTAAAGCAACTCA
Organism: Dendronalium phyllosphericum CENA369; assembly: GCF_016056275.1. Taxonomy (GTDB): domain Bacteria; phylum Cyanobacteriota; class Cyanobacteriia; order Cyanobacteriales; family Nostocaceae; genus Dendronalium; species Dendronalium phyllosphericum. The sequence continues at coordinate 14,879 of NZ_JAECZA010000243.1, read as the reverse complement.
TCCTTGAAAACTGGAAAAGTTTCCGTTATGCAGAACTTCCACTTGACCCATTAACTGTTCTTATTGGGACGAATGCCAGCGGCAAATCTAATGTAGTTGAAGCTTTGGAGTTTATACAAAGAGTAGTTAGAGGTGAGAATACTGAAGCAGCTTTAGCAGGCGATAAAACACTTTCCTCTATTCGCGGTGGTGTAGAGTGGGCTACAAGAAATGGTGAAAATGAGTTTACGTTAAAGGTATTAGTTGCAGGTAATGATGATGAAGCAGATTATCTTTATAGTATCACATTACAAACAAAACCAATAATGCAAAATTTTAGAGATAAAGTAACCGTTTGCAAAGAGAATAATCAATATTTTCCTATAGAATTTGGATTAACAAATAATAAATTTTACACAAAAAATTAATTGTTGAATCGCAGTATTATCGATGGATTAACCTTAAATTTTATTGAATCTAATATTTTTGATAAACTATCAGAAAAAGAATCATATCAATTGAATTTTTTAAAAGCGAATACTCTGAACATAATTAACAATATTCTTTTACCAACAATCCAAAATGTTTTAGTTCTCAATATAGTTCCTTATAAAATGCGAAATTATTCACATCTATCTGAAAATTTAGAAAGTGATGGTTCAAATATTGCTGGTGTGCTAGCAGCATTGGATAGTGAACAAAAAGCTGAAGTCGAATCAACTTTATCTTGTTATATAAAAGATTTACCAGAAGGTGATATTCAAAAAGTCTGGGCAGAAAAAGTTGGCAGATTTGGTACTGATGCGATGCTTTATTGCCAAGAACAATGGAAGCATGGACACATTACAGAAATTGATGCTAGAAGCATGTCAGATGGAACTTTGCGCTTTATCGCAATTCTTACGGCACTACTAACTCGTCCAGAAGGTAGCCAAATTGTAATTGAAGAAATAGATAACAGTCTACATCCTTCTCGTGCAGAATTACTAGTAAGAATATTGCGAGAAATTGGTACGAAAAGAAAAATTGATATTTTACTTACTACTCATAACCCAGCTTTACTTGATGCTTTAGGGCCTGAAATAGTACCATTTGTAGTCGTCGCACACCGCGACTCTGAAACTGGAGAAAGCAAGCTTACTCTTTTAGAAGATATTGAAAATCTCCCTCTTTTACTAGCATCAGGTACTTTGGGAAAACTAGCAACTAAAGGCGCAATCGAAAAGAGTCTTTCCGAGCAAAAATAAAGTATGAGAAAGATTCTGATTATTGATACATCAATACTCTGCGTCTATTTGGGTGTTCCTGGTAAAGATACTTGTGGTTCTGACAATGATAAATGGGATAAGAAAAGAGTTGAAGCTCGTTTTCAAGAATAAGAAAGACAAGGCGCAAATTTTATCTTGCCATTAGCGACAATTATAGAAACTGGTAATCACATTGCACAAGCTAACTCTATACGATATGAAATGGCTCAAGCTTTCGCTGAAATTTTAGTGAAAGTAGCAGATAAGGTAATACCTTGGGGAGTTTTTGAAACTCAAATGGATGAACTTTGGAATTCAGAACAATTGAAACAGTTAGCTAGTGAATGGCCGCCTCTAGCATCTAGAAAGATTTCTATTGGAGATGCCACAATTAAGTCTGTAGCAGAATATTACGCTAAAACTAGCAACACATTCCAAGTCGAAATTTTCACAGGTGATGAGGGACTGAAGGCTTATGAATCAGCTACTCCAGCGCCTATTCCTCGACGAAGAATGAAAAAACCTTGAGCGATAATTGCGATCGCCATATTATTTCCATAACTTTATTAAGTATTTTTTAGATTGTTATCGCTGCTTCTTCTCTGGGTACTCTAACCGAGTGTGAGTCTTACAGAAGTACAGCTATGAAGCTGAGTAAAGGAATACAAACATTTTGGGCTGCGGTAGCCAGCTATATACTTTTGGGTTTAACTTTATTTTCATATCTTTTAGCTAGTAATGGTTGGAAATTGACCAATCTGCTGAGTTTGCCAGATATCATCAGTTTCATAATAGTTATTGCCTTAGTGGTATTTCCGTTGCTTTGGTTTTTATCCAATTTAAAATTGCACTTACTTCAAGCAACACCAAACGAATGGCAATTTAAAGTAGCAATACTAGCAGAGTACCCACAGCTAGATTTAAGTTGGTTACAGCAACAAACTACTACTTTAGAATCTCTTGGTTTTGTTCATTTGATGGACTATAAAGTTGATTTAAATACTGGATTTACACGGTGTTTTGCCCATCCACAAGAATATTGTTTTGCTGAAATTAATCAGATTTTTCAGAAAACTGGAGAGGCAATTGCAATTAATTGCTGTGTTTTCAGTCTTTTACAGCAAGATTGGGTAGTAGCTGTGATGAATCGCGAAGTCGAACGCCATGATGGAATCCCTTACATGTGGCGTAACTCTAAACATGTAAGAACCTACGAACCTAATCTTAATCTAAATGAACTATTGCAAAATCATTTGGGATTTCGCCAGCAAATAGTTACTAATTTAGGTATAACCGTTTCAACTGACGTTTCGTGGTTCGCCTACAGGAATCTAGAACAACAAGCGATAATTTACCGCAAACAAAACTTACGACGCAAAAATCTTTTTTTGGCAATGTTAGAAGCTACACTTTTTGAGATCAATCCTAAATCTAAATGGTTAGGAGACTACCCAAAAGAAGTAGCAAAAAGACGACTAAACAATCGTTAGTGATTTTTAAAGTATTTTTTCTGAAACTTGAAAGCCATAAATACACAACTTCTTTGAAGCGTTTTTCAGGTAAATGAGGTATACGGATAGGGGCGCTGTTACGTTCGCCCTTACAATTACTATAAAATTCTCGAAGCGATATAACCTTTTATTAATTTTTTGATAACTCAAGCTTTACTTATCGCCATTGCCAAATATGGTAAACACCTATTTTGTAATATTTTAGTTTGAGCTTAACATTAATTAATATGGAATCCAACTCCCCATTGAAGCTAAACCGCCGCCAATTTTTACTACGTTCAGCTGTTACAGCAGGTGGAATTATTTCCACAAATCTTGTTTCCAAATCACAAGTTTTTGCCCAAGCACCTGCAATTATCACCTCCGAAAAAATGCGTCCGGGCACACCTTATGGCGTAGCCTGTGGAGATATTTCAAATGATAATGCGATCGTTTGGAGTCGCAGCGATCGCCCTGCCAAAATGTTGGTGGAATATTCTACAAATGAATCTTTTCGTAACGTGCAGCGTGTTTTCGGGCCACCTGCTTTAGCAACTAGCGACTTTACAGCTAGACTCAATCTTCAGAACCTACCTCCAAACCAACAAATATTTTATCGGGTGATTTTCCAAGATTTAAATTATCAGAATATTTATAGCGTTCCTGTAAAGGGAACTTTCCGAACTCCCCCTATAGCTGGACGAGATATATTCTTTACTTGGGGTGGAGATACTGTCGGTCAAGGATGGGGTATCAATCCCGATTTTGGTGGCATGAAGATTTACGAAACTATGCGCCAACTTCATCCCGACTTTTTCATTCATTCCGGCGACAATATTTATGCTGATGGCCCCATTCAATCACAAGTAACTTTAGATGACGGCACTATTTGGAAAAACATCACTACACCAGAAAAATCAAAAGTAGCGGAAACTCTTAAAGAATTTCGTGGTAACTATATCTACAATTTACTGGATGAAAATGTTAAACGTTTTAACGCTGAAGTTCCCATATTGGCACAGTGGGACGACCACGAAACTAGAAACAACTGGTATCCTGGGCAAATTATCCAGAATGACGATCGCTATACAGTTAAGGATGTTAACTTGTTAGCACAAAGGTCAAGGCAAGCGTTTTTAGAATATGTGCCTATTGCCTATACAACCGATAATCCAGATAAAACTAGAATTTATCGCTCTTTTGCCTATAGTTCATTATTAGATATTTTCATGCTTGATGAGCGCACTTATCGCGGGGCAAATAGCCCTAATAATCAGCCAGTACCAAGCAAACAAACAGATTTTTTGAGTAGAAAACAAGTGCAATGGCTGAAAAGACAACTGCTGTCATCAAAGGCGACGTGGAAAGTAATTGCTAGCGATATGCCCTTGGGATTGATAGTTCCAGATGGTAGCACTAACTTTGAAGCTTGGGCTAATGGAAATGGCCCAACTTTAGGAAGAGAACTAGAACTTGCAGATTTACTCAGATTTATCAAAAACAAGAATATTCAGAATGTTGTTTGGTTAACTGCCGACGTACATTACGCAGCAGCCCACTATTACGATCCTGCTAAAGCGCAGTTTAAGGATTTCAAGCCTTTCTGGGAGTTTGTTGCTGGGCCTCTGAACGCTGGCACATTTGGGCCAAATCAATTAGATAACACCTTTGGGCCGCAACTAGTATTTCAAAGCTTACCTCCAGGTACGAAAGCAAATCGACCGCCAAGCGAAGGTTTGCAATTCTTTGGTACTGTCAAAATTGATAGTTATACAAAAGTGATGACAGTAACATTGCGTAATTTGGTAGGAAAAACTCTTTACAGCGTGGATTTACCACCTGAAAAGTAAAGAACTTCTATTTGATTCTTCTCCTATCCACCCAACACTGGTATTAGATAGTGAAAGTGGATTCGCATTAGGATTAAGCACAGTACAACTATGGAGTCGAGAACGCGCAGGCGGTGAGTCCAGTGCTGCGGAGAGAAGCGCCGTGCGGGGGTTCCCCCCGTTGAGGCGACTTCGGGGAGGGTTTCCCTCCGGAGCCACTTCCGTGCGGGGGTTCCCCCCGTTGAGGAAAGTGGCATCAGGCAACTGGCGTTAGCGCAGCGTTAGCGACGCAGGAGCGTCACCCGAAGGGGTTTTGTCTGTGTAGCCGCGACTTCAGTCGCTTGGTGCAAGATATGTGTATCCGAAGGATTCACCCGAAGGGGGTCTCCCCAAGTAGAGCGACTGGCGTGGGTAGTGGGGGGATCAATAAGTGTCTAAAATCACAGCTAACCACTTTTCAAACATCCTCTGAGGATAGCTAATTTGCTTCCCGCTCTAGTAACAAAGTCACAGGGCCATCGTTGTCGATTGCGACTTGCATCATCGCACCAAATTGACCTGTTTCCACGCGCAAACCGCTAGTTCGCAACTTGATAACAAAGCTGTTATACAAATCTTCTGCTAATTGGGGGGCAGCCGAACGATCGAAAGAGGGACGGCGGCCTTTGCGACAGTCGCCGTAAAGCGTAAACTGACTAATTACCAACAACTCACCAGCAATTTCTTGGACGGATTTTTGCCAACGTTCGTCTCCTTGTTCGTCGGGAAATAGCCGCAATTCTAGACACTTACGCGCCATCCAGTCGAGTTCAACTTCGGTATCAGTCTCGGCAATGCCTACGAGTAAGTTAAGTCCCCTTCCAATTTTGCCGATGATTTCACCTCCCACGGTGACTTGTGATGATTTAACTCGCTGGATGACAACACGCATAAGAGTTTAGATAAGTAGAAGGCAGCTATGCTGGAGGCAGGAGGTAAATGCCAGCTTATGACAGCGTTTCACCGATTGGCATTTTACATTTAATTATGTCTACCTACTTAGAATAAATGCGATCGCTCTAAATGCATCGGGATGCATTGGCATTGTCAGGCGATGCATTCACATTGCATCGGAATACATTCACATTGCATCGGGATGCATTGGCATTGTATCGGAATGCATTCACATTGCATCGGAATGCATTCACATTGCATTGGGATACATTAGCATTGCATCGGGATGCATTGGCATTGCAGGTTACTGGCAAATTTCATTTGCTGCGAATAATGAAATCCTGTACTAAGCACTTCTTAAAGCAACAATTGGGTCGAGTTTAGCAGCGCGACGCGCCGGAACGACACCAAAAAATAAACCAATACCACCGGAAACACCAACAGCCGTAGCAATTGCCAAAGGTGAAATTCCCGCTTCTAAGGGAGTTAAGGCTGCTACCAAGAAAATACCGCCAACACCAACCGCAGTCCCAACTAAGCCACCAATTGCCGAAACAATCACCGCTTCAATCATGAACTGTAACAAAATATCTTGCTCAGTTGCCCCGATCGCTTTTCGCAATCCGATTTCTTGGGTGCGTTCGGTGACAGAAACCAGCATGATATTCATAATACCAATGCCGCCGACAAACAATGATATCCCGGCGATCGCCGCTAGCATAATTGTCAATGCACCTGTGATTTGACCAACAGTTTGTAAAGCATCTTTTTGAGTATTGATGGTAAAATCATCTTCTCCAGTAAGTTTATGCCGCAGGCGTAGCAAATTAGTAATTTGAAACTGTGCCGCATCTACGCTATCGGAATTCTTTGCCGAAGCAACAATGTAAGTTAACTCCAGTCCATAGGGAGAAGTTCGCCCGACAATTCGGTTTGCTGTTGTGATTACAGGCATTAAGACCGCATCATCATAATCGACACCCAAATTTGAGCCTTTGGCTGTTAATACCCCAATCACCCGAAAGCTGGCATTTTTAATTCGTAACTGTTGCCCTGTAGGGTTATTATTACCAAAAAGTCTTTCTGCCAATTTTGCACCTAGCACAACAACTTGGTTGCTGCGCTTCATATCTACGTCGGTGAAAAACCGCCCTTTATCAATTTCAAAGTCCCGCACCACTAAGAAGCTAGGAGTTGTACCAACGATGTTGACAGTAGCATTTTTGTTACGGTAGGTAATTACCTGTCTACCGTTTAATTCTGCTGTGACAGCCGCTACTGTTGGTACTTGAGTTGCGATCGCTTCAGCATCTTCTAAAATTAAAGTTTTCGGCAAGTCTCTAGAAACGCGTTGAACTTCCCGATTACCTGGAATCACAAATAGTACGTTTGGGCCTAGAGACTCCAACTGTCCAGAGACGTACTTTTGCCCCCCTTCACCAATGCCAATCATGGCAATCACCGAGGCGTTACCTATGACTATCCCCAGCATCGTCAGGGCGCTACGCAACTTATTTGATAGCAGAGTTTTCCCTGCCATTTTGACACTTTCTAAAAAATTCATACTAATTGTCAGTTGTCATAGAGACGCGATTAATCGCATCTGTACAATAGTCAGTTGTCAGGATGTAGAAGTGAAGAATTATCTCCCTCATCTCCCTCATCTCCCTCATCTCCCTCATCTCCCTCATCCCCCTACTTCCTCAATACGGCCACTTCCAATCACGAATTTCTGGCATATCTTCGCCATACTTATCGATGTATTGTCTATGTTCGATTAGCTTATCTTGTAAGTGTTGCTTAACATAAGCTGCTTTATAACCTAGTTTGGGCACGCGATCGATTACATCCATGACAAGGTGGAAGCGATCGAGGTCGTTAAGAACAACCATATCAAAGGGGGTGGTGGTGGTTCCTTCTTCTTTGTAGCCGCGCACATGTAGGTTTTGGTGGTTGGTATGGCGATAAGTCAAGCGATGAATCAACCAGGGATAGCCATGAAAAGCAAAGATGATCGGTTTATCGGTGGTAAAAATTGTGTCGAAGTCTTTGATGCTCAAACCATGAGGATGTTCGGTGTTGGGCTGTAATCTCATCAAATCTACAACGTTCACCACCCGCACTTTCAACTCAGGGAAGTGCTGGCGCAAGATGTCTACAGCAGCTAAGGTTTCTAAAGTGGGAACATCCCCAGCACAAGCCATTACTACATCTGGTTCGCTACCTTGGTCAGTGCTTGCCCATTCCCAAATACTGAGGCCTTTGGTGCAGTGTTTTATGGCAGTGTCCATATCAAGGTATTGTAATGCAGGTTGCTTACCCGCAACGATGACATTGACATAGTGGCGGCTTCTTAAACAATGGTCTGTCACCGACAACAAAGTGTTGGCATCGGGGGGAAGATACACCCGAATGATTTCTCCTTTTTTGTTTATTACATGGTCGATAAAACCGGGGTCTTGGTGAGAGAAGCCGTTGTGATCTTGTCGCCAAACGTGCGAAGTTAGCAAGTAGTTGAGGGAAGCTATTGGTCTGCGCCAAGGAATATCAAGGGTAGTTTTGAGCCACTTAGCATGTTGGTTGAACATGGAATCCACTATATGGATGAAAGCTTCATAGCAGGAGAAGAATCCGTGACGACCTGTAAGTAAGTATCCTTCTAACCAACCTTGACAACTAGTTTCACTAAGAATTTCCATTACTCGACCATCAGGCGAGAGGTGTTCGTCTTCTGGGAGGATTGGCGCAACCCAAGTCCGGTCTGTAACTTCAAACACAGCATCTAAGCGATTTGATTGAGTTTCGTCGGGGCCGAACATCCGGAAGTTACGACTTTCTTCATTAAGTTTGAAGACATCTCGTAGAAGTTTGGCTGTTACTTTGGTAGCTTCGGCTTGAACCTTACCCGGTTGGGGAATATCTACGGCATAATCCTGGAAGTTTGGCATCTTCAAGTCTTGTAGCAGGATACCGCCATTAGTATGGGGATTGTCACCCATACGTCGATGTCCTTTGGGTGCGAGTTCTGCTAGTTCGGGCATCAGCTTGCCGTTAGCGTCGAAGAGTTCTTCTGGTTTGTAACTCTTCATCCACTCTTCTAAGAGTTTGAGGTGTTCTGGCTGGTGAGATAGATTCCCGAAAGGAACTTGATGCGATCGCCAGAAACCCTCAGTCTTTTTCCCATCTACTTCCTTGGGGCCTGTCCAACCTTTAGGGGTTCGCATTACAATCATCGGCCATTGCGGACGTTGGCTGAAACCATGTACGCGGGCTTCTCGTTGGATGGATTGGATTTCTGAGATGACTGTATCTAAAGTTGCTGCCATCTGCTGGTGAACATCTGCGGGTTCCGAACCTTCCACAAAGTAAGGTTTGTAACCATAGCCAACAAATAGGCTTTCTATTTCTTCATGACTTAACCGTGAAAGTAACGTAGGGTTAGCAATTTTATACCCATTCAGATGCAAAATCGGAAGTACAGCCCCATCTCGGACAGGATTGAGAAACTTATTAGAGTGCCAGCTAGTAGCTAAAGCACCTGTTTCAGCTTCGCCATCACCAACAACAGCAGCAACTATTAAGTCAGGATTATCGAAAGCCGCACCGTAGGCGTGGACGAGGGCATAACCGAGTTCGCCACCTTCATGAATAGAACCAGGGGTTTCCGGTGCGGCGTGACTAGGAATACCACCTGGGAAAGAGAACTGTTTGAAAAGTTTTTTTATGCCTTCAGCATCTTCAGAGATGTTGGGATAGTACTTGCTGTAAGTGCCTTCTAGGTAAGTATTAGCTACCAATCCAGGGCCTCCATGACCAGGCCCGGCAATATATATAGCGTTCAGGTCATACTTTTTGATTACCCTGTTGAGATGAACATAGATGAAGTTCAGTCCTGGTGTTGTTCCCCAGTGACCTAGCAATCGGGGTTTGACATGTTCTAGCTTCAGTGGTTCTCTTAAAAGTGGATTATCGAGGAGATATATTTGCCCTACAGAAAGATAATTAGCTGCACGCCAGTAGGCGTTTATCTTTTGCAATTCTTCATCTGCTAAAGGCTTTGTTTGTGGAGGACTTGCTAAAGTCATATCAAACTCCATTACAAAATAATTTGCACTAATTCATTAGTATGACAGTTTAATCCTCTATGGGTGATGGTGCATCTTACTCATGACAAATTCCAGTAGTAATTTTAAATAATCATTATTAACTATTTCTTAGGTTTACTTTAATCTCCAATTAAACAAATCTCAAATATACGCGAATAATCAAGTGGGGAAGAGAATAATAGACTTAGTATGATCCTGAGTAATTTTTTCGATTATTTTTATTCTCCAAATTCAGATAATAATCTGGCAATTTTTTGAGAATAATCAACAATTTGAAATTGATAAATATTTCTGGTGATAGAGGTCATAAACCATAGTTGATAAACAAAAAAAGCCTGATTGTAACAATATATTTACATTTGCGTTCGAGTTACAATTATTGATTTCTCCGATAAAAGCGGTGATTTAACAGTAATTTACCAGAGATGTACTGTAGTAAACTACGTCTAGGTAATAAGCCTGTGTTAATAATTGATAGCGTTGTGAAAAAAATCCTAATTGTATCGGCTAATCCTACGAATACAAACCAGCTGCGCTTGAATGAGGAAGTAAGGGAAATTCAGGATGGGTTGGAACGCTCTAAAAGCAGAGACAAGTTTGAAATTATCACTAAATTAGCAGTACGTACTGACGATTTGCGTCGGGCACTTTTAGATCGCGAACCGCAAATTGTCCACTTTTGCGGACATGGTGCAGGGGATGAAGGTTTAGCCTTGGAAGATAATACAGGGCAAATGCAGCTGGTAAACACAGAATCGCTGGCAAGGCTATTTAAGTTATTTAAAGACAAGATTGAGTGTGTGTTATTGAATGCCTGCTATAGCGAAGTGCAGGCTGAGGCAATTTACCAACATATTAATTGCGTTGTCGGAATGAATCAAGCGTTGGGAGATAGAGCAGCCATTAAGTTTGCTGTCGGCTTTTATGATGCGCTAGGCGCTGGTAGATCCTATGAGGATGCATACGAGTTTGGCTGTAGTGCCATTGACATAGAAAACATTCCCGAATATTCGACACCAGTATTGAAAAGTAGGAATTTAGTTCGAGATAGCCAAACAACATCAGCAGTACCAGTATCCTTAGAGAATCCAGAGGGACAAGTACCTCTAGAATCTCGATTTTACGTTGAGCGATCGCCGATTGAAATAGACTGTTATGAAACTATTCTCCAACCCGGTGCTTTAATTCGGATTAAAGCTCCTCGGCAAATGGGCAAAACCTCGTTGATGTCGCGGGTTCTTAGCTATGCTAGTCAAAAAGGCTATCAAACTGCATCTTTGAATTTTCAGTTAGCAGATGCAGAATTTCTCAGTAGCATAGATCGGTTCTTGCAGTGGTTCTGTGCCAGCATTACTTATGAACTGAATTTACCAGATAAGTTAGATGACTATTGGAAAGGCGTTGTGGGTAGTAAGAATAAATGTACAAATTACTTTCAACGGTATTTGTTACCCGCAATAAATACTCCCATAGTTTTGGGTTTGGATGAAGTGGATGAAGTCTTCAAACATCCGATAATTGCTGCTGATTTTTTTGGATTGTTACGAGCTTGGCACGAGCAGTCAAAAAATCAAGCAACTTGGAAAAATCTTCGGTTATTAATTGTACATTCTAAAGAAGTTTATATTCCACTTAATATTAATCAGTCGCCTTTTAATGTGGGTTTACCAATTGAATTACCAGACTTGAATCAAATACAAGTGATGGATTTGGTAAAGCGTCACGGAATTAATTGGTCTGATTCGCAAGTGGAGGAGTTGAGAAAGTTAGTAGATGGTCATCCTTATTTAGTAAGGGTGGCGCTTTATGAAATTGCCCGTAATAGAATAACATTCCCGAAACTACAGCAAATCGCTGCAACTGAGGAAGGGCCTTACAGCGACCATCTGCGCCGCCATTGGTTGAATTTGCAAACAGATGCAGAATTACTAGATGCCATAAAACAAGTGGTGACAGCAGATTGTGCTGTTGATGTAGGAACTACTGAGGCGTTTAAACTCCGGAGTATGGGGTTAGTGAAGTTTCAGGGTAATGATGTGATACCTTTGTGCGATTTGTATAGACAATATTTTTGCGATCGCCTGGGAATTGAAAATTAAGAAATTACATTAGGAGGTATGAAGGACTTTTATTTTCAACCACTATTCAAGTAAAAAGGTATAAATTCATGGTTCAAGTTATTCAAGCAAAAGATATCGCCTTAGCCGAACTTATCGAGCAATTTAACCTACAACTTGCAGATGAAGAAGAATTTTTCTTGGAGTGGCGACATGATTTACCTGAGTTTACTGACTTAGAAAAACAATCTCTCAACGAAGTCAAGGCAGAATATTTGCATCTATCGCGGTATCCAATTTTAGAACCTGTAGTCAAAATGGTAGTGCTATCCCCACTATTACGTTTAGCAGGTTTTTATCAACCGCCTTTCTACATTGCTTCAGAACAAGAGGTAGAAATCTCTTCACTTGACGAAGGCACAATTATTCGAGGACGTATTGACATCTTAGTTTTCCATCCTCCGTTTTGGGTTCTAGTTATTGAGGCAAAACGAGCGCAATATTCATTGGAAGTAGCAATTCCTCAAGCATTAGCTTATATGTTGGACAATCCCGACACTGAAAAACCTATGTATGGTTTTGTAACCAACGGTCGGGAATTTCAATTTATTAAGTTGACGAAACAAGATACTCCAAGATATGCATTGTCTTACACGCTGTCACTTAATCGTGGAGATGACTTACATACTGTTGTCAAAGTTTTAAAGCGCCTAGCTGATTTAATTCGTAATTCGTAATTCGTAATTAATGTCTTTCCTAGTCCCCAATCCCCAATCACCAATCCCCAGTCCCCAGCCCCTATGACGCAGTATCAGTATCAAGTCGGGGGTAGTCTGCCCCAAGATGCGCCAACTTATGTTAGAAGGCAAGCTGACTATGATTTTTATGAAGGCTTGAAAGCTGGGGAGTTTTGTTATGTTCTCAACTCCCGGCAGATGGGAAAATCTAGTTTGCGGGTGCAGGTGATGCAGCAGTTGCAAGAAGAAGGGTTTGCTTGTGCTGCTATTGATATTACGGCAATTGGGACGGCTGATATTACCCCAGAACAATGGTACGCGGGGGTAATTGATACGCTGGTGGGGAGTTTTAATATTTACAATGAGTTTGATTTAGATACTTGGTGGACTGAGAACGGGTTGCTGTCACCAGTGCAACGGTTGAGCAAGTTTATTGAAACGATTTTACTCAAAATAATTACTGCAAAGATAGTTATTTTTATTGATGAAATAGATAGTATTCTCAGCCTTTCTTTCAACTTGGATGACTTTTTTGCTGTGATTCGGGATTGCTACAACCGACGCGCTGACCATCCTGATTATCATCATCTCACCTTTGCTTTGATTGGGGTGTCTACGCCTTCAGATTTGATTCAAGACAAACGCCGCACACCTTTTAATATTGGACGGGCAATTGATTTAACCGGCTTTCAACTTCAAGAGGCGCAACCCTTGGCACAGGGATTAACAGAAGTGGGCGATTCTCAAGAGTTGATGCGGGTGGTGCTGGACTGGACAGGGGGACAGCCGTTTTTGACACAAAAAGTTTGTAAGTTGTTAATTAAGGAATGCCTTGTAGAGATGCGATTTCTCGCGTCTTGTGGAGACGAAGAGAAATCCCAAATTGAGGACTGGGTGGCAGGGGTAGTAAGAAGGCGAATTATTGAGAATTGGGAAGCGCAAGACGAGCCGGAGCATTTGAAGACGATTCGTGACAGAATCATGCAGAGTGGGGAACAGCGGACTGGGCGATTGTTGGGGTTGTGTCAGCAAATTTCGCAGCAGGGAGAGATAGCAGCTGATGACAGTCCCGAACAAACGGAACTGCGGCTGACGGGGTTGGTGGTGAAGCGGGAGGGAAAGCTGCGAATTTATAACCGGATTTACGCAGAGGTGTTTAAGCAGGAATGGAGTGAGAAAATTTTAGCAAAGTTGCGTCCTTACTCTGGGGCGTTGAATGCTTGGGTTGAGTCGGAACGTCAAGATGAGTCGCGCTTGTTGCGGGGAAAGACTTTGCAAGATGCCCAAGAATGGGCAGTCGGTAAAAGTTTAAGCGACTTAGATTATCAGTTTTTAGCTGCTAGCCAAGAGTTGGAAAAGCGCGATGTGCAGAAACGGCTGGAGGTAGAGGAACAGGCAAGGCAGGTACTAGCAGAGGCAAACCACAAAGCTAATCAACGGATTCGTATTGGTTCAGTGGTGCTAGGTTTGGCTCTGGTGGGGGCAGTTGCGTCATTAATATTTGCTCAATATCAATTAGGGCAAGCACGAATAGCAAATGCAGCCAGAAAAGTTGCTTTAACGGCTACGCGATTAGAACAAGACGGAACAAATGCGTTACAGCTGTTTGAGACTTCCAGGGAATTTGATGCTTTGCTGTTAGCAATGGAGACGGCAGAAACATTAAAAAGTCTGGTCAAGGATAAACAATTTTTAGTAGACTATCCAGCATACAGCCCTTTGTTTAGTTTACAGAAAATTCTATCTAGTACTAACATTCGTGAACAAAATCGCCTGGAAGGGCATGGCGATACGGTCTCCAGCGTCGTCTTCAGCCCGGATGGCAAAACTTTAGCTTCCGCCAGTGTTGACAAGACAATCAAATTGTGGAATCTGGACACGGGCAAAGTAATTACCACTCTCAGGGGGCATAGCGATAAGGTCTATAGCGTCGTCTTCAGCCCAGATGGCAAAATTTTAGCTTCCGCCAGTCTTGACAAGACAATCAAATTGTGGAATCTGGACACGGGCAAAGTAATTGCCACTCTCAGGGAGCATAGCGAAGCGGTCTACTGGGTCGTCTTCAGCCCGGATGGCAAAACTTTAGCTTCCGCCAGTGCTGACAAGACAATCAAATTGTGGAATCTGGACACGCACAAAGTAATTACCACTCTCAGGGGACATAGCAATTCGGTCTATAGCGTCGTCTTCAGCCCGGATGGCAAAACTTTAGCTTCCGCCAGTAGTGACAACACAATCAAATTGTGGAATCTGGACACGCACAAAGTAATTACCACTCTCAGGGGAC
>NZ_JAECZA010000243.1:0-114 GCF_016056275.1 Dendronalium phyllosphericum CENA369 | reverse complement strand
TTCGGTCTATAGCGTCGTCTTCAGCCCGGATGGCAAAACTTTAGCTTCCGCCAGTGCTGACAACACCATCAAATTGTGGAATCTGGACACGGGCAAAGTAATGACCACTCTCAA
>NZ_JAECZA010000242.1 GCF_016056275.1 Dendronalium phyllosphericum CENA369 | reverse complement strand
AATTTTAGGTGACTTATATGGATTAAGAACCTGGGTAGAATATGGATTTCGACAGTGTAAACAAGAGCTAGGCTGGACAGATTACCGTTTCACCAATTTTCAACATATTGAGAGGTGGTGGGAGATTATTTTTTGTGTTTACACGATGATTAGTTTAAATTCTTCCGTCTTATTAGGCTTAAATCAATCTCGTCAACTTGAGACTGAGGCACAAGATCTGAGTGATGTTGATTTTTCTAACCATCCGCAATGGAACCATGAATCTGGATGGAAGAATGCTTTAAATAATCTGCGTCTCATTATCCAACCACTTTTACTATTTTGGTTAATTTATCCTTGGTTAAGTATTTTCCCTAATTCACATTTGTTACTGGGATTCAATCATTTAATTGCCGCAATGAATCAATTTAAACCCTATTATGCTTCTGGATGATTTAGCTCCTGAACTACTTGCTTATTCCGGAAAGTGACAGAAGAGGGGTATCAGTGCTTTTGAGAGCCATTGTTTCGCACTGTTCTTGCGAGGTTGAGGCTGGGGGAGCTGGGTCAGCTGGGAAGGCGCTTCATTTGCAAATTAATGTTGTTTCAAAATCGTCTTGTTTGCAGTTTTGTCTCTGGATGTTTGCAGTTCACTTACTTATACGGTGCATCTTGCATCAATCCTGTTATGAATGTTTTAAAGCTAGGATATACCACCATATTTCCATACCCGCTAATGTGGTCAGCATCAAAAAATAGTGGTTTACGATCCACAGTAGCTTGACACAAATTACCCGGACAAAGCAGAGGGAATGAGTCCCATACGCTTACACCAGAAACCTCTTTTAATAATGTTTGAATTGATACCATTACAGGAAGACGATAATTTATCAATACATCCTTCGACATTTCCAACCCCGGCTTACAGATTGGATTTATTCGGTTAAACCAGTCTGAACATCGAAAATTAGGCGCTCGGAATATTGGTGTTGGTGCCTCGAAAACAACCTTAATTCCTCTTTGGACAAATGGTTTCAATAAGGCGATTGCCTCTTCTGTGGCTTTGGCACGATTAAAAACCGCAGCTTTACCAAACATGGCTTCTCTGACTTCTTCTTCTGAAAAGGATGTCCATTGCTCCGCAAACCGCTTCACTCTTAGACTTGGCAAAAAAATAACATCGCCTGGCTGTACACGAGCAAGAATATCTGTCGTAGTCGATTTATAAAATGATCGGCAGTCAGCTTTCAACCGCTCGATGGGTGCAAAAAGACTAATGTAAGAACAACCAACTTTTCTATAAAGAAATACATTTGTGTTTGTTTCCATGCTTAGTCGCTGGAGCATAGGTACGTAGGCACCAGCATGAGAATCACCTGCTACGAAAAGCTGATTAAAAGTCTTTTGTTCTTGAC
The DNA here is from genome assembly GCF_016056275.1 of Dendronalium phyllosphericum CENA369. Lineage (GTDB taxonomy): Bacteria > Cyanobacteriota > Cyanobacteriia > Cyanobacteriales > Nostocaceae > Dendronalium > Dendronalium phyllosphericum. The sequence goes on along the minus strand of NZ_JAECZA010000242.1, from coordinate 28,225 downwards.
AATTAGGCCTTGAAAAAGAAGTAAGTTCCCCTCCTTTGATAGAGTTGACACTTATTTCAATTGGGCAACTGCTATTGAATTGATTGAAAGTCGTAAGATCAAATTTGTTAGAATACCATAACCTCTCTTCCTTTGAGACAACACTTAAGGACAGTTGTGGACGATGTGAGAATATTTGTGTATTTGTGGTGTAGCAAACAAGTGCTACAATTACGAGTCCAATAAAAACGATTCTGGCTTTTGGTAAACTACGGATATTGCGAGAATAACGAATGGGTAGTTCAACTAAATAATAGGAAGCAAGTGTTAGTAAAAAAGCAATAAAAATCGCACTAATATAACAGGGAATTGATTCTAGCCCTACAGTCCAACGGAATAATATAAAAACTGGCCAATGCCAAAGATATAACGAATAGGAGATTTTTCCAATGAACACTATAAGTTTATTGCTCAACCCTACACGAAATAGGTTGTTTTTGTTGCCACGTAAAAAGAATAGCAATCCTGTAGTACCAAACACAGGACACAGCGCCCAAGGATAAGGAAAGCGATCTGGGCGAGCAAAAACAAATCCCAAAATCACAAGTGCTACTGAAATATATACTCCAAGTGACCATTTTGACTTCAAACTGGTCTCAGAATTATCATATCTAGGTGCTGCGATCTGATAAAGGATTACTCCAGCTGCTAACTCCCAGAATCGACTAAAAATCGAATAGAATGCCAATGGTGCGCTTCTGCTAGACAGCCAATATGCACAGGCAAGAGAAAAAGCAAAAAAGACAGTAAAAATCGAGATTGAAACATGTCTGAAACGATTATTCTTATCTGCGATAGTCCACCAATAGAACAGCATAGGGAATATTAGATAAAACTGTTCTTCAATCCCTAGAGACCATGTATGAGTGAAAGGGTTAAATTCAGCTTTTGGCCCAAAATAGCTATCGCTTGATCTCATAAGAATCAAATTACTAAGACCAAAAAAAGCATATTTACCTGTTGTTTCTATTCCATCGCTTAACCAAGATTTAGGAATAAATAAAATATCAGCGAGGCTAACAAGTATTAGACAGGTCAACAAGGCCGGAACAATACGCAGAATTCGACGAGCATAAAAAGAGGCTACAAACTTTGCAGGATTCAGCCCTCGTTTTTTAGCTATGGAAAAGCTAACAACGAAACCAGATATTGTAAAAAATATGTCAACTCCAGTAAACCCTCCTGGTAGCCAAGTTGAATTTAAATGATAGATGACAACAGCAAGAACTGCTATTGCACGCAAACCATCAATGTACGGGATATAAGAAGAATCTATGTTATTGCTAGATTTGTCCATAATCAAAAGGTAGTTCTAAGCAGGTAAAACCATGTAATTATAGAGTGTAAATTATTACTGTTTTTACTATAGTTGTGCGACAATTGCACGAATCTTTTTAGTAAAATTACACAAACTTTTTTAGAAATTTACAGTAATTAGATAAATTCTAAGTAATTGTACTATATAAAACTCGTATGTAGAGAAAACTAATTGCCCATGCATCTGTCGGATCGAGCATTGGTTTATTCATTCCCAGTAACGGATATTACACATAATTAGGATTTGGTGGAATAGACGATTAAGAGTGTTTCTACCTCTGACAATGCGTAAGTTCTAATTCATTCTGAAAAAGCTGATTTTTCCGTTCCAAATTTTCCCCGCGTCGATCAAAACGCGAAATCCAAAAACCTACACCTACTCCCTTACTCCCAGCCTAATGCTTCACTAATTTGCTCTGCCAATTTTAAGGGGCGGAAAGGCTTGGCAAAAACAGCAGCAACATCTAAATAAGTAAAACTTTCTCGATCTGACTATTGGACTTTGGCTGTTAATAAAATTACTGGAATTTTTTTTGTAACAGGGTTAGCTTTCAGTTGTTTCAAGGTTGCACGCCCATCCATATCAGGCATCATCATATCTAGGAGGATGACATCTGGTTGGAGATTGGCCGCTACATGCAAGGCTTCTTTACCAGAACTGGCTGTTAACACATGCCAACCAGCACCCATTTCTAATCCCAATTTGGCGATCGCCTGTACGTCTTCTTCATCATCAACAATCAAGATATTTCTGCTCATGGTGACACTCTTGCATCATATATGATGCTGATTAGCTGCATCGCTCTTGAGCTATTTTAGAACGCGATCGCCAAAAAGTGGAGCAGAATTAATTAGATAGAAGCTGCTATTGAGAGGATGCTAAAGGTAATAGGACATAAAACGTGCTACCTTCTCCCAAAATGCTCTGAACCCAGATTTTTCCGTCATGTTGTTGCACGATATTCCGACAAATCGCCAGTCCTAAACCCGTTCCTCCTTTGTTACGGGAATCAGATGCATCTACCTGCTGAAAGCGCTCGAAAATCAGCTGTAATTTATCTTCAGGAATTCCTCGCCCTTCATCTTGGATAGTAATCAGCAGGTGCTTGGTTGTTGCAGATTCATTTTCTTTTGACTTGACGTTCTCGTCGTCTGGGAGTGCAGCACCGATTTTAACAGTGTCGCCTGGTGCTGAAAACTTAATGGCGTTGCTCAGTAAGTTGGTCAGAGTTTGCAGTAAGCGATCGGGGTCTGCCCAAAGTTGAATATTGATAGCATTGACAATTAGCTTAACTTGTGATTTTTCTGCCATTGCTTGCATTGCTTCTGTTGCCGTAATCAGCAATTGAGCAGCGTTGCAGTTCACCTTACGCATGAAGATTTTGCCCGATTTCATCCGCTCTAAATCGAGAATATCGTTCACCAAACGGATCAAGCGTTCGGTATTAGTTGTGGCAATACTCAAAAATTTTTGTCCCTGTGGGTTGAGATTTCCTAGTTGTCCCGCACCTAACAAATCCAATGCTCCCATTGTGGATGTTAATGGTGTACGCAATTCGTGACTCACAAGAGAAATAAACTCGTTTTCTAGACGTTTGCGTTCGGTAATATCGTTGGCAATTAATAAAGCACACTGCACTCCAGATAAATCAATCAATTCGATGGATAGCAGTATGGTTTTAACCTCGCCAAACTTAGTAGAGAATTCAAATTCCTGATTGTGTAATGAGCTAGTCTCCAGCAAAAGTTGAATTGTCTTAGCGATCGCTCCGACATCTTTACCAAAATCTAATTCAGTAATCGTATGTCCAACTACTTCATCTAGAAGATAGCCGCTCATTCTTAAAAAACTGGGATTGACATCAATAAAACGTGCTTCGCTGACTGTGGCGATCGCAATTGGATTGGGACTAGACCGAAAAGCTTTAGTAAACTTCTCTTCTGCCTTGGCGCGATCGTGAATTTCTTGTTGCAAGCGTTCGTTTTGCGCTTGGAGTTGTTTTTGCAGTTTCCGAATTGTCAAATGATTGTCAATTCTTGCTAAAACTTCTTCCAAGTGAAAAGGCTTAGTAATGTAGTCCACTCCGCCAACTGCAAACGCTTTCACCTTATCCAACACATCACCTAAAGCACTGATAAAAATCACCGGGATTTCGCGGGTGCGATCGTTCGCCTTCAGGTGTTGGCAAACTACATAGCCATTCATCTCCGGCATATTCACATCCAACAAAATCAGATCGGGAGGAGCAGCATTTGCCCCTCGCAACCCCGTAGACCCTTTGGTTACACTCCGAACTTTATATCCTTGTTCCGTCAACATGGCGGATAGAAGATGCAAATTTTCTGGCGTGTCATCAATTACCAAAATGTCTGCTTTGGGCGATTGCAGCGACTGGTTAAGCATCACAATATCGATTTGAGCCAGAATAGGCTACTCATTATTCTTCAGCAATTGTAACGTTAGTTTAATCTTTTAATAATTAATTATTACAAAATATTAATAACCCAATTATCCTAAATTGGTAAAAGATGGTAAACCGCCTAGATCGAGTACGGTAATTGCAGCCTTGCGCCCCTACAAATTACAAATTACGAATTACGAATTACGAATTACTATTATCTCCCCTACTTCTCCCCGATTGTTCTTTAACTTAAAAATATCAATCAAAACATTAGCTGAAAACCACAACTAAATACAGCATACCAACACATATAAATAGCGTTATCGAACGTTTAAGCCGATATATACATTAATCTCTAAAAAATCAAATCATAGGTACTTAAACATGACTTGTCAGCAACTTCATTCCCTACCGAAAGCCGCCCAGCTTTTTGCTTCTAGTGCGCTGAATATAGCTTTGAGCGCCAGCGTAGTTTTTTACTCCAGCACGAGTCAAGCAGAGAATAACGGTGCGATACCTGAAGTACTCCAAGGCGAGTGGCTGTACGGTCGAATTTCATCCATCCAATACCAAGACCAATACACGGGACAGTCGGCAGCTCCCAATGGTTCTAGCGATCGCTTCCAGGTAACTGCTAACTCTGAAACCTATGATTGGTCTGTCGAGACAAACGAATACGGACAGCAAGTTTTAGTGCTTGACACCCTCGATGGCAAAGGTCGCGCCCATTACGGGCGACCTCAATGAAGAAGGTGATTTCCAATACAAAATTTCGCTGACAAATAGGGAGTAGAGAAGAGATTATTCTCATGTCCTCGTTGTGTGATTTATCAAATGCACTGGCTCAACTTTTCGCAAAATCTAAAATCGTATTATTTTATGATTCACCACATTTCAATTGCTGTTAACAACCCTGACCACGTCGCCCAAGTTCTCGCAGAAATCTTAAAAGCGGAAGCTGTTCCCTTTTTTCCGAACCCAGGCAGTTATATAGTTATACCTTTCGACGAACACGGTACAGCCATTGAACTTTATCCTCTAGGTTCTCAGATAAAACCTGGCGAAGGTGACGAACAATGTGGATTTGGCAATAACCCTACTAATTCTGGGTTTACAGATATTCATGCAGCAATTTCTGTACCTACTAGCCAGCAAGAAATTGCCCAAATCGGTATCCGTGAAGGTTGGCGTGTATTGCCTTGTAACCGCGATTCTTTCTTTGATGTGATTGAATTCTGGATAGAAAACAGATTAATGATAGAACTGTTAACACCAGATATGACATCGCAATACTTGAGATTTGCATCTCAACGAGAAAATCTCAAATATTTTTTGCCACAACCTACCTTAGCATCAACATGAGCAACAAAGGAAAGGAGAATAGCTTTCCCTTGAGAAAGGGGGAAAAGAATTAAATAAACTTCCTCCCTTTTACTTCTGTTTTTAACTCAAACCGTATTGCCTGTATACTAGCATCCACACTAATTACATTACTTTTGTATCTCATATCCAATACTTAAGTATTGGTTTATCTGCTGAGTTACACCCTCATTCGAGGCATTCACAGTATCTACAAAATGGGTTTCCTCTGACCACAGAGGGAACCCATTTCTCATGCTATCGTCAGTATTAATCGAGTACTATGACATAAGCTTATTGTCATTCATTTTCCTAGGATGGTTTGCTTGTAATCAGTGTTTCAGCCCTGGTTTCATGGAACTTGAACGCTCGTCAGCTAAGAAATAATCGCATTTAAAAAAATCTTTGCAACAATGAATGGCTGTAAAGTTCTATACTTGTCAGCTGTTAGTTGTTTATATAAGAGTAATATTTCAGCCTCCAAAGCTAATTTGCCTTTTTGTTTGATGAGAGTATTAAAATAATTTATATTTTATTAGTAAAAATACTTAAATAATTAGCTTTTATTCAGGAATCAAGGCTTTAATGATTTACTTTTCAGGACTTCCGGAAAAAAAAGACCATGTCAGAAAACTTATATAAGGATTTACTCAGTAACCAGCTCATGAACTACCACACGATCGGTAAAGTGCTACAATCGCGTTACCAAATCGTCCAAAGCCTAGGTGCAGGGGTATTTGGACAAACATACATTGCAGTAGATATAGATTATCCGGATAACCCTAAGTGTGTCGTCAAGCAACTGAAGGTTAGTAATTGTCAAACTAGCTACTTAAACACTTTAAGATTACGCTTTCTCACTGAAACTGAAACCCTTAAGCGTCTGGGACTGCATCAGCAAATTCCAGAATTTATTGCCTGCTTTGAAGAAAACGATCGCTTTTATTTAATACAAGAGTTTATTGAAGGACATGACTTGACCGCCGAACTACCCATCAATAAACAGTGGGGATGCATTTGGTCTGAAACTGATGTGGTGGAGTTTTTAATAGATGTTTTGGGTATTTTAGAATTCGTTCATTCTCAAGGCGTTATTCATTGCGACATCAAACCAGAAAACTTGATCAGACGTGCTGTTGATGGCAAGTTAGTTTTAATTGACTTTGGCTCAATTCAGTCAGTTGATTTTGGCATAGATGGAGAATTACCTATCTATAGCATTCCTGTGACTTCACTAGGTTACATACCACCAGAGCAATTTATTGGACAAACACAACCCAACAGCGATATTTATGCTTTGGGGATGATTGCTATCCAAGCGTTAACAGGAATAGAGCCACTGCAATTACAAGTAGATCCTTATACTAATGAGATTATTTGGCGATCGCCAAATACGCCAGTTAACGATTATTTAGCTGCTGTTCTGAGCCAAATGATCCGCTATAACTTTCAAGATCGCTTCCAGTCTGTAGATGAGGTACTGCGCGTACTGAAACAAATGGCAGGGGAAACTCAGCATATTGCAGCTTTAGAACCAGCTGAGAATGATGCTTCCGAGCAACAGCCTGCATCCGGGAAGCCATCGCCGCTACTAACAGGAATGACAGTCGGACTAGCAGCTAATTCTTTATTGATGGGGTTGGGAGTATATTCTTTACTGAATACTTCTCCAGCTTACTCAGAAACAGAAACTTTATATAAAGCAACTGAAGAATATCAAGCAGGGGATTTGCAAACAGCGATCGCTCTGGCGAAATCGATTCCCTCTTACAGTAATATTTATCCAGAAGCTCAAGCCACAATCGAAGAATGGCAACAGCAATGGCAAGAAGCTGCTCAAAAGTATCTAATAGCCGAAAAAGCTTTAAACGAAGGTAGATGGTCAGATGTTCTGCGTGCTGCTCCTAACGTTCCAGATATCTTATATTGGCAATCCAAAACAGATAAACTAGCTCAACAAGCACGCGTTAACATCGAAGCGCAAACGCAAGATTTATTAACAAAAGCTTACTCTAGAGCTGCGGAAAGAGATTTTTCCACTGCTTTAGAGTATCTGCGTCAAATTCCACAAGAAAGTTCTGCTGGCGCTTTAGTTCAACGCAAGTTAGCTGAATACAATCAAAAACGGCAAATTCGAGCAGCCTACTTTTTACATAACGCGCAAAAGAAAGCATCTGTTGGTGACTTTAATACTGCTGTGAAATTCCTCCGCCAAATTCCCAAAAATACTTCTGTTTACGCTCAAGCTCAGGCTAAACTAAATGAATATACTCAAAAGCAACGGTTACAAACTCAAAGTCAAAAGCTAGCTTTAAGTAAAGTTGCTGTTAAAACAAATTCATTTTCTCCTAAAAATCCAACTGCTAGGATGGAAAATTCTCAACTTGTGAACTCCTTGCAAGAAGTAAATATTCGGTAGTTAAAAATCAATAAATCTATAGGTCAATACAGTTCAAACATCCTCTTATACCAATTTCAATAATCTTTAAGACACATGAATTGTTTGTAAGGGCGAACGGCCATTCGCCCCTACTAAGGATTTCGGGCAACGCAGAATTAATTATCACTTCTATGTCTATTGTCAGAAATTTACCGATAAGAGAAAGATTGAATTTATGACTTTTAACTATCGAATGTTGAGGCTGCTGGAAAAAATCTCCCCGCGATCGCTTTAAGAAACGGTCGGCTTCTGCTATATATCGCTCTATTGAGTGTAAAATTTTTAACGAACTAGGGTAGCAACTCTGACTTTTCACGTCATCTGAAAAAAGGGACGGGGTGTGGGGTGTGGGGTGTGGTAAGACTTTCATGATTTCCCCTACACCCTACCCCCTACCCCCTACACCCAGCATCAACGAGGGTTTTAAGACTTCCCGTGAAAAGTCAGAATCCCTAATCCCCACTCCCTACCTTCAAACTAGGCATAGGATGTGATTGGGATGGCTGTTGGGAAAAATCACAGATTGATTGAAATGGGCAAAAACGGCAGTGCGTTCCGGGATTAGGGGGGAAAACTATGCTGAAATTACTAGTTTTTTCCTGATATCTTTGCAAATCATGCTGGTGTTTGTGGGCAATATTAGCCAACTCAAATTTTAAAGAGTTTAATTCCCCATTGTTGATGCTAATTAAATCAGATTTTTTGCCTAATTCTAAGTTATAAAATGATGCTACAGCTTCCCGTCCTGGATAAAGATAACGAGCAGCCAGTAAATAAACTAATGCCTGTCGGCGGTCAAAAGCAGATTTACCAGTTTTGAAATCTAAAATATGTAAAGTGCGATCGCTCTCAATAAAAACACAATCCATTGCTGCATATAAGCGGAAGTGAAAATCCTCATGGTCAATTAAAATCGGTTTGGGGAAGCCTTCATCGCCCGGAGTCAGTTCAATAATTTGTTTATCCAACAGCAACGGAGTATCGTGATATTTTTTCAAAATTTGCAACACGCGCTGTTGCACTCGATCGGTAGAGTTGCTTAATTTTAGTAGTTGGGCAACTTTTTCTACTCCGTCGGCTTGGTGCAGTAGATGTCGATTATGATGAAATTCATAAACCCCTTTTTGGGCAAGTATCCCAATCCGTTGAGGTGCGGTGGCCTTCGCTAAAAGTGCTTTGACTTGTGGTTCGTGTTGACGTGCTTTAATAAACCCCCGTCTCATCTGGCAATGCCAGCGTTCTTGCCCCGTGGCTGGGGCAACTAAAGACCAAAGGTGATAACTGGCAAACGGTCGATCGGGGGTTAACATTGCTCGACGGCAGTGAGAAAAAATACGGGTGGAGATACTTGCGGCTACGCACGCTTTGCGGGAAGCTTCCTATAGTATTTGGAGAAAGTGGCAAAAATGAGCGCTAGTAGCAATTCCAGTAAGATAAAGTTTGGTACTGATGGATGGAGAGGCATTATTGCTGATGATTTTACTTTCCCCAATGTACGGAAAGTAACAAGAGCGATCGCAAGTTACCTCGAAACAGCCTACTCAAAAGACAGACCAGTTCTTATTGCTTACGATACCCGCTTTTTAGCTGACCAGTTTGCCCGTACAGCAGCTCAAGTCTTGGCTGACTTGGGTTGGACGGTCAAAATTACCGATCGGGATTGTCCCACACCAGTAATTGCTTACAACGCCCGTCACTTAAATTCCGCTGGGGCGTTGATGTTTACTGCCAGTCATAATCCAGCACCATACTGTGGAATTAAATATATCCCCGATTATGCTGGGCCTGCCACTCCAGAGATTACTGATACTATTGTGGCAAATATTGAAAGTGCATCGGATGAGTTACCCAGTAATAACTCAGCAAGTGCAATTTCGACTTTCGATCCCAAACCAGACTACTTACAATTTATCTATACTTTGCTAGATGTAGAACGGATTAGAAGCGCTCAACTAAAAGTTAAGTATGATGCGCTATATTCTACTTCTCGCGGTTATTTAGATGAAGTTTTGCAACATAGTGGGACTCAGTTAGAAAGTTTCCACACTTGGAGGGATGTGTTATTTGGTGGGGGAATGCCAGAACCCAAAGGCGAACAACTTGTGGGGTTAGTAGAAGCAGTCCGCCGCGATCGCGCAGATTTAGGCTTGGCAACAGATGGAGATAGCGATCGCTTTGGCATTGTTGACGAACAAGGCAACGTCCTCACTCCGAACACTGTGCTATTAGTACTAGCACGACATTTAATCAAAAATAAAGGGAAAAGTGGCGCAATTGTGCGGACGGTGGCTACAACCCACTTACTGGATAATCTGGCAGCTAAGTACGGTGTACCAATTTATGAAACAGCAGTAGGCTTTAAGTACATTGGGGAAAAAATGCGAGAGACTACCGTCCTGATTGGGGGAGAAGAATCTGGTGGTTTGAGTGTAATCGGGCATATTCCCGAAAAAGATGGTGTTTTAGCTGACATGCTAGTGGCAGAAGCGATCGCTTATGAAGGTAAACCTTTGAGCCAACTAGTCAAAGAAGCGATCGCTGAAGCTGACGGGCCGCTTTACAATAAGCGTCTTGACTTGCACCTCACAGAAGCTCACAAAACAGCCGTCATCGACTCCTTTACCAAAAATCCACCAAAAGAGGTAGCAGGCATTAAAGTCAAAGAAGTCGGGCGTAAAGATGGTATCAAGCTTTACTTAGAAGAAGGTAGCTGGATACTGCTACGTCCTTCCGGGACAGAACCCCTAGTGCGCGTCTACCTAGAAACCAACTCTCCCGAAAAACTTACCCAAGTTGCTCAAGAGATGGAAAGCTCGATAGCTAAACTAGAAGCAGTAGCAGCTTAATTCAGTTAGGAGTTATGAGTTAAGAATTATAAATTAATAATTCTTAACTTAATAACTCCTTAATTCGATCAAAATATGAAAACTCTAGCTCCTTTTTTCGCATCTTTAGTTGTAGCTATTTGGGTAGTGGCAATCGCAATTATTTCAGTTCAAAACGCCACACCTGTATCGTTAAAATTCTTAACATTTCAATCTGTTCAAATACCAGCAGGTTTAGTTCTGGCTTTCTGTGCTGGTATTGGGTTAATTAGTATGGCATTACTGCAACCTCTATGGGGTTTAGGTGATTCTCGGCAGGGTAATTCGAGATTAGAAGACGATGCCGAGTTTTTTGTTGATGATGAAGATTTTTGATGGATTAGGTTGCTATAAATGTAAATTACAAGAATTTTTATTTTCAGTATGGATTGGATTGAGTTATCAGTGCAATGGATGGGCAATCGCGTGACTATAAAAAAATTATTCTGTAAGTAAGTTGAGAAATTCACTTATGAACTACTGCTGATTTCTACAATTGCTTCTCCTTGCCGCAGTCGTTCTATTGCATCAGGAAAAGCGATGGCCAGTATTTGTTGCAAATTGCGATTTGTCACGTTACCACAGGTCAGCCATAGAATTTGAGGTGGTGTTCCTAACCGACAGGCCAAATCAACAAAGTCGCTGTCTTTTGTCATTATTATCGCGTTAATGACTCGTGCTGCCTCAAAAATCTCTAAATCTTTAGCATCCCGCAATCCAAGTTGTCTTAGTGCAATAGCCTCTACATTAAAAGTGTCAGTCAGCCAAAGTGATAATGTAGGAGGCAACTGAGCATCAATCCAAATTTTCATGCTGTCAGTCGAGGAAAGTCTGTCCGCCGTGCAGCAAACAATAGACAGGCTTGAATATCTTCGAGTTCAAGGTCGGGAAAATCCTCTAAAATCTCAGAAACACTAACATTCTCAGCCAACATTTCTAAAATGTCACTCACACGAATTCTCATGCCTCGAATACAAGGACGACCACCACACTGACCAGGAGTTTGAGTAATACGATTCAACAAATCAACTCTTGAATTCATACAATTTTGCGATCTTAGATAGTTTTATCTAACTTTTATGATACGGCTTGCAGCTTTACTACAAGCGAACACTTCAATGCAATAGACAGGCGATCGCTCCTAAGTTTAGCAGCTTTGGGTTAGTTGTAAATTCAGATAATCGCAGTGTAACTACAGGTACTAACTGGAAATTTATGCGGCTAACAGGGCAGATAGTTGAAATTGACTTAAATGAATATTTTTTAAGTGATGTTGGGCAAATTCTAGGGATTCTTAGAAGCTTTGTTGAAGCTAAACCATAATTAATATATAAAAAGAGGGCAGATATAAAACCCACCCTCAAAGAAATATGAATTAAAACTATCAATCGTTTCTTAATTACCAATTGCAGGCGCACTCAAAGAAACTTTTGGGGCTTCTTTTTGCTGTGCCAATGTCGGTACAGAGTCACGTAACCTTTCTGTCAATTGTACAGTTGTAGAGTCGTACATTTGAGTGAGTAATTTCGGATAGAAACCAATACCAATAATTGGTACTAACAAACAAGCAATGATAAACACTTCGCGGGGTTCGGCATCTATCAGTGCTTGGTGAGAAACTAATTCTTCGTTCTCTTTGCCGTAGAAAATTTCTCGCAACATTGATAGCAAATAAATCGGGGTTAAAATTACTCCCACTGCCATCAAGAAGACGACGATGACTTTGAATGTAGGGTTGTAAGCATCACTAGTAGCAAAACCGACAAACACCATTAACTCTGCCACAAAACCACTCATTCCTGGCAATGCCAAAGAAGCCATCGAACAAGCAGTGAACATGGCGAAAATCTTCCGCATTCTCTTACCGACACCACCCATTTCATCTAACATCAGAGTGTGTGTCCGGTCATAAGTCGCGCCCACAAGGAAGAATAAACTCGCCCCAATTAATCCGTGAGACACCATTTGCAGTACTGCACCACTCAATCCCAAATCTGTGAAGGAAGCAATACCAATGGTGACAAAGCCCATGTGCGAAATTGAGGAGTAGGCGATTTTTCGCTTGAGGTTGCGCTGGGCAAAGGATGTCAGGGCTGCGTAGATAATATTAACTACCCCCAAAATTACCAATACTGGCGCAAAATAAGCATGGGCATCAGGTAGCATTTGGGCATTCATACGAATCAAGGCATAACCGCCCATTTTCAACAGAATACCTGCTAGCAACATGTGTACGGGGGCTGTAGCTTCACCGTGGGCATCCGGTAGCCAAGTATGTAAGGGAATGATGGGTAACTTGACGGCATAAGCAATCAAGAAGCCAGCATAAAGCAACAACTCGAAATTGAGGGCGTAGTCTTTGAGGGCAAGCGATCGCATGTCAAATGTGACTGTATCGCCATAAAAGGCCATTGTCAAAGCACCGACCAAAATAAACAGCGAACCGCCAGCAGTGTACAAAATAAATTTGGTTGCTGCATATTGCCGCTTTTTACCACCCCAAATCGCCAGTAGCAGGTAAACCGGAATCAATTCCAGTTCCCATACCAAGAAAAACAGCAGCATATCCTGGACGGCGAACACGGCAATTTGACCGCCATACATCGCCAACAGCAAAAAGTAAAATAGCCTGGGCTTGAGAGTCACAGGCCAAGCCGCTAAGGTTGCCAGGGTAGTGATGAAACCAGTCAAAATAATTAAGGGCATAGACAAGCCATCTGCCCCTACCGACCATTTCAAATCTAGTTGCGGTACCCAGGGGTAACTCTCTACCAGTTGCAAATTGGGATTGGAGAAATCGTACCCAGTATTAAAAGCGTAAACAATTAGTGCAAAATCAATCAATCCCACAACCAAGGCATACCAGCGGACTGTTTTGCCATCTTTATCTGGGATGAAGGGAATCAGTAGTGACGCGGCTATCGGTAAAAGGATAATCGTCGTCAGCCACGGGAAATTAGCTGTATTCATCACAATTCGTCTGCAATCAAAATCATGTTTGGCAAAAAGTCACTAGTTATTAACTAACAGCTTTTTGGGGATTTGGTCTTCCTCGTTAGGTTGATTTAATTAAATTAACAATCCGCAGTTTTTTCTCTTGGGAGTCTGTTTTGACAGTTAGGGTGCGGAATGTGGGTTAGGATACTCCCAATCCAGTCAAAAATTTCCCCGAAAGAAGCCACTAACTAAAGTTATAGCGATGCGATCGCCTAGTCCAACCCAGAGGTTGCTAAAAATACACGATGCTGTTTGGTAGTTGTCCAAAAAAGCATCACAGGAGAAACAACCCTATGATAATCGGACAAATTGAAAATCCAGTGGTTTAGCTTGGATTGATGAACAAGAGCCGAAAGCATAAATATTAGCTGACCTGCAAGAGTCTGTGCAACAAGCAGCAGTAGGACAAACTTTCCCAGTTTTAGAACTTTGGGACGATATCAAAGCTTAGGTGTATGGCAGAAGTTTGCTTGACATCTACCTTCAAAAGTAAAGTGACGATCGCTCTCATCACTACAATAGGCGATCGCACTATAAAATTGACGATTAGTTTTTCATAGAGAAAGTGCGATTATTTGCGATCGCTTATCTACTAAATTTCGCTCTGTTGCCAGTTTTGCTAACCGCCAATACGCAGAAGACCATTTAAGATTTTTGCAGCGAACTATCCCAACGGAAATTTTGAGATGATGTATGAACCACCAGATTCTGTAAAAGAAGATTTAAATATTTAACAAAATTTAGGGGGTCTAAATCCCCTAATAATTCTTTAACTTAGTGTTAGCCAGCTTCATCACTAAGCATTTTTATAATATGTTTTGCAAGTTGCTCATTGATTTCTCTTTGTCTGGGAACGGCTTGAGAAATTTTTGTGATTTGATTCTGATACCAATCATGTTTGCCACCATGACGAACGAAGATACAACACATTTATTCTAGCTTACTAATTAAATGTCTTCGTTTCATGATATTTCAAGTTCTACAACTCTGCGAATATTTTGGATATTTCCACTTGTTAATTCACTGTAAATATCAAGTAGATTTTCTCTTAGCTCATCTTCTGTTTCACCCTGAGTCCAACAGTCAGGATATTCTTCGAGATAACCTAACCACACATCATCATCTCGCCAGTAAATGTATTTCTTCTTAATCATTCACCTATTCACTGCCTTTTTCTGACTATGAAATTTAACTTATTGACGCTTAGATTATTGATTGTTAGATTAATTTATCAATCTTAACTCACGATTAAATCTTTTAAATCAACTACTGTATATAGTCTTAAACAATTCAAATAAATAGAAGGCAGAAAGTAAAAGTCAGTTGATGACAAGGTTTTATAAGTTGGCATTTTACATTTGATTATGTCCATCTACTTATTAAATTACTGAACTATTAGCCAAAAAAAAAGGAGTCTAAATTAGACTCTCAAAGTTGAAAAACTTAAGGGCGGACAGTCGCCCACCCCTATAAAAATCAAGTGATACCGAAAACAATCACCAAGCCTAAAACTGCGCCAAACACAATCAAGGCATAGAATTGAGCACGACCGTTTTCTAAGTATTTCAGACCTTCACCACTAACTAGGGTGAAAAAGCCAGTCAAGTTAACAGCACCATCAACAACGCGGTAGTCAACTTCCATGACTTGTCTAGCTACGCGACGCAAGCCGAGGACAAAGACGCGATGGTAAATGTCATCAAAGTACCACTTGTGGAGAGATAGTTCGTAAAGTGGTTTGATTTTAGCAGCGATCGCGGCTGGGTCAATTTTCCTTTGCAAATACATTAGCAAAGCCAAAGTAATGCCAACCAAGGAAATAGCAACTGAAGCCCCCGCCATCACATAAAATTCTGTGGCGTTAAACTCGGTAACTTTCTCTACAACTTCATTCGGAGGATAAATAAACTCCTCGAAGTAATTGGCGTAGGGTGTACCTACCAAACCAATGAAAATCGAAGGCACTGCTAAAAGCGCCAACGGCAGAGTCATTGTCCACGGCGACTCGTGGGGAGTATCGCTGTGATGTTCGTGGGAGTCATGGGAGTCATGATGGCCGCCAGTTGCTGCCAATTCACCGTGTTTCATTGCCCCAGGCCCAAAAACCGGGGCTGGTTCTTCTGACTCCAACTCCAGAACGATTGTCGCCGCCTTCTTAAGCTTTTCTTTGATTGTCTCGTCAGTACCCCGGAATTTGCCTTCAAATGTCATGAAATACATTCTGAACATGTAGAAAGCAGTAATCCCAGCAGTTAGCCAACCAATCAACCACAGAAGTGGGTTAGCTTCAAAAGCTTTCCCTAAAATTTCATCTTTTGACCAGAAACCAGCAAAAGGTGGAATGCCAGAAATTGCCAAGCAACCAATCAAAAAGGTAATCCCCGTGATGGGCATATACTTCCGCAGTCCGCCCATCAACCGCATATCCTGCGCTAAAGCGGGGTCGTGACCGACGACTCCTTCCATACCGTGAATCACCGAACCCGAACCCAAGAACAGCATCGCTTTAAAATAAGCGTGGGTCATTAAGTGGAACAATCCAGCACTGTAGGAACCGATGCCCATCGCCATCACCATGTAACCCAATTGGGAGATGGTAGAGTAAGCCAAGCCCTTTTTGATGTCATTTTGGGTAATGGCAATGCTAGCACCCAAAAATGCCGTAAATGCCCCCGTAAAGGCAATGACGTTCATGGCTGCTGGCACATGTTCAAAGACTGGGTACATCCGGGCAATTAGGAAAACACCCGCCGCTACCATCGTTGCTGCGTGGATTAAGGCAGAAATGGGGGTGGGGCCTTCCATTGCGTCCGGTAGCCAGACATGCAAGGGGAATTGGGCGGATTTGGCCACCGGGCCTAAGAAAACTAAAATCGCCAACAGAATGGCGAATAAATTGCTGATAGAACCTGATTCTACAAGTTGAGCAAGGCGATCGCCCATTACCCCAAAATCAAAGCTTCCCGTTGCCCAATAAAGCCCTAAAATGCCGAGTAAGAGACCAAAGTCGCCAACGCGGTTGGTCACAAATGCTTTTTGGGCGGCATCAGCTGCTGACTTGCGATCGTACCAGAAGCCGACCAACAAGTAGGAACACATCCCCACCAGTTCCCAGAAAATATAAATTTGCACGAGGTTGGGGCTAACCACCAGACCCAACATTGAAGATCCGAACAAACTGAGATAGGCATAAAACCTCACGTATCCTGGATCGTGAGCCATGTAGCCATCGGTATAAACCATGACTAAGAAGGCTACCGTTGTCACAATCGTCAGCATTAGGGCTGTCAGATTGTCAATCGTGTAGCCCATAGTCAGATGAAAATTGCCTGCTGCTGCCCATTCTAGAGTGCGGACATAAGCCGGGTGTCCTTGAATTTGACTCCACAGCAAGGCAAACGACAGCCCCATCGCTGCTCCCATCAGGGAGATAATAACCACAGCGTTCAGCTGCCGTAGGCGGTTTGTCACCTGATTTAACGAGATTAACCCTAGACCGACCAGCATTGCCCCAAGAAGCGGCAATACCGGAATCAGCCAGGCATATTCATAGATTACTTCCATCACTGACGCGTACTTTTAGAATTCTTGACTAACTTAGCGCAACTGTTAATAATTGTGACACACACCCTTTAGCATAAAATACCCCACCCAATGACCATTGGGTAGGGTAATTAAACATGGTTTTATATTTAGTAACTGGGGATTGGGGATTGGGGATTGGGTATTGGGGACTAGAAAAATTTTTAATCCTAGTTCAATCCTTAAATTTTTAATTTTTAATTTTTAATTCCCAATACCTATTCATGCCGAACGACATTCTAAGTCTGCTGTCTTTGATGTAGTGTATGCTTTAGCACGATTGGTGTAAGTGAGTTTAATTTCGTCTAAAGCTAGACGTAAGTCTTCTCTGCCTCGAAAACCTTCTAGACGATGACGGACAGTTCCATTTTCTACCAAGAGCAAAGTCGGCAGTGACTTTAGCTTATAAGTGTTAGAAAGTTTGAAATTTTCGTCAGCGTTAACCCCAACTAATTTAATTTGTTCGCCACATTGAGCTTTAAATTGCAATAACAGAGGGTGAATAATGCGACATAAGCCACACCAAGGTGCTTCAAAATTTACTAAAACAGGAACTGGAGATTCTAAAACTTCTTGAATAAATGTCCGCTCACTAACCGACAACACCATGACGCCTCTAAAATTATAGGGTTTTAATATCAAAACTAGCTATCAGCGCGAGAAAATAGCAAGCCAGCCTGTGTCTGTAGAAACGCTCAGGGCAAAGACTATTGTGCAAGTATTTCAACTCTGGCAAAAAACCAGTGCAATATTTACAACTAGCTTGTTTCTTGTTTCAACTTTTGGCTGCCCCGTTGCTAGAAATGGAATTGAGACTGCTGTGCTATTTACTCTCCTGCAAAGGCAATTGATTAGCGCTATGCCAATAAATATAAAATAATCAACTGAGCGATCGCACCCCTACTAACAGCTGTTTCAATTCATCCTACATTGATTCGGTAGCAATTGATAAGTAGAAATTTTCATTTAGTTAAGATTTTCTTGTGATAGCGGGGATCGCCTAAAACTACCATCTTATCTTACTAGTTGCCGTAAGCAACAGGGGGTGCGACGACCAAAGCAGAACTATAAAAATAGCAACTCCTAAATAAGCAGGTCGCAGAAATTCCTGCCATTTGATATATTGACGACCGTCAAGAATTGCTACAAAGGGAAGGATTGAGGTGCGTTGTTTGGCAATTTCAAAAGCTTCTCCATAGCGAGAAGCCAAACGGCGATCGCCATGCCAAACTCCAAACAAATGGTGTAATACCAGTCCAATAGAGGTGACCAGGGTAAAACTAGTACCTAACCATAAAGTATGGGCAACACACCAAATTATTTGTCCTACCATTTGGGGATGGCGGGTAATGCGAATAATTCCTGTTTCATAGAGGCGAACTTGGGGCTTTTGAATAGCAGCGATTTCTAGTAGATTGAATGTGGCAGGATACAAAAACAAAAACGAAATAGCTGACAGCACCCAAACTAAAGCTTGCACCCCCGGTACACCTTGCACCTGCCACAGTTGCACCCCATCGTAACGATGGTTAAAAAAGTAAATAATTAGGATTACAGCCAACGGTAAACTAACTAATGCAAAAACAATGCGATAAAGCCTTGGCCCGATATACTTTTCTGCCCAAGGGCGGATGGCAGCTCCACCACTGTGAGCGATCGCAAAAGCGAATAGTAACCCCAACATGACAAAATGACTGGGAGTCAACCAAGAGTTAAGCATCATATACATTAGGTGAAGTAATTTAAAGAAAAGTTAATAAAGTACAACCAATACCACAAAGTATTCAACAGGAGACTTTAGTCAAGATGTCATGGTAATGTCTTTTTCGAGCAAAGCCTCCAAGTTTAAGATGCAACAAATCATGTACGGCTTTCAAGCTATGAAACACAGTTTGTTGCGACTGCTCCTTTCAAAGTTTGTGGGTTGAGCCTTATGTCTGACCTTCCTTTCACTTTAGATCAGTTACGTATTTTAAAAGCGATCGCTGTAGAAGGGAGCTTCAAGCGCGCCGCTGATAGCCTTTACGTCTCCCAACCTGCCGTGAGTTTACAAGTCCAAAATCTCGAACGGCAGCTGGATGTCCCGTTATTTGACCGTGGAGGACGACGCGCACAATTAACCGAAGCAGGGCATCTACTTTTAAGCTACGGTGAAAAAATTCTCAGTCTGTGTCAAGAAACCTGTCGTGCTATTGAGGATTTACAAAATCTCCAAGGCGGTACTTTAATTGTCGGGGCTTCTCAAACCACCGGTACTTATCTTTTACCCAGAATGATCGGTCAGTTCCGGCAAAAGTATCCAGATGTAGCCGTGCAATTGCACGTCCACTCTACCCGACGGACTGCTTGGAGTGTAGCTAACGGACAGGTAGATTTGGCGATTATCGGTGGGGAAATTCCCGGCGAGTTAGCGGAATCGCTGGAAATTATTCCCTATGCGGAAGATGAACTAGCATTAATTCTGCCTGTCTTTCATCCCTTTGCCAAACTGGAAACAATCCAAAAAGAAGACTTATATAAACTACAATTCATTGCTTTAGATTCTCAATCGACTATCCGCAAAGTCATCGATCAAGTGCTAGCACGTTGTGAGATTGATACAAGGCGCTTTAAATTTGAAATGGAACTGAATTCCATAGAAGCGATTAAAAATGCAGTGCAATCTGGTTTGGGAGCCGCTTTTGTCTCAACTAGTGCCATCGCCAAAGAATTACAAATGGGCGTGCTGCACTGCACTCCGATTGAAGGCGTTGTGGTTAAACGAACGCTATGGCTGATTTTTAATCCTAATCGCTATAGATCCAAGGCGGCAGAAGCCTTTAGCCAAGAAATTTTGCCTCAGTTTTCTACCCCGGAATGGAATCACGACATGTTAAAATCATCACAAAAAAAGCTAGTGGCAAATACATTGGATGCAGCAACCCCCAATTCTTCTAGCGAAGGTTAACATCTGGTCAAGAGTCAATAGTCAAGAGTTAGTAGTCAGTCGTCAGTCGTCAGTCGTCAGTAGTCAGTAGTCAGTAGAAAAACAACTGACAAATGACCCTTCGGGTTCGTCAGTTGTTCATGGGGGGAAACCCCCCCTTCGGGTTCGCCACTTTGCCATCGACGCAAAGCGCCAAGACGGCAAGTGGACTCACCAAGACCACACTGACTCACAACCGACAAATGACAAATGACAACTAACAACTGACCAAGGACAAAATGATGGAAGTCTACTGCACTCGCCCACACTGCCCGCGCCCACAAAACTATTTTGCGGATTTAGACGACATTACAACGCTGAAAACTACACAGCAAAAATACTGCACTAGCTGTGGAATGCCACTAATGCTTGATGGGCGATACGTAACAATCAAGTTGTTGGGAAGGGGTGGGTTTGGAGCAGCCTTTTTAGCACGCGATCGCCGAATTCCCGGAATGCGATCGTGCGTAGTTAAGCAGTTTCAACCTGTGGGAAATTTAACCCCAACTCAATTACAATTAGCGCAACAGCTATTTGAAAGAGAAGCAGAAGTATTAGCACAAATAGGTGACGAACACGAACAAATTCCTGATTTGTATGCTTTTTTTCCTGTAATAGTTCCTAGCTTGCAACTAGGTCAAGAAGACCAGTTTTTTTACTTGGTACAAGAATATATTGATGGGCAAAACCTAGAAGAAGAGTTAGTTCAAAAGGGAAAATTTTCTGAGCAGCAAGTTTTAGAAGTACTCCAAGAAATCCTGAAAGTACTCAAATTTGTCCACGAACGAGGTATTATCCACAGAGACATCAAACCCTCCAACATCATGCGCCGTCGGGATGGCAAACTCTTTCTGCTCGATTTTGGCGCAGTCAAGCAAGTAACCAATGCTCCAGCGGGTGGGGCTGGTTCTTCCACTGGCATTTTTTCTATGGGGTTTGCACCGCCGGAACAGATGGCTGGGAATCAAGTATTTCCATCTACAGACTTATACGCTTTGGCTGTAACTATTTTGACACTGCTTACAGGTCAAGAAGCAAAAACGCTATTTGATGCCTACAGTAACCAATGGCAATGGCGCAGACAAGTAAATGTTAACCCTCACTTAGCTGATATTTTAGACAAAATGCTCCTGCCAGCTGCCAATCAACGCTTTCAGTCGGCTGATGAGGTTCTTAACGTTCTCTCCCGCCAATTGATACCTCCAACAGTCTTACCACAATCAAATCGACACTCACAATCGCCAGTACAAACTCACAATACTTTTTCAACTTGGGAATTATTAAGCGGAGCAGCATTTAGCGGATTTGAAGGAGCATTAATAGCGATCGCCCTTTTGAGTCTGCTTCATTCACCAGCAATTACTTTGAGTATTGCTTTTGTAATCGTGGGGTTACTAGTTTTTGCCCAAACCAAACGCTGGATTGAAAAGTTTGATTTATTAATTATTCCAGCTATTACTTTTGGTATTATCTTTTTTGTTCCCTTTTTAAGAGGAAGTATTCTTATTCAACAAGCAATAGTTTTAGCAGTAGCAGCGGGATTAGTAGCGATTGCAATTACAGCACTATTTCGGCTAATTTACAAATTATTATCTTTGATACTTTAAAAAACTTCTGGTGCTCACAGCCACTTATGTCTCAGAAAAATGAAACACTTAGCCTTTTTTTAGCTGCCATTATTACTATTTGCAGCGATTGAATTTAGCAAAATATTTAAATAATAAGCATATATTACCCGATAAAACTTAATTCATGTCACAAAAGAATGAAACTGCGGTTTTAGCCTTAGCCCTACTGCTAACCGTTGGCATAGTTGGCGGTGGTGCGTGGTGGTTTACTAATCAAAATTCTGGCGACAAAATTAATATTTTCACTTCAAATCAAAAAAATGAGAGCAATTTATCAATACAAGAACGGATTAGTTTTGGCGAAAAAACTTTAATTACAAGTGACATTGCTCCCCAAAAAAAAGAAGGTATACAGGCACTTGCTGCTCACAATTATGCCAAAGCGATCGCTAATTTAGAATCCTCCCTCAAACTCAAGCGTAACGATCCAGAAGCACTGATTTATCTGAATAATGCCCGCATTGGTTCTGGCAAAAACTATATAATTGTTACATCTTTACCATTAGGTGCCGATCCTAATATTGCTTTAGAAATTTTACGTGGCATTAGCCAAGCCCAAAATGAAGTTAATTCTTCTGGGGGAATTAAAGGAGTACCTTTAAAAGTAGGAATAGCAAACGATGATGATAATCCAGCTATCTCTAAACAAATCGCTGCTAACTTAGTTAAAAATCAGCAAGTATTAGGTGTTGTTGGGCCTAATACTAGCGATGCCACCTTAGCCGCAGGCGATATCTATAATACCGGACAGCTTGTAGCCATTTCACCGACTAGTACTTCTGTAAAAATTTCTAACTTCAGTCGCTACGTTTTTCGCACAGTTCCCAGCGATTTCATGGCGGCTAGAAGCTTGGCTAATTATATGGTAAAAATTTTGCAGAAAAAAAATGCTGTGGTTTTCTTCAATTCCCAAAGTAACTACAGTCAGTCTTTAAAGTCTGAATTTGTCTCGTCTGTTTCACTAGAGGGCGGACAAGTATCAAGCGAATTTGATTTATCCAAAACAAATTTTAGTGCGGCTAAAAGTATAGAAGAATCCACAAAGCAAGGTGCTGATGTTTTAATGTTAGCTGCTAACGCTGACACTTTAGATAAAGCATTACAAGTAGTTCAGATTAACCAGAAAAAGTTAAGTCTACTGGCGGGAGATGATGTTTATACACTTAAAACTTTAGAAGTTGGTAGGGAACAAGCTGTAGGGATGGTATTGGCTGTTCCCTGGCATATCAAAGGCAATACTCAATCAGATTTTCCTCAGAAGTCACGCCAGTTGTGGGGGGCTGATGTCAGCTGGCGAACTGCTCTAGCCTACGATGCTACTGTAGCTCTGATTGCTGCCTTGAAACGCAATCCCACACGTTCTGGAGTACAACAAGCGCTTTCTTCCTCTGACTTTTCTGCCAATGGCGCTTCTGGCACGATTCGGTTTTTAACATCCGGCGATCGCAACGCCCCAGTTCAACTTGTGAAAATAGTTCCTGGCACTCGCTCTCGCACTGGCTATGACTTTGAGCCAATACAGTAATCAGTGCCTTCTAGTTTAGCTGCAAACACATTTCCTTACTAATTCATATCTAAATTTTCGCAACCTACGAAAAATCACCAGAAATCTTTTTTCAAACTATTGGGTGGTCTAGGTTTCAGCTTTAGTCAGAACTACTCAAGTCTCTACAAAATTGGCTGATAGTCTTGATAGCATTTACTACCCTTGTGCCCCAGAGGTGGCTTCTTAATGTTCAATGCGGCCCTTGCTGTTGTGGTGGATGCAAGGACGAAAAAATTACCCCTTACCAAGCTGATATTTTGCACCAATCAAAATTGATGTAATTTCATTCTGAAGCAAGAGCAATTTTGCTCTTTTCTGAATGTCTTGGTAAACGTCACAAATCGAACATTGAGACTTTTCAATCAATAGACCCGATTACACGCAATCTGTTTGTGGTGGTCAAACAGATTGGTCAGACCGAGCAGCAAGGTGGTGTTGCTGACGCTAACTTACTGCCGATCGATCGGGGGTAGGAACTGATGACCTAAGCTGGTTTGTCAAAATTTGCTGACAATTGCAACTTCTAGCAATTACAGCAGTAGTTCCCATCATAGATACCTATAGGGCAGGGCTGCTTCTCTGACAAAATTTGAACTGTGCTTTAGCTGACTCGATTAATCGATTCTGCTGGCAAGCAAATGAGATTATCACCTTGGGTAAGGATTAAGCCACGTTGACGCAACTTGCCCATTAAGCGAGTGACGGTGACACGAGTCGAACCAATCGCACTACCAATTTGGGCGTGGGTGAGGGGGAAGGGCAGACAATAGCCACGAATCACATCGGGATCGGTTTCACTCATTGCCGGCTCTCCATATTCCTCAATCAACAATGTGAGGAATCCTAAGAGTCGGTCAATTGTACGCCGTTGTCCTAAGGCACTCAGCCACAGCAGTTTACGCTGGTGCTGATACCTAAAGGCATCCATAACTTCGCGGCGGAAGTGAGGCCAGTTGTCTAAGTCATGCCAATACATCCACAGCACCGCAGTTTGGTCAACATGGGCGTATGCTTGGAGCGTGAATGGCGACTGAGCAACAATTTCAAATGGTTGTCCCGCTCCCACAAAACCCAAGAAAGCTTCTTCTGGAGTTCTGTTGATTCGTCGAGACGTTAGTTGACTGGCAGTAGCACTCACTTGAGCGGTTCCTACCATCCGGATTGCACCCCTTTGCACCAAATAAAGTAATCCAGGTCGAGCTGGAATGCGTTCATCTTTGCTAAAGGTGCGACAACGATAGTGTTCTTGAGCCCAATCAAGAATTCGTTGCCAAGTTAAAAAAGGCCGTGATGCCTCGGAAAAAGAAGATGGAGATTGCATAGGTAACAAAGAGCGTTCGGCTGAAGACAAAGACGTGATCAAAGTGCAAGGAGTGTCTTTGTGTTGGCGGATTAGGCTTAACGCCTAACAGCGCCAGCCATCCAAAGAGTAGAAAGTAATTATTTTACTATCTATTCTTTGTTATACTTCTTACTGTACAATGATGGTAGTAAAGATTACCCACTATTCATCGAATATTCATCAAATTTTATGCTACTCTCATTTTTCTTCATCTAGATTAATTCTATATCTCAAGGTGGATGACAGTAAATCCGGAAAAAACTACTGAAGAGAGTATTTTTCTAAGAATACGTGGATACTAGCATACTAGTAAGTAAATACACAGCAATTAAACATCTAATATCTAGTCAAATTAGAAATGCACTAGGTAGTTATACTACAAAGAATAAAATACAGTGTATAGAATATAAAAAAATTCCTCTATCTAAAGGTAGAGAAATTGATAAAGTTTTATATATCTCAGGGGTGGCCTTCTGGCTGTCAAAATCTCATAATCAAGAACCTTTGGAAATAGCGAATGCCATTGCTTCTCAATTGTTAGAAACTAGCAACGGCATTTCCATTATCCGAATTGTTCCTCCAGGTTGGATTTATTTAGAATTGACTCATCCTTTTTTAGCGACATGGTTGCAAAATCTGGTTGTTGGGAGTTTAGAACCAGTAAGGGAGCAGGGGAGAAAAGAAAATTTAATTCAAGATCCCAAACACCAAATTTCTAATCCTGGGCGCTTATTTGCCATGCAATACACCCATGCACGCTGCTGCTCGCTAATGCTACTAGCTCACCGAGAGGGATTGATTAAACTTAGAGAACCACTGCTAGAGATTAGCCAAGCTTTTGAGGGCATTATTTTTACAGAGCAAATACCTTGGCTCGATTGTAATGAAAAACTTTGCTTGAAAGATCCTGATGAAAGTTGCCTGATTACCACATTAGTACAGGTGGTAGATTATTTGGTATGTTCCGATGATGGTTCGGTTAACTGGGAAAAAGCAGGGTTAAATCTAAGCCAAGCATTTGCAAATTTCTGGAGCAAATGCCGCATTTGGGGCGAGGTAAAAATTTATTCACTAGAGTTAGCTCAAGCTAGGCTGGGGTTGGTGATGGCTACTCAGTCTGTGTTGAGATTTTTACTGATAGAAAAACTGGGATCTGTTGCCCCAGTTGAGCTATAAAGGTTTAAATTTTTATATCTAGGTACACAGGTACTCGCAGATTAAGCTTGATATTGTATCAGCAGTGTTTCCCAGGTAACAATAAAAACTTTTATAACATCTATTGACTCATTTAATCACCTCGGTTATATTATCAGGTGTGTGAGGAGCGAACCAGTAAGGACACCGAGACGAAACACGGCCAGTCGTCGGTGTCCTTTCTGATTTCATAGAAAGTAGATTGATAAATCAGCTTTTAAGAAAGTAAAAATTTTGCGATCGCAGTTGCAGCTCCGTCTGCTTCTACATTAGGAGCTACCCACTGAGCGATCGCTTGAACTGCTGCTGGTGCATTGCCCATCGCTACACCAATACCAGCATATTCCAGCATTTCTACATCATTAAAGTTATCGCCAATAGTCATAACGTTGGTACTTTGTAATCCCAATAGTTCTTCGGCTAGGTAACGTACAGCAGTTCCCTTATTGACAAAGGGGTTAGTCGCTTCAAAGAAAGTGGCAACAGATGTTGTCAAATAAAGTTCGGCAGGTGTGTACTGTCGGCGCAAATTTCCTAATAGCTCGTTAATTACATCTGTGTCATCGCACAAAGCCAGAATCTTTGTCGGTTCATTATTTAACACTTGACGTAGATCGCCTACAGCAATTGGGTTAATACCAGAACGTTGGGCATAAATTTGGGTTTCTCTGGTTAATTCCCGCACGTAAAGCTCGTCATTGATGTAGAAGTGGACAGATAAAAGCGATCGCAATTGCGGCTGTTCAAAATAGTCTAGTAGCTGGCGTGCAACTTCACGAGCAACAGGCAGATGTCGATGAATTTTCTGGTTAGCTGGGTCTTGAATCCAAGCTCCTTGATAAGCAGCCAATGGCAAAACAGAGCCAATTTCTTGATGAAAACGTAAGGCTGAACGATACATACGACCAGTGGCGATCGCTACTTGAATTCCGCGTGCTTGCGCGGCTGCGATCGCTTGCTTTACGGGTTCGCTCAAGGTATTAGACTGGCCAGAAATCGTACCATCTATATCTAAAACCAGTAGTTTAATGTCTTCGCCAGCTATAGCCTGATTACCAGCAGATGCTTTATGCATAAATTCCCTAGGTTTGAACTCCCAGTAAGAGGTTAGCAGGCTCTGTCGGCTCTTGGGAGTGAATAGCATCAAATGCCTGCTTGTTGAGCGCCTCTTACCCTTTTCCCGACTTATGCAAGAAGTCTATTAAGTGGAAAGATAGGGGGAGCAAAGGAGAATAACTAATAGCTAAGAGTAACGCAATAAATTTAATATCCTTTGTCGCAACCTTTCTAAAACTGGCCCCTCTTCTACTACTTCTTGAGAAAATAACATGTCATATATTAGTGGCACTCCTAGCTGTAACTCCTCAAGAATCTCGCGTTGAGTAAATAGATCCTGGGGATTTCCTTCTAAAATTAGTCGCCCGCTATCCATAACAAAAATCCAATCTGCCCAACGATATACTAAATCTAGGTCATGGGTTGCCATTAATATAGTTGTGCCAGATGCATGAATTTTTTTTAGAGTTGCCATTAAGTTACGGGTATGCAACCTATCCAGATATGCTGTCGGTTCATCTAGTAACAAAAGTTCTGGTCGTAGCACCATAACATCAGCGATGGAGACTCGCTTTTTTTGACCTAAACTGAGATGATGTACTGGTCTTTGGGCTAATTCAGTTAATCCAAACTCTACCAATACTTGCTCGACTCGCTGTTGAATTTTTCTTGTTGGTAAACCTAAATTACACAACCCGTATGAAATATCTTCTTCAACTGTAGAGGCTACCAATTGTTGCTTTGGATCTTGAAAAACTAGCCCGACTAGTTGACGTAATTTCATCAAAAATTGACGGTCATATTGCAATTGTTTAGCTTGCCAATGCACAGTACCTCTTTGAGGTTTATATAGACTATTAGCTAATAAAAATAGCGTAGTTTTACCGCAACCATTTTGACCGATTAATGCACACTTTTTATTTGCTGGTATCTTGAGTGTTAAACCATTTAAAGCTGATTGTTGTGCGCCTGGATAGGTGTAATGTACTCGATCGAATTCTAGTAAAGATTGCTGCACGATTGTACCATTTCCATAAATAGCAATAGCATTGTAGAAGACAGGATACAGAAAAGAATCCAGGCGCTATGTTTGCTAAGGCAGCTGCTAAAAAGATAGCTATTTTTTGCTTATTAGTTATCCGCATCATTAGCTGATACAGCAGTTTTCGTTTACATGAAGTACAAAGTCATTGGTTTTGAGGCAGGAGGCAGAGGGCAGGAGGCAGGAGGGAGAAGAATAATTTGATTTGTGAGTTTTTGGTTCTGTACCTCACTTTCCTGCAATTTTACCCCTCTTCTGTCACTTTCCGGATAGAATGAATAGAATAAAGGAAAAATAGAACTCTACAAGGTAAGTAGAGCAATGGATGTAGAATTACAAATCCTGAAACATCTGCCAAGGGATGCCCAGCCAACAGTTGCGCTCGTAGATGCATATTGTGCAGAGTACAAAGACCTGTTTAAAGAAGTAAGAAATTATGAATGCTTCAAATA
>NZ_JAECZA010000241.1 GCF_016056275.1 Dendronalium phyllosphericum CENA369 | reverse complement strand
CCCTCATCTCCCCCAGCTCCCCCTACCCCTCTGAGGTGTCTCGACCCTTAACCCGAAAAAATCTGATTGATTTATTATGCAAACTATGCATCACAGTTCTGGGCGCTGGCGTTTAGGACTAGCACTGTCACTGTTGACTGTATTGTTGTGGGGAATTCTACCTATCGCAATAGAAGTAACGCTGCAAGCACTTGATGTCTACACCATTGTTTGGTTTCGCTTTTTGACATCGTTTGTGTTACTTGCTCTGTATTTAGGGGTGCGTGGTAAATTACCAAAGCTACAACAATTGCGTTCTAGTTCTGGAAAATTATTAGCGATCGCTACTGTCATGTTAGCGGCTAATTACTTTTTGTTTATGCAAGGTTTAGCGTTAACCACACCTACTAACGCTGAAGTGATCGTTCAATTATCTACCCTTTTATTAGGTTTCGGAGGATTAGTTGTTTTTCAAGAACGTTATACGCTACGTCAATGGATTGGCGTAAGCGTACTGATTTTTGGTTATGTTTTGTTTTTTAACGAACAAATAACCAATTTACTGACGGCTCGTAATACATATCTTTTGGGTAGTAGTTTGATTGTTGTAGGGGCATCAGCATGGGCTGTTTATGCTTTGGCACAAAAGCAGTTATTGCAATCTTTATCCTCTGCTAACATCATGTTGATTATTTACGGAGGATGTGCTTTATTATTTACTCCCTTTGCAAGGGTAGAAACAATTTTGACACTCGATAGTCTGCATTTGGGAATGTTACTTTTTTGTGCTTTGAATACTCTAATTGCTTATGGTGCTTTTGCCGAATCATTGGAACACTGGCAGGCATCAAGAGTAAGTGCGGTCTTAGCTTTAGCTCCTATTGTGACAATCGTATTGGTTGAGCTTCTATCAGTATTTGTACCTTCTCTAATTCCCATAGAACACCTAACTTTAATTGCGCTATTAGGAGCATCTTTAGTAGTAGGTGGTTCTGTGGCGATCGCCTTAGAAAAATCTAATTAAGCACCACATAATTCTGTACTCATCGTAAATAAATATGTTGAAAAAACTACGCTCATCCAAGATGAACGTAGTTTTCAATTATAAAGATAAATTACCACTGATTAATTTGAAACTCTGCCGTAATTCTTCAATTACTACTTAAAGCTACATTCTCAATACTGAGGCAAGTGAATTTTTCATTTGTTATGATTTTACAAGTGAGTGCAAGCAATCGAAGTAATATCATGTCTGTCTAATTATTTATCAAACAGCTCTTAGCGTTTCCAATTATCCCTTCGGGTTAACCAGTTGCCTAACGATAAAAACCATTCTATAGCGCTGGTTCACTGCGTTAGTCCTAATGATAAATATTAAATTTGGCGCGATATAAATCTATTGCTAGGTGCATATTTTCTCTACCGATGTGTATCAATTGCATTTAAGTTTTGACTTTGTTATCAAGAGAAAAAAATCAAGAGAATCTATAAGCGTTGAGGCGAATACTATCAGTTACAGCTATCTGAATGATTTGTGAAATATTTAATGTAGTTTGTTGAACGCTAATTGCTATGTGAGAAGGCATTTTGCCTACAATAGACCTCTTGCAAAAGTAACTTGTTTACTATTGCGGGTAAAGGGAAAAGGTTTTTTCTGATTCCTGACTTTTTTCCCGACTTCTGCAAGAAGTCTAATGCACTGGCTGTGTTTGATTGCCAACAACTACAGTAATCTTTTTCACAAATTAGATAGGATTGCTATCAATAGGGTGTCTGAATAACTACCAAAGCCAACGCCTCGTGAAACAATATCACAGAAACAGTTGAGCGATGAATAGTTTGTTTGGTAAGTGGACTAGTACCCTGAGAAAAAATTCGCTCTTACTGGTTCTATCAATGCTGCTGCCAACATTTGGAATTAGTACTTCTGCAATGGCAGCAGAGCGAATTTATGCATCTTATTCGGCACTAGAAATGTCAATTTCAGTTGCTGCTTTGGAGAACTACGCCACCAAAGGAGTAATTGACGACGAATTAGCAGTTTATCGGCAATACTTGCCACAAAAACAGTTTCAACAATTGCAGCGAATTTTACTTACTTCAGTGAAAGTGAGTCCGGTGGTAGCTTCGCAATTTCTCTACACACCGCAAGGAGAAACTTTGCTACACCGTTTAGCAGAAGCGATTAAAACCAAATCTCTTCAACCAGAACAAGACTTACGGTCGGCGCTAATTTCCGCCTCTGCTGAACCAGGAGGTTTAACGCTATTAAATCTGTTACGCAAGTATCCTAGCAGCAGTATCCGGATTGATTTAGCGCGTAGTTTCGCTATCGCTGCGGAACTGGAGAAAGTGGTGAATGGAACTCAGCAAGCGATCGCCGCGATCGCCAAAAAGTCTAATATAGAAGCTGCCACAATTCCCAAGTCTGTATTCTCTGAGTTACCAGAATTACGGGGTCAGGGAAAATTTAAGTCGCAAAAATATATATTAAAGTTTTTCGACTCGACACGCAATCGGCTTTTACTGACCGATGTTTATATTCCCAATGTCCATCCTGCACCAGTAATTGTAGTTTCTCACGGTCTAGGTTTAGACAGCAGCAACTTTCAATATTTAGCCACTCATCTAGCTTCCTACGGATTTGCCGTTGTTGTTCCCAATCATCCGGGTAGCGATACCAAACAATTGCAACTATCCCTAAACGGACGCACTAATCAAGTAGTAACACCAGAGGAATTTAAAGATAGACCTCTGGATATCAAATTTGTCTTGAATCAACTAGAGAAAAGTAATCAGTCTGATTCGCGGTTTCAAGGTCGGTTAAATCTGCAACAAGTTGGTGTGTTTGGTCAATCCTTGGGTGGTTATACAGCTTTAGCTTTGGCTGGCGCTAAGATTAACTTTGAGCAACTGCAACAAGACTGCAAACCAGAGACACTACGCAAAACCTGGAATATGTCTTTACAATTCCAATGTAGTGCTTTGGCATTAAATAGCAACAAGTCCAGCCAAGAGTATAACTTGCAGGATGAAAGAGTCAAAGCTGCGATCGCAGTTAACCCAGTCACTAGTTCTATTTTTGGCAAAGCTGGTTTAAGCCAAGTTAAAACTCCTGTGATGATTGTTGGTAGTAGTGAAGATACTGTTGCACCAGCTTTATACGAGCAAATTTTACCTTTCTCCTGGTTTGCTAATTCACAAAAGTATCTGGTGATGCTTATCGGTGGAACCCATTTTTCCACAATTGGCAATAGTAACCCCGCAAGCCAACAAGTTTCATTACCTGCTGATGTAGTTGGTGATGCTTCCCAAGCACGTTTTTACATGAATGTTTTGAGTTTGCCTTTCTTTGAAACTTATGTAGCGGGAAGGTCGCAATACAGACCATACCTCAATGCTGCTTATGCCAAAACTATTTCTAGTCAGTCTCTTGGTTTGAGTCTTGTCCAGTCCTTAAGTACAACCGAATTAGCACAAGTGTCTGATTGTGACACTAACAAAACTCAACCTTCTAAACAAAATCTTCCTCAATCTATACTGAATTTTGGATTTTGGATGGTAGATGTTGGTGTTGCACTACTCGATGTCACAATTTTTATTTAGCCTAGTTTTATATATACTCACCCAATGCAAAATTATATTAATAGCTAGTTTGTCCATCCAGGCGATCGCTCTTCATTTAGAGGATGTTTGAAAAGTCCCTAATGATGTATCAAATAGTTTTAGATCCCCCTAAATCCCCCTTAAAAAGGGGAGGCAGTGCGTTGGGCGGCTTTGCCGACTTGAAGCAACTGCCGTGGACTTTGATTCTAATTCCCCCCTTTTTAAGGGGGGCTAGGGGGGATCAATAAGTGTCTAAAATCACAGCTAACCACTTTTCAAACAACCTCTTAGAATGAGGTTAAGCGATCGCTATGAGTTTTCACAATTCCACAAGCAGCTGTCCTTACCACTTGATTCGCTGTTACTTTCAATCCAAGAAGTTTTCTTGAGGATGACTCCAACTTTGTAAAGAAGATTGAAGCTGTCGTTAGCACAGAAACTTCTGTCGTTACTACCGTTAGAGTTTTGTAAATAATATTAAAGCTGTCGTTAGCACAGAAACTTTTGTCGTTACTCCCGTTACTGTTTTGTAAAGAAAATTGAAGCTGTCGTTAGGACAGAAACTTCTGTTGTTAGTAACAGCGATCGCATCTCAATATCGCGCGATCGCATGAGAGAATAGCAATGTTGCAGCCCAAACCCAGTTTTAGAAAGGCTACGTAAATTGCAAGTAGTGTTAACTCCAATCTTGTAATTCTAGTCCTTCAACTCTACTGAAATGACGCTGATTATGAGTGATGAGAACTAAATTGTTGGCAAGCGCAACTCCAGCAATGAGCAAATCAATATCGTCGATAGGAATCCCTTGAAGCCGCAAGTTTGCATAAATATCTGCGGATAGAGTAACAGATTGTTGGGTAAGGGGCAAGACAACATTTTGAGCAGCAAACTCCAAAAACAAAGTGAGTTGCTTTTGAGCATCGCGGTGCTTTAAGCCGCTGAGAATTTCGTAATAGGTGATGATGCTGATGTTGATTTGACGATAGGTTATCAGGTAAGTCTGAAACTGAGCTACTACGTTAACATTGCCTCGGAAGAATAGAGACAAAATATCAGTATCAATCAATGCTGGTTTCACGGTTTCGTCTTTGAGAGAATGCTTGCTGACGACGGATAGCAATTTCGTCTGAAAATTCGCTGTATACTTCGTCTGATAAATCGCTCCAGCAACCTGCGAACTGCATGATGTTAGCAGCGTTGTGGTTATTAGTTTCTGAGTTAAGTCGAAATCCGTGAATCAGTTCATACAGTAGTGCTAACTTAGCATCTGGAATTTGTTGCACTTCTTCTAATACCTTCACTCTCCAATCCGCATCTTTCATCACTTATTTTTCCTGATTTTTCAATTTTTAGTTTTGCATTTTTAGCTTTTCAATTGCTAAATATTTGATTTTATTATTGTACGACGGCAGTTACAGGTAAGCGATCGCCATCTCTTAACCCCATCTCAGTATTGCGCGATCGCTCCAATTGCCTGAATGTTACGCTTGGGGAATACATAATATTATCAGCTTCAGCTAACTATGCAACTTGAAGACTACTTTAACTTTCTAGCTCCTGATGATATTCGGCTTAAGGGTACACGGGTAGGAATTGAGACGATTTTGTTTGATTACCTCTTTCGCGCCAAAACTCCAGAAGAAATTG
Source organism: Dendronalium phyllosphericum CENA369 (assembly GCF_016056275.1). Taxonomy (GTDB): domain Bacteria; phylum Cyanobacteriota; class Cyanobacteriia; order Cyanobacteriales; family Nostocaceae; genus Dendronalium; species Dendronalium phyllosphericum. Next base: position 36,023 of record NZ_JAECZA010000241.1, on the reverse strand, counting down.
CCAAAACTTACACTTCATTGACTTTAGAACAGGTTTATGCAACTATTCTCTACTACTTACACAATAAGCAAGCAGTAGATGCTTATATGACAGATTGGTTAGAGTGGGGCGATCGCATGAGAGAAGAGCAACGTCGCAACCCAAACCCAGTTGTCGAAAGGCTACGTAAATTGAAAGCTGAAAAAATGGCGAATCAATTTCATGGTGCTTAAGTATCTTATAGATGAGAATGTCGATCCAATTTACACAATTCAACTACGCCGTCTGAAGCCTGATTTGTTTGTCATGGCAATTGGAGATTTAACTACTCCAAAAAAGGGAACTTTAGACCCAGAAATTTTACTTTGGTGTGAAGAAAATGATTTTGTTTTAGTCACTAATAACCGCAAATCTATGCCAGTTCACTTGGCAGATCATATAGCTCAGAAGCATCATATACCGGGAATTTTCATCTTGAATTCAAAATTAAGCGTTGGTGAAAATCTCGAACAGTTGCTTTTGATAGCGGAAGGTTCCTTTGAGAACGAGTATCAAGACCGCATAGAGTTTCTACCTCTGTTCTAGAAAGTTGAAACTGCTAGTTCTGTAATGATGCGATCGCCTAACAAAAATTTATGATATCTAGGTAGGTCATTCATTCAATAACTAAAAAAATATTTGAGCGCGCAGAGCGCGAGACACAAGAAGGGAAAAGAGGAAGAGAGTAGAGTGCTAAAGGGCAATAGTGTAAAGTGCTATTAAGTCCCGCCCCGCAACACCACAACCCGAAAACCCACGTTGACGTTCCACTCCCGCGCGATATAGTTGCGAAACGCCGAACGGCAATACCTAGGAGAGTCGTACCACGAACCACCACGCAGCAGTCTACGTTGATTCTCATTGTCACTTAGCCAAGCGCTGCCGTCTGTTGGCGCATTGTTATAATTTTCGTGCCACTCATCCTGACACCATTCCCATATATTACCATGCATGTCAAATAATCCAAAGGAATTGGCGGGAAATTTTCCTACTTCTGTTGTTTGCTGACGATATTCACCTTTAGGCCCCTGACCATAATTACCTGGGTACACTCTTCCTTGATAATCCCAATCAGTACCTTGATAATTTGCCAAATCAGTCGTAATTGTTTCGCCAAAATAAAACGGGGTGGTAGTGCCTGCACGACAAGCATATTCCCACTCTGCCTCACTGGGTAAACGATAAATTTTCCCAGTCTTTTGAGATAGTCTGGCGCAAAATTCAACCGCATCATCCCAAGAAACACATTCAACAGGTCGATTCGCTCCTTTAAATTTGGATGGGTCGGGATTTAAATCAATACTTACCTTACCAAGAGCAGCTACGGCTTTCCATTGAGCTTGCGTGACAGGAAATTTACCCATAAAAAAGGGTTGAATGGTAACAGTGTGCTGTGGACTTTCATCACTGATGCGTTCTGGCTCATTTTCTGGCGAACCCATCAAAAATTGACCACCAGGAATTGCCACCATTTCTAGCACTACACCATTACCCAGGTCTTCTCTAAAAAACTCAGCGCGTCCACGACTACGGTTAATTTCATAGATTTTTTTCCCCATACCTAAGAAACCTGAGCTTTTTACCGTTAGGGTGGCGGTGTCGAATTCAAAAGTCTGAGTTTGAATACCTGGAGGAGAAACAGTTTTAGATGATTCTCTTTGTTGTTGTAATTCTGCTTGCTGTATTCGATATTCTTGGCGTAATCTTTCAGCTTCCTGTTGCTGGCGCTCATATTCAGCTTGTTTTGGGGCTAATACGCTTTGTTCTATTGAAGCTATATCTTCATCTCGAAGATTCAAGATATCTTGGAAGCGTTTTAACCCATTGCGGTCTTTGTTTGTAAGTGGATATTGTTTGATTTGAGATAAAGCTTGCTCATAACGTTGCAATTTTTGCTGACGCTGGCGATAAGGTTCAAGAACCTCAAACTCAATTGCATCAGCCTCATCGGCAGATAATCGCAAATTATCCCGCAACTCATACAAATAGAAGCGATTGCCTACAGAAATCTCTCCTTCATCCTCAAGGGCAATTTTATCAAATTCCTTACGATACTTAAGCTTGGGATCGTCCTTGGGCGACTTTGCCAGAAAAATCGGTTCACCCTTTTTTATGTAATATAACTCTGGTGTCATGGCGGGAGATGCTTCTTGCACCTTGCTTTTCGCATACCCATGCAACTCATCCACTGCAATTAAACCATCCCCATCTTTATCCGCTGCACCTTTCTCAATCCCTTCTACTAAATAATGAGTGTAAATCGAAAGTTCCAAGCCTTCAGACTCAAAAGCATATTGCGTAGAAGTGGAAGCCGTGAGAATTGCCCTTCCCTCACCGCCTAATTGCTGTTGCAGGTCAATAGTACCGCTATCTTTAGCTGTCAAACCCCTAGCAAAAGCACCACTAAAGCAGCAATCTAAAATTACCACCTGTCGCTTAGACCTGCTTTGGTTCATCCAACTATGTACACTTGTTGCAGCCACGGCTGTGGTGAGGATTAATTTTCCCTGGTTCTTCCGGCTACGGGGAGTCGAGAAATAAAACTCACCGTTTTCTACTACTACACCATGACCAGAAAAGTAACAAAGCACCAAGTCATCTTTATCACAATTGGCATACAAATTATAGATAGCATCTTCCATAGCCTGCCGTTCGGGATTTTGCAGCACTGTGACATCAGCCGCAGCAAAACCACCCATTTCTGGGTTTACCAAAACTCGCTGCATCGCCTCAACATCATTCACAGCATTTGGTAACGGTGCTAATGTTGGCTCATCATATTCACTAATCCCGATCAGCAGTGCTAGCTTTGCCATGTTAGCCGTTTTATTTATTATTCAAAAAATCCTGTGCTTTCTGTAAAGCAAATTCAAACTCTTCTCGACTACTAGCTTCTACAGTCAATTCTCTGCCGTCAGGTGCTTTGACCCCTATCTTAATTGGTTTGTTGCCGAAGCGATCGCTCAAAAATTTAAACAAAGTCGGGATCTTAGCTGCTTTTATTTGTGCTTTTAACAATCCCCAGACAAAGCCGCTAATACTTTTTGTATTCGGGGGTGCGTTTTCCACTGTAACTAAATTGGCATCTTCTACCCCATCCACTTCTTTTAACTGGGGTAGCAAATTTTCTACTTGTTTTTGCAACTCCTCTTCGTCTAAACCTAGTTCGGCCAGAGAAATCGTCACCTCAACCTCAGATTCCGTTGCCATTTGCATCGCTTAAGTATGATTAAGTCATTTTTAATGATTGTATCGGTTATTTTGGTTAATTTTTATTCAGAAGGCAGAAGGCAGGAGACAGTCCCAATGAAACAAGTTTCACCGCTATGCATGAAAAAGGTTTCTTCCCCTACACCCCACACCCTACACCCCACACCCTTTTTCAAGTCAGAAGGCAGAAGGAACTCATATTTAAAAGGGAGCATCTCACCACTTTGCGCTAATACAATTCTTCTTTTTGAACTGTTGCTCTCAACCCAGAACAAAAGTTTTTATTAATGCTTTTTGACTTCTGCCATCTGCCTTTCTTTAGTGGGAATTAAGTATTAATTGATTCTCCTACAAACTTGAGAATTATTAACAAGAATTTTTGAATTAATGGTTGACAAGTATAAAATTATACTTTAAGATAAAGACATGATAAAGGCGATCGCCTAATCCCGCGAAGAAACAGAGCGATCGCCTTTATGTAACATCCACAACTGGAGTACAACTACAATGATGACACAATCACAAAAGTTCGTAGATAATCAAAAATCTGCCGAATCTAAGTTAGAGCAGTTCTTGCATAGCGAAGATGTAAATACACCAACCGTCAATCAATCAACTGAAAACACATTGCCCAAGAGAGAACCGGTAAAGCATCTACTAATTGGTTGTCCGAAAGCCGTTACCAGTACAATTCACCGTTTGCAAATAGTTGGCTACGCCAGCGTCGGAGACTGGAGTCCACTGCTACCAACTGGCAACCCAGATGAGGTAATGAGTATTTTAATCCGTCAAATTCTGATGCAATAACTTAGATTTCAGCTAGATCCCCGACTTCTTTAAATCGGGGATCTGGACATTTGCACATTAGTAATTAAAAAGGGGTATGCTGGGGGCGATCGCTACGAGTTTTCACAATTCCACAAGCAGCTATCCTTACTACTTGATTCGCTATTACTTTCAATGCAGGAAGTTTTCTTGAAGATAACTCCAACTTTGTAAAGAAGATTGAAGCTGTCGTTAGCACAGAAACTTCTGTCGTTACTACCGTTAGAGTTTTGTAAATAATATTAAAGCTGTCGTTAGCACAGAAACTTTTGTCGTTACTCCCGTTACTCTTTTGTAAAGAAGATTGAAGCTGTCGTTAGCACAGAAATTTCTGTCGTTACTAACATTAAAGCTGTCATTTTTCAGGTAAATGAAGTACACGGGTAGGGGCGAACGGCCGTTCGCCCTTACTTACAATTATCTGTACTCTTATCTAGATTTATTTCAGCGGATTTGTGGCAAAACATTAAAACAAATTGAGTGAAACCCAGCATCATGTTAGGTTCCGGCTGGGTTTCACTCAAATTCAACTACCCTGATTATTTGGCGGTATTTGTTCCGGTGGTGTTTCCGCTGGGGGAGCGAGTACCGCATCTGGAGCAATTTCCTCTGCGGGAATCTGTTCTTTGTTCTCAATATCTGCTTGAGCTGCTTCCACTAACTCCGGCGATGGAGGATGTGGGGGAATAGCCTCCGGTACACTCTCGGTTATTGCCTCTTCTGGTGGTGTTTCTGGAGCGACAATAGTGTTGTCGATAATCTCAATAGTAGGTTTTTCCGTCAATATAGAGGTAATATCTTCAGGCTTGGGGGTTGCGGGTGTCTTTTTACTCCCAGTCTGTTGCACTTTGTTTTTCACGCCGCTGAAGGTACTACCAATACTCTGTTGCAACTGAGCAAGGCGTTCCTGAACAGATAACTTATTCACCTGTTGCTGAATATTAGTTTTCACTGTTTCAGCACTAGGTACTTGGGTTTGTTGTAGCAATGGCGTTAGTTGCCGACGTAATGAAAGAGTTTGCCAGCCAAACCAGACCAAAAGAGCCACACTAGCCACATGACCCAGCAACAAACCTCCAGAAATGTGTGGTGCAAACACCCATAATACTAAAGCGTAGAACAGCCCTATACCACTCCAAACAAAATCATTCTTACGGTGGATTTCGGGAAAAAAGAAAGCTGATATGTAAAGGGCCAAACTACCAAGACCGACCACCAAAGCTAGGACATATGCCAGCATTTTTTGGTTACTCCTTTGACTAGGGATTAGGTACTGGGGATTGGGTATTAGGTACTGGGGATTAGGTATTAGGAAGAAAAACTAATTTAGTGAATTAATTTCTTCCGAGTCCCCAGTCCCCAGTCCCCAGTCCCTCAACTAACAATTTTGCAAATTTTGCAAGTCAATTGTTGATTTAGATACAAATTAAAATTAATTATCTGTGTTAATTGTGGATTTTTGTCGTTTACCTCAACTCTTAAGGTCTTCTTTAGGAGAGAAGCGAAAAACTCGGACTACCCTTAAAGATAAAAGGATCTGCAAGAGTTAGCCAAACAAATTTATGACATTACAAAGCTTTGGTGTGATTGGATTAGCCGTTATGGGCGAGAACATCGCTCTGAACGTCGAGCGTAATGGCTTCCCAATTGCAGTTTACAACCGTTCGCGCGACAAAACTGACAAATTCATGGCGGAGCGTGCGCCAGGACGCAACGTCAAAGCCGCTTTTACTTTAGAGGAATTTGTCGCAGCACTGGAACGTCCTCGCAAAATTCTAGTAATGGTGCAAGCTGGTAAGCCAGTTGATGCGGTGATTTCTCAACTGCGGCCTTTGCTGGATGAAGGCGATATCATTATCGACGGTGGCAACTCTTGGTTTGAAGATACCGAACGCCGTACCAAGGAATTAGAACCGGCTGGATTTCGGTTTATCGGGATGGGTGTCAGCGGTGGTGAAGAAGGTGCGCTCAATGGCCCCTCACTGATGCCTGGAGGTACAGAAAGCTCTTACGAGTATCTGTCACCAATTTTTAATAAAATTGCTGCCCAAGTTGATGATGGCCCTTGCGTAACCTATTGCGGCCCTGGTGGTGCTGGTCACTACGTCAAAATGGTACACAACGGCATTGAGTACGGCGATATGCAACTGATTGCAGAAGCCTACGACTTGCTGAAAAATGCTGGTGGATTAGACCATAATCAGCTACACGAAGTTTTTACTGAGTGGAACACCACCGACGAACTCAATTCGTTTTTGATTGAAATTACGTCAAAGATTTTCCCTTACATTGACCCAGATACAAATCTACCCTTGGTCGATTTGATTGTTGATGCCGCAGGGCAAAAGGGAACCGGACGCTGGACAGTGCAAACTGCTATGGATTTGGGAGTTGCTGTACCGACAATGATTGCAGCGGTGAACGCCCGAATCATGTCTTCCTTCAAAAAAGAGCGGGTAGAAGCATCCAAGATACTTACAGGCCCTTCTGGCAAGTATGAAGGAGATACCAAAGCCTTTATCAACATGGTGCGGGATGCCCTGTATTGCTCGAAAATCTGTTCTTACGCTCAGGGTATGGCACTGTTAGCTACAGCTTCAAAAGCCTACAATTTTAACTTGAATTTAGGTGAATTGGCGCGGATTTGGAAGGGTGGCTGTATTATTCGTGCTGGATTTTTGAATAAGATTAAGAACGCATTTAACGTAAGTCCAGCGCCAGCTAACCTGCTATTAGCTCCAGAATTCAGGCAGACGATTCTCGACAGACAAACAGCTTGGCGCGAAGTGTTGGTAACATCAGCAAAACTGGGAATTCCAGTGCCAGCATTCAGCGCGTCATTAGATTATTTTGACAGCTATCGACGCGATCGCTTGCCCCAAAACCTCACTCAAGCCCAACGCGACTACTTCGGGGCGCACACCTACGAGCGACTTGATAAGCCCGGAGCCTTCCACACCGAATGGACACCGATTTCTGAAGCATCTGTGCAAACTTCTACACCAAGAGAACTGCAAGCTTCAGAACCAACTACACCTACAAAATAGAGAGTTTTAGTTTGTAATCAATGAAAGTGACTCTGAATTTCAGAGTCACTTTTTTGTTAAAACCATTTTCAAGTTAAGCGACTGCGGTAATGTGCAAATCAAGAGTGATTTAGTAAGTGTTCATTAGTTAAGTATTTAGGATCTATTTGATGTTCTCGTGGAAGATAGATTGCAATTTGAATACCTATATCATGCAAATAACGACACATCAAAGGCCCTACTTCAGCCCAATCTAAGTTGCCTAAACCACAACCTAATGCTGGCATTGCCAAAGACTGAATACCAATTTCATTACAATTTTTTCTAACCCAGTCTAAGCCCCCTTCAATGTCTTCTAAACGAGAGTTTTCTCGCCATTTTCTTTTAGTTGCAAACAATAAAAACCACTTTATAGCATTGGAGGTTACAAGTGGAAGGCTAAGATCGGCTAGTTCTTGGTCTAAAGAAGCTTCGCGTTTATAAAGATAAGGTTTTGTAGCAGTAAGCTGTTTATTGCGGCAAGCATCTTGATAAACAACATATACATCGGGAAACTGGTATTTTGCTCGTGATGCCAATCCTTTGCCCATTACACCCTGAAGATTAACACTAATGGTCAACGTTTGCATATTTGAAAAGAACATATCCCCATCAATCAAGGAAATATTATTCCCTATACGTCTAGCAGATATAGGTTGGAAAAACATGTTTGGTTCAGGAATTACAGGTACTTTAGCCGAACCTATAATTGTTTCGACTCGCTCTTTAGCCTTATAATCTGCTACAAAAACTGAATGAACAAGTTCTGGGCTGATTTGTTCGGGAACCAAGCATTCAGCCATAATCTTTCGTTTTGAACCATCAAGCTCATTCCACCACTCATTTTGAATAATTTTCCATTGTTTTAGAAGTATTTCTATCCCTTCCTTAATAAAGAAAAATCGAGTTGGGTCATTGGCAGCATTACCATCCGTAATTAGTCCTCCTGCTGCTGCAAGTACATCCGGTTTTACTCCAACAACAGCAATATCTCTTTTGTCCTTTTCATGAACCACTCGGTACATCATTGGGTTACGTGGCTGAAAGTATAAGTTAGCGTACTCCCATAAACTACTTTTTACAGACGTAGATTTGTCTTTACGCTTACTAACAATTCCACTATCGTAGATTGGTGTATATGAAACTCCTAACTCCTCAACTTTTTTGTGGGATAAGATGCCTCTTTGAAGTATCGAAGGTAGATTTTCAATGTGTGTGATGTAATAAAGGCTTTTAATATCTGGTTTTATCATTGGTTTGGTGTGTTATTTTTACCAAGATATTTAGTTTTCAATTCTTCTAGTTCTAAATCAATTTCGCTTTTACTAGAAGGTTGAGGTTGGGGATTTTGTGGCTGCTTTTTATTCGGTTGGGGTTTACCACCTCCGAGAAATTGAGTTTTCAATTCTTCTAGTTCTAAATCAATTTGGCTAGGAGATTTGGCAACAATAGGTGGAGAAGTTGGTGGTGATTGAGTTAGAGGTTTTGCTGGTGTTGTCGGTGTAGCAGCTACTTGTGAATGTTGATTTAAGTCTTTGAGAACTTCATCTACTGTTTGATAACGCCGTATGGGAATACTTTCTAGCATTTTGTTGAGAATGCGGCTCAATTGATTGCTAACGGGAGTTTGTAAGTATTGCTGCCAAATCCAAGTATCGTTGTTAATATCGTAGGAGTCAAAGGGCGATCGCTGGGTTAATAAATTAATACAAGTAGCACCTAAACTGTAAATATCGCTGGCAAAAGTCGCCCTACCTCGAATTTGTTCGGGGGCGACATATTCGGGGCTACCAATGCTAGTGCCAGTTCGATTTAAGGCTGTACTTGTAGCAGATTTAGAAGCACCAAAATCTACTAAAACTAGTTTGCGATCGCTCTCGCGTAGAATAATATTTTCTGGTTTAATATCTCGGTGAATGATTTGTCTAGCATGACAAAATTGCAACACTGATAATAAATCATTTAGCAACTGCCATATCTGCGTTTCACTGAAAGCACCATTGTGTGCTAACGCTTGAGCTAAGTTTTCCCCATTGATAAATTCCTGTACGAGATACTGGCGATCGTCCTGAGTAAAGTATGCCAGCAGTTCGGGAATTTGAGGATGTTTGCCCAATTCATCTAGTCGCACTGCTTCTTGGTTAAATAACTCCACTGCCTTTTGCACAGTATTAGTGCCTTGAGCTTGGGGATAAAATTGCTTAATGACACAGCGTGGTTTTGAGGGTTTATCTTCATCTACAGCTAGGAAGGTTCTGCCAAAACCACCTTGCCCTATCGGTTTGATAGCACGGTAGCGTTCTTTGAGGAGTAATTTGGAACCACAACTCAAACAAAACTTGACATCACCGGGATTTTCCGGCTTTGGACAACGGGGATTAAGGCAGTAGCTCATTTGCAGGGTGGCGCTTGCGATCGCTCTTATATGTCTTTATTTTGCCCTGTTCTTGATAGAAGAATGTTGATGTTCGCCAATTTCTAACTTACGGCTGTAATCTCATGCTTAAATTCCTTGATAATATCATAGACTGCCACATCAGCGTTAGCGATTTATCAAGCGTCGGCACGAGCATCAACCGAATGCCTTTGATACTCGTGCCGACTTGAAGGAAGTGCCGCCGCGTTGAGTGCATGTGGCGTTAGGGCTTTTAAACCCCCAGTCCCCAGTCCCTTTTACTTCATTTAACTGGAATCTGAATCCAAAATTCTGTACCTTTTCCTAGTTCTGAAAAACACTTCAAAGTTCCATTGTGTTTTTCTACGATAATTTGATAGCTAATCGACAGTCCTAAACCCGTTCCTTTGCCCACAGGTTTAGTTGTGAAAAAAGGATCGAATAAACGCGTTCTAACTTCTTCCGTCATCCCCGAACCATTATCAGCAATTCGGATGGAAATAAAATTGTTATCTAATGTAGTACTAATCCGAATTTGGGGCTTATTGTCTGTTTTATTGTTAGTCGTTGATTCTTCTAAAGCATCAATGGCATTAGTGAGAATATTCATGAATACCTGATTTAGCTGCCCAGGATAGCAATCAACTAAAGGTAAATTTCCATATTCTTTACTGAAAGATATCCCCAGACCATGACCGTTGTCTTTCCATCGGTGATGCAAAATCAGCAAGGTATTCTCAATTCCTTCATGAATATTAACCAATTTTTTTTCTGCTTCATCAAGACGAGAAAAGTTTCGCAAACTCAAAACGATTTCTCGAATTCGATTAGTACCCATTTTCATAGATGATAGAATTTTTGATAAGTCATCAATGATGAAATCTAAGTCAATTTCTTCAGAAAAATCTTGAATTTTTTTGCAGGGATCGGGATAATTTTCCTGATAGAGTTGCACCAGGTTTAGTACTTCTTGGAAGTATTCATTTGCATAAGTTAAGTTACCATGAATAAAGTTAACTGGATTATTGATTTCATGAGCGACTCCAGCTACTAATTGTCCTAAACTAGACATTTTTTCGTGCTGAATTAGTTGAGATTGAGTTTGCTGTAACTGATGCAAAGCTTCAGTAAGTTTTTCTGCATGGGTTTGAGCGGCTAATGTTGCAGCACGGCTTTGAGTATAAAGTTGGGCATGATCGATCGCGATCGCTAGTTGATCGCTAACAGCTTGCAGCAATCCAATGTCACTGTTACTCCAAATACGTTCGCCACTACAATGACTGCAAACAATCGCCCCAAATTCTTCAGAATGACTCTTAACTGGGAGCAACAACCAAGAAGTAATGTCAAACTCACTTAAAAGTGCTTGTATGTTTTGGTTGTTCTGAAACTGCCTGTTAATATCGTCAATACAAACTAGCTCTTGACTAATAAGGGTTTCTCTCAAAAAATCATTGTTTTGCAGCGGTATATTACCTAACATGCTAGGTAAATTATGTTTTCGTGCTTCATGAGTGATAGTGAGACTAGGTTGAGAAGAATGAGGCAAGTACTGAAGGAAATAGCAGCGATCGACTTGCAACAAACTACGGATTTCATTGACAGCAGTTTCTAAAATAGTATCGAGGTCAAGGGAACTGCGAATTTGGCTTGCTAAACCCAGTAATAAAGCTTCTCGACGGCTGAGGAGTTCTTCTCTGGCCCAGACGCGATCGATAGCAACAGCAATATTGTTGGTAATCCAGTTTAATAGGTTATGAGTCGGTTCGGTAAACAATTGTTTGCCAAACAAAGCCACGATGCCAATTAATTGCTGCTCTACAATTAATGGATAGGCAGAAAACCAAAAATTCGAGAATGTGGTGTTGAGTAATTCTTCTCGATCGTTGATTTTGACTTCTTCGTTTAAAATTGCTTGATGGTTGTTAGTCATTACATCAATAAAGTTGTTGGCTAAAACCATGTGATGAGGGAAATCTTGAGTATTACTCAAAGCACTACAGGTTGCATCTGTGCAATGAACGCCGGCTTGCAATTGTAGTTGGTTCGTTTGTCGCTCAAAAGTCCAGATACAAACAAAGGCAACTTCCAAGTACTGCGATATAGTATTTGTACAATGTTGGAGAATTTCTGGCAGCGTACCGCTTTGAGATAAAGCTAAACTGACTTCTGCACTCAATATTGATAGACGCGATCGCTCTAATAAAGCTAACTCTGAAAGTTTCCGCTGAGTAATATCTGTACGAATGGCTACATATTGATCGGGTTTGCCATTAGGGTTTAGCAGTGGAGCAATGAGAGTATCTACCCAATAATAAGAGCCGTCTTTGGCTTTATTTTTAATTTCTCCTTTCCAGATGTTTCCTTGAGCAATAGTTTGCCACAGTTTTTTAAAAAATTCTGGGGAATGATAACCAGAATTAATAATACGATGGTCTTGCCCTAAAAGTTCTTCTCTGGAATATTGAGAAACTTCACAGAATAGCTCGTTAGCATAAGTTATTCTCCCGATTTTATCAGTAATAGCTACCAGAGAATGAGCATTTAAAGCAAATTTAAAAGCCTCTAATTCCCGAATAGAATTTTGTAGTGCTATCTCATTTTGTTTTTTTAAAGTGATGTCACGGGCTACTGCATAAAATAACTTTTCTTCTAGAAACGGAGTCGCATTCCATGATAACCATCTGTAAGAGCCATCCCGGCAAAGATAGCGATTTTCAAAACAAATTGCATCTATAGAATTTGTCAGGTCTTGGGCTGCTAAAAGAGTAGATTCGCGGTCTTCGGGGTGAACAAATTCGATAAAGAGTTTGCCAATTAATTCCTGAGTTTGCCAACCTAGTATTTTTGTCCATGCAGGATTCAAATCCAGAAAATAACCATCAAAATTAGAAATAAACAGCAAATCTAAAGATAGGGAGAAAAATCGAGAGTATTTTTCTTCCACTTGTTTGCATTCATATATCGCTTGTTTCATGAATTTTTGACCTATCAAACCTTTTTGATAATTGTTGGCGGTATACGTTTAAACATTTTCGCTGCTCGAACTACTATCTCTATAAAATACTCTCAAGCCTAAACTCAGCCAATCTACTTTCACGGTCTGTTCGGGATACGAATAAGTACGTAATTACCTGAATATATAAAGGTGAGAAAGATATTTTGTTTACTCAATCCTCTACATAATCTACATAAGTATAGATTTCCCTAAAAAACTGTAAAGTAAACGTTTATCTGGAGAATTTAAGATAAGAAGTGTTACGTAAAATGAATTATTCAAAGATTCTTCCTCCTTCACTGCTTCGCTCAGTGAAAGTGCTTAATTACAAGATATAGTAAATATTAAAATATCTGTATACTTAAAACCAAAACTAGATGTTTTAGCCGTCAGTTTTGTCAAAATTCACTATTTCAAAAATATCAATAAATGAAATTTAAAAACTCATCAAGCAGTGTTATTTGAGTTTCACGAAGGATGTACTGGATAAAGGCGAAGTGTGTTACAAAATTTGTCTGTGAGTCATAGCCCCTTTCATAATTTTTTGCTAATGACTCAGTTCCTTTTATGCAATACTTCCCCGCTTGCGTGCCTCTTTATAAGAAGTTCCGACATTTCTCAAACCTGCTTTAATCATTTGTCTTTCTAGAAGGGCAAAGAAACGCGCTTTATCTCCACCTCTAACTACTGCTTGATTGTGCGCTTCTGCGATCGCCACAGGATAGCCGTATCCTTTTTGTACCTGTGCTAGCATTAGTCCCATTGCTCGATCGAACATCGCTGTATTCTCAGCTACCCATGCAGGAACTTCTATCCGGGCAATTTCAGCACCCACATGAACGTAGCAAAAGTAAATGGTTTGGTCGCCATAGAGTTCTAGAATCCGGGCATTACTGCGCCACAACGGGCCGCGTTGTCCTGGTTTGAGTTGAGTTGCCCAAAGGGCAGTATCTCGCAAAGGTTCAAAAATTTTGCAGGGGACTTTTTCTAGCTGATTTGGACAAAAACTCAGACAGTCGGGTACTGGATGGGTACAAGCTGATAGACGTAAAAAGTTCATACCTTCGACGTTGCGGGAAGCGCTGAGATAGCCCATCAAGGGAATTTGAGCATCACGCATCTGCTGCCAAGCTTCCAGGACGGGGGGTAAAATACGATCGCGCGCATCAAGAGGCAATTGTTCTAAAAACCAGTAAATTAACGAACCATCCACCATTGCTAGGGTAGGGATATCTTTGTCTGAGGGGGATGCACAAGAACACGCAAGTTCTGCTAATACCGTTGCTTCGCTAGCAGTACGACGGAAACTCATCCATTCTTCGGTTCTGATTCCCCATTGCCGAGACATGTATAAATCTTCTGGGCGATAAAATACTTCTGGCAAGCTATCGAGTAATGGGTGGCGATTTTGCCCATAGTGCAAGACGACTCTGCCAATGTTCAAGAGATAACAGTAAGCGATTTCGTGGTGATTGGGAGCAATTTGCGAACCGTCGGTAGCGATGACGGTATGCACTTTCGGAGGAACGGGGATATCAATGCAGGTTTCTAGCTTTTCAATGGGGGTAGCATTGGCAAAGAGAATGCGATCGCGCCATTTTTCTTGGCGATCGATTAAATCTTGTTGAGATTTGTAAGCATTTTTCAGGTGTTGTTGCGCTAATTCTAAACGCTGGCGGCTGGCAGCAGCTTCTAAAGTCAGATGCTGACTTAAACCTTGCATTTGCCGTGCTAATTTTGTCAGGTCAAGCATAGATATGAGTGCTGAGTCAGGAGTAAGGACTTATTTTATTTAATACCAATTCTCAAAAAGTAGGGGCGCAAGACCTTGCACCCCCTAAAGATTCAAACAAAAAACCCAGATTCAATCTGGGTTTCTTAATTACCCTTCGGGTGACGCTCGTACCTTGCTAACGCTGCGAAGATCGGCAGTTTGCCAGACGCTCAACTCGCTAACGACGCAAAGCAAAGCCACTGTGTTGGGTGGCTCTGCCGACAGCCGCGCAAGTGGCATCCAAGACGGCAACTGACTCATGAATTACTTAAAGCCAAGCAGAAAAGTTTTTGGCAAACTGCGAAAGTGATAACAGTTCGATCCGCGGATCGTTTTGAGCAGCTTTTCTTTCTGGTTGAGTATTATAACCCCAATCTGCCAGAAATAATTTCACATTTTCAAGGTTTGTTTGCTGTTGAACTAACTGCAATGTCTTGAGTCTGTCTTCTACAAACCATAAACTTACTGTGTTTTCTGCCGCCTGGATTAATTCTTGCAGAATTTCGTATTTGGGGCGCTTTACTTCTTTACCAAAGATTACTGCTGGTGGTAAATTAATTCCTTGTTGTTGCAATAATTGTTGCACAAACCGCCCTTCTTTAGTGGTAATAATGTATAACTTGACTTCACTGGCAACAGTCGCTTGAATTTTTTCCACCACTCCCGAATAAAATCTGTGCAGACTTAGCCAACCATCTAAGTCTGTGTTAATCCATTCGTCTCGCAAATAGTCTAGTTTTGCACCAATTTCTTTTGCCTGTAGTTTATCGTTTAACAAAATTTGTGGGGCAATAGTTAGCCATTCTTGCAAAATCTTCTCATCAGGAATTCCATCTACCAAAGCTTTGATTAAAACGGGCATTTCCCAACCTGTCTCAATTACAGGTCGCAGGCGATAGAATCTTAAAGCTAAATCATCTGGTGGTGTGTCATTAGCAGGCGACCAAATTTGACAGTAGGTACGCCACGCTACCTCAAAATATTCAATTAGTCCGTCGCAAATCACTCCATCAAAGTCTAAGGCTAAAATTGTGGGACTACTTGCTGTCATTGGTTTGAAAATGAAAACTGCTGTTGTCAGATTACTCGACAAATTAAAATTAAGCAGTAATTTTTGTTAATTTTTTGGTAAGAATTCAGCACTCAGGAGTCAGAATTTAGAGAAAATTTGATATTACAAGTACATTCATGAGTAAAATTAATTCCTAATTCTTCCATGATTCTGATTTCTGAATGCTGGCTCCTGAATTCTTACATCTTTTGTAGTTTATCACTTGCTCAAAAAGTATGGTGGCATTTCTCCCGACTCCGAATCTAGTACTGATGAGTTAACGAGGATCTATAGCAGGTTTTTGCTCGACCAGACGAACTTGATTCTGCTTGACGACTACAGTAATTAATGGCAGAGAATGTTTGGCCGGGCCACGAACGACTCGGCCCTGAGAATCGTATTGAGATCCATGACAAGGACAAATAAAGCGATTCTTTTCAAGATTCCACTCAACTGTGCATCCTAAATGAGTACAAATCGGATTAATAGCATACTCAGCAATCTGCGGCCCATCTTTAATTATCAAGTAATCAACGCTGCCATCTGGTAATCCCTTAACGAGAACGGGAATTCCAGGTTTTGTACTTGCTAATAGTGCGTTAGGATCGATCGTCTTGCTGTTTCGATCTAGTGCCACATTTCCTGGAAGGTAATTTTGGCAGCGAGAATTTTTTGGGTATAACGAACAAAGGGTTTCTAAGTCTAACTCATGACCCTGGCTGACAGTTGAAAATAGATATCCGGCAGCTATTGATGTGACAGTAGTGCCTACCATGTAAATTAAAAAATCTCGGCGTGTTTTTATCCTAAGTAGAATTTTGCTATTAGTAAAATCACCTTCTCCCATGACTTAATTTACCAAAAAAGGTCTATTAATATACTACGACGCACTCGCACTATCAAAAATTAGATTGTTATCCTTGTCATATTTATTCGCATAGCTTATGAATTATACATGCAGATTGTAATAAATACAGGAGACTATGCGATCGCAACACGAGCCACAAGTTTTTTCTGCTGTAATTAAATATTCCCAGATGGAGGGAGAGTTTCTGGCTGAAATGTCAAATAATTATCTGATAACTCAAACTTCTTTGAATGATATTACTTGGGAAAATCTTCAGATTCCAGAAACATTAATTCATGGAATGAGAATTAGAGGTTTTCCGAGGCTGCAAAAACAGACTTACGATAATTGGCTCTCACTCAATCATCAACCTTCCTTATTAACTCCATCGATTGCAAATCCTCAAGTTACAATGATTTCCCTAGAAAAGTTTGACAAACTCGCAAACAAATCTGGTTATCAGTGGTCTATTTTATATACTTTCAGTCGTCCAGGCTTTTCTGAAGATTTTTCCCAGGCGTTAATTCAAATAACTGCCTATTGCCCAGCCGGGCCGCCTCAGTACGGAAGTCTACTATATTTAGCAAGAACTGGCGGCGAACTATGGGAAGTCAAGTCATCTTATGGGCTGTACAATCAATAAAATCTATTTAGGACTTACGCAAAATACCTCTCTAACTCTCATTATTCTGTGTCGCACCAGGTGCTACAACGGCGAGGCAGCCGTGTGGGCGGGTTTCCCGACTTGAACAGACTGCCGTGGGAACCCCTGCAACGCACTGGCTTCTCTGAGCCTCTGTGGTACTCTGCGAGAAGCCCTTCGGGTTCGGTAGTTGCTTCAAGTCGGGGAACCCGCCCAACGCACTACCTCACCGCTTGCGCGTCTACGATTCTTCCGTAGTTTATGCATAAGTCCTACTATTAATGAAAGCGCCGCAGTTAGCGGTGCAAGGACTTCCAGAAATTAAATTATTCAATTATAAGAGCGGAGGTGATTGTGGGGTTCTTCCTCCCAGTTCCCGCTGCTTCCCCTGCTCGCCAAAGCGATAGCAGATTTTTTTAGTTGGAAGTCCCCAATAGCATGACCAATATTTTAATCTAGTCCCAGTCTTTAAATCAAATTAGTTATTTCTCAAGAAAGAGGTTATATGTAATTTCTGTTGACTAATATATAACTTTAGGCATGAAAATATGATTTTCAGCGCAAGCTCTCTCTAGAGAAAGAACGCATTACATCTAAGTTTTTTTAAACTGGCTGTTAGTAAATGCATAAATTTTAAGTTC
The DNA here is from genome assembly GCF_016056275.1 of Dendronalium phyllosphericum CENA369. GTDB lineage: Bacteria > Cyanobacteriota > Cyanobacteriia > Cyanobacteriales > Nostocaceae > Dendronalium > Dendronalium phyllosphericum. Next base: position 18,556 of record NZ_JAECZA010000241.1, on the reverse strand, counting down.
TGAAATAGCCATGACTAAAGAAGTAGAAAAACAAAATAATCAACCAGACACTCATCAACCAGTAAGTGGAGATTGGGATTCCCAAGATGAGCCAAATGTTAAAGATAAAAATTTAACAGCTAATCCAGGCGATCGCATTCACGATTCAGAATCTGTTGAAGAAAAAGCCAAACAAGTTGCTGTAGATTCGCCAGACATTACAGGCGACCATATCACAGTGCCTACTTACTTTGTCGTAGATGAACCAGATGGTGAAAAAAAGGCACTTCACCATGTTAAAGATGCTGAAGAAATTTCTGATGTCATTCGACAGGCACGAGTTGACGAAAATGGCAATAGGATTTGGTAGTAGTTTCTCTGCTAGTGCAAGATAGTTAGTGAGGACAGAAACCTTAAAAATTAACCTCTGCACCATCTATAACTTCATAGGTATTTTTCCTATGCTTGCACGATTTGAGTAGAGACGTAATAAATTGCGTCTCTACTTGTATATCCGCAATTTCATTATCTAGAAACTAAATATTTTGACAGCAAATTTAGTAAAACCAAATAATAATCTGAGAGTAGATGATGGTAGTAGATATCACTAAAACAAAAGACTTAAACGATTGGAATACAGAAGCAATTAAAAATAAAATCTTAGAGATGGTTACAGGAAAAGATGTAGAGTCTTTAAGAGACAAAGTACATTTTTATCAAACCGAGTTAGTACCATATTTTCAGGAATTAAGTCAACGCAATCCTTTACCAAATATTGCCGATCAATTGCCCATAGTTCTTGGAGTTTGGATACCAATCTGGTCTACTATACCTTTTCAAGATATTGTACCAGGTAGGTTACAACAGCAGTCTTACCAAATCTTTCATGATGATGGTTACTATGCCAATATAGCTCGTTATGCACCAGGACATCAGTCTGCTGTATGGCGCAGATTTGCATCGAAACTGCCAGCTTTCGACTTAATGGTGATGCAAAAGTATTCTGTTCGAGATGAAAATTGGCACATTCAGAATGTAGGGATATTTCAAGCATTAGGAAATAGAGAAAAAGTATTGACAAGTGACAAGGCTGACGAGTGGTTTACAACCATAGTCAAATCTAAATTTCCAGAACCAGAGGCAAAAATAGACCTCAAAAAAGAACTGCAATTCTATGAAATGGACAGAAATACTATCAAAAAATTTGAAAAAGCTTATTTAAACACTCCTGTTCTAGAACATTTATACATAGATAATGATTTTCGGCTAGTGAAGAGTCAACGCGAGGCCAAACAGCGACCGAGTTATACAATTGCCGTTCGGAGATATTGAACTTATAAAACTTGTCAATAATTATGGACTCTAAACAAGAAAAAGTTACTGACACTGATACTTACAATTATTTACTGTTTTTACCCAATGTCCTGCGACAAAATACTTCGGGTCAAAGCAACGGAACTAAACAGCAGCTTTTTCCGGCGATCGTATTTTTGCACGGTGCAGGCGAACGCGGCTCTAACTTAGAGGATGTGAAAAGGCAGGGTCTAGCCAAAGTTGTAGAGGAACAGCCAGATTTTCCTTTTATTGTTATCTCCCCTCAATGTCCGCTAAGTAAGTCTTGGTTAGTAGAAAAATTGAGTCCCCTGTTAGATCGGGCGATCGCTTCTTATCCTATCGCTCGCGATCGCATTTATTTGACTGGCTTAAGTATGGGTGGATACGGAACATGGCGTTGGGCAACTGCCGAACCAGAACGCTTTGCCGCGATCGCGCCTATCTGCGGTGGTGACAATCCATTGAAAGCATCTAACTTACAAAATCTTCCTGTATGGGCATTTCACGGGGCGCAAGATCGAATTGTTCCCTTAAGAGAATCTGCAATAATGGTTTCTGCACTGAAAGCCCATGGCGGAAACGTGAAATTTACAGTTTACCCAGAAGTTGGTCACGATTCATGGACGCAGACATACAATAATCCAGAGTTGTATGAATGGTTTTTGCAACATCGACTCCATCATCCTGTGGGTTAGAGTTGCTGATACATACAGTATTATCTTCTCGCAAAGATGAGGTTAGCAAAAGCCGGATCTTCAAAAGAGTAGCCGACATCGACCAAATAATTGCAAAATAAAATTAGTTCGTCATGGTTACTACCGAGAATGTCGAATAAAATTGCTGACGCACAAAATTTACTTTCTGACCTCATCGCCCGCTACTCATCCCGTGTGGATTATCTGATGATTCGCCTTGAAGAAGCAGAAGGGACTGATATCTTGTTGCGTGGTGACAAGGTAGAAACCCTTAGCGAAGGTATCTCAATTGGTGGACATATTCGCGCTTGTTATAAAGGCGGCTGGGGATTAAGCAGTTTTAACGAACTGGAGACTATTCCAGAACGCATACAAGAAGCGATCGCTGCTGCACGAATGGTTGGTGATGAAGAAACTCTCTTAGCTCCCATTAAAGCGGTACAAGCAGTATGCCAGCTCCCCCTAACAGGAACCGATCCCCGCAAAATTTCCCTTAAGAAGAAAAAAGAGTTGTGCGATCGCTACACCGAATTGCTCAAAAGCGTTGACCGTCGCATCACCACAACTTCCGTGCGCTATGGTGACAGCACCCAAAAAGTTATCCTCGCTACCTCAGAAGGTACTCTCATCGAGCAATCTTGGGTAGATATGGAAATGCGCTTTGCTGCTACGGCAAAAAACGGCGAAACCATTCAAACCGGCAGAGAAACTACCGGCTCTCGTAAAGCCTACGAAGATTTAACTAATTTGGACGAACAAGTCAAAAGTGCTGCCCAAAGGGCTATTGCTGCTTTGTCTTTACCAGCGGTGAAAGGTAATACCTACACTGTTGTCATCGACCCAATTCTCACAGGTTTGTTTGTCCATGAAGCTTTTGGTCATCTTTCCGAAGCCGATATGGCTTACGAAAATCCCGATCTTTTGGAAGTTATGACCATTGGACGGCGGTTTGGCCCAGAAGAACTGCAAATTTTTGATGGTGCTGCCCCAACAGGGCATCGAGGTAGTTATTTTTATGACGATGAAGGTACGCCTGCCACTACTACCCAATTAATTAAAGATGGGGTTTTAGTAGGACGTTTGCACTCCCGTGAAACTGCTGGCAAATTAGAGGAAGCACCTACAGGTAACGCTCGCTGTCTCAATTATCATTTTACTCCAATTGTGCGGATGACAAATACCTGGATTGAACGAGGTAAAACACCTGTTAAAGACTTATTCACAGGTATTCAAGAAGGAGTGTATGCCCGTAATTGGTTGGGTGGTATGACGAATGGAGAAATGTTCACTTTTAGCGCAGGGGAAGCGTGGATGATTAGAAACGGTAAAATTGCCGAACCAGTGCGAGATGTGACACTTTCAGGCAATGTTTTCCAAACCCTGACAGATATTGAAGCAATTGGTGATGACTTCTACTGGGATGAATCTGGCGGTTGCGGTAAGGGCGGACAAAATGGCTTACCTGTGGGTTGTGGCGGGCCGAGTCTGCGAATTCGAGATGTAGTCGTTGGTGGAGAAACATAATTAACAAGAGCAGAGGGGCGAAAGAGCAGGAGGGACTTCCAACTAAAAAAATATTCCATCGCTTTGGTGAGCAGGGGGAGCAGGGGGAGCAGGGGAGGAAGAATCTCACAATCGTTTTTGCTCTCAAAATTGAATAGTTTAATTTCTGCAAGTCTCGGAGTATACCCCTGATCTCTTTTGTAACTAAACTATTACTCGTTTTAGTAAAGCCATCCACATATCTGACGGTTCAGAGTAATAATCGATTTGCACAATTTGATATCTACAAGTTAAGGACCCATGCTTTAAAATGATGTAATCTTGAGCTTTGAGTCCTTTTCCTATGCCAGTCATTTGTGCTTCTGTTCCTTCAGTCAGGAACTCAAACACGTAGTCTTTTCCCCTTACCAATCGGCTATAATCGTGTATTTTATAATTCTTGTGTGATTTATTGATTGGCTGTTTCACCGGGGGAAGCAAATTTAAAATACCGGAACTAAAGTTAAGACCTATTTTTATAAAAGACATAAATGTTTTTTCCAATATCGTGCTAACAAAAAATTTTGGATAAACGAATCTCAATTTCTGACAAAAACCTATCTAGAAGACATTGGTATAAAATCTAGAGAGTAATTATCTTTACCTACTTATAATAAAAACAATAGATTTATTGCAGAAGAAGGTAAAAGTGGGTTTTCCTTTGAGGATAAGCAGCAGGGAAAAGGATTAAAGAGATTGAATTTTTAGCCTTTACCTCCGTATAGTGATTGCAAAAAGTATTTTTGCAAAATTTTTAATCTGCTAACCGATCGCAAACAACTAGCCTCACCCGTAGATACCTTTTTTGAAATACAAAAACAATTTTAAAAGCAACATCCAAAATCAAAATTAATTTTTCTTAAGACTTAATTCGGAACTCTTAATTTTTAATTTTTACCAGACTTAATCAGCATCATTAAAAATGCTGGTTAAGTGTGTATTAATTGAACATTGATATAATTCGCTATGCCTAACCTATACCCCCAATATCGAACATATAATTCAAGATTTTTTAGGACTCTAATATGGGAAATTTATTACATATTATACATTGCTTTCAATTCAGTAAACTACAGTAGAATTACGAATGCATTAGACAAGGTTTATAAAAACTTACTAGAAGCTTTGTTGACAACAAAGGGTGAGAATCTAGCTGACAATATCTAATGATGTCACTTATTTGAAACCGATACAACCAATTAAGGCAATGGCTCTACAATGCTGATACTTTAAGATATGTTAATTAATAAAGCTTACAAAAGGTGTATGTATTTAGAGTATCATTAATGTGAATTTTCAAAGGAGAATTAGCTTTAATTTATACTTATTTTTGTTACGGCAGCATGAATTTGTTTCAGTAATACTTCTAGGGTAGAAGAGTTGTCTAACACAACATCTGCAAGAGATGCCTTTTTTGTAAGAGATAATTGGCTGTCGATCCGTGCTTGTGCCTGTTGTTGACTTAAATTGTTTCGCTGTATTAATCTTTGTAATTGTTGTGATTCTGAACAAGACACAACCCAGATTTCTGTAACTAAATTGGTCATTCGGGCTTCAAACAGTAAAGGAATAACTAACACCAGCCTTGGCGAAGAGGATTGAGCGATCGCTTCTTTAAAACGATCGGCCACATAAGGATGAATCAAGCCTTCTATCCAATTGCGTTCGTCTGGCTGCTGAAAGATAATTTCGCCTAGCTTTTGACGGTTGAGGCTGCCATCTGGTAGTAAAATTTGTTCGCCAATTCTTAAGGCGATCGCCTTAAGAATTGGCGAACCGACAGTGACTGCATCTCTGGCATAAATATCTGCGTCCAGAACTGGCAGACTATAAGTGCTGGCCAAATAATTGGCGACAGTGGTTTTGCCTGTGGCGATACCTCCAGTTAAACCAATTAATCGTTTCATTAGCGACCCGTTATCAGCTTTTATAACCAGCGTATGTTAAACAGCTCGCGATTTCAGAAAACAACATAGAAGTTCTTATGCATTCAGAAAATCCTCCCATTGAAATAGCAAATACATTTTTGTGTCAGAGCGTGGTGAGGTGATGTCCACTGATGTGGTATGGAAACTGATGGGGCGGCTGGCAGTGTAGGCGGGGCTTGAGATCAAAGTTCACTGTCACATGATGCGCCATGCCTGTACCCATTGCTGCTATTGGCCAGCTTTATCAACCCAAATTATGGGCAGGTTTACAATCCCTAGTTATGGTTGTCCGTGTACGTCATCTTTGGAATAAAACCACTCGTGAGATGCAGTTTTATCTCACTTCTTTAAATAGTGATGCTCAAATTATCGGTCGTGCCATCCGACAACACTGGGGCATTGAAAACCAGGCTCATTGGACTCTCGATTCTACTTTTGCCGAAGATGCTTGTCGCATTCGTTCTCTCCACAGTCCGCAAAATTTTGCCCTTTTACGACGTTTTGCTCTCAATGCCCTTAACTGTGAACAGACCTACAAACGCAGTCTTCGTCAAAAAATTAAACGCACCGCTATGGATAATAATTATATGATTCAGGTTCTCAGTTGTTTCATTGACAATACATTAAATTCTTCTGATTCCTTATCTCAAGCCTGATTTAGATGCTCTTACCCTGGTACAACAAGTGTGTAAGGAACGATTGCAAATTGAGGAGTTTCACCGCGAACTAAAGCAATTGACTGGCATTGAATCATGTCAATGTCGTAAGGGTCGTATTCAAAGAAATCATATTGCCTGCGCTATTTTAGTCTGGCTTAGGCTCAAAGAGATAGCTTATAAAACTGGTCAAACAATTTATCAAATTAAGCATGGATTGTTATCCAATTATTTAGTTGAGCAATTAAAACGTCCGGCTATTCCCTTGTTTATCATGTAGTTGTTTGGTGCCGAGCGTAGCTACACCACGCCATTACTTGTGACAGTTGCGTAAGTCCTGTTAGTTTCTCTCGTAATGCCCCAATCTTCAATGTAAGCTCCGGTGAGGGTTGCACGCTCCTCTCAAGTTGGCATTGGTGAAGTTTGCCCCTCGGATGTCGGCATAGCTAAAGTTTGCACCCGCAAGGTCTTGTCTACCTTTGAAGTTGCGTCCTCGGAGATTTTGACCGGAGAAGACCCGGATTTCTCACAAGCAGTAAAAAATCAATTTGTATGGCTTGATGTGAGGTAGTTTTCTGATACATCACCAATCAAAATTTATGCGCGGAGTTAAATTAAGCATAAAACCGTAGATACAAAGCTAAAATAGCTACTTTTTTTTTATTAGTACTAAAATCAAAATGTTATCTTCATAAAATTGAGCATTCCAAAACAAGACTTGAATTAATCCAAGCTCAAAGTATCATTAGTTAGAAATAAGTAAAAGACAACTAAACTTTAAACTATGCGGTATTAGAGAGCATTTTTAAGCGTTTATGGGCAATAGCAAAAATATGTTTGTAAGGGCAAGAACTAGTAATCGCAATTAAAATACGACGTGTAGTTACAGTAATCAAAGCTCCTAACTTCAATAATTTAGTACGAATAGTCCCAACAGTAGCATTTTGGAATTCGGTTTTAGCTAAACATTTTTGACGCAAAGCATTCATCAAAACGTAAGCAAGAGAAGAGAACCATAAACGTAATTGATTTCCGGCAAATGTATGGGTGCTTGTTCTATCACTAAAAAGTTCTAATTGTTGTTCTTTAAAACGATTTTCTATCTCCCCTCGTTGACAATATTTTTGTTTATATAATTGGCTAGGAGGTACTTTATTCGGAGCAAGGGAAGTTACAACAAAACGAATCTTTGCTGCTTTGGCTCCATATTCAACCTTACAAACAACACGACGACTTTGACTCCAAGATTCACGAGTCTGATAATCTAACGACTTATACCAAATTGAGTTATCAATCAAGTCAGACGCAAGCCTTGGAAGCTGTTCATCTGGTTTAAATACGGTTTCCAAAAATGAAACTACTGTTGATAATTTCTGCTCAAATTCAATCCTGGCTCTCTCTTTAGTCTTCATAGCCATTTGAATTAAACGACTGTTTTGTGCTAACCCAAATACATAATCGACTCTTGCTTGAGACTCACACCAGTCCATTATATTTTCTCGTGAATATGCACTATCTCCTCGTACTAAAATTTCAACATTCTGCCATTTTTGACGTATTTGTTTAATTACTCTCTGTATTTCTGATAATGCCCCAAATGCTGGATCTACATTTGAGGGTCTTAATTTAGCTGCTAATAAATGTTTTCCACAAAAAATATATAGTGGGGCATAGCAGTATCCTCCATAATAAGTATTGAAGAAAACTTGCTCCTGATTGCCGTGTACGAGGTCATCAGTTACATCCAAGTCTAAAATAATTTGTTGTGGCTCTTTCGAGTAAGATTCTAGAAATAATTTGACAAATAAGCTTTCAATTTGCTCTGGAGAATGCCCGATTTTATGGTAACGGTTATCTCCTCCTTGTTCCACATCTTCAGGACAATGTTCTAGCCGATTTAATGTACTCTTCCCTGCTAAAATTTTTTGCTGCTGTTCTAGTCCTATTTTTTTCCCTAATGCTAGAGCAAACATCGGGTCATGACGTAATTTTTCATGGTCATTTAAGTCTTCGTATCCCATGATCAACCCATATATTCGTTGTGTAATTAAGTCTTTTATTGAATGGTCAACTCGGTTTGGTTTTCGGTAATCTTTAAAACACTGTGCAAGCTGTGACGTGATTTGTAGTTTTCTGTCTATTTCAGCAATTAAGCTTAATCCGGCATCAGATATTACTCTTCCACCCTGGAAATTAACTACTACTGTAGGTAGTTTTGGCTGTTCAAATTTGAACTGTTTTGCTATACGATCTGTTGAAGCTGGGGTCATGCTTTACAACTGCTGAAATGCATGTTATATATACATTTTTGCAGTTTTTGACCCCTTTTTTATATCTTTGTGAGAAATCCGGGCATTGGGAGCTCACGTTAACTTCTCACGAGTGGGGGATGAATAAACAGTTGTAGCATTTGTGTATTGCAACTGGATGGATAAATATTACCAACCTGCATAAAGCCAAACTTAGAAAGCATGTAGACTATATTCCTGCGGCGCGAGGTGGCAAATATTCCTTCACCATCAATAGATAACATTGCAGAGCGTATAAGTTGAGTCGCATAATTACCACCACGCGCAGTAGGTACAACAAAGAGCCAACCAAGCTCGAACAAAATTTTATAATCATCTAAACTAATACTCGACATACTTGAAACATAGTTACGATAACCATGAGAAGGACATTTTACTGCTATAATGCCTTGCAAACTGTGTTCTTCATAGAGAAATACTAAGTTTTGAGCAGACAAAACTCTAGATTCAAGATTTAAGAGAGATACTTCTTCTCCAGCAGAGATAAGACATATAAATTCTTCAATTTCTTTGGCTGAGCAAGAATGTGGATTCTTTACAACTATTTTAAAATCGCTTTTCATAAATTTGTCATAAAAGTGCAGTTAATAACATGCAAACTAAAGACTGCTCTTGACTATACCTATTTTTTGTCAGTAATTAAGTTATAATTTTGTCTGAATATACTTATAAATAACTTCACGAAATGATGATTCAAAAATTCCATCTATCCTGATACTTAATGACGGAAAAATAGAATTTTCAGTTCCATGCAAGGATCGGCTATCAAACCAAACACAGGAGCATTCAACAAAGTGTTTAACACCCAAAAAATCCTTAACATAAAAACGCTTATTGTTATCTAGCCTAATCCATATAAATTCTTGTAAAAAATCTGAATAGCTATGATCTACATGTTCAGGAGTTTCATGTTTAGTCGAGTATAAAATAAGTATACGACCAGTTTCTAAAAAGAGAGAAAAATTATTTATTAACGAAATTGTTTCAGAAAAATAGTTTACATTTTCATTACAAATACTCCAATATTTTGATTTTCCTCTTATATAACGTTCATCACCACAATAGGTTAAGTTATTTCTTCGGGTTAGCTGTATTTTATGCACTCCAGTATCTCTATGATTTAGCTTAAAGTTTTCAATCTCTAAACTACTATTCATAAAACTCATAATATTTTGTAATGTTGTGTCACCCAGTTTTGATAAAAAAACTGATATGTCAAAATATTGATTGAGACAAAAATAAGGATACTTTATTTGGCACATAGCACTTATTGAACTATCTAAATATATCTTGTATAAAATCTGAAACACGCGGATTTATACAACAAAATCCAAAATATTTTTCTGTATTTTCAGAAATAAGTATTTTAGAGCTATCGGGAATATTTTTAATATGTTTATGCAATATAATTAGCTTATTTTCTACATTATATAAAACTTTTTGAGATATATTTATATTTCCAAATTTGATTTTATCTCTAAGCATTTCTAGGCAATATATCTCCTCTTCTAAAAGTTTTAAACGACAAAGGAGATTTTGTAAATAGCGTCTAGATTTAGGTTTAATTCCATGTTTTATAGTTAAACTTTTGAAGTTATTCTCATAAACTAAATTGGCAGATCTATTAATAAAAAATAAATAACCCATGAAAGTCATTCGATCTTTAGAGGAATGTACCGGAAATAAATACGAGGTATCTGTTTTGTAAATACGATCAAATTTAGGATTCAAGAAAACCTGATAAAATACTTTCAGGCATTTTTCGCAATATTGAATAGTTTTATACAAACTTGTGTCATCTTGTACTAAGAAAGCATTTAATTCATTCAAATGAATTGGTAATTCTCGCTCTGGATTTAGTATAAAGTCTTTAACAATATTTTTAAAATCAGCACTATAGAAAAATTTTCTATTCATCCAGTTTTGCTTATTATTATATTTTTCTTCAAGGTATTCTAAAAAAAGCTCTGCACCATTACCACTAACCAAAGATGCTATAATAACATATCCCATATAGTCAAAAACTGTTTCTGAATTAAATTCATTAGTCAAGTAAAAATTTCCTTCTTCCAAAACTTCAAATAAAATAGGAAAGACACGTTTCGGCTGATTTTTTTTCCTAACACCAAGTTGTAATATGGGTAATTCTAAATATTCACCCTTTGGTAATCCTTCTTGCTCTCTATGTACATAGATTAGCTCATTTTTTAAATTTCCAAAAAATCTGGTACAAAGTTCAATAATAGACTCGCCATGATATGCATAGCTCGAAAAATTTTCTAAGATTTTACCATTTCTACCTTTGTAAGTATCATGTATCCAGCCTTTTTCAAAAATAAAGTGAAAGATATCATGATTTGGAAAAAATTTTGCGTTTGGAAATTGTCTACCATTACAGTTAGAACGAACATTTTTATTAACTTTTAGATCAGATGGAGATGGTTCAGATACTACCAAAAAATCAGAGTATTCTTTATATTTAGTAAAAGTATCTTCTTTTGTACAAGTCATAAATTTTAAATTTATAATTCAAATATTAATACTAGGGGATGAAATTAAAAATTAGCTCTTGCTGTCTATGTAAATTTTCTACTACCTCATTTTTAGATATAGAAGAATCTATGAGATAGCAATAGCTAATTCTTGAAGAGATCAAGTCCATCTGGTAAGAAATTAACATGAAGTCTAACTCACCCAAATTTTTTTGAAGATAAATCATAAGCTTTTTTGCAAATAATTTTCTTGCAGCTTTAGATTTTAATAAGTTGCTGCAAACCTTGGTCGGATTAAAATAAAAAGTTAAAGATACTATACTTTTTTCTTTCGTGATATCATCAAAACTTACATTTCTTTGCTTGGATTCTTGCATAACTCTTGCTAAAGCTTGAATACAACCTGTAAATCTTGGATTTATTTCGACGATTTTTACCTCCTTAAGTCCATTTGGTGCAAACTTTACCATTAAATCAATACCACTGTATAAAATTGGAATTGAGTTAAAGTCAGACAGTGTATTTACTAAAAAAGCGTTATTTATTTTACATGGAACTATAGACAATATAAGATAAACTAAGGTGGAATAAGCAGCACCAATAAGATGAAGTCTATCTTGTATGTTGGTGCCATAAAACATTTTTTTCATTGACAAGTAATTTTGATCATGTAACCGAATTATATTGCCAACATGCATACCATCTATAATAATTTGATCGGATATAATGACTGGAAAAAACTCCCAACAGCTTAATTTTTCAGAAAAGAGTTTAACTTGTATAAAATTTATACTTTTTTCAACTTTTACATTGTTATCATTTGCTAAATATTCTTGAAAAGCTACTCCATTGTTTACAATAAAGTCCTCTATATCATTTTCTGACATTAGTCTTGGAGATTTAAACTTAGATCGCATGAAATTAAGAAATTTCTGTGAAATTTTTTTGATCGCTGTTTCTGATAAAGTTTGCTCTTCGTCAAAGTTATATATACCGGAAGCTAATTCAGATAGAATCTGTTTACTCCACTCTATGACACCTAATCCACCTGCTGTGTGGTTAATTTTAGAAACGAATTTATCGCTGTTTCTTAAAAAACCATCTTCAGATATATATTCATTCAATACAGACAAAACAAAATCTGTTAAGCTTCTCGGCTTACAATCTTTGCATTCAGGTAGTAAATCTTTTACTAATTGTAAGATTGCAAATGTTTCCGATTCTGTATAACCACAAGCTAGTAAATAATCAATTGAGCTTTTGATTGCAACTGGAGTCATCTCTCCTTGTATATTTATATTTTGAATATCAATATTTTTGAGTATGCTAGCAACAGATGCTAATACAGATTTTGAGTCTAATAAATTAAAAGATATTTGGTCATGTGAGAAACAGATGCTCCCTTTTCCGACTGGATTATTTTCGCGGTAGCTATTGTACACATCTATGATTTTTTGCATTTCAACAGATATGCTCCCTGGATAAACCCAATTTATTTTAATCTCTTCACCTTTTTGTAGTCTTATTAAAAATTCAGGTATAAACTCATCTATAGTTTTGTACTTAGCAACTTCTAACTTCTGCATTCTTAAAATTTCTTGAGAAATATGTAGAGGATTAGTAATAAACTTTCTGTTCGAATGTAATACTATATTTCCTGTAAAAGCAGATCGATTAATTCGTAGACCTTCTTTAGAGTCTGCATCTTGAATTGTATGCTTTTTAGTAGCTACAACTACACCTGAAAAAACATAGTTATGAAGTAAGAAGAAAGCTTTACGATACATTTGTTCTTCTTTGAATACTTGTTTTATTTTTTCAGTCAAGTTAACTTTAATCATGTAATAATATATTTCCTTTTCTTTATACAGATTTTTATAAAAATAAGTTGCTTAAAAGACCTGAAGCAGTTCGTTTCAAGCATATATCTCAGAAATCAACTCAAATTATTTATAAGTTGTATACGTTATATACGTTGTTTTTATCGTTTCAGAGCAAGAGTTAATCCATCAGAAATTGGAATTACACAAAGCGTTACTCGCTGATCGGAATGTAACTTTTCATTGAGAGTACGAATAACTAGCACTTGGGGTGATTGCTTTTCCAGATTAGCAACATTGCCACTTTGAAATACATTATCGATCGCAATTAAGCCACCTGGACGAACTAGTTGTAATACTCGCTCGTAATATTCGTTATAATTCACTTTATCTGCATCAATGAAAGCAAAGTCAAATGTGTTTATCCGTCCTTCTAATATCAGATGATCAAGTGTTTCCAGTGCAGGAGCAAGGCGAAGATCTATTTTATTGAAAATACCTGCTTGTTTCCAGTAACGATGAGCAATTTCTGTGTATTCTTCATTTACATCACAAGCGATAACACTACCATCTTCTGGAAGTGCCAGCGCTACACAAAGTGTACTATATCCTGTAAAAGTGCCAATCTCTAAATAGGTTTTAGCTCCTATTAATTGAACTAAGAAAGCCATTAATGCTCCTTGTTCTGGTGCAATCTGCATTCTTCCTAAAGGCAACTGAAATGTTTCTTCACGTAAATTAAATTGTAAATCAGATTCTCGTAAGCATATAGAAAGAAAATATTCATAAAGACAGTCGGTTAGACGTGTTTTTTGGGTAATCTGCATTGTTTTGTCCTATAAACCTTCAATAACGTTCAACAGTATCTTCACTAATCCGACCCCTACATCTCCCATCCGCTTGTGAGTGCTCAACTTGCCTTTCTGGTAGCGTTTCCACAGACTTCTCAATATCAAGGTTATTATCGGGTATTATTTCCGCTCAAGTGTAATTTCCGGGGTATACAAAATTCTGCAACATTAGATTAATGAGCGTGCCAGTTAGTAATAAAAAACTTACTCTCAACATTCGGTAGTAATGTCCCCAATACCAAGTTTTTTTGGACATTTAACCCCAAAAAACCGGATTGCAGTCGAAAAGGTTTCTTATACGTTTCCATTTATGGATAAAAATAATTGTTTTGACGACAGTAAAATTACTCAAGAAACTTTTCCCGGAAGCATCTCACTTTTGCAAATATAAGTGTAATTGAGGGAAGATATAGGAATCATACTTAATTTCTGAAAAAGACCAAGAGATAATATGTAGGCAGATTTTGTCTAAAATAAAACAGGTATAAATCAGCATCTACAAGCTAAAGAACTCTTGCATAAATATTTTGTGGTATGATTGAGGGCTGTTTTTATCTCAATTTTAGTAAGTCAAAATAGTAATAGCTTACCAAGTTTTTCCATTAAGTATTATCTGGCGATGGCTAACTAAAAAATTGCAGCAAACATGGTTCCAGTTATTAATAAATTACTGAAATTATTTGATTAATTTGGTTTTTCAATTGGACTTTCCATAACATCTATCACAACCAAATATTCTTCAGATGACATTTTCTATAATTCTTTCTTACCCTGACTTTTTCGTAGTAAATTGCGATCGCCATTTACAGTATCGTTACCCCAAAGATTGCTGCACCACATACCCCACTTTTAGCTATCAATTTTGATATCAAAGCAGGAAATTACAGACTCAGCATCACTAATTGACACCTGCCAACTTCCGCAAGTAGTATTTTGCTCTCTACGGAATGTTTTGATTGATGCTCCCTCTTGCGGATGTATGATAGACGTTATTGGAAAACTGTATTATCTGTAAGCATTTATGCCTAATGAGGCGAACAGGGGGAGTTAGGTATAGTCTGCACCAATAGGATTCGCTAATATTGCGGCTATCTCAACTGACAACATCCTCGTGGTCACTTGTTGATTGAAGTTAATCAGGATAGCATATACCCCGATTAACAACAGGAAACTGAAAATGAGAATTTTTGTGACAGGTCGTCTTTGTTTGTTCGGAGAACATAGCGATTGGGCAGGAGAATATCGGCGGATTAATCCTCAAATTGAAAAGGGCTACACCTTAATTGTTGGTACTAATCAAGGAATTTATGCCTCGGTTAAACCTAATTCAACTGAGTTAATTATTCGCCCTTCTCTTAATGAAGGCAGATATCATGAACCGCTCAGATTACCTATGGAATCTAATACCTTGTTGTGCGTAGCTCAAAAGGGCGGTTTTTTTAGTTATGCTGCTGGTACAGCTTATCAATTTCTGACTCGTTATGGTGTTGGCGGACTTGAAGTTGATAATTATCTAACCGACTTACCCATCCAAAAGGGATTATCTTCAAGCGCTGCTTTTTGCGTTCTCATGGCGAGAGCATTTAATCGTCTGTACGACTTGAAGATGACAATTCGGGAAGAAATGGAGTTGGCATACCAGGGAGAAAGAACCACCCCTAGTCTTTGTGGTCGGATGGATCAGGCTTGTGCTTATGGAAATCGCCCAATCTTGATGATATTTGATGGGGAACAAATTAACATAAGGGAGCTTACAGTTAGCAAAGATTTGTTTTTTGTAATTGTGGATCTCGGTGGCAGCAAAGACACACAAGAAATTCTCAGACGATTGAATGAGTGTTATCCAATAGCTACTAATCCAATAGGGCAAAATGTGCAAAAATACTTGGGTTCTATTAGCGCGGAAATTACCCAGGCGGCAGCTGAAGCCATACAAGTTGGAGATGCCCAACTTCTTGGGGCTTTAATGACAAAAGCCCAAGCTGAATTTGATCGCTACGTAGTTCCGGCTTGTCCAGGAGAATTAACTGCAAATCAACTGCATCTTCTTCTTAATCACGAGCCTCTGAGTCCCTATATCTTTGGAGGAAAAGGCGTTGGTTCTCAGGGTGATGGTACTGCACAACTGATTGTTAACTCTCAATCAAGTCAAACAAAAGTTATCGAAATTATTCAGCGCGATTTTCCGCAAATGCAACTCTTAGAGTTAACTATTTCAAATTCAAAATGACCCGTATGATTAACTTAACTGAAATCAAAGCATTAAGCTTGACAGGTAATTTCTAAGTTAATGGATATTAATCAACAAAAAGAACAATTTAGCATCACCTATATTAGAGCCATTGCCGCCGTTGCTGGTTATTCTTTATATAGACCAGAAGTAGATAACGATAGCGTAGATTTAGGTATAGTTAGCAGAGGTGGCACAGGTAAAATCCTTTCCCCTAGACTAGAACTACAACTAAAATGTACAGCCAGAGATATTATTGAGGAAAACTATATTAAATATCCGCTCTCTCTCAAAAATTATAATGATTTAAAAATCAATGCCCTTGTCCCTCGGATCTTAGTAGTTGTTTTAGTTCCTGAAAAAATAACAGATTGGATCAAACAAACTGAAGACGAACTTTGTATTAGACATTGTGCTTACTGGGTATCCTTGCGCGGGATGCCAGATACAGAAAATACAACCAATGTTACTATTGAAGTACCCCGTAGTAATCAGTTGACACCTGATGCACTCCAAGCCATTATTGAACGCATTAGTTTTGGAGGATTGCCATGAAAGTTACTATTAAAGATAGCCAAATCCTCAAAACCGTTAACCCTGATGTTATCCAAGCACACTTGCAAGCAACAGGCTGGCACGAGACAGGACGTATTTATAATGATGCAGGGGCAATTTGGCGACTAAAAAAAGATGCCGCTCCTGAATACGAAATTTTGCTACCTCTCCAACATAATTTAGGAGATTATGCCGAAAGAATCAGCGATATATTAAAAACATTATCAACAGTAGAAAATCGGGATCAAGTTGATATAGTAAGCGAATTTATTACCAATTATCCCAACTTCACCTTTCTTGGTGTAGTCATGCAAATTGCCACTCCATCAATTGATAAACTGAGTGGAGAAATTACTTTACTAGGTGAAGTTTTTGATAAATTACGATTAATCAAAACCTCACTTGCTGACCATGATTATATCTTAGCCATTAAAGGTTATCAGGAACGTTTCCCAATTCGCTGCACAGGTGATTTAGTCAAAGTTGACAATCATTTTATCCTGAGAAATCCCCATAATTTTCAAATTGACAATATCTAACTCCGGCAGTTAAAAAGTTTTAGGTTATTTTCTAAATTTGATGAAAGGTTATTGTTAAAAACTAGCTATGAACTGCAATAAATTACCAATAATAAAAAATACAATTCCCCAAAATGTTAGCCAAGATAAAAATGTGTCGTCTTTTTCAAGCTGGTGTTCTAATCTACTCATTCCGAATAAAATAATGATTAAAAAAAAAGTAAAAATTATTAGCATCAACATTGAAATAACAATAAAAAGCAGAATGCTTATTATTGTTCCGAATATACCCATGTCACCTATAATCGATACTTTAGGTACTATATAAAATACAAATATTAAACTAAGAGATATTAATATAATGAGAAA
Source organism: Dendronalium phyllosphericum CENA369 (assembly GCF_016056275.1). Lineage (GTDB taxonomy): Bacteria > Cyanobacteriota > Cyanobacteriia > Cyanobacteriales > Nostocaceae > Dendronalium > Dendronalium phyllosphericum. Next base: position 1,277 of record NZ_JAECZA010000241.1, on the reverse strand, counting down.
TATCCGAAGTGGTTTATAAATCTGTAATTCAAAAGCGGATGCAAAAGAAAAGAAAATAAAGTTTTTCAAAAATGAAACTATAATTTTTAGTTTTGGTTCCAACCAGTTTTCAAACCTTAATATTTTATCTTTACCTATTAAATCTGGTGCAAGCATAAAACCAGCGAAGAAATTAAGAATAATTCCTATGCGATTTAGCCAATCTAAATCTATTTTCATTCTTAATACCTATATCTAAATTTTTAAGTCTTTCCTAAATCAATTCTGATATTGAGTCACTCATCTGCTTTTGTAAGCGCTGGCGGTTATCATCATATTTCAAAACAGTTTGTACTTGGGCGTGTCTGCTGAATCGCTGAGTAGCACGGTAGTTGCCATTATTGAGATCCAATACTGTAGTAATCGCACTGTGGCGGATGCGATGCGGCGACATCTTCTTAGTAATTCCGGCTTGCTTACATAGCCCATCCACCAGTCGCCTGATTGCCTCCCCGGTTAATCGAGCTCCATTTTTGTGGTATGCCAGCACTGTAAAAAGCGGGTCTAACCCGCGTTTCTTCTTAGAAGCTTTAATCCAACTGGCAAGAGAAGAGGCGGTTTTATCCGATAAGTCAAGCACTTCCTTCTGGCTACCCTTGCCTTTACCCAAAATCAAAAGCGTTTTCTCCTTGGGGTTAAAATCACTTACATTTAAGTTGACTATCTCATTGCGGCGCAAGCCATTATCCCAAAGTAACCGCAGAATGGCATAATCACGCTTACCCTTTAAAGTGTTCTGGTCAACTAGCGCTATAACTTGGGCATAGTCAGTCGCCCCAATTCCTGTAGTGTCACGGTAGGTTTCGACCCTTTCACCTTTGACATCATCTAAAGAGAAACTGCACACACCCAGCCGTCGCCCCATTGCCACCATCGACTTGATAGCACTGAGCCGACGATTTACCGTAGCTTCAGCCAGTTTTTTCTTGATGAGGTGCGCTTTGTACTTGAGAACCACAGCAACGGCATGACGCTGTTCCAGGTGAAGAAACTCTAACACTAAATCCCGGCTTGGTTCTTTCTTGGCAACGAACAGAAAGAAATCTTTCAAGTCTTTTTGGTATTCGCGCTTAGTGTTGAGCGATCGCTTATCCCCAATCAGCTGCTGAATAACGTCGGGGTCATTTTCTAAAGAAAAGTCTTCACCGATCGCCAAGGAGAGAGAATTTTCTAGAACGCTGAGATTTTCGGGGTGGATCGGGTTCATGGTTTTAAGCAGGGGGGGCAGGGGAAGCAGG
>NZ_JAECZA010000240.1 GCF_016056275.1 Dendronalium phyllosphericum CENA369 | reverse complement strand
AAGTACGCGAAGAAAGAGAAAAAAGAAGAGAAATTTAAAAGTTAATTTACCTAGAAAAATTAATGCGATGAACCAATAGTGGTCTGTCCCATTAATTATGAGGGGTTGAGGAACGAACCGCGAAGTACGCAAAGTACGCGAAGAAAGAGAAAAAAGAAGAGAAAATTAAAAGTTAATTCACCTAGCACAATAAATGGGACAGGCTACTAATGTGTTCTAGCTGTAATATAGTCTGCGATCGCCATTAGAGATTGCGCCTTTTCGCCAAAGCAAGCTAATTCTGCTTTAGCTGAGTCAACCAATTTTTGTGCTTTGAGTTTTGATTCTTCAATACCCCACAAACTGGGATAAGTCACTTTCTGCGCCTTTCGATCTTTGCCTGGAGTTTTACCGAGTTCCTCCTGAGTACCAGTCAGATCGAGCACATCATCAATAATCTGGAAAGCTAGACCAATATTGCGAGCATAGTGAGAAAGCGGCAGCAAAACCTTATCGTCTACTCCCACCAATAGTGCCCCTGATAAAACAGACGTTTCTAATAAAGCGCCAGTTTTGTGGGTATGAATAAAGTTGAGGGTTTCGATGTCAATATTCTGCAATCCCTCAGATTCTAAATCAACAACTTGACCTCCAACTAGACCTGTTGCTGCTACTGCATGAGCCAACTTAGCAACAACCTGCAACAACTGCTGGGCAGCAACTCCTTTGGTTTGAACCACAAGAAACTCAAACGCGTAGGCTAAAAGTGCATCACCAGCCAGGATGGCAATGTTTTCGCCATAAATTTTATGGTTAGTTAACTTTCCGCGTCGATAATCATCATTATCCATTGCAGGTAAGTCGTCATGGATCAGAGAAAAGGTGTGAATCATTTCCAGCGTACAAGCAGTAGGCATCGCCATCTCGACTGTGCCTCCAGCAAGTTCACAACCTGCAAGACAGAGAATCGGGCGTAGGCGCTTTCCTCCAGCCAGTAGGGAATAGCGCATAGATTCGTAGAGTATTTCTGGATAGGCTATAGTAATTGACTGTTCAAGCGCTGCTTCAACTTGCGATCGCCGTTCTGATAAATAGGCTTTAAGGTCAAAAGTAGTTTCTTTAACAGATGACCATTCAAAGACTTGAGTATTCACCATAAATAATTCAATTTAATTTACTTACTGTACAAAAAATTACGTTTTTTCTTCCCTCAGTGCCCAATTTCGACATCTTCCAGGATGCCAAGTGCATCGGGGATGAGAATGGCTGCACAATAATAGGCGCTGACAAGGTAAGAAACGATCGCTTTGTCGTTGATACCCAAAAACTTCACAGACAAACTGGGTTGGTATTCATCAGGTATCCCCGTTTTGTGTAAACCTATCACCCCTTGGTTTTCTTCTCCGACACGGAGTGCCAAAATAGAGCTAGTACCCTCTTTAGTAATCGGAATTTTGTTACAAGGAAAAATCGGATAGTTGCGCCATGCAGGTACAATCTTGCCATTGACCTCTTTGCTTGGGGAATAGATACCACGACGGTTACACTCCCGGCCAAAAGCCGCGATCGCGCGAGGGTGAGCTAGGAAAAAATGGGTTTTGCGCCGCCTTGAGAGCAATTCATCAAAATCATCTGGAGTCGGTGGCCCAGTGCGGGTATAGATGCGTTGCTTCAGATCGGCATTGTGCAATAATCCGAAATCAGGATTATTCAGCATTTCGTATTCTTGCCGTTCCCGCAACGCTTCGATAGTCAGGCGTAATTGTTGCTCCGTCTGGTTCATGGGTTCGTTGTAGAGGTCAGCAACTCGCGTATTCACCCGTAAAATGGTTTCAGCGACGCTTAACTCATACTCCCGTGGATTCAAGTCGTAATTAACAAATGTCCTGGGTAACTCAGTTTCCGGGCTATGACCGGCAGACAGAAGGATCTCAGCTTGATTGTACCTATCTTGGGGTTTACTCAACATAGCTCTCAAGCGATCGACCTGAGTCTGCAACGCTTCAGATTGGTTCATCAACTCCCGAAACGCCTGTACTGGCAAAGACAAAACTATGCAGCGTGTAACAGCTCTTAGGCTCACCTCCCAAGTGTCCTGAGATAAAACTATAGCTTCGCCACCAAAACAATCGCCGTCAGCTAAGATATCTCGTAAAGCTTCCGCCTCATATTTTCCGGCCTTCAGCTTATTAACTTTACCATGAGCAATTAATAACACGCGATCGGCTGGTTGACCTTCCTGTACAATGACCTCACCAACGGCAAATTCTTGTTGTACAAAGCGGTCTGCCAAGGCGTTGAGTACCTCAATATCCTCAAAACCACGTAGTAAAGATAGTTCGCAAAGTGCTTGGGGAATGACCCGTACCTCGGCCCCTGTATTGCTAAAGCTGACCCGTCCATTGCCAACATCATAGGTCAAGCGACGGTTAACTTTATAGGCCCCACCCTTGATTTGTACCCAAGGCAACATCTGCAACAACCATCTTGGGGTAATGCCCTGCATCTGGGGCGGAGTTTTCGTGGTTTTGGCTAAATTCCGCGCCCCTTTCGTGCTTAAGCTCATCTGGGGTTGCCCGTTTTCTTGACCTAAATCTGGCCTAATCAAAGCATCTGTCATAAACTTAACGTTTCATGCAACTAAATTTACATTCCTAACAGAGAGCATCAGGAGGTAGGAGCAAACAGTCGTTTGCCCCTACTTGGAAGAGGATATCCGACTACTTAGAGACGAATGGCACTAAGTTAAATGTTGAGACTGACGCGGAGAGGGGGAGAAACGGTGAGGAAGTTGGAGTCTTGGACGGCACTTCCTCTACTTGGGGAGACCTCAAGACCAGAGTGCCTCCGCTTTCCGTCGAGTCCAAACTTCCGAACCCGAAGGGTGACGCGGAGATATTTTTGAATGAATTTTCCCCGCGTCCCCCCGTCTCCATGTCCCCGCGTCAGCTTATCTTAGCGCCATTCACTTAGAGACCAATTTCTACATCTTCAAGGATGCCTAATGCGTCAGGAACAAGAATAGCTGTAGAGTAGTAAGCGCTGACTAAGTAGGAAATAACGGCCTTTTCGTTAATACCCATGAAGCGCACAGACAAACTAGGTTGATATTCATCAGGAATGCCAGTTTTATGAAGACCAATAACACCCTGATTGGTTGCTCCCACACGCATTAACATGATGGAGCTAGTACGCTCTTTTGTAACAGGAATCTTATTGCAAGGATAGATGGGAATACCACGCCAAGAGGGAATTGCACTGTTACCCGTAGGGATAGGATCGGGATAAAGTCCAAGGCGGTTACATTCCCGACCAAAAGCAGCAATTGTGCGGGGATGAGCTAAGAAAAAGCTCGGTTCTTTCCAAACAATAGAGATCAACTCATCGAGATCGTCAGGAGTTGGGGGGCCGCTGCGGGTAAAAATGCGTTGTTTGAGATCGGCATTGTGTAACAGTCCAAAGTCACGATTATTAACCATTTCGTGTTCTTGGCGTTCCCGTAATGCTTCGATGGTGAGCCGTAATTGCTCCTCCGTCTGATTCATGGGTTCGTTGTAGAGGTCAGCAACCCGTGTATTGATTTGCAAAATGGTTTGAGCGACGCTTAACTCATATTCCCTTGGATTGATTTCATAATCTGCAAAAGTCCCAGGTAATACTGCTTCCGCGAGGTGGCCTGAGGTAATATCGATTGAGGCTTCCCCGGCTTCGTTTTTGGGTTGGCGCAATTTTTCCCTGAATCGATCTACTTGCGCTTGCAGAGCCTCAGACTGGTTAACCAAGTTTTGAAAAGCTGCTTGAGGCAAAGACAAGATGGTGCAACGGGTAATGGCACTGAGGGTGACATCCCAAGTATCTTGGGATTCGACTAAAGAGTAGTCGCCAAAATGGTCGCCATCAGCTAATACAGCCAAAACAACGCGATCGTCAAACTTGCCTGGGCCAATTTTATTTACCTTACCATGGGCAATCAGCAATACGCGATCGGCTGGTTGGCCTTCTTGGACGATGACAGCACCCGCAGCGTATTCTTGTTGGACAAATTGACTAGCCAAAGCATTTAACACCCCGACATCTTCAAATCCCCGCAACAAAGGTAACTCAGTGAGTTCTTGAGGAATAACCTGTATCTGCGCCCCTGTATTGGTAAAACTGACCCGTCCATCCCCAACCGTATAGGTTAAGCGACGGTTGACCCGAAAGCTACCACCCACTGCTTCTACCCAAGGCAACAGTTTTAAAAGCCACCGTGAGGTAATTCCCTGCATTTGGGGTTGGGTTTTGGTGGTCGTTGCCAAATTACGCGCCGCTTCGGTCTGCAAACTCATTGGCAGTTGCTCAATTTGATTTTCTAGGGGAGTGTTTGCTGCATTAGTCATGATTAATCTCCATTAGTAATGTTTGTTGACAAGTTATACCAATTCGTAATTCGTAATTCGTAATTAAGAAAGCCAGACTTTATATAGGTTTTTGGGTTTGTATCTGTCGCATTCTTTTTTCAAATTGGTATTATTTGATCGATCGCAATAGGGACTCAGATTGAGCTAATCTTTTGTTCCTAACAACGAACCGATTTTGATACCTGAAGTCCCTAAACCTGTTGGGCCATTCAGTAACTTCTGTATCACTGGCTGAACATTGGTTTGAGTTGTTTGCTGACCGACACTTGGTCTAATTTTGGTCGCGGCAGTGCCTAACCCTATGGGGCCTTGGAGTAACCGCTTTTGTGTCGAGTTATCCCGCAATTCAAATTCCTTATAACGGTCTACCGCCCTATGCCATTTGAGTACGCCGCACATCCACTGTTCCAGTTTCTTGACGTAACCGTACAGTTTCTCACGAGCACTGGTATTCAGATCGAAATCGTCACACAAGATCGGGAGTTCAGTCGCAACGATATGTTCAAACTGAAGGGCACGCGAGGTCATCAGGTCGTTAACAATGGCGACGGCCTGGGGAATATCGCAGTTCAGGAAATTCTGAACCGCTAGCACACCGTTATTGATCTCACCTTCAAACTCGATTTCTTTCTGATAAGAAAAAATATCGTTCGTCAAACAGGCGAAATCAGCAGCTGAATTATCGATATTCTGCATGGTTCGGGTACGGAAAATCTCTGGTGGGATCTCGTCCCCTTGGGAAAGTCGAGACAGGCTCATAGTTAGATCGGAGCCAAAGGTCTTACGACGCATTTCCACATAGTCTATCGGGTCGGGAATGCGATTCTGGGTCTGATTAGCCAGTTCCCATAACCAACTTTCCGTCATATCCTCGATCGCCCGACGAAACTGACGACGAGCATTATTCGTCATGGGGCCAGCCGTCCGCGCCCAAATGTCAGCTAAACCCCGTTCGACTGGGTTCGTTGGTACGGGAGTAGGACTCCCATCAAGAGGCATAAACTCTGATAGCCGAGCGTTGAAAATTTTTGCCCCTGCCATGTTGCGGCTATAGCCGTACAGTGCCGGGAAGTAGTCATCGGCATAGGTTCCCCAAACTAACCAACAAGCTGTGATATTCAATTCAGCACTAGACCCATTGGGATGAATATAAGCACCACATAAGGCTACGTCGGCCACATCGAATTTGTGGTCATCCCAGATGTAAATGCTGGGCATTCCTGGCAGTACGTCCAACATCCCCATCTGACGCGCCCATTCTTTAGAATGCCGCCGAGCCTCGTCTAGATGAGGGTTCAAATCAGTGGAGAAGGGCATATAAAACTGCGGCAGTTTTAATGGTCCTACAGGCTGATAGGGAACATGGGTAAAGCTTTTGAACCGTTTTAGTCCCAAACTATCGTATAAAGCTCCTAGACGAGCCGCTGATGTGCCTAGTCCAGTCGGGCCGCCTAAAAGCCAGCCGAGGGTCGAAGATTTGTCTGATGTTTGGTTCATGTAGCGGCTCGATCGCATGTGCCACTCATGACCCCCCGACTGCCAGTCTTGAAGTCCTTTGGCATATAGGACTACTTTCAGACGCTCATCGGGAGTCAGACTATATTCCTCAAACAAGGAAGGAAGCTCAGTAACAAAGGTGTTCTCGAACTGTTGCACCCTAGACGTTAGTAAGTCGTTAGTGAGGTTGGCCGCCTCTTGAGTCCTGACATCGAGGAATCGTTCTAAAACTAGGATACAGTTAGCATTTTCCCCTTCTTCTTCCACTTCTCTTTGGTAAGAAAAGATGTCATTTCGCAGATGTACGCCGTCAGAAAAGGTGTCTTTGAGGACACGCATTGGTCGAGTGGGTGCGATCGCATCGGGAATTTCGGCCCCAACCGCGTGTTCCACTAGGTTAGCTGACCAGGGCGCTCCCCCCACCTTACGGCGCATCTCAATGTATTCAATGGGATTAGCGACTCGATCCTGGCTGATATTGGCGAGTTCCCACAGAGACTCTTTGAGAAGAGCGATCGTACTCTCAGAAAATCGGATTACCCAGTCTTGGGAGGCATTGGGGATGGTGCGATTCCAGAGGTCTACTAAACCCTTTTCTACGGCATTAGTGGGTTCTGGGCGCGTTTCTTGGGGCTGCACAGGCATAAACGCTGGTAGTCTATCGAGGTACTTCTTAGCTCCAGCCATATCTTGGGTACGCTTGTAAAGCTCAAGAAAGTGATCGTCGAAGAAAAATACCCAAACATACCAGTCAGTTACCAGATTGAGCATCGGTTCATCGGCATCTGGATGGGTATAAGAACACAACAGTGCATAGTCATGGGCATCAAACTTGCGCTCATCCCAAATGCCATAATCTTCCGATCCCTCTGCCCCACCCAAAACTCCCATTTCATAAGCCCAAGCTTTAGAATGTACCCGTGCCGCTTCTAGGTTTGGGTTCAGCCGTGCTGGCCAAGGTACATAAAAACTCGGCAACTCAAAAGGTTGCTTGCTTGAAGTCATTGTCCATTTAAACCTATCAGTTTGAGCTTCTTGTCTTGATAGAAGTCGCGTTATAGCAGTTCTCGTTTATGCAAGGTGCAGCCGTAGGGGCACGGTAGTGCCATGCCCCTACACTTAGCTATATAATGTTGTGCCGTACCTGAGTGGGAACCGCTATAATTTGACATTTGCTGTTAATCTTTGACAAGTGAAACTACTTATAGTAATTAAAAAACTCACAACTTACTCTTGCTAAATATGTACTACGCATTAAATTACAGCTTATCAACAGCATAATCAAGGATTCTTACAAAACTTCCTACTTTTCCCACTTTTCCCACTTTTCCACTTAACTGAGCCAATACTTTTGTAAGTAAATATACTAGGTTAAATTGTAAAAAATCTTAGGTTCGATTACTACCTATGTTACTTAACTGAACTTTCCCCAGAAAATTGCAACCAAAGAGTGCAGAAATTTTGCTCTTGTGGTTTGTCGAGAAATTTTTGATAGTTTCACTTCTTCACGCGGTTATCTCTGCATCATTTTTTGTCACTCTACCGCTTCGCCATCTAGTAGATATCTGCGATAATTAATTCTGCGTTGCCCGAAATCCTTAATAAGGACTCTGTTACGTTCGCCCTTACATCATTTCACCAGATATCTAAATATATTAAGTATAAGGACGCATTTGCGTACCTTTTATCTTTAATACCTTTGACTATGTTGGGTATAGGCTATTTTACTTATGAACACATAAGTTATCTTAAAATCAAAGTCAGATTTTCTCTAAAATGAACTACTGAGGCTATTAATATCTACCGTCAGGTAATTGAGAACTTAGCTCTAGTATTACTCCAGTTGATTGTGGATGACATGAAAACTCGTGTTCTATAACTTTAGGTTTTTTTCAAGTTATTTCCTGTGAAAGATGGATAGTTATTTTTGTTAATGATAACTTGTAATTGTTAACACAAATGATTTATAGGTCTGTACCGGATGAGGGTTATACCGCTGTGCCTCATAATCGTGCATCAAAGGAGAGCGATGTCAGATGTACGAACGGTGCTGATAATACGTCAGACATAGACGGTTGTGGAGTTTTTATCGCTTCCTCCACTTTGTTACTACACGAAGGAGAACTCAACTTCTCATCAGAGCGGTCGTAGGTGGTAAACGTCTAGCGTCGTATTCATGCAAGTTAGTCTAGTTTTCAAAGACTTATTTGCTATTATTAAGCTGTCGCGCATTTAATTTGCACATCTTTCTTGTGTTGACTTGTTGACTGCTGACTGTCAGCGGTTAACGAACCTCATGAGCAATCGTGTAATTTCAATGCGTAATAGCTTACTATCTTCTTCTTGCGCCACCCATTAGTAAACCAATCTCTTCCACTGTCGCTATCTGTGCATTTAAAATAGTAATAAACTCACCTCTGTACATTACGGCAATGCGATCGCTCATCGCCATGACTTCTTCTAACTCAGTAGAAATATACAAAATTGCCGCACCGCGATCGCGTTCTCTTTGCAATCGAGAATGTACGGCTGCTGTCGCCCCTACGTCTAACCCCCGCGTTGGTTGCATCGCTACTATTAAATTCGGTTCTCCCGCTAGTTCCCGCGCCAATACTACTTTTTGCTGATTTCCCCCCGATAACTGACTTACCTTGATATCTTCCCCTGTGGTGCGGATATCAAATTCTTGCATTGCAGACTTGGCATTATTTCTAATTGCTGCTGATTGTAATAAAAAACGACGGCAAAACGGCAACTTTTTAAAAGCTTTCAAAATCAAATTTTGGGCAATGCTAAACTGCAATACTAAACCCATTTTCTGCCTATCTTCAGGGATGTAACCAATAGCCTTTCTTTTTAACGGGAGTTCTCCAAACTCAATTTTGCCTCGTTTGATAGGTTGTAAATTGGCGATCGCATCTGCTAATTCTCGCTGTCCATTGCCATCTACACCAGCAATTCCTAAAATTTCACCAGCGCGCAAATCAAATGATACATTATCGACAGCGATCGCTCCACGGTCATCTACAACTTGCAGACCTCGTACAGACAAAATTACCTTTCCTGGCGATGGAATTGATTTATCTACACGTAAAGCAACTTCGCGTCCTACCATTAATTCAGCTAATTGCTGAGGTGTTGCTTCTTGAGTAGCCATCGTTGCTACTACCTTTCCTCGCCGTAACACTGTGACTGTATCGCAGAGATTAATTACTTCTTCTAACTTGTGGCTGATAAAAATAATCGTATTGCCAGCAGTGGCTAGTTGTCGCAAGATAGCAATTAATGATTCTACTTCCGGTGGTGTCAGCACGGCTGTGGGTTCGTCGAGAATCAATAATTTAGCTTGGCGGTAAAGAACTTTGAGAATTTCTACCCGCTGTTGTGTCCCTACTGGTAAATTTTCTACTTTGGCATTTGGATTAATTTCTAAGCCATAAGCTTGAGATAATGCAGCGATTTCTTGTTGTTTTTGCCGCAGGTTCAGACGCAAAGTATTTTCTGTACCTAAGATGATATTTTCTGTAATAGTCAACTGAGGTACAAGCATGAAATGCTGGTGAATCATGCCAATTCCCAGTTTAATAGCTTCATGAGGTGAGTTGATTGTTACTGGCTGTTGTTGTAGATAAATTTGACCGATATCGGGTTGGTAAAGACCGCTAATTATATTCATTAAAGTTGTCTTACCTGCTCCATTCTCACCTAAAATCGCATGAATTTTGCCAGTTTCGACAGATAAACTAATGTTATCATTAGCAATAAACGATTTAAAAGATTTGGTAATTTTTTCTAAGCGCAAATGTATCATTTACTAAAATACAACTAATTAGAAGGCAGAAGGCAGAAGGCAGTCCCGATGAAAAAATTTTCATCACCATGCATGAAAAAGGAATATTCCCTACACCCTACACCCCACACCCCACACCCTTTTTCAAGTCAGAAGGCAGAAGGGAAAATTCCAATTCTGAGCGGATTTCACAGGTTGGCATTTTACATTTAATTATGTCCACTTAGTTAGAAGCATTGCATCTAAGCTTTTTTCATACAGCGCGTATCTTTTCCACCATCTTTACAGTTTTCAAAAGTAATTTTTTTATCGACAATTTCCTGCTTTGTTGTCAGTGCCTTTTGCTTGATAGGTTCTGGTACTATTGTGCCAAACTTTCCTAAAGATAATATATCTGGTCTTTCTAAACCTATACTATATATTTGACCTTTTAATTGTTTTTGTTTTGCTAATTCTGCCAGGTATACTATTGCTAAATCTATCCGCTTCACGGCACTTGTTAACACTGCTTTGGGAGCAACATCTAATTGGTCTTTCGTATTACCAAAAGCATAAATACCTTTGTCGCTGGCAGTTTGCAGGACTGCGGCTGAAGCATTATCTAGCCACTGATAAATCACATCTACTCCAGATGAAATTAATGCTAGTGTTGCTTCTTTACCCTTAGCAACATCATTCCAATCACCCGTAAAAGTAGAGACAATCTGAATATTGGGCTTCACCGATTTTGCCCCTAATTCAAATCCCCGCAATTCTTCTTGTGTAGCGGCAAATTCTTGTCCAGCAAGATAAGCTAATTTATTAGCTTTAGTCATCGAAGCACCGATGATTCCACATAAATAGCTACCTTGTAAGTGATCTATTCGCAAAGCAGCGATATTTTCACCTTTGATAGAACCGTTAACAGCGATAAAAAATGTCTTGGGAAATTGTGAGGCGACTTGTTGTACAGCTGCATCAAATTGTCCGCCGTGGGCAATTACCACATTGTAGCCTCTGCGGGCAAAATCTGTTAGCGCTTCGGTTTGATCTGCTTGGGCGACTTGTTCTACATAGGCAATTTCTGCACCCAGCTTTTGTTTTGCCAAGTTCAGACCTTCGTAACCAGATTGATTCCAAGCTTTATCGGTGATGACTCCAGGAAGGGCGATCGCTATTTTAAACCCTTCGCCGTCAGCAGATGTTGATGTCTGGGTTTGGTTGCTGCAAGCTTTCAGCAGTAGGCTAGTAGCGAAAGTAGCCGAACCATATAACAAAAATTGACGGCGACTAAAATTTTTCGTCATACAGAAATTTCAGATTAATGGTCATTTTAGTTACTAAATACTCTAAAGTCCTAAGTGCTATTTTGGAAGAGGTTTGCCGATTTTTCTTACCGTTGACTGAAGACAGGCTGATACCATTCGATAACACTGTTTTAGTAGGTGCAAGAGGCTAAATCAATGAATCAGCAGAAAGAACTCTTACGTGTCATCCTTGCTATATCAATCATCGTCGTGGGAGTGACACACTTTGTTGTACCAGAACAATATGTCAGAATTGTGCCACCACAACTTCCCTATCCTTTAGGGTTAGTTTATCTCAGCGGCTTTTATGAAATCTTGGGTGGTATCGGCTTATTAGTCCCGCCTGTCAGTCAAGCAGCAGCTTGGGGGTTGTTTGCTCTTTTTATTGCCGTTTACCCAGCTAATATCTATATGGCGGCAAATCTAATTAAAATTGACCATATACCAAATTCACCTTGGGTTCACGTCATCAGATTGCCCTTGCAAGCAGTTTTACTGGCTTGGGCTTGGTGGTACACAAAACCTTCAGATAGAGAAAAACAAGCTTCTATCATTCCTAAGTCACTCATTCCGAAAGAACTGAATTCTTATTGGTAATGGGTGCGCTTTTCCTGACATACAATCGAGATTTTATGAATACATCACAGACGGTACAACAATTACAAGCCCAATGGGTGACACCAGAAAATTTTCGGCGTTACGGACAGGTGATTTTTGCTAGTCAAGACGGTAAAGCTTTTGATGCAGAAGATGCTCAATTAAATCTAGAAAATGGCACTCCGCGATTTTATATTATGCGATTGCAAAAGCGAGGGCGGAAATTCCATCAAATTACTCGTCACGTGCAATGTACTCAATGTTTAGGTTCTTTAGAAGGGAAGGACTGGTTAATTGCGGTTTGTCCTCCTGAAAATCATGTCAATGAACCAGCGCTAGGAGAAATCGCAGCTTTCCGCATTCCAGGGAATTGTTTTATCAAATTAAATGCAGGAACTTGGCACGCAGGGCCGTATTTTGAACATGAAGTTGTAGATTTTTATAATTTAGAACTTGCCGATACAAATGAGGTGGATCATTTTACTCATGACTTTCTTAAGAGTCATCAGTTGGAGTTTGAAATGGTTGATTAGACTGATTGCAAAAGTAGGGTAAAGTTATGTCTTCTCTGGGGTAAATCAAAAAGTTTCTCTTTTCCCTTTCTCTGGTGCTGACAAAAGATACTTTTACAAGCGATCGCTTTTTCACTAATATTCGATATTGTACTTAGCACAAATGTATACACTGTCGTCTTATGACCTTATTGCAACCACCCCCACTTAGCGTTAAAAAAAACACTCGCACAGTCGGAAAGAGTTCTCAGTCAGTGTTTTTTATCGTATTTACCTTATTAATGACAACAGGCATAAGTGTTCGTTTGGTATACTTACAAATCGTTGAAGGGCCAAAACTTCGGCTGAGGGCAGAGGCCAACCGAATTCGCATGATTGCCAAACAACCAGAACGGGGTAATATTTTTGACCGTAATGGCAAAGTTTTAGCTAGTACGCGCTATTCTCGTTCTGTATATCTGTGGCCGATGGCACATGAAAAAGTGTCGTGGTCGTTTATCGGTCAGCGCCTAGAGAAAATTCTAGAAATTCCCCAACAAGAGATAGAAAAACAATTACAGGAGGCAGGTGCTAACTCTTCTTCGCTCATTCGGATTGCTCGTAATTTAAACGAAGCACAAATCACGGCTTTAAAAGAGTATGAAAACGAACTTCCAGGAGTGGAAATACATACGGACGCTGTTCGCTATTATCCTCACGGAAAAGAACTGGCGCATGTGCTGGGATATACGCGAGAATTGACCCCAGAACAATTAAAACAAAAGCAGCAAGAAGGCTACCAACTGGGCGATGTTATTGGTCAGATGGGAGTCGAAAAGGCTTATGAGAGAATGCTACGGGGTGAATGGGGCGGTCAACGAGTAGAAGTAGATGGGGCTGGACGACCGTTACGAGTTTTGGGAGAGAAACAAGCAAAATCTGGTAAAGATTTACACTTAACTATCGATTTGAGTATACAGCAAGCAGCGGCAAAAGCTTTAGGCGATCGCGATGGTGCGATCGTTGCACTCGATCCCAACAACGGCGCTGTTTTAGCAATGGTGTCTCACCCCACCTTCAATCCCAATATCTTCTCTAAGCAAAAACTCTCTCAAAAAGATTGGCAAACCGTCCAAGGTCAAGATCATCCCTTAGTTAATCGCGCCCTTAGTGCCTTTCCACCCGCTAGTACCTTCAAAATTGTCACTGCAACTGCTGGGTTGGAATCAGGTAAATTTTCTCCTAGTACAGTGCTACAAACTTATGGTTCTTTAAATATTGGCGGCACTCAATTTGGTGAGTGGAACCATGCCGGATTCGGCCCGTTGGGTTTTGTGGGAGCATTACAGTGGAGTAGTGATACCTTCTTTTATCAAGTTGGTAGAAAAGTTGGCGGCCCTACTTTGATTGAATGGACTCGTAAGTATGGATTTGGCAAAAAAACCGGCTTTGAGTTCGCCTCAGAAGAAGCAAAAGGTTTAGTGCCAGATGAGACATGGAAACAAAAAGTTTGGAAAATGCCTTGGACTGTAGGCGATAGCGTTAATATGTCAATTGGTCAAGGTGCTTTACAAACAACACCTTTACAAGTGGCGATGATGTTTGCTGTGCCAGCTAATGGAGGCTACCGAGTCCAACCACATCTGCTTAAAGATAAGGAACAAGTAAGAAACGAAAAGTCGCGGCATTCCCAACAGCAAACTTTTTCAGCAAGTTGGCGAGAATCCTTGAATATGAAACCGACAACCGTAAAAATTCTCCGCGAGGGACTGCGAAAGGTAGTAGCTGAAGGTACTGGTAAAGCCTTAAATCAGCCAACGATTCCCCCGGTAGCTGGTAAAAGTGGTACAGCTGAGGCATGGAAGGGTCGTGTCAAACAAAATCACGCTTGGTTTGGTGCTTATGCCCCCGCCGATAAACCAGAACTATTAGTAGTAGCATTTGCCGAACATTCCGGTGGCGGTGGTGGTAGCATTGCTGCCCCAATGATTTTAAAAATTATGGAAGATTACTTTCAACGCAAGTCTCCCGGCAAATATCAAAAACCAGTAAGTAATTGAAAAAACAGAGGGACAGAGGGGCAACAGGAGTAGGGAGAATAACTTTTGTAAAAGCGACGACCATTTGCTATTATCGCTCGCTGTATTGACTGTAAGTAACTGTATCGCGCAATTACATGTGAGGTTTTGGTGTGACAATAAATTTAGATAAGTAGTATTGTTAAAAAAACAAGGTAATGTATAAGAAAGTATTTGTATCAAGTAGAGGTGTATTGTAATACGCTCCGATCAATTAGTGTGAAAGCATCGCTTAACCTGACAATACCAATTGCTTAAATCTATCAAAATAAAATGATATCTATAAATATCAAACAAAAAGATGCAAGCAAATTTGTCTTATACCTTTTAAGCTAAATCCAATCTAATTATTCTATGCCTCGATCTGGATCGTCTACATCCCAATCCAAACCAGCCAAGTCACTGGCTCTTTCTTCTTTTCATATCCGTTTAGAAGTTTTAGAGAAAGAACATCAATGGCTGCTGAAACAGATCAAAAGAAAACGGACAGAATTGAAGAATTTTGTCGAGCAAATGCGTTCTTTAGCTACAGATATATTTCATCAATGCAATCCCAGCTTTCAAAAAATTGTAGATATTGACCGGGAAATTCATACACTGTTCGATGAAATATTTAGTACGAGAAAGTTTGGCAAACAAACCCAAAAAGATGTTGAAGGAATTTACCATAGCCTCCAGTTAGCGGGTATTATCAGTCCAAAACTTGAAAAAGAAGATGCAGATGCAGAATTAGACGAACTATTTGAAACCGAGGAAAAAGAGAATGATTTCTCTGAAGAAGAAACTGGAAAAGACTATCAGGAGCGGGAAGCACAACAAGAAATAGAATCGCCCGTCGTCAACAAAAATGATTCTTCTAGAAAAATTCGTCAGACATTTTTAAGATTAGCTGAAATCTTCCATCCAGATAAAGTAACAGATGGCGAAACGCAAATGCGCCATACAGAAATCATGAAGGAAATTAACAAAGCTTACCAGGAAGGAGATTTTGCTCGACTATTGGAAATTGAACGACAACATCAGGTCGGAGAAAATATCAATCTTAATAATGAAGATGATTTAACCCGACAATGTAATCGTTTAGAACAAGAAAATGAATTCTTGAAAAATCAATACGAAACACTGAAAAGGGAACTACGTTTAGTAAAAAATACTCCAGAAGGCGAGATGGTTTCTGATTGTAGAAAAGCTGCTAAAGAAGGGATAGACCCAATGGAGCAGATGTTAAAACAAGTTGAAGCTCAAATTCAAGTTATTTCTTCTATCCGCGATTTTGTCCGTGACTTTCGAGAACAAAAAATAACTATCAAAGAATTTCTCCGCGGCCCAGAAGTATTACGCTCCTTGAATCGGGAAATTATGGAAGACCTACTCGAACAGATGTTTGAAGAATTGGGTGCGATTGTGAGATTTTAAAAGAGCGATCGCACCTGTAAAAATCAGATGGTATTACAAGACGCTGATTGATAGTTCTATAAAATAGGAAAATTGAATATGGCTGCCATCTATATATCCATTACACCCTGCCGTTGGTAAAAATGAGCGGGTAGGGATTTTTGGTAAGCCTGCTATTTATTAAACAGCTTGTGCGGTTTGCAATGAACTATCAATCTGGGGACGAGTTTTTACAGGACATGCCGCTACTTTTGGCGGGGCCAATCTTACAACATATAGATCCCGAATCGGTTACGGTGTGGGTGGCACTGAAAATGCCTTGTCAGGTAGAACTCAAGGTTTACGACACGACAAATGACGGTACTGTGTTAGGAAATTCTCTTTTAGAGGGAAGACGCTCTACTGTTGCCTTGGGAAAATGGCTACATGTTGTGGCAGTAACAACTCAGTCTATAGGTAGAAATTTTTTAGAAAGCGATCGCATCTATGCCTACGACCTACAATTCACTAATGACAATTCTGAGCAAACTTTGCAGCAAGCCTTGCAATCAAACCGCTTTCCTACCGTTGACATCAGCTATTTTGCCCATCAAAAACCAACATTTGTCCTGCCACCGAGTTGTGTTGAAGATTTACGAATTGTTCATGGTTCCTGTCGCAAACCGCACGGGCATGGGTTTGATGCACTGCCCGTTCTAGATTGCCTAATTGAGTCAACTGCAAACCAGCCGCGAAAACGTCCCCATCAACTGTTCCTCACAGGCGACCAAATTTATGGCGATGACGTTGCCGAACCGCTATTGTGGATATCCACCATCCTTGGTGACGCACTACTAGGCTGGGAAGAGAGGCTGCCAGTTACTCAAAAGCAGCCTACAGATGTTGCTTATTATACGCCTAAGCAGTTGCCTCCCGGCCAACGGGCTAATGTGGCAACTCATCAGGCTGGCTTCACCGCTGGATTACACAATAAAGTTGATAAGGTTACTAGTCACCTGCTGAGTTTGGGCGAGTATTACGCATCTTACTTATTAGTTTGGTCGCCAGTTTGCTGGCCAGTTACTTTCCCTAAAGGAAAAGAAAGAATGGGTACTCGCAAAGCGAGTCAGCGGTGGGATCGGCAAGTTCGGGAAATGCAGCAATTCATCCACACCCTTTGGAAAGTGCGACGAGCGATCGCCAACATTCCCATGTACAGTATCTTTGACGACCATGATGTTAGCGATGATTGGAACCTCAATCAAGCTTGGTGTTTGCGAGTGCTAGGGCAGCCTTTAGGGCAACGCACTGTGCAAAACGCTTTGTTAGCTTATGCAGTTTTTCAAGGATGGGGCAATACACCTGAGAAATTTGCCAAAGGTGAATCTGGTGAAAAACTATTGGCGGCAGCTCAGGATTGGTCTGCTTCTCAGGGAACAGACAGCGCAGCTGATAATGCGATCGCTCGTTATGTGGGAATGCCAGCCATTAACCCACACACCAACTTACCTGAGTTTATTGAAGATGGCTCCGTATTTGTACTCAAGCGCCACCCAGAGGCACTAACTTGGTACTATACAATACGCAGTTCTTGTCATGAAGTGATTGTTTTAGATACGCGCACATGGCGAGGCTATCCTGCCGATAAAAAAACTACAGCACCACCAATGCTGTTATGTCCGCAAGCTTTCCAACACCAACTATCTTTACCTCTACAACAAACTTCTGAGATTCCAGTCACATTTTTGATTGCACCGACAAATTTATTTGGTTTAAAAGTAATTGATTGGATTCACCATTGGGAGTTGCGACGCGACAAAGTATTTGCTACAGATGTTGGAGATGCTTGGAATATTCACTCTGAGGCATTGGCGCGATTTATTATTACTTTGTTTGAGCAACGCCAACAAGTGATTGTTTTGTCTGGAGATATTCACTACAGTTCTGTTATCCGCTTGTCTTATGCAGATACCTCTTCAGATTTTGCAGCGAAATCTGTATTAGTGCAGTTAACCGCTAGTGCTTTGAAGAATGAAGAGACAATTACTCGCATCCTGCATACAAGACTAAAAGAGTGGCTTTTACCAGAAAAAATACGGTATTGGATTGGATGGTCGCATCCACCCGACATGGTAGAAAAAACAGCCAGACATTCGCACGACGTTAGCGCCAAACACCTTGTCACATTACATAGCCAGCCACCAAGGGAACCCGATTGGAATTGTGCGCTGGAGTGGATTCCGCGACAAAAGACTTATGTTTCTTATTTTGGAGCTAATGTGCCGTGGCTTATAACTGCAAAACAAAAAGCAAAAAACGACAAATGGCGATGGTTACAGCGTCTAATGTTTTGGAAATCTCCCTGGTTTCAAGATGGACGAGAAGTAGTTGGATTCAATAATTTAGCCTTTGTTCATTTTGAGTTGACACCCAGTAACTCTTACAAAGTTATTCAAGATTTGTACTGGTTTTCTTCCTGGTATCCTACCCAAATTGTTTACAGCCGCTATGAAAGCGAGCTTGTGCCAAATCATTCTCTTTTCAAATCGTGAGGATGGGAATGGGGGGATGAGGGAGCTAGGGGAGATGAGGGGGATGAGGGAGAATAACTTCGACCTCCGACTTCTGCCTTCTGCCTCCTGGCTCCTGACAACTGACAACTAACTCAGCACTCAGCACTAGCAATGCACTCAAAACTTAACTAACCCCATTTCTCGCAAACCTTGACGCAATCTTTTTGCTTCTTGGGGGTTTTGCTGTTCGTGAAGAACGATCGCATTGCCAAAAGCTGTTAAACTTGCCTGGACATTGCCAACTTTTAGCTGTACTACTCCTAAATTTTGATACGCTTCGGCATAGCTGGGATTTAAACGGATGGCTTTTTGATAAGAAGCGATCGCATCTGTAAATAAGCCCAAAGCTTTTTGTATCATTCCCAAATTATAATGTCCAGCAGCAAAGTTGGGGTCTATCTTCAAAGCTGTTTCGTAAGCTGTTTTTGCACCGTTTAAATCGCCAGTTGCTTTGAGTAAGTTACCCAAATTATTGTATGCTCCTAATTTGAGTATGGGGTAAATTGGTAATTTAATCGCAGCTTGATAATGAGAAATAGCTTGTTGAGGATTTTGCAAATGACTGTGGGCAATGCCTAAATGGTAGTGCAGTTCGTACAAAATTTCGTAGTTTTCCTCACAAGCAGCGACTCCTCGTTTCAGTAACTCTAGACCTTGGGTAATTTTGCCAGTTTCCACATACAAAGCTCCCAATTTACTGCAAACATAGGGATCGTGAGGATGAGTAGCGAAAAACCCTTCCATTGCCGCTTGTGCTTTAGCATATTTGTTGTTTTGGGCGATCGCAATTTTTTGATATCCTTTATGCAGAATAGCCACTCCTTGTAAATAACCTATCTGCCAATGGGGTTCCTTGGTTAAAATGGCGGCAACACTGTCATCCACCAAGGCGTGATAAGGACGTTCAAAGCGAATATCTGGGTGGTTGCGAAATAATCTAGAAACTAAAGAGTAAGGAGATTGTGCTGCACCAACTTCTTGGCGGATCAGATTCATCAGCAGATATTCTTCGCTTTGCATGACTGCCCCGATCTGCGGCACGATATTTGGTGTCAGAGTTTCATCGGCATCTAATACCAGAATCCAGTCACCAGTCACATATTTGAGAGCGGCATTGCGGGCGGCACTAAAGTCATTACACCATTGAAAATGATGCACTTTTGCACCGAATTGTTTGGCAATATGAGGAGTGCGATCGCTTGAGCCTGTATCCAACACAATAGCTTCATCTACAACATTTTTGACACTGCTCAGGCATTTCGGCAGCGCAGCTTCTTCATTTTTGACAATCATGCACAGACTGAGACTCATAAGCTAGTAAGGGAGCAGGGGGAGCAGAGGAGCAGAGGTGATGAGGGAGATGAGGGAGACAAGGGAGACAAGAAATAATAATTACTCCTGCCTTGTGACTAATGACCACTGACAACTGATTCTTGTACAGACGCGATTAATCGCGCCTTTACGATAACTAACTCAGCACTCATTAATTATCTGCAAAAATCTAGATTAATGAATCAGTGGGTGCGTAAATTTGGCAATCGAACGGAGTGCCTTGGGAACCCGTGCAACGTAGTGTCTTCCCAACGCAGTCTTCCTGCTTCCCGTTGTTAGCGCCAGCGATAGAGAGTCTTTGAGTGTTTGGAGGACTGCCCAGAGCGATCTTTGACACAGGAGCGTCACCCAAAAGGGTAGAAGTTAGAAACTCTTTATATTTAATGCTCTCGGTCTGCATTTTATCCTTTTAGGACTTATAGTAATTATCTATTTTTATTTATTCTTGAAAAATTAAGCTGTCTTCTAAAAATTTGTAGTTTATCCTTGCAAGTCTCCCAAGATAGATCCGCTGATCTAACCAAAAGTAGTAGGGATACTGACAGACTAATATCCAGAGATAGTACAGGTTGTCTGAAAAATAATAGATTATTGAAAACTAAATATTAGATAATTTTGCTGTCCTGTGAGTCTTGATTTATCTACAAAAACAGTTATTTTCTGCTTTTAGCAAGACATTATCTGTTTTGGCAACACAACCTGTAAATAAGTTTATACCTTAGGAAAGAGGTTCAATTATCTTAATTATAGGAGAATTTAAAGGTCTTAGTGAATTTACACGAGTTTGTATTTTTCATTATTTATTTCTAATTTGGCAATAAAAATTAGTGAATTTTAAAACACAGTTCAGCATGATGTAAAAGAAGAAAGCGAAATTTCTCATAACTATTTCATTAGTTGATGTTTGAGTAAGTAGCTAACTGTAATTTGAAAATCGATCGCAGTAATTTGGAACGTATAAGGAACCTTGACGATGAAGCGTTTTGATTTATCTAAATCTGTCTTGGCTAGTATTTTTACCATGAGTTTTGCTGCTGTGGCTTTAACTGTGCCTGTTTCTGCTCAAAGTAGTGGCTCTGGTACAGGCAGTACAGGTACTGGAACCAGTAGCACGGGAACTACAGGTACTGGAACCACTGGCACTGGTAGCACAGGAACTACAGGTACTGGAACCAGTGGCACAGGAACTACGGGTACAGGAACCACTGGTACAGGAACTACAGGTACTGGAACCACTGGTACAGGGACTACGGGTACGGGAACTACGGGTACAGGAACCACTGGTACAGGAACTACGGGTACTGGAACCAATGGTACGGGAACTACGGGCACAGGGACTTACGGCACAGGGACTACAGGTACTGGAACCAGTGGCACAGGAACTACAGGTACGGGAACCACAGGCACAGGAACTACGGGCACAGGAACTACGGGCACAGGAACTACGGGCACAGGAACTACAGGTACTGGAACTACAGGTACTGGAACCAGTGGCACAGGAACTACAGGTACTGATACCACAGGCACAGGAACTACAGGTACTGATACCACAGGCACAGGAACTACAGGCACTGATACTACGGGTACAAGTACTACAGGTACTGGCACTACAGGCACTGATACCAATGGTACAGGCACAACTACAAATGACCCCTCTTATCGAGGAACTAGTGAGGTGAGAAGCGATCGCGGTTTTGATTGGGGTTGGTTAGGTTTGCTAGGTTTACTTGGTTTAGCAGGTCTAGTTCGTAAGCGCGAAGAACCCAAAGCTTATCGCGATCCTAATGAAGTGACTGGTTCTAAATCTAGATATTAGAATATTGAAGTTTTTTTGATTAGCCTCTCACGTTGATTTAATCGCTAACACAGCCCTCACTAGACAGTGAGGGCTTTGTTTTTATATGGGTATGAGCAAAAGTGCTTTTTACACTCTTGTGGTCAAAGGGACTCATGTTTATTGGGGAAAAGGAAAATACCAAACCTTTCCCCCGCCCCTTATCCCCAGAGGGGACCCCACTTTCCTCTTTTCCCGACATCTGCAAGAGGTCTCAATTTTGACGTTTAGCGACCGGTCATTTGCTCTAGCTTTTCGGGGTATCGAGCTCCTTGCACCGGGATCTTGGAGGCCGCGTCATTGATGTCATGCAGATCGTCGGGCGTGAGTTCGACTGAGACTGCCCCGATGTTTTCATCCAAGCGATGCAGCTTCGTAGTGCCTGGGATCGGAACAATCCACGGCTGCTGGGCAAGCAGCCAGGCGATCGCAATCTGAGCAGGTATCGCCTGCTTGCGTTGGGCGATGTTGCCAAGCAGATTAATCAAGGCTTGATTCGCCTTGAGAGCCTCCTTAGTGAAGCGAGGCAGGGTACTGCGGAAGTCGGAGCTGTCGAAGGTCGCGTTTTCGTCAATTTTGCCAGTGAGAAAGCCCTTGCCTAGTGGACTGTACGGGACAAAGCCGATGCCGAGTTCCGATAACGTCGGTATCACTTCCGCTTCAGGCTTTCTCCACCACAGCGAGTATTCGCTCTGGAGAGCAGTGACTGGCTGAACAGCGTGCGCGCGACGGATTGTTTGCACTCCTGCTTCCGAGAGTCCAAAGTGCTTCACTTTACCCTCTTGAATTAGTTCCTTCACTGCTCCGGCCACATCTTCGATCGGCACGTTCGGGTCAACCCGGTGCTGATAGAGCAAATCGATCGCCTCCACCTTGAGTCGCTTGAGCGAATTCTCCACGACTTCCTTAATATGCTCTGGGCGACTATTTAATCCGGGTGAACCGTTCATCCCACGGGGATCGGAATTCGGATTGATGTCGAACCCGAATTTGGTGGCGACGATCACTTGGTCGCGGAAGGGAGCGAGGGCTTCACCCACCAGTTCTTCGTTGAGAAACGGGCCATAGACCTCGGCGGTGTCAAAGAATGTAATGCCGCGATCGACAGCGGCCTCCAGAAGAGCGGTCATCTCCTGTGTGTCTTTGGGCGGGCCATAAGAAAAGCTCATTCCCATACAACCAAGCCCGATCGCCGAGACTTCCAGATTACTATTTCCAAGTTGGCGCTTTTGCATTTTTTGCACTCCTGTCTTTGAATTAAAGGAATTAGAGAACATATTCTTCACGAGTCAATCGCGATCGTCGCCATTACTCCGTCACCACTTCATTCAGGCATTTCAACGCATTCAGTGTTCGGGGATATCCCACCCAAGGCAACAATTGTGTAATCAGATCCAGTAGTATGTCTTTGCCGTTTCCGACATTCAGGTTGCCTTGAATGTGCCCCTTGATCTGCGATTCAACCCCGCCCAAAGCTATGAGGATAGACAGTGTAATCAGCTCCCTTACTTTGATGTCTACCCCATTGCGGGTGTAATAATCGCCAAAGCAATTGGCAGACAGAAACCTTTGAATGTGTAGCTGGTCTTTGGGCGATCGCTCATACATTTGATCGATCGTCTCGCCAAACATAGCTTTCTGTATTGCCAGCCCTTTGTCGTAGCGTGTTTCCGGGTTGGTGGTCGATTGCCCTTCTAAAGGTAATTGAATGCCCCTGTTGGACATCACTTCATTCGTGGCATGGACGAAATCAAATGCTTTTGCCATACCCACGTAAGGTACTGACTGATAGAGGATCTCTTTGATTTCAATCGGCGTTACTCCGACATTGAGCGCAGCGTCCACCATAACCCTGTATTCACTTACTGCTTGGCTGCCGATGATAGATGCCAGAATCAGCACGACTCTTGTCTTTGTATCCAGCTTGCTCTGAGCAATTACTTCGTTGAAGGCGAAGTTGTCAAAGACTTCGATCAGTTCCGGGTCGGTTACTTTCATGGTCGATTTGTGGTTTGGAAACAGTTCCTCATGGTTTTTACGTGCCGCTTCACTTATCCTTATAGAGTCCTTCTGCGGTGTATTTGTCATCCGCACCTCCTTCTTTGAGTCACAGTTCTGTGTCCAGCGATTCCGTCTATAAATCCCGTGCGCTTTTCCAATTCTTCTGGATAGCGATCGCCTTCCACTGGAATTTGCGCTAATGCCTCATCGATGCTCTTCAACTCGTCCTGCGTCAGTTCGATGTTTGCTGCCCCAATGTTTTCTTCCAAGCGGCTCAGTTTGGTCGTGCCGGGAATGGGTACAATCCACAGTTTTTGTGCCAGTATCCAGGACAGGGCGATTTGTGCTGCTGTAGCTTGCTTCTGGTTCGCCACCTCTTTCAACAAATCTACCAAGAACTGGTTGGCATCAAGCGCCGCCGGCGTAAACCGGGGAACAATGCTGCGAAAGTCGGATTTGTCGAATTTTGCGTCCTTATCGTATTGCTCGTTTCCAACCGCCCTTGCACCTTAGTTATGCAGATTTCAGGGATGCCATATCGATACAGAAGCGGTACTTCACATCGGACTTGAGCAGTCGCTCGTAGGCTTCGTTGACCTGCTGGATGGGGATCACTTCTACATCTGCGGTGATGTTGTGCTTGCCGCAAAAGTCGAGCATTTCCTGAGTTTCAGGGATACCACCGATGCTAGAGCCGGAGAGACTGCGGCGCGCCATGATGAGACTGAATGCTGCGACATCTAGAGGCTTCTCCGGTGCGCCGACCAGGGTGATGTTGCCATCGAGGCGGAGCAAGTCGATATAGGCGTTGATGTCGTGCTTGGCGGAGACGGTGTCGAGGATAAAATCGAAGCTGCCAGCGTGCTTCTGCATTTCGTCAGTGTTGCGGGAGACGACTACTTCATCAGCACCGAGGCGGAGCGCGTCTTCCTTCTTATCGGGTGAGGTAGTGAAGACGACAACATGAGCACCAAGCGCATGAGCAAACTTCACACCCATATGTCCCAATCCACCGAGACCAACTACGCCAACCTTCTTGCCCTCAGTGACACCCCAGTGGCGCAGGGGCGAGTATGTTGTGATCCCAGCACAGAGGAGCGGCGCGACCCCAGCGAGATCGAGGTTCTCTGGAACTCGCAGAACAAAGCGTTCTTCAACAACAATGCTATCGGAGTAACCCCCATAGGTGACACCTCCAAGGTGCTTGTCTGGAAAGTTGTAGGTGAGGGTCATGTTCGGACAGAACTGCTCAAGACCAGCTTGGCAATTAGGACAGGTACGGTCTGAATCAACCATACAACCGACCCCCGCGAGGTCGCCGGGTTTATACTTGGTAACTGCCGAGCCGACCTTGGTGACGCGGCCCACGATCTCATGACCGGGGACAATCGGATAGACACTAGGCATAAAGCCGCTCCATTCGTTACGCACGGAATGGACATCGGAGTGGCAGATGCCACAAAAGAGGATTTCGATCTGTACGTCGTGTTCGGTTGGATCGCGACGTGCGATCGTGTCGGAGGTAAGTGGTGATGTGGCACTGGCAGCGGAATAAGCTTTTGTGTTGTACATAAATTGATGCTCCTATTTGTTTACCATACTCAGTACTGAGTGCTGAGTGCTGAGTGCTGAGTAAGAAAAAGAGTACGAGCGCACTTTCAACTCAGCACTCTTCATTTTTGATGTTTGGTATTGTTCGTCACTGACCTTTTGCATATTCCTTCACTTGATGCCATTTCCGTTGCTAGCAGGTGAGTCTGTTGCCCAATCAAGCCTGAGTTTTCTCTTAAATAAAAATCCAGAATGCGTACAAGAAGCTGGAATCATTTTTCATTGCTTTAGCTTCATTCTAAGAATCTTCAAACGCAAGCAATAGAACGATCGTCTAAAATCGTTGTACAATCCTGCAAACTTAGAAATGAATCTGCCAAAACGAGTGAAAAGTCCGCTATGGATTTAATGAACGACCAGCAGGCAAAGCGCGAGGTAGAGAGAGCGCAAGCCAACAGAGATGAACTCAAAGAGCGTATTGTACAGGCTATCCGTCACGATGGGACGATTGAGCCGCTTTCTGGATTGCACTTCAACCGCTCCTCCTCGCCTTCGGAATGCGTTCATGGTGTCTCTGTTCCTGCCTTTTGTGTAATTGCCCAGGGCAGCAAAGAAGTTCTTCTGGGGAACGATCGCTATCAGTACGACCCGATGCATTATCTGCTGGCTACGGTCGAACTGCCGATTGTCAGTCAAATTCTCCAAGCGTCCAAGGAGCAACCGTACCTTAGCCTTCGCCTCGATCTCAATCCCACCCTTGTCGGTTCGGTGATGGTCGAGGCTGGTCATACCTTACCGCGAAGCCATGCCGACGTGAGGGCTATTGATGTGAGTCCCTTGGACGCAAACCTGTTGGATGCAGTAGTCCGGCTCGTCAGGCTCCTAGATTCCCCTAGCGAAGCTCGATTCTTTCTACCAGCGATCGCAAGAGAAATTGTCTATCGACTCTTGATGGGGGAGCAAAGTGGTCGGCTGTGTCAGATTGCTGTCTTGGGTGGCTACTCTCACCGCATCGCCCAGGCTGTCGAGCAGCTGCGTAAAAACTTTGACCAACCACTTCGCATTGAGAACATTGCACGAGAAATCGGAATGAGCGTATCAGGCTTTCACCACCACTTCAAGTCTGTTACCGCCATGAGTCCTTTGCAATTTCAGAAGCAGCTGCGGCTTCAGGAAGCCCGCCGTCTTATGCTTGGTGAAGCTCTGGACGCAGCAAGTGCTGCATACCGAGTGGGTTATGATGATGCCTCACACTTCAACCGGGAGTATAAAAGACTCTTTGGCGCACCACCGATGCGTGATGTGGAACGGTTACGGGAAGTTGCTAAGTAAACAATAGACCGATCGGCTTTATCAAAAACCTGGGTATCAAGCCCCGCCCATAGAGCGGAACTTAAACAAAAATTAAGCCCAAATAAAGCCTAAACTGGCTTTATAAGCTGCAAACAGATCGCGGTTAAGGGTTAACCAATCGAAAATATAGATAAGACATCGCTGTTCTAGATGTAATTGATGGTAATTTACCCTTATAGCGTTTTCTGTAATTCAATTGCGTTTTTTATCAGAATATGTTGCGATCGAACTTTATTGTTGTGCAATGTCAAAGCCATGAATTTCCAACCTCACCAAAGCACCTTTGACGAGAAATTGAGCGCAATTATTGGGCTGGTAATTGGACTGCTGTTCGTTGGGGGCGGTTTTTGGGTACGCAATGTAGTCGCGCACGAGCGCGCAACGCTAAAAGAAACACAAGGCACGGTGGTAGACAGTATTAGTAGTCGCGATCGCAACAGTACGAACGATCGGCAAAAAGAAACCTATGCACCAGTTATCGAATTTTTAGCCAAGGGCGAACGCACTCGCTTTACAGGTAGTTATGAGTCCTACCGCTCCAGCAACGGCAACAAAGTGATGGTACGTTACGACCCCAAGCAACCGGCAACTACCGCGCGTGTAGTAAATTCGCTTGAAGGCTTGACACCTTGGGGGATGTTTGGCATGGGTGGATTAGCTTTGATTGTTAGTCTGGGCAAGGTATTGCCAGTACGCTGGTCTTCAAGTGGGCAACCATAGGTAGGGAGCGGGGAACTAGGGAAGCTGGGGAATCAAAAGCGTTGTCAAATAACTCTTTCTCCCCTTGCTCGATCTACACCGCAAATTTGGGTTGTTAAATTATAGCCGTAGTCACACTCTTTAGGACAATTGCGATTGCTCAAAGCCTTACAGCAACTGTGTTTTTACTCAGCACTTTGCTATAAACAATAACGTGCATTCCCAAACTAGGCGTGGTTGAGCGTAACAAAGTAGAGATTTACGAGCCTGTTCTAGCTGGTTGATGATATTGGGTTGATGCCACTGTTGCCAATAAAACTGCTGGAGATAATCGACTAACCACAGTTGCGTTTCTGTATCTAAATCCTTATCAATTTGCTTGGCTAACTCCAAAGCATTGCGGTAGGATGCAGGTGCTTTTGTGAGGTTTTGGAGTAACTGAGGAGAAATTGCTTGTAATTGCTCGAAAGCTGCGATCGCACTTCCTGGACTGCCAGCTGCTATGCTCAACACAGCCTGATGCTGCAAAATTTCCTGATGACCTGTTTGCGTGAGAACTTGAGTTATAGACGGTGGATCTAAGCGATAAAAGGGAATGCGTTGACAGCGCGATACCAAAGTCGGCAACACAGACTCAGGAGAAGGCGCAATCAAAATCAGCGTTGCTTGTCCTGGTTCTTCCAAGGTTTTCAACAAAGCATTCGCTGCGGCTTCTGCCATTGTTTCGGCTTCCTCTAGTACCACCACATTCCTCGGCGCTTCTAAAGGGGGACGGCTAAGAAATTCAGTAATTTCTCGAATTTGCTCTAGTCGAATGACAGGCGGTGCTTTTCGCTTTAGTTTTTTCTCAGCGGCTTCTGCTGCTGTCAGCCGTTGTCCCTGGTATTGATAAGTCGGCTGCACCCACAAAACATCGGGGTGATTGCCTTGACGCAAACGGTTTTGTAAAGACGTAATTAATTGCGTCTGTGCAAAATTAGAAAATAGCAACTCTACAAAGCACTTTGCTGCTAAACTCCGTCCGACACCATCTGGCCCTGCAAATAGATAAGCTGGGGCAATTCGGTTTTGTCTGACAGCCTGAGTGAGTAATTCTATGGCTTGCTGTTGTCCAACAAGTAATTTAAACGGTTCATAGGTCATTAATCAATTTTAGATTGACTAATCAGGATTGCAGGGCGAACGCCAGAGCAGAAGCGAAAGGTGGTTTCAGTGATTGGTTTTTAGGGTTGGGTTGTTCCCTGGTTGGTAAATAAAACTTAAGGAAATCACTCTAAGACCATCACCAGTCTACTTCTTCTGCTAAATTGCAGTAATAACAAACTTGGACAAAATTTGTTATTCTCGGTAGAATTATTGCTATGAGCCTATCTTGAGGTAGCAGATGAACGTTTCTTTGACTCCAGAACTAGAAAAGTGGGTACAATCCAAAGTTGAAAGCGGTATGTACACCTCGGCTAGTGAAGTAATCCGTGAAGGTCTGCGGCTACTCAAGGAGCAGGATGCTCTCAAAGCAATACGCCTTAACGAGTTGCGTCTTAAGATACAGCAGGGGATTGATAGCGGAGAATCTACACCTCTAAACATGGATGAAATTATCGAATTGGCAAAACAACAACGGCAGCACAGAGAATCTGCATAATGGCGATAATTCTCAAAAAACCGTTAGCACAAGCTGATTAATTGGATATTTGGAATTTTATTGCCTCGGACAGCTTTGAAAAAGCAGATCGGCTTCTACAGAAAATAGACAGTCAACTCAAAATGTTGGCTTCAAACCCAGGTATGGGAAGAAAACGCGATTTCTTAGCATCAAATCTGCGGAGTTTTCCAGTAGGGAATTATCTAATTTTCTACCGTCCTATAAACCAAGGGATTGAAGTCATTCGTGTTCTACATGGGGCAAGAGACATTCAAAGCCTTTTTGAAGAAGACAATGAGTAATATCAATTCGCAATTAGTAATTAAGAAAGTTAGATATGGCAAGGCTTTTAGGGTTTGAATGCGTTGCCTTATTTTAGAGAATTGGTATAAGTCGTTATTTAACGGTATTTAGTTTTCCCACTATCCCAACTCAACAAACGATAACTATCATGTAGGGGCAAACGGTTGTTCGCCCTCCAATCTTAGGATTTCAGGCTCCTTCAGGTGTACGCGCAAAATCCCCTGAATATTTTGTTGTACAGCCTCTTTACTCAAGCTGCCGTCTACACGCACAATTCTGGATGGATAGGATGCTGCTAATTCTGCATATCCTTGCTGGACGCGGCGATGAAAGGCAATTGTTTCCTGTTCGATGCGGTCTAATTTGACTTCGCTCCCGCGTTTGCGCGCCAGTCCCACCTCAACATCGACATCCAACCAAATAGTGAGGTCGCTTTCTAACCCACCACTGGCAATAGAGTTAAGCTGCTCGATCAAACTCATATTCAAACCCCGCCCGTAACCTTGGTAGGCAATGGTAGAGTCAGTGTAGCGATCGCACAATATATATTTTCCTGCTGCTAGATTTGGTTTGAGTTCTTGTTCGACGTGTTGCGATCGGTCAGCAGCATACAACAATAATTCTGTCACCTCAGCCACAGGTTTATCCTCTGACTTTTCTAGCAACAAGCGGCGCAGATCCAAACCTAACTCTGTCCCCCCCGGTTCGCGGGTGACAACTACCGAGATACCCAAACTTTGCAACCATTGACAACAAAGCTGGATTTGGCTAGTTTTACCACAACCTTCTACTCCTTCAAAGACAATCAGTTTGCCACCCATGCTTTTTTAGTTCGTTGCAATAGACTTGTTCGCTCGCGTTGTATCCTCTTCTGAGGACAAAATTAACCAAAACCTATTGATTTTTTACCAAATCAGGAAATCATTATGCATTATTAAATAATCTCTGTTTTCCTGATGTTGGCACTTTCACCATTATAGGCAATAGCAAACACATTTAACTTTACCAATGATTAAAACAACTTTGTAATCATAACTCGAATCAATATGGCAATTGAACAACAAGACATTTTAACAATTACAAAAAATTATCTGAAAGCTATAGAAGAAGGCAAAACAGAAGATGAACTTGCTATTTATTATTCTGAATCAGTAGAGCAACTAGAATATCCCAACCGCTTAATACCTAATGGAGCTAAGAGAAATTTCAATGATTTAAAGGAAGCATCATTAAGAGATAAAAGGGAGTAGGGAGTAGGGATTGGGGAGTAGGGAAACTAAGCCGTCCACAAGGGGCGGGGTTTCAACCTATCTTGTGCAATACAAGGATTTTTCGCGCCACTTGCGGGCGAGGCTTTAAACTTTTTCGGGGCTAATTTCTGGGCGTTCGCTCATTTTGACCCAGTGAGGGGGAATTATGTCTTACACAGCCTAAGCTCTAGCTCATAAAGGGATTCAGGCATTTTCATAGCAAAAAGAATTTGTTTTTGAAGCTGGTTGATAGGTGTAATGAAGACCGTAGAATCAGGGAGGAAGTAAAGAGTTATGTTACAAAAAGCCTTAAGCATTTGCTCGGCAGAAGGTCGATCGGTTTTTCGCTTGGGATTGCCATCATAAAGACCTTGCAAAGAATCTTGAGGTTGTTGGAGTGCAAGCCTGACAACAAACTCCATCAAGGTAAAAACTCGCAAAGCGATATTTAACAAAAACATCAAGCCAGTGATTCGGTTTTGATTCTGGAAGTAAATCGGTAAGGCCGGTAAAGAACCTCTCTTAAACCGATGAAAACCACGTTCGAGGAGCCATTCATCCCGGTAATACATTACTGATTGTGTTAGGGTTAGCTGTTCGACAGGTGCATTGGTAACATACAATCGCCAACCAGCCAAAATTTCTGCTTCAACAATTGAACTATCAATTTTCGCTATTTGGAGTTGAAGCCGTATCGAAGTAACCTGTTGTTGGGGAGAATTTTTTGAAGGTCGTCCTCGGCCAAGATGACGAATTTCTGTGTGAGTTTCTTCTGTAATCGTAGTTGAAAAAAACTCAGTGACACGATAGCGTTTGAGAATATTCTCAACCTTATACCTCAGCACATCTAGTTCAGTTCCCGGTTTAGTGGCTAATTTCTCCAAGGCAAGTTGAGCTTGATTGATGCGTTTGTTTTGACTATCAATCACAGATAAAGCAAGCTTGTGGGAACGTACGACCAAATAGCGTTCGTGCCAGCATACCCATTTATTCGTTTCTGGGTTGAGCCAAAACTTACCCAACTCAACTTCAAAACCTTTGGCAGCAGCAGTTTCTTCTTCTTGTTGGGGTAAACGAATATCGACAGTTTCAGTTGGTGGTTCTTTTACCCATTGTTTGAGGAATTGGGGGTTTTGTCCGCTCATGGGTAAGGGGACACAGTATAATCCTCGATTTGCTGCAATATTGGCACGGGTTGCAACAGAGCCTGCTTTGCAGTCAGCAATGAAGACAAAGTTTTTGTGTCCAATCACTTTTACTATTTTTTCCCATGTGGGGAAATATAATGGGTCATCAGCACCATTCCCTTCAAGCGTTGCACTTACTAGCGGCATTCCCATTGGGTCTAGTGTTGCCAATAACTGACGATATTGTAGTAAGTCTGGGCGTTTATCTTTGGAGTAGCCATGACGCAGTAGATTTTCTTCTGTATCCCTTTGATTTTCGTGGTTTACACTGAAACTTGTTGTCTCTGTGCGTGCAATTTTTGTCGGTAATTCGTAGGCTCTAATTATCTGTCTTCCTAATTTGATTTCTATTTCCTGTCTAGCAAGTGATTGTTTGCCCAATTCTGCTGTGACCTTTGCTAATCTGTCATCACTGGCATCTTTTTCTCCTATCAACCACCCAGTTGTTAATTCCAATATCTTTCGGTGTGTTTCTACCCAGGCTTCTACTGCACACAACCGATGGTCTGATTGAGTGATTATACAGCCGTTTCCGATGTTATGAGGTACAATTAGTACTAATAAAATAAAAAGATAATACTGTCATGAAAGCATATTCAGTGGATATCCGAGAAAAAATAGTTGCAGCACATATTGAGGAAAAAATATCAATTCGGCAAGTGGCACTCAGATTTGCAGTCAGTAAAAGTCTAGTACAAAAGCTGGTAAAGCAACAAAAAAGTCATGGTAATTTACAACCATTAAAACCGGGTAAGCCCCGATTTAGTCATCTGACAAATGCGGAATTAGAGTTAAGAGAATTGGTGTCAGAGAATCAGGATGCAACAATAGCGGAATTATGTGAATTATTGGCATTAAAAACAGG
>NZ_JAECZA010000239.1 GCF_016056275.1 Dendronalium phyllosphericum CENA369 | reverse complement strand
CTGTTACATTCGCCCTTACAATTATTTGTACCTCACCACTTGAAATCTGCTGTAACCCTCTTCTGTCACTCTCCGTGAGGGCGATTGCTAGAAGTCTCACGAGGCAATCAATACAACCTATACTATTAGAAAAAAATTGCTCTTGAATTTGTTATTAGAAAATAATCGCGCGATCGCTTGCTGTACAAAAGCTCTAGAATTCAGAAATGGCAAATGTTTTCGGAGACTGACAGAAGAGGGGTAATTAAAATTAGAGCGAAGCTAATGACTAAACCAATTGTCTGGATACATGGAGACTGCCTCGGTCCATACAATCCCGCACTGCAAGAATACCCAGATGCGCCAGCTATTTGGGTTTGGGATGATGCTTTAATAGAGGAATGGCAACTAAGTCTTAAACGCCTGACGTTTATCTATGAATGCTTATTAGAGTTACCTGTTATCATCCGTCGTGGTAATGTAGCTCAAGAAATTTTAGCTTTTGCTCAAGAACATCAAGCTAATTTAGTTGTGACAGCAGATAGTCCCAGTCCCCGATTTGATAATATCTGCGATGAAATTGAGCGTTCTTTAGCAGTAGAAGTGCTAGAGTTAGAACCATTTTTTGATTACGACGGCTTTATTGACTTGAAACGGTTCTCACGCTATTGGAAAGTAGCTGAAAAATATGTTTTTGAATAATCTACTTGACAATGATATTTTCCCAACTACATGAATTTGTAACTACTCCTATTAATGAAACATCCTCTACAAAACATATTAGCAACTCAGTTTTATTGTGGTTAACTCTAAGTCTGGTGTTTGCAATATTTTACGGAATTTTAGGACTACAAAAAGCCTTTAGAGGTGAATATGTTGTTCAGGATGATGCACGAGAATATGTATTTTGGATGCAGCAATTTGTCGATTCCAAATTACTACCTAATGATTTGATTGCAAATTATTTCCAATCGATTACACCCTTGGGATTTGCATTTATTTACAAATTAATGGCTAGTCTGGGTATTCATCCTTTATTGCTGAGTAAAATTTTGCCCATTGTGTTGGGTTTAATTGTTGCTGTTTACTGTTTTTGGTTATGTCTAGAAATTTTTCCAGTGCCAATTGCTGGATTTATTAGTACTTTACTGCTACATCAGAGTCTTTGGTTTAAGAGTGACTTAGTTTCTGCCACACCTAAGGCTTTCATATATCCTTTGTTATTAGCATTTCTGTATTATATCTTGCGCGAATCTTGGGCGATCGCTTGTTTCATAATTGTACTACAAGGACTTTTTTATCCCCCACTACTATTGATTTCTCTAGGAATCTTATTTATTCGCTTGCGGAGTAATTATTTTTGGCTAGTAACTATGCTGGGATTGGCGTTTATAGTGATGTTGCCCTACGCTTTAACTTCCTCTGAATTTGGGCCAGTTGTCACTGCTTCTCAAGCGCGGACAATGCCAGAATTATGGACTGGAGGACGGCATCCTTTTTTTGATAATAATCCTTGGCGATTTTGGCTGATTGGTCAACATAGCGGCATATTACCACCATTAATGCCTCCTCTAATTTGGTTAGGATTGTTTTTGTCGATGGTATTGCGATATGCATCGCGCTTTCCTTTAGTCAAGTTAGTTAAGAGTCAAGTCAACATCTTGCCGCAAATAATCATCGTATCTTTGACTTTATATTTTGCTGCCCATGCCTTGTTTTTAAAGCTGTTTTTCCCCACTCGCTATACAATTCATTCTCTGCGAATTGTTATGGCTATTGCTGCTGGTATTTTCTTAACTATCATGTTGGATAGTTTTTTTCGCACTTATCAGCAAAAACGCCAAATTTGGCAACTGGCGTTAACAGTTACCTTAGCTGCTGTACTCGTTCTTTATCCTAATTTATCTGGGCGTTTTCCAACAACAGATTATAGGCAATCTGGTGAATCAAGTTTATACAACTTTCTGCAACAGCAACCGAAAGACAGTTTGATTGCTACACTTTCTGATGAAGGTGATAATATTCCCACTTTTGGGCAAAGGTCTATTTTAGTAAGTAGAGAATACGCGCTTCCTTTTCATCTGCGCTACTATTCTTCTATTCGCCAACGCACTATTGATTTAATTCGCGCTCAATATAACCCAAATTTAACAGCAGCAAAACAGTTAATTCAAAAGTACGGAGTAGACTTATGGCTATTAGAACGTACAGCTTTTAAACTTGAATATTTGACTCAAAAAACTTGGTTGAGAAGTTTTCAACCAGTGTTTACAGAAGCCGTAAACAGTTTGAAACAGGGGAATATTCCGGCATTAGCAAAGTTGGCATCTCGATGTTCTGTTTTAGATTCAGAGAATTTTATTTTGTTAAAAGCAGACTGTATTGTAAATACAACTCAGCCATAACATCTCAATTTTGCAATTCTCTTGCGGGGTTTTAGGTTAGCGCCAAGGATAAAGCGATCGCCTCCATTTTTTTTGAGCAATAAGCTTATATACTATATGATAAAAAATATTTTTTATGATTAATTAACTTATAAATTTTAAACCTAACAAAAGAGCTGCAACAGTCCCTGCAACAGATATTTCACCGTGGATGATTTTATCTAAAACTGATTCTATAGGAATTAATATGACTTCAATATCTTCTGTAATATCTAAGTTTCGTTGTCCATTCTTTATAACATGTTCGGCTAAAAATAAATGTATTTGATTAGTATCTTTGCTTGGCTTGTCATATAGCGTTGCAATCTTTTTTACTTGTTGGGCAGTATAACCAGTTTCTTCTTGTAATTCTCTCACAGCTGCTATTTCAGCATTCTCTTGTAATGGGTCAAAGTTACCAGCAGGTAGTTCTATAAAAAAATCTCCTACTGCATGTCTATATTGACGGACAAAAATAATTTCTCTGTTGTTAGTAATAGGTAAAATTAGCGCGACTTCTGGTCTAATACTGACAAAATAATCGTCTATAACTTTACCATTAGGTAATTCTATTTCATCTTGTCTGATTTGACACCAACGATGATTGACAACCATTTTTGATTTTAATGTTTTCCATTTTTTCAAGTTATTCATAAATGAATTTACAAATGCAATGCGGCTAAATATTTTGGCAAAAAATATGAATGTAAAAAAGTATAACAGATACCTCAGATAATCTAGAATTGGAACTTACACTGTTTTTGCTCTAGCCAAAGATTGAGCAGACTTATGCAAGTTGAAGTAAATCTATTTACGGTTAACAAGCGATTCCCCTTGACCATTAGTCGCGGCACAACAGCGCAGACAACAAATGTATGGGTGAGAATTTTGCACGATGGACTGGAAGGCTGGGGTGAAGCGTCGCCATTTGGGGTTGGCAATCATTCGCAATCAACTGATAAAATCAAAAACTGCTTGCAACAACTCGTGCCAGTGTTAAAAACATTTAGCCCTTTGCAACGCCAGCAAGTTGAACAAGTGTTAATTAAACAGCAGGTTCCTTCAGGTGTGAGGGCAGCGCTAGATATAGCAATGCATGACTGGCTAGGTAAGCGCGTGGGATTACCTCTGTGGCAGGTGTGGGGACTCGATCGCAATGTCATAGTGCCAACTTCGGTAACAATTGGCATTAATTCGCCAGAAGTGGCAAGGGCAAGGGTACGAGATTGGTTACAACATATCGATGTTCGCCTGTTCAAGGTGAAACTAGGTAATCCAGACGGTATAGAAGCAGATCGGAAAATGCTATTAGCAGTGCAAGAAGAAGCACAGAATCGAGAATTGTTTGTTGATGCAAACGGAGGTTGGAGTTTGGGAGATGCGATTGAAATGTGCAGTTGGCTGGCCGATTTAGGTATAAAGTATGTAGAACAACCACTGCTACGGGGAGAGGAAAAGAGTTTAGCAAAACTCAAAGAGCGATCGCCGCTACCAATCTTTGTAGATGAAAGTTGCTTTACCAGCTGCGATATTCCCCATCTGGCAAACTACGTAGATGGTATCAATATCAAACTCATGAAATCAGGGGGCTTAACCGAAGCAATGCGAATGGTACATACAGCACGAGCCTATGGGTTGCAGGTGATGTTCGGCTGCTATTCCGACAGTTCGCTTTCTAATACAGCAGCAGCACATCTGTCACCACTGGCTGATTATTTAGATTTAGATAGTCACCTTAACTTAACCGATGACCCCTTTACAGGTGCATTAGTCCAAGAAGGGAGAGTTTTGCCTAACGATTTACCTGGTTTGGGGGTGCAATACAGTGCGTCTGCCGCTTAATCAACGAGTAGCCATCCTGCTGCATGAAGGAATTAGTGGAGCTCATGGCAAAACAGGGTTGGCACTTTTACGCTACAGTGAAGCCCAGATAGTAGTAGCCATAGATCGCGAGTGTCCTGGCAGATCCTTAAGCGAACTCACAGGTATTAAGCGTGATGTGCCGATTGTGGCATCGGTAGCAGCAGCGCTAGAGTACAAACCTGAAGTTTTGGTAATTGGCATTGCCCCACAAGGTGGTGCGATTCCAGATGATTACTGGTTGGAAATCAAAACCGCCCTAGACGCTGGAATGTCTTTAGTGAACGGTTTGCACACGTTATTAGCTAATATCCCAGAGTTAAACGCACTCCTAAAACCAGGGCAATTAATTTGGGATGTGCGGAAAGAGCCAGCGAATTTAGGTATAGCTACTGGAATGGCACGTACCCTGCCTTGTCGGCGGGTGTTGACTGTAGGAACCGACATGGCCATTGGCAAAATGTCAACTAGCCTAGAGTTACATTGGGCATCACGACTGCGGGGCTGGCGTTCTAAATTTGTGGCCACAGGGCAAACTGGTGTGATGTTAGAAGGCGATGGTTTGGCTTTGGATGCAGTGCGGGTAGATTTTGCCGCTGGTGCTGTAGAACAGACGGTAACGCGCTATGGCAAAAACTGTGACATCTTACACATCGAAGGACAAGGTTCGCTGCTGCATCCTGGTTCAACGGCAACTCTACCCCTAATTCGTGGTTCGCAACCAACGCAACTGGTGCTAGTACATCGGGCAGGACAAAATCACGTGCGTAATTATCCCCACGTAGCAATTCCACCTTTATCAAAGGTAATCCGCCTTTATGAAACTGTTGCTAGTGCAGGTGGAGCCTTTAACTCCGTGCCTGTGGTGGGTATAGCACTTAACACCGCTCATCTCGATGAGTTGGCAGCTCAAGAAGCGATCGCCCAAACAACAGCAGAAACTGGTCTACCCTGTACCGATGCAGTCCGCTTTGGTGCTGGGGTGTTATTAGATGCGGTGATGAAAAATTAGGTGTAAGTTTGGCTCGTACCCCAATCAGCTGACAAACTCGCTGGCAACAGCGGGTTTATAAAGTGCTGAGTGCTGAGTGCTGAGTCACCGAAGTTTGCAAGGGCGGGGGGAACCCTCCGAACCCGAAGGGGCAAAGACGACACTTGCTTCAACCGAGGGAACCTCGGCAACGCAGTGTCTCCCCAAGACCGCACTTCTCTCCGCACGCAACTTCTCGCTGAGTAAAAACCCAGTTTTTTAAGGCTTTGAGCAATCGCAACTCTTCTAAAGGGTGTGACTACGGCTATATTTTGTAATCTAATAAACTAGAGACATGACATCGAATCTCAATTTGGTAAGTAGATGGACATAATTAAATGTAAAATGGCAACTTATGAAACCTTGTCAGAAACTTCCTTTTCCCTTCTGCCTTCTGCCTCCTGCCTTCTACTTATCAGAAAAATTAAATCTTGATTTTGGGATCTAAAACGATTTGAGTACCAGATTTATTCACATGGTAAGTCCAAGAATTTTGGCGGACTCGTACAACTACTTCCCAACCTTCGATGGGTCTGTATTCTC
This sequence comes from Dendronalium phyllosphericum CENA369, assembly GCF_016056275.1. Classification (GTDB taxonomy): domain Bacteria; phylum Cyanobacteriota; class Cyanobacteriia; order Cyanobacteriales; family Nostocaceae; genus Dendronalium; species Dendronalium phyllosphericum. The sequence goes on along the minus strand of NZ_JAECZA010000239.1, from coordinate 32,786 downwards.
TCGTACAAATTTCGCCAAAGTTGAATTCACAAGGATTGCCAAAGGTTTTGGCTGTGGCTTGCGTAATTTTTAAATTGTTAATTGCGACACCAGAACGCTGAGAAGCATCGCTCAAAATTGCATTGGCGATCGCTTTTGGCAATGTTTGTGAAGTACTCACCTTCGGATCTAAAACGATTTGCGTTCCCGATTTATTCACATGGTAAGTCCATGAATTTTGGCGGACTCGTACAACTACCTCCCAACCTTGAATGGGGTTGTATTCCCTAGTGCAAATTTCGCCAAAGTTGAATTCACAAGGATTACCAAAGGTTTTGGCTGTGACTTGGGTAATCTTTAATTGTCGCCTAGGTATACCAGAACGCTTGGACGCATCTCGTAAAATCTGATTAGCGATCGGCCTGGGCAAATTATTTGATTGCGCCTGGGATCTTTGGGACAATTGAGTAATGCCAGTAGGAACAGCCGCAGCAGATTTGTTCTCAGTGAGTCCGCCATAAAATAGCAGACTTACCAAAGCTAGCGTCAAGACAACGCCTTTATGAGACTTAAGGGCGTTGTTGAATAAAGGAGATTTGTCAATCAATTTCATCCCGTCGTACCTTAATATTGAAGATTATTGCCTGACGGTTGCTCTGCGAATGCGACTCAGGTTGATTTCTTCGACACTACCGTTATCCATTTCTATGCGGAGCATTCCCTGACTAGGTAAATTTAAAGATGATGTTGACTCTGTTGTAGTTCCTTGCTGACTATTAGCTGGTTGCACGGCTCCTGTGACTCGAACGCGATAGGTAGCGGAACCGCTAGATTGTTTGCGGCCGATCCTGATAAAAATAGGCTGTTTGCGGTCGATTTGAACTCGCTGAATTTCTCTCACGCTTGTGGAGTTATAAGCTGGAACCTCAAAAGATAAGAGTTCCTTAGTCTCACTATTAAATAAGTCAACCCCGACTAGAACATTAGCATTATTCGGCTGAATATCAAGCGTAATAGTAACTTCACCCGGATCGGCGATAAAGCTATAGTAGTACTCACTCTGATTATCTTTATCGACATTACCATTTAAGTTAATCTCAGCTAAGGGAGTTGGGCGATCGCCATCGGCAGACTGAGCAGTAACTAAACTAGGTAGTGTAGTAAGTGTCACCATTGCACCAAGAATTGTTGCAGTCAGTGAGTATGAGGACAATCTCCGCCTAATAAATAAATTAAACTGCGACATTTTATGCATGGGACATCTGTAGTAAAAAATATCCGCAAGCATAGCCGAAGTTCAAATAATTTGTTTGGGTATTGCCGCTGAATTCACCACACATTCAGGAAACTGGCGCTTTAATGCTGGAAATACAGGACAAGGCGCTTGTTCTTGTAAATTATCGGGTTTACTCCAAGTAAAGGGTGCTTTCTGCGCCGCAGACATCCATAACAGCCGCTTTGCCCTTGTCATCGCTACATAAAGTAAACGATATTCCTCAGCAGTTTTCAGGTTTTTTGCTAACTCCCAAGCTTGTGTTACATCTGGTATTTCAGATTCACCGTGCAGAGCAGCACGAATTTGAGCGCGAGCGACTTCTGATAAGGTAAAGTTACCTAAAAACTGACTTTGGGGAGGAACCCAAAATTTACCAGGAATCAAGTTTTCGTGGAGAAAGGGAATAAATACATAGTCCCAATCCAACCCTTTAGCTTTATGCATGGTAATAATCGTCAGTTGTCCTGCACGGGTATAACGCGCTTCTAAATCTTCTGTTTCTACAGGTTCAAACCGTTCGGAACTCACAATTTCACTTAGAACTGACAATATTGCCCCCATAGAATTGTTGCCGGCTATTTGCTGGTTGACCCTTTCTGCAAGTTTGTCAGCAGTTGCTAATTCTGCTTGGTCGTAATTTAAAGTTAAAGCGAGAAAAGAAATCAACTGATAGAGAGGCAGTTCTAAGCGAGCGCGGAGTAAACTGCGACATAAGTGAGAAGCTTTTTGTACTGGCTCTGACTGGGGTGTTGCTAGGGGGCCAGGGTATAAAAAATCTTCAGGCAGACTAGCAAGGGCGTTGAGGTCTTGGGTGGGAATCAACTGGCGCTGCACCAATGCTTCTAGAGCCGCTTTCAGGTAATCAGGTGAATGAGGGCGATCGCAAAATTGCAGTAGTGCTAAAATTTCCTGCGGCACATGGGAGCGGCGATCGCGTTCTCCCACATCGTAAAGTACGATATTATGCTCCTTGCACACAGGTGCTAGAGCTTCTGCTAGCCACCTTCCTTGGCGATTTTCTCGCACTAAAACTGCTGCACGAGTATTACTTGGGTCTTCAGCAAATAATTCGATTACCCTTTGGGAGAGCAATTCAACTGTCTGATTAATATCACGGGGAGTATATAGTTCTAATCCCCTTCCTAGTGGCGCGGGATTAGCATTTTTTTGGGGGTCGCCAGTATCAACAGTACAGATGGTTTGTAAACGAAATGGCATTTGTCGGTTGTCAGTTTTTAGTTGTTGGTTGTTAGTCGCTACTGACAACTGTACGGGCGCTGTTACGTTCGCCCCTACTGACCACTGACTATTAATCCATTGAAGAGCAAAATTAGCAGCTTCGATAATAATTCTAGTACTGCGACCAGCTCGATCCATTGTTGCCAATCGTTCGACGCGATCGCACTCTTCACAAAATTGCCGAAAATAAATCGGATCGGCTGGCGTAAACGTCGAGTTAATCGCCTGGTTAGGATCGCCAACACGCACTAAATTGAGTGCTGAGTGAGGAATCATCCCCCTCATCTCCCTCATCTCCCTATCCTCGCGTCCCCGCGTCCCCGCGTCCTGTTCTGTGTCACTCGCCAAAATTTCTAGTAACCGCGTCTGCAAGGGACTAGAATCTTGGGCTTCGTCTTCAAAGACGGCGAACACTTGGTTTTGCTCGATGCGACGGGCGCTGTCATTTTCCAGAACGCGCAAGGCAGCTAAAATCATATCGTCGTAGTCAATGAAGTCACGCGATCGCATTAAGTTTTGATATTGCTCGTACAATCCCGCCGCGATGCGCAAAATTGCATACGCGTCTGTAGTTTGTTGACTCCACTCCCGCAGTTTTTCTGGCGGTATCCCAGAACTTTTGGCTTCGTGAATGACTGTAGTAGCCAACTCTGGTAATACTTCTGTCCGCAATACCGATTGGCGACGCAATCTTTCTGTTTCTTCTCCGTCAAATTGTTGACCTTCTAGCAGACGTAAATACTGACCTGGATTATTAGCAATCCATTGTTCTACTGCTGTGCGAATAAAACGGTGGCTTTGACTTGGCGTAATTAATGTGACATTTTCTAACTGTAAACCCGATAAGTCGGGGTGGCGACTGGCAATGTTTAATGCCAAACCGTGCAAAGTATAAACAGCAAAACCAGTTTGCGGTAGAGATAAATCCTCTCGCAAATATTTACGAATCTTCGCTTTGATATTGGCAGCAGCGGAACGAGTAAAGGTAACAACTACAATTTGACGACGAGAAGACGGCCGCGACTCAGTTGAATCATACTGTCGGGCGATCGCAATTGCCGCCGCCGCCGCCATACCCGTGGATTTTCCAGCCCCAGGAACGGCAGAAACAGCCAATGGCCCGGAGTCCCAGTCAGCCATTTGCTGTTGTCCGGGACGTAAACCATTGCGAATTTCGACAATTTTTTCTCGCAGATAAGAAATCGGCGATGGTTGAGATAATTTTGATTGGAGAGATTCTGGAGGCACAGTAGCGGTAAAATTAGCATCTGACATATAAAATTTTAGACTTTTAATTAGTTATCAAACCGCAGATATGAATAACTCTCTATATTTATCTGTGGTTAAAATCCGAAACAAAAAATCAATTAGCTAATAGCTAAATAATGAAAAATCGGAGACTTACTCTACATTATCTGGGTTTAGCTGGGGCGATCGCACTTGGTGCTGTTTTGCGCTTTTGGCATTTAGACCTCAAACCACTGTGGATGGATGAGGTAATTACTGCTATTTTCAGCTTGGGTAAAAATTACCACGATTTGCCTTTTAATGTGGTATTTCCGCTCGATCGCGTACAGGATATTTTTACATTTCAACCTGGAGTTAGTTGCAATCAAATTGCCGAAAACGTTGCCATTCAGTCTACACATCCGCCGTTATTTTTTTGCGTCATGTACAACTGGTTAGGGCTAATGACTCCTTTAGGAACGGAGTGGGTAGCAAAATTGCGATCGCTACCAGCTTTATTTGGTGTAGGTGCGATCGCGGCAATTTATGGGGTGAATCGGATCGCATTTTCAAAAGCATCTGGAATTATCGCAGCATTGCTAATGGCTGTTTCCCCTTTTGCTGTTTACCTTTCCCAAGAAGCACGGCACTATACCATGCCCATGTTCCTTATCACTTTAGCATTATTGGGGTTAATGCAAATTCAGCGAGATATTGTTGAGCGAACGCAACCGAGATTTTGGGTTTGGATTTTATGGACAATTATTAATAGTATCGCTCTTTATATACACTATTTTTTTGCTTTGGCTTTCATTGCTGAAATTGCCACAATCATTGTATTGATGTATTGGGGGAAAGCAAAGATACAAAACAAACGTCAAATCTGGTTTGCTTTAATTATTTCTACTAGCAGCGTTCTGGTTAGTTTTATTCCTTGGTTGCTAGTTATATTAAGTCATTTTCAGCGTTCCGAAACCAATTGGTTGCCTTCCCCTACTCATATTGCACCTCTGTACCAAACTCTGATTAGTTGGGTATTGATGGCGATCGCTCTCCCTGTAGAAAATCAGCCGTTGCTAATTGTAGTTATTTCTGGCTTATTAATGCTGATTTTTGCCATTTGGGCAGGAAGGCAAATATTCAAAGGTTTAAAAAATTTATGGGCACAAGATAAAACTCATTTAGCAACATTAACACTGTTAAGTTTTACTGCTTTTGTATTATTACAATTTTTTGCTATTGTTTATATTTTAGGTAAAGATATTACCGTTGTTCCCCGCTATACTTTTGTCTACTATCCCAGCTTTTGCGCTTTGCTAGCAGCCAGCATTAGCAAAATTAATCGCTCATCGATAATATTTATACTTGTCGGGTTTATTAGTTGTATTTTTGTAGTTTCTAACTTAGTCTTTCAAAAACCTTTTCAGCCCGAAAAAGTTGCCCAAAACATGAACTTAGAACCTTATGCATCATTGACGCTAGTTGTTGCATATAGTAATTACCAAGATGTGGCTTTAGGTTTTAGTTTTGCCTTGGCATTAGAACAACTCAGGAGTCAAACACCTGTAGGAGAATTAAAAATAAACAAAACGGATAAATCTGCGAGATTAAATTCTGATAGTTTTGCTGTTTTACAAAAATCTCCTGATTTATCTGCTTTTTGGAAAAACTTTTCCCAACTGCGCCTACCAACAACATCTAAACAGAATTTATGGATAGTTGGCCCTGGCTTGAGAAAACGCGACTATCCGCAGCAGATTGCACTTTCTGGGCAAACAACTTGCAATATAGATCCTACACAGCACTATCGCATAGGTGTTCCTTATCAACTTTACCGATGCAGTAATAGCAGATAGTTGCTTTGCTATTACTTCATCATTTCAATCTTTGCAATTTCAGCATCGTAATACATATCATTAGCCATAAAAAACCGACTCCATAACCTGCAATTACATCTGTAGGCCAATGTACTCCTAAATATAGCCGACTCATACCAATGACTGCGATTAAAATAACTGCCGCACTGTAAATTACTTTGGTGAATTGAGGATAGTGAATTGCTAGCAAGTAAGAGATAAAACCATACAGCACCATAGAACCTAGTGCATGACCACTAGGAAAACTAAAAAATTTTTCAGAAATTAACTGATGCCAAAGTTCAGGGCGAGGTTTAGAAAAAAACAACTTTAGCCCTGTATTTAAAATTAAACCTCCTAAACAGGCAAGTACAAAAATGTATGCTTCTACTCGATAACGTCGCCACCAAAGTATTCCTAAAGAAGTTCCTGCTACAATTACCACTGTACTAGGATTGCCAATATTAGTTATAGCCAGCATAAAATTATCTAGACTAGGATTAGCAAACTGATGCAACCATAATAAAAAAGATGTATCAAATGCAAAAGCTTCTTTCTCTAAAACTTCTTCAGCTAGCTTGGCGAGAACAAACAAGATTAGCAGGCAAACAGCAAGTCCAAATATACCAATTGTGGCAATTAAAGAAGCCAAACGAGGATGTATATGACGTAACCAAAAGGTAGAAATATTTCGTATCATCTGTTACACTCTTGCGGTGGCTCTACGATTAGCCTTGGTGGTAGCATCAGCAACTAAAGCATCACGTTGGAACTAATATCAGTTAACATCCTGACAAATCTCAAAACCCAAATCTTACAGGGGATGGTTTGAAAAGTTTTTGTTGTGACTACTGTTACCTTTGGGTTGATAACTGATAATTCGATGCTAAGAGAAAGCTGTAATTGTTAAATCGCGATTAATTACACTTATCATTATCACACTTGACGATGAAATCAGAATGAAATTCTACCGCCTCCAAGAAACCTCAATTCGTTACCAGTAATGTTATTCATCGTTAGAAAGCCTAGCTACACTTAGTCTTCTCTGTTTTAGAGTTGTGAACAGGATACAGACTCCAAGTATTGACACAAGGACTATAGATGAGCCGATAGTACCGTAAGCGAGTCCACCTTTTGCGTGTGATTTTGTTAGAATATCTCCGAATGTTGCACCGAAGGGTCGGGTGAGGACAAACGCAATCCAAAACAATATGACTTGGGAAAATAGGGTAAAATAATGTGCTGCCAATACAAGAGCAAGCAAACCAGAAATTAACAGTGCCCCTCCTACAAATCCCAGTCCGGAAGTATCGGCTAGGAAATCGCCCAAGGCAGTACCCAAAGTATTTGAAAATAGAATTGTTGTCCAATAAAGTATTTCAACTTGAGGCGTTTTGACATTCGTAACAGATAAAGAACCAACACTAAATCGCCAGAATGCCAACATAATCAACAGCAGGGTAATTAAAATCATAGACCCTGTAGCGTAGCCCAGCTTTAAAGTGCGATCTATGTAATCTGACATTGTTGTACCGGCTGTGCTGGTTGAAAGAATGACAGTCCAGTAAAGCAGTGGATTATAGCATTTCGATACCAATTGAGTCACAAGAGTAGCTAAAAATACTCCAATTAATATAGTGGAACTAACCGCATAGCCCACATTTAGCGTCATCGATAAAAGGTCTCCTGCTGTTTCTCCTAGAGTGGTTGCACATATTTTCATAATCCAAAATAATGCAGTGATTTGCGGAAGTTTGTTCATTTTTGCTCTTATTTACTATCGAAATATCATAATTTATTGGAACTTGCGGTTTCACTGCTGCGCCAGTAACCAAATTAACCTAAAAGCAGTACCACGCACATGAGACGGTACTCTATAGGATACAGATTCCAAGAATTGACACAAGGAATATAGATGAGCCGATAGTACCGTAAGCGAGTCCACCTTTTGCATGTGATTTTATTAGCATATCCCCGAATGTTGCACCGAAGTTTCGGGTGATAACAAACGCAATTGAAAACAATATGACTTGAAAAAGTTGGGTAAAATGATCCAGCAATTTGTGTAAGTTTACTCATTTTTACTCTTACTTACTGTCGGAATATTATAATTTATTGGAACTTGCGACTTTACTGTAAAGAGAGAAAGTCAAGAATCACAAAATCGCTAGGTCACAAATATAAAAATGCTTAAGATAGAGAAGGCGATCGCATTTTCAATCTTGTCGGTCACTCGTTTGTAAAGCTGGTTTATTGCGCTTAAAGCTTAAATAGATAACTAAGCTGACGATTATAGAAAGAAAAAGCATACTGGTTCCAACCGTACCAAAACCAAAACCTCCATTTGTAGGAGATTGAGATAGTAAATCACCTATAGATGCTCCAAGTGGGCGAGTCAAGATGTAAGCTAACCAGAATCCCAAAACTGCATTCATTTTCAAGTAATAATAACCGATCGCTATGATTGCAATTGAAGCACCAAATATCAGTGCTGATTGGGCATAACCCACTTTTAAAGCCTCTGCTAATAAGTCTCCTGTTGCAGTGCCCAAAGCAAACGTCAACAAAACAGCTACCCAATAGAAAAGCTCTCTTTTCGCTGTATTTATAGAGTGCATAGCTAATGTTTTTTCGTTTGAATACCAGAACACAAAAACTATTAATAAAGAAAAACTAAAAGCTATAGTAGTTGTTATTAAACTAACTCCAAACTCGTCTACTAATCTATCAGTAATCAGTGTGCCCACGATACTTATCAAAACGACCACAAACCAAAAACTAGCTGGAACATAGCGTTTTAACTTAAACTGATTTAACAGAGCAATCAACAAAATACTGCTCATAATGTAGGATGTAACACCTAAACCAAGATTTAGAGTTGCCGATAAAAAATCTGCAAATGTTTCACCTACTGTTGTTGCCAAAACCTTAATAATCCAGAAAATCATTGTAATTTCTGGAACTCTATTGAATATTTTTTTCATAATCTTTATGCTGGTTTTTTTCTGTGTAGAAGTGAGATTACCTCACATTTTAAAATTAGCTGTGCTGTCATAAATGAGTGACTGATTGTAATTTACACAGTAAAAGTCAAGAAATAGTCAAGATTTGATTGCAAATGTAATTTTTTCTTTATAAAGGCACTAAAAATAGCTAAAATCTAGAACTAAAAGTTGATTTAGCCATTAGATATTAAGTTTATTTAACTCTAATCAATCTTGACTATTTCTTGACTTTTATTGCTTACTGTGAAAATACAAATCCAGACTTGAAAAATTTTACAAGTATGAAAACTTCAACGCAAATCATTTTGGCAGTAGCTTTTGTTGTTACTTTGGGATTTGCTGGATTGTCGAGAGTTGTGTCTGCAAAACAACCACAATCTTTCTTAGTAATTGCGCCTCAGCATCATAGCGCTACCCAATTTGCTGAAGCCAGTGATGGTGACGGTGAAACCAACGACGATGCACAAGAACAACAAGAAGCAACAAAACTACAACCACTAGCTAAAATTACAGCACAACAAGCACAGCAAGTAGCTGAAATATCTGTAAGAGGTAAGGCAAAAAGTGTCAAACTCGAAAATGAAGATGGCAACTTAGTTTATGCTATAGAAATTGGTCAGCAAAATGTTAAGGTCGATGCTGGTAATGGCAAAGTTCTCTACATTGAAAATGCCAATCAACAAGATGAGAAGAATGAAGCCACTCATCCTAAGAGTAGCATTCAACTTAAAGAAACCAATGATGGCGATCGCGAAACCAATGATGATAGTAAGTAAGTCAGCAATTAGAATTACATGATATCGACTAGAGTGAAGTAAAAAACTCTTGTAGCGTACACTAACTAACATATACTACCCCTCTTCTGTCACTCTCCGTGAGGGCGATTGCTAGAAGTCTCACGAGGCAATCAATACAACCTATACTATTAGAAAAAAATTGCTCTTGAATTTGTTATTAGAAAATAATCGCGCGATCGCTTGCTGTACAAAAGCTCTAGAATTCAGAAATGGCAAATGTTTTCGGAGACTGACAGAAGAGGGGTATATAGGAATTGTTGAAAGCTATCTTCATCAATTCCTAATTTTTAGAAGCTGGGTAATTATAATCAGGGAAAGTTTCAATTATCGGGAGAGATGAGGTGAAAATTCAGCAATTCCCTGGTTTAAAGGTAATGTTTATAAAGCTGGTAAACGTACAGTAAAACAACTACCAACTCCTAATTTACTCGTAACAGTAATTAATCCGCCGTGATTTTGAGCAATAGCTTGAGCGATCGCCAGCCCTAAACCAGAACCACCATCCCAATAAGACCGAGACTGCGTAGCTCGCCAAAAGCGCTCAAAAACCTTGTCGATATGCTCTGGCGCAATTCCCACACCTGTATCTTGCACGTCGATAAAAACCTGGGAACCTACACGACTGCTTTTAATTTCAACTACGCCTTGTGATGGTGTGTAGTAGAGTGCGTTTTCAACTAAATTAGTAAACAATCGTATTAATTGAACTGTATCACCTATTAGCTGAAGATTAGCAATTAATTGTAATTTCAAGTTAATTTGCTTGACCTCAGCCTGAGGTTTATATAGTTGTATCAGATTATCTAATATTGATGCTAAATCGATAGTATTCCAATTTTGAGTAGAGACTCGATCGGTGCGTGCTAACAATAATAAGTCTTCAGTAAGGCGAGTCATCTGATTAGTAGCACTGGCGATCGCCTGAAACTTTTCTGCATCTTTTGGCCCTATTTCATCTGGATATTCTAGCGGTAACTCAGCATTAATTTTGATAGCCATTAACGGACTGCGTAGTTCGTGGGAAGCATCAGCGGTAAACTGTTTGAGTCTTTGAAAACTCTCCTCAATGGGTTGCATTGCTTGCCGAGTTAGTAAAATTCCGCCAATACTACTAAGAACTAAAGTTATAATAATCCCACCACCTAAGCCTAAATCCAGTTTTTCGAGAGTCTCATCAAATTCTTTTAAGGATTGACTCACTCTTACATACCCGACTAATTGCCCATTATCATTAGCAATAATTGGTACGGTTACTGCTTGGATAGAAACTTTACCTGTTTGAATTTGTACCATTTTGTTTGGTAAGAAGGGTAAAGTTAAGACAGTTTTTCCTTGTTGAGTAATTAAATTTCCTTGTGGATCGAACCACTGTAATGCTTGATGATGAACAATCAAGTCTTGAGGATGAAAGTCGCTTTCAACTATTAAGTGACCTTTCTCAAACTCCACATTTGCAGCCGCACCTTTTCCTATAGCTGTGAGTTTATCTGTGATTTGTTCATAGAGGCTGCGGGTGAAAGCAACTCGGACTGCGATCGCAAATATTCCTAAAAGAGATGCGAACATCGCTAAGTAAGACAATAATAAACGATATCTGATTTTTTGAAACATATTATTTATCGCTATAAAATTGCTTTTAGCTAAAAACTTAATTAATGTACATTAATAATTTAATTCAGCTATTTTACTTATTTCCTAAACGATAACCAATACCATATATATTTTCAATTAAGTCTTCTGAACCTCCAGATGCTCTAAGTTTGTTCCGCAAATTTGTAATATGAGTTTTAATACTTCCTTCTCCTGAAGATTTATCAAATTCCCACAGTTTGTCAAGAATTGCTGAACGAGTCACAACTTTATTTGGATTTCTTAAAAAATATTCTAATATCATGTATTCTTTAGGAGTTAATAATAAAATACTCCCTGCATAAGTAACCTGCTGGATTGCTGGATCTAATTGCAAATCACCGTGGATTAAAATTGGTGGACGAATTTCTTGACTTCTTCGTGCTAAAGCCCTGATGCGTGCTGCTAACTCTTTTAATTCAAATGGCTTGATCAAGTAATCATCAGCACCAGCATCTAGTCCAATAATTTTATCGTCTGTCGTATCTCGTGCTGTCAACATTAATATTAAAGCATTAGATGAAGCAGCACGTAAACGCTGACACAAAGTAATTCCATCCAATTTAGGAAGCATTAAATCTAATAAAATTAGCTCATATAATTCTGACTGAGACCATTTCCACCCCTCAAGCCCATCGGTTGTTATATCCACAATATGGTGTTGTCGTCTTAAATACTCGGCTAATGGTTTAGCAATGCGATCGTCATCTTCAATTATCAAAATTCTCATCATGCTTTACCTTTAAGTTTTTAGGGCTTAGTAACACCGAACAGGGATTATCTTAATTACAAGGTTAAGCTTAAAATTTTTATCATATATTCTTAACTTTAACTTAATCTTATTTGATTAAAGTCCGTATTACCTAATCAAAATATGCGATCCCAAACAAGCTGATTCCGCAAATGACAAGTTCCGAAATTAAATAGTTACTTCAACAGAAATAACGAAAAACAAAGTAATTTAAACTTCTGCTATTAATCAAATACCTTTGTAACTAAATATATTTCATAACATTTGATATTGGTTTAGCTTAGTCAAGTTATATAAGTGTTAATTTTTATTGGTTCATAACGCTAATAACTACAAGGCTAGAACTAGACATCAAGTACTTTATTAACAAAGGAACTGAATAGGATGACTCGACTTAAAAGTTGTCATGCACCAACTGTTTTGAAAACAGTGATTTTTAGCATAACTATTTTAACAGGGCAGGCATTTTTACAATTTAATAACTCAGCAGCAACAGCAGCCAGTCTTTATCAACATGTGTTGCTCTTATCAGTAGATGGACTACGTGATGCTGACATCGCCGATCCTTTGCTTCAACCTTATTTATCGAATATTAAAAATTTGCAAGCAACTGGTGTTACTTACACTAACGCCTTTACTAGTACACCCTCCGATTCCTTTCCTGGCGAATTGAATTATTTAACAGGAGCGAGTCCAAAAACAACAGGAGTTTATTATGACAATTCATATAGTCGGTCATTATTAAATAAACCAGGAGGTACTGCTGGAACTGGAGTTCTGTTTGATGAAAGCATCGATAAAAACTCCAATCTTCTTAGTGGAGGAGGTGATTTTGGCAAAGGTAGCATTGATTCAACTAAGTTGCCAGTAGACAGCACAGGAAAATCTATCTATCCTCATAACTACCTAAATGTCAACACAATTTTTGAGGTAGCCCATGAGGCAGGTTTACATACTGCATTGATTGACAAACATCCTGCTTACGATCTTGCCAATGGGCCATCAGGCAAAGGGGTTGATGACTTTTATGCCCCAGAAATCAATGCTAAAGTTGCCTTGGAAAATGGCAAATTAGTTGACCGTTCGACAGCCCAGAATTCTAGCAATCTCACGTTTAAAACGACAACTAAAAGCACTAGCCTTACAGAAGCTTATGACGATCTGAAGGTAAATGCGCTTTTAAACCAAATAGCTGGTAAGGATTCTCAAGGAACCACTACCCCAGGAACTCCTGCTATTTTTGGCATGAATTTTCAAGCCCTCAGTGTTGCTCAGAAAGATGCTACCAGCAATGGTGGGATTGCTACTGATGGAACACCTTCACCAGGATTCATTGATGCCTTGCAACATACAGACACTAGTATCGGGAACATAATTAGTGCCTTAAAGGTACAAAATTTGTTTGATTCAACACTAGTAGTCTTGACAGCAAAACACGGTCAAAATCCCCGTCAGGGAACAGCTACCTTGATTCCCGAAAACACATTTACAGATGTCTTAGAAAAAGCTGGGATTAGCGTCAATCATGCAACACAAGATGATATTGGCTTATTTTGGCTTGCAGAGCAAAATCAAGTTGATACTGCAACAAATCTTTTAAACAATCTCAAAAATCCAGCGATTAATGAGGTGTTGTCTGGTAACGCACTAAAACAAGCAGGCTTTGGTAATCCCTTGTCAGATGACCGTACACCAGATTTAATTATCAAACTGAACCCTGGATATGTGATTTCAGACAGCACAAAAAGAGCTGAACATGGAGGTTTTTCGGATGACGATACCCATGTTGCATTGATTGCTGCTAGCGGAACTTTAGCTTCTAGATTCAAAGGTACAATCCAAACGCAGACGGTAAAAACAACTCAAGTTGCTGTTACAGCTCTAGATGCGTTGGGGTTAGATCCTGAGTCATTACAGGGTGCTGTGAAGGAAGGTACTAAAAAACTACCAGGGTTAGGAATTTCTGATACTCGCGCAGTACCAGAGCCAGATACAAGTATTAGCTTGTTATCAATTATGGGCTTGATGTTAACTGTTTCTCTATGGAGACGGTCTTGGGGTTTCCCTAAATAGAGGAGCCAGCCGTACAATTGGCGTGGAAACCCCCTTGGCGTTAGCCTCTCCCAAAGGGAGATGCCCTCTGCCTTTGTTCAAAGATTATTCGTCAATCTGCCAGGAATCCTTGATTATTTCTTCATCAAGGATTCTCTTAGGACGCACAATAATAATAATTTGTCCAAGTATTGAAAGTTCTGGCTCAGTTTCAAACCATTGAAAATCTAACTCTCCGCCATTGTTAACAACAAAGTAGCTGGAGTCATCCCATTGTCGTCGAGCGCGATCTACAACTACTAGGACTTGTTGTAGTGGGCTTTGTGTTTGGTTGGGGAAGCGATCGCTATTTGCTAAAATCACTACCGGATCTTCTGCATTTAACAGTACTTGCCAACCTGGTAAAGGAATCCAAGCTTGTTCTCCAGCAAACTTGACTAGGCGAAATGGTTCAATTTCTTCTACCAAAGGTACATTTTGTAAGTCTTTTGGTGTTAATGGCAACTCACCTACCACTGGTAAAATTCGAGGCAATTCTTCATCAGACTCGAATCTGTAAAAGGGGAGAAGGGGAGCCGGGCGTTTGCGGACAACAGTAAAATCCACAAGGAGTTGTTCGATTTGTTTCCTTGCTGCTGGTGTATGAGCAAAGCGTAATCCTTTGGCAATCAGGCGCGATCGCTCTTGCAAATCTGTATGTTGGCGTGCCAGTTTCCAAGCTTGATAAGCAATAGCATCTCCAGGATGAGCAGAAAACCCTTCTGGTAAGCTACGCAAGTAGGAAAATTCTTTAACTGCCTTGGCGACTTCTCGCGCTTCATCAATGTCGAGTTTGTGGAGAAAGCTGAGTTCGGCTACTGCGACTCGTTCTTCTTGGGTGAGTAGGCGAAGCTCGTATAAAACATCACTACCGCGTGTGGCGTAATGCGATCGCGTCGCTGCCGATGCCCCAGCTTTTTCTAAAGAATTGTAAACTTGAGCGCCAACAATTACCTGATTTTGTTGAATCGGCTCAAATCCGGTGGCCTCAAAAATTTCTTGGGGATTGTAACCAGCTTTTTGCAGAGAAGCGATCGCTATTCCCCATTCCACCCAGTTGCCTTGCTTTTGCCTCAGCTTTCGCAGCAATTCTTGTGCTACTTCATTAGCAGAATTTTCGGAATTTTGAGTGTTGGGTGGTAGGTCAGTCATAATCAGGAGTGCGAGTTTCTACTTGAAAGGGTGATTGTACCTCACCAGCAAATCTTATTGTAATCTTTAACAGCGAACTATCTCTAAACTCTACCGCTAAACAAATTTATGAGTTATGAATAATACACATAAGTTAGGTAGGAGCAAATATATATAGAAATCCCCAATCAAGGCTTTCAGGTTCAAAACCGATACTAATAAGGTTTAGCACTTTTGACTGCTGATGCCTAAGTGAGATTAAAGTTGTACTAACTGACTCTAGACAAGAAATTGGAGTGGCGAGATATTTCTGAAAGTACTCACTAAATTCATCAGCTGACCCGAACTAAAACCGTAAATTTACGCAAGGCTTTCCAGCTGTTTTTAATTATTTAGGGTATGGAATGTAACAAAATGGTGAATACTGATAGAAATTCTCTTATGGATAGTCCTATTGCCGAAATTCATACAAGTCGCCGTCAATCAACGACTTTAGAACGCAGCAAAAAGCTAAAAATATTAGTAGTTGACGATGAGCCAGATAATCTCGATCTACTGTATCGAACTTTTCGACGCGATTTTCAGGTTCTCAAAGCCGATAGTGGAATCAATGCCTTAGAAGTGCTGGCAGCAGAAGGAGAAGTGGCAGTGATCATCTCCGACCAGCGGATGCCAGAAATGAAAGGAACTGAGTTTCTCAGCAAGACTGTACCTCAGTTTCCAGATACAGTTAGAATAATTCTCACTGGATTTACTGATATTGAGGACTTAGTAGAAGCAATTAATGCTGGGCAAGTCTACAAATATATTACCAAGCCTTGGGACCCAGGAGAACTTAAAGCGGTAGTACAAAGAGCAGCAGAAACCTACGACTTACTCAAGCAACGCACAGAAGAATTGCGTCGTGCTAATGCCCAAATGGCGTTGCTGACAGTTTTGGTGCAGGTTACGCAAGCATCTCAGAGCTTAGAGGCAAGTCTGACACCAATTGCTACGGCTTTTAGCGACAGTTTTGCAGCAAATAGCTGTATATTGCAGCTGGTAGAAGAAAAAACTTTGGTAGCAACTCAAGGGTCTTACAGTCGTGAAGGTACTGTTAAAAACTGGCTAGATAGCGATCCATTGACAAGTGAGGCTATTGCTAACGATAAAATACAAATAGCTTTAAATGTCGCCAAAGAACCTAAATTAGATGGTATAAGTCACTACCAAGACAGTGGCGTACAAGCACATGTAGTTATTCCCATTACCTACCGCAATCAGATGCTAGGAGTGTTGTCACTTCAGTGGAAACAACCCTGCTCTTTACGAGAAGATGAATTAAGTTTAATTCATTTATCAGCTCAACTAGTAGCGATCGCTCTTACTAGTAGCAGACAGCATTAAGCAAAAATTTAGTCTATAGTCTATAGTCCATAGTCTAAAGTTAAGTAAGGTTTTGTTGGCCCTGCGGGTGACGCGCCAGTTACTATCGTGCAGAAAGCCTCAAGACCCTTACGGGTGAAGCTCCTGCGTCACTAACAGCACTTTGTTTGCTATCGACCCAAAGCAAAGGCACTCCATTGGACGGGTTTCCCGGCTTAAAGGAAGTGCCGTCTAAGACAACAAGTGCTTCACCACACTGGCTCACTATTTACTGTTGACCGATGACTCAAGAAATTCGTACCATTTTTGACCGTATTGCTCCAGTTTACGACCGATTAAACAATTGGTTGAGTCTGGGACAACACCATATATGGAAAGAAATGGCAGTCAAATGGAGTGCTGTTAAACCAGGAGATACGTGCCTGGATTTGTGCTGCGGCAGTGGCGATTTAGCTTTTCGTTTGGCGAAGCGTGCGGGAGTAAAAGGACAGGTGTATGGTGTGGATTTCTCACCAAACCTGCTAGCAACTGCTAGAGAACGCTCCCAAAGCCAGTACCCTCAACCTGCAATCTCCTGGATAGAAGCCGATGTCCTAAATTTGCCCTTTGACGACAATCAATTCGATGCCGCGACAATGGGCTATGGTTTAAGAAATGTTACAGATATTCGCCGCAGTCTCCAAGAATTACACCGCGTTCTCAAACCAGGTGCTAAGGCGGCTATTTTAGACTTTCATCGACCAAACAATCCGCAACTTCGCACTTTTCAACAGTGGTATTTGGATAATATAGTCGTACCACTTGCCGAGCAGATGGGTTTAAAAGAAGAATATGCTTACATTGGCCCCAGCTTAGACCGCTTCCCCACAGGACAAGAGCAAGTAGAGTTATCCCGTCATGTTGGTTTTGCCTTAGCCACACACTACCCCATTGCGAACGGTATGATGGGAGTGCTGGTAGTCAGTAAGTTATGAGTTATGAATTTGTTATTTATGAGTAGTGATAAATAAAAATTTATCATTTCTAACTCCTGACTCTTGTACAGACGCGTTTAATCGCGTCTCTGCTAACTCCCAATTCCCAACTCTTAACTTTTTTAATTCCTCCCTTGGATTGGTCTCATTTCTGGCTTTATGTGTCTCCCCCCGTATTGGGTGGAGTTATTGGCTATTTTACAAACGATATAGCCATTAAAATGTTATTTCGTCCCTACCAAGCGATTTATATTGGTGGGCGAAGAGTACCATTCACTCCTGGCTTGATTCCTCGCAACCAGGAACGTTTGGCGAAGAATATTTCTGATACAATCATGGGTTCGTTGCTAACGCCAGAGGAATTACAAAATCTGGCACGGCGCTTGCTGCAAACAGAACGGGTACAAGGAGCAATTCTTTGGTTATTGCAACTGGCTATCGAACAAATTGATAAAAATGAGAAAAGCGCCAAAGTTGTCGCGAGTATTTTGCGCGATTTGTTAGGAGAATCATTGCCACGTTTGCTAAAAGTTTTGGCACGACGAGAAGATTTTTTAGAAGCGCAAATTAATCAGATTTTTGACCAAGTATTGCTGGAATTACAACTCAGTGAAGAACAAGCTATAAGGTTGGCTGATTGGCTACTAGAAGTAGTTTTACCGCCAGATGTGTTGCGGCAGGCAATTATAGATTTTTTGACCGATCGCACAATTCAAATTGTTGATGAAAGCTTTCGGGAAAAAACCAGTGGTACATATTGGGTAGTAGCAAATCTGTTTGGCTTGCGTAATACTCTCTCAAGGCTGCGAACTTTTTGTTTGGATGAAAAAGAGGCTACAAATACTCGCTTGCAAGAATTGATTCAAGATTTGCAAATGCGCGATCGCCTCAAGAAAATCCTGCAAAATTTATCATTGCAAAATCTGCCAATTGGGACAGTACGCCAACTGCGAAAGACTACACGTGAAAGCGTGCGTCATTACATACAAACCAGCGGCAGCGATTTACTCCAAGGATTAACTGACTCTGTTAACTGGGAAAATATTGCTTCATTACTACTCAATCGTCTGAGTGCTTCACCTGCTGTCAGTTCTTCTTTAGAAGTTGTCAGTCTGGAGTTAGCTCTAATTTTAGAACGCTATTTAGAAAAAGATTTGGAAGTAATTGTGGCACAAGTAATTCCAATTTTATCGATAGATAAAGTGATTGTTGACCGTGTAAAATCAACTTCACCTGCTGATTTAGAAGGAGCAATTGAGGGAATTGTCAAAAATGAATTACAAGCAATCGTGACTTTGGGCGGTATTTTAGGTTTTATTGTCGGCTTATTTCAAACAGGATTTTTATTGTTTAATAGCTTGTAATCTCTACCAATTGTTTGTCAATCGCACCAGCAATTATCGTCAAAAAGCAGGGTAAAGCAACTTGAAGATGTATTTGTTTGGCTTTGCGATCGCTCTACCCAACCAACCGACAAAATTTACTGTTTTGGCAATTGAGAATATTCTAAATTTGCCACTAATTTCACACCGAATTCTTCCTCAAAGACTCCTTTTTTAACGTCTAAACTCCAAAGTTCTAAGGCGCACTCATCATCAGGTTGAGAAGGGAAAATAAGCAAATTAACTTGCTGAAACTGAGGATAAAATTCACACTGGACTTGAGCGATCGCCCCAATCTGCCGCCTATCTAATGCAACTGCTAATCTTAAAATACTACTCAATTGACAGACTATTTGTCGGTGCTTCTTACTTAGCAAGTTGCGAAAATTTTCGTGCTTTTTCTTCGGTGGTGATTTGCGATGATAACGCGCTAAGTTAGCAATGATTTCTATCTCTGTTTCATTAAATCCAAGTAATTCGCCATTACGAATAAGATAATAAGAGTGCTTGTGGTGAGCCGAATGGCTAATGTAATGACCGCAATTGTGTAATATTGCAGCTGCCCAGAGTAACTGTCGCTCTTGTGTTCCCCAATGGTGTAATGTGCCCTGAGTTTGGTCAAATAAACTTAAGGCAAACGCTGCCACGCGATCGCTATGTTCTAATTTGATATGATACTTATTAGCATGTTTGAGAACACTCCGCTGGCGTACTGAACCTTGATAGCGCAATTTATCTTCAATCAAACCGTGGGCTAACATCCAATCGACGATTACGCCTTCTCTGAGAGATCGCCCACAAGTTGTTATTGATTGCACACCTAATAAAGTCATAGCTTCTTGCAAGATGACTGCGCCTGCCAGTATGACTTCAGCCCGTTTCTCTGGCATCCCAGGTATGGCAGCCCTTTCTGAGTTACTCAATTTCCGCAAGCGATTTACCCACTCTTGCAAGTCTTTGAGACTGAACTCGTAACCATTCAAAGTCGAAGGTACAGAACCGGAATTATCCCGTGCGTGGATTAGCGCTAGAGTTTCAATTGTGCCAGAGGTTCCGATCAAACGCGGAGATTCACCTGACTGGATATTTGCTAGAACCTCATCTACAGCTCGTTCCAACATCCCGCGTGCATAAGCTTGCAAGTACTGAAACTCGGCGTTACTAATCGGGTCGGTGTGGATTAACTCGCCAGTGAGTCGCACTGCACCAACTTTGGTGCTGGTAAGAGTACGCGGTTCGTGACTGTCTCCCAAAATTAATTCTGTGGAACCACCGCCAATATCAACAATGATGTGAGGCTGGTTATTAAATTCCATCCCCGACAGCACACCTAGATAGATTCGTCGCGCTTCTTCTTGACCAGAAATCAAGTCAACGCTTAAACCTACCTCTGCTTCTACCTTGTGCAAAAAGTCTTTACCGTTAGGGGCTTCCCGCACAGCACTAGTTGCCACAGCAATTACTGTTTCAGCGTCGAAAGTTTTGGCAACTTCTTGGAAGCGTCCGAGGGTAGCGATCGCTTTTTCGATTATCTCTGGTTTTAGTTCTCCAGTGGCGATATTGCGATCGCCCAGCCTTACAGTTTCTTTTTCTCTGGCGATAATGCTAAAAGCTGGTAAAGTCGGGTCAATCTTTACCACTACCATGTGCAGAGAATTTGTGCCTAAGTCAATGGCAGCAATAATTCGGTGTTGCTGACTTGGTTGAGTGCTAAGACTCTCCCAGTCAGCTGAAACTAAATTCACCATCTAGTTTTCTCTCTGTTAAGGAAGGATGGTCAAGCCGAAGGCTGAAGCATGAAGCGTGAAGTTTTGCAGTACAAAGTAAAGGTTTCAGCCTTTATTTCGCCTTAAGCCTTCATCCTTTACACTTCATACTTCTTTGGTTATTGAGACTGATATTTGTTGCAACACACTTGCTTTGGAGTCGCTCGTAAGTCGAGGCTAACTGAGCTAGTATATTCACCCTGCTGCTTATAACTGTTAGTGACTGTTTAAATATATTTAAAGTTGCCACTTCAGTTATGTTTTTACAAATATCAAATAACGTTATTCTATAGATGTAAACTTGTGTGAATTCATCTATCTAAAGTTATTTCTTTATTTTTATGTTAAGTGCACCAGAACGCAAGCAAGAACCAGTGTGGCTTGTGATTATTCGACTTCTGCGGTGGCATAAACCAGAAGGAAGATTAATCTTGATGATTCCTGCGCTTTGGGCTGTGTTTTTGGCAGCTTCGGGAAAACCGCCTTTACCCTTGGTTGGTGTGATTGTCTTAGGTACTCTGGCCACAAGTGCGGCTGGCTGTGTGGTTAACGATCTGTGGGATCGAGATATTGACCCCCAAGTGGAAAGAACGCGCGATCGCCCCCTCGCTTCTCGTGCCCTTTCGATAAAAGTTGGGATTGCAGTTGGTATAGTAGCGCTGGCATGTGCGGCAGTTCTGGCCTATTATCTTAATCCTTTGAGTTTCTGGTTATCTGTAGCAGCAGTGCCTGTAATTTTGCTTTATCCAGGTGCAAAGCGGGTTTTTCCAGTTCCTCAGCTAGTTCTCTCAATTGCTTGGGGTTTTGGCGTATTGATTAGCTGGAGTGCGGTAACGCAAACTCTCTCCCAGCCGACTTGGATACTTTGGGGCGCAACTATATTGTGGACATTAGGATTTGATACTGTTTATGCTTTGAGCGACAAGGAAGACGATCGGCGCATTGGTATTAATTCTAGCGCTCTATTTTTTGGCGATTATGCCCCTGCTGCCATTGGAATTTTCTTTGCTGGCACTATATTGTTATTAGCTTGGTTAGGGATGGCGATCGCTCTTGGCTTTCCCTTTTGGATTAGCCTGGCACTGGCTACTATCGCTTGGACTTGGCAGTATCTGCAACTAAGCAAAAAAGACCTACCTAACTCTGCATATGGTCAAATGTTCCGGCAAAATGTGTGGATTGGTTTTATATTACTTGCCGGGATGATTATTGGTTCTTTTTGAAAAAGAATTCAGCAGCCAGGTTAGTATTCTGACTTCTGGCTTCTGAATCCTGAATACTTTCTTGAAGTGCTATTTGTCTTTTACTCTGACATCGATAACAGTTGCATTGAAGTTGTAGTTAAAGCCTTCCAACTCAAAGGGCATACCAATTTTCACTTTACTATTGCCTAGAACTGGGCCACCTGTAGTCATTTGGGCTTTGCCGTCTAATGTCAAGAGCATATCTGTACTAAAATTATTAGTTTTTGGATCTGGCATTTCTTTGACAGTACCATCTGGTTGAAAAACATTGATTGTTCTTGGCAGCACTTTAATGTCTTTAATCTCAATTTGACCGTAGGGTTGATTGCGGATAATTACATTGGTTTTGCCGCCTTTTGAGAATCCGTTGTCAAATAACCGTTCGGGGTCGCGGACATTCAAACCCCGAACTACTAAGTCAACCTCAATGGGTACTGTTTTACTACCAACTTGAGCTACAGAACCAGTAGTGCCCGGAAAGACGAAGATACCAAATATCACTAGCAGAATTACCAGTGCAGCACCTAAATCGAGGATATTGATTTTACCGAATAAACGACCTTTGGAATCTAAAATAGCCATAAAAACTTTTCCCAAATACAAGCAGAATAATTGATTGTAGCAACAAGGTTTATGATGGGCACGGCAATTTTTCCTACTAGAGGTGTTGCAGTCATGCGACAGTCTATCACGAGTTTGGAAATGGAAAGCAGAGGGTTAAGGGGCGGAGGGGCAAAGGAGCGGAGAGGCAGTCCCGATGAAACAAGTTTCACCGCCATGTATGAAAAAGGTTTCTTCACGGCAGTTGCTACAACGGAGGGAACCTCAACGGACAGTTTGCTCAAGTCGGGGAACCCGCCCACGCAACTGTCCTCCGCAACGCACTGCCTCCCCTACACCCCACACCCTACACCCCACACCCTTTTTCAAGTCAGAGGGGCAGAGGAGTATTTTATGTGTGGGTTCTAAAGCGAAACAAGCAATTCCTTGTTTTTCTTTTTTACTTTTGCCTTTTTCCTTGCTTTGCCTGTTTCCTAATTTCGCCCAAGCCCAATCAATTACTCCTGCTAACGATGGCACTGGTACTGTGATTACAAACCAAGGCAACAACATTAATATTAGCGGCGGGAGTTTGAGTAGCGATCGCGCCAACTTATTTCATAGCTTCTCAAAATTTGGACTTGATGCCAATCAAACGGCTAATTTTCTTTCTCAACCTTCGATTCAAAATATTTTAGGACGTGTCACGGGTGGCAATGCATCCTTAATTAACGGACTAATTACAGTTACAGGTGGCAATTCCAACTTATATTTAATTAACCCGTCTGGGATTATATTTGGCCCTAATGCTAGTTTGAACGTGCCAGCTGCTTTTACAGCCACCACTGCTAACCGCATCGGCTTTGGCGAAAACTGGTTTAATGCTAGTGGCTGGAATAATTACACCGCACTGCTAGGCACGCCTAACAGCTTTGCATTTGATTCTAGTATTGCAGGTGCGATCGCTAATCAAGGAAATCTTGCAGTTAGATCGGGTAATAATTTAACTTTGATTGGCGGTACTGTAGCTAGTACGGGAGAAATTGCCGCACCAGGTGGGAAAGTCACTGTCGTCGCCGTACCTGGTACAAGTTTGGTGCGCCTCAGTATTCCCGGAAATCCTTTAAGTTTAGAAATTCAACCAATCAATGCATCCGCTAGCGCTAACAATCAACCGACAAACTCTTTAGCTACCTTGCTGACAGGTGGTAGCGGTGGTAATGCTTCGGGATTAACAGTTAACAGCAACGGTGAAGTAGAACTGACTGGTTCTGGCTTGCGAGTTGAAAATGGCGATGTAGTAGCAACAAAAGCAACTGCTGACACAGCCACCTTCATAGCTAACCGGAATTTAACATTACCAGAAAGTCAACTTTTAACGACTGGCAATCTTAATTTACTTGCCAAAGATACAGTGATAATTCGTGACAGTGCGGCGAATCCTTTTTCGGCGATCGCAGCAGGCAACCTTTACATCCGAGGCGATCGAGGTATCGATATTTTGGCAATCAATCATCTAGATAAAACACCTTTAGTTAGTGGTAACGACTTAACATTAGTCAGTGATGGTAAAATTTCTCTAGATGCCCACTTTGCTAGCGGCGGTAAATTTTCAATTCTCAATTCTCAGAGTCAAGGCGCTAATTTTATCAGTCTTTATGACCCAATAGTTAGTTCTGGCGAAGATGTTACCTTTGGTGATTACGAAGGGCCAGCTTTGAAAGTCGAAACTAGAGGTAGTATTAATGGCGGAAATATTACGATTACCGAAAATGATGGTACTTTGTCAGAGATTTGTGCTGAGACGACATGTTCCGCAGACGAGCAAATTTTAGCTACTGAACGAGCTTTAATTTTGAGAGCAGGTTTGAGCAATTTAGAATCATCTGCCAACTCTGTGATTCTTCCTCCCAGTCAAACAGTATTAGATACAAATTTTAACGCTGATGGAGTTACATCATCACCTGGAAATATTAATGTTGGCAACATTAATACCAACGACCCTGATTTTGGACAAGCAGGGCGAGTCATCTTAGCAGCTTCTGGTAATATTACAACAGGCGATATTAATTCTTCCTCAATCAATAACAATTCTGGCGAAGGAAATATTGATTCTACTGCTGGTTTATTAGACATCCAAGCAGGAGGAAATGTGACAACAGGCAATATTGATACCTCAGCCATTAAAAATGGGTTTGACTTTCCTAGCAATATTACAAGCGGCAATATCAACATAGTTGCTCAAGGAAATATCATCACAAATGCTATTAATGCCTTCGCTTCAAGTGCCTATGGCACTGTTGTTAGTGGAGATGTGAATTTACAAGCCGCAGGGAATATTACTTTTGCAAGCATCAATACCAGCGCTGATAATTCCATTATAGGTAGTGCTGAAGGTGGCAATGTTAGTGTCTTAGCAAATGGAGTTGTTAAAGGTACTGGAGAAGTTGAAATTGATGAAACTCCAACTGGCAATACTATCCTCACCAGTGGAACGACTACACCAGGAACTGTACAAATTCAACACGATGGCGGCCCTGATAACGTCCCCTTCACTGTAGGTGATGCCAGCCAAAATGGTACAGCGGCAAGTATTAATACAGGAACTTCGCAAATCACATCAACTTCGGCTGTCAATTCATTTCCAGTACTAGAAAATGGCGGACTTGCTGCTGATACACCTAGTGGTATTTCCATTACTTCGATCAATAGTCCACCGACTATCACAACGAATGTTAACGTACCGATAACTCAAGAAAATCAGGCAGTAACATTTAAATTTGGCGATTTAAATGCGTCAACTAACGATAACAATAAAGACAATCTTACCGTAGTTTTTGATGAGTTAAAAGCTGGTACTTTGACTTTAGAAAATGGGACTCCTGTTACACAAGGAACAATTCTTTCTGCCGATACAGTTTTAACGTACACACCGCCAGCAAATACCAGCGGTAACATTCTAGCTTTTACCATTAAGGCGAGCGATCGCGTTTCTTTTTCATCTCCACAATCAATAAATATCAGCGCTACACCGACACCAACGCCGACACCAACACCAACGCCAACACCAACGCCAACGCCAACACCAACACCAACACCAACGCCAACCCCAACACCGACACCAACGCCAACACTTCCAAATAATGCTCCCAACCCAGAAGAGTTGCAAAAGACACCCATTACTCAACAACCACTTGTAATCAGCAACTCTTCTCCAACAATTGAACTGAACAATACTGTATTTAAAATTGACGAAAAGTTTACGAACGAATTTCAGCAATACTTAGGAATTACAACCCAACCTGAGATTAGAAACGTCAGCGAAGCCCAAAATATCCTGCAAGATGTTGAAAAAGCGACAGGCGTTAAACCTGCACTAATTTACGTCAGCTTTGTACCAGCAACCATTTCAACTTCTAACACACCAGACCCTAACAGAATACTAAATATCGCATCCGCAAGCGATCGCGTAGAAATCTTAATTGTCACCGCTAAAGGTCAACCAATTCGCCAAGTCTTAAAAATCACGCGATCGCAATTTATGAAAGTTGCCACAACCTTCAAAAGCGAAGTTACAAGTCGAACATTATCTGACAACTACAAAGATCCTGCCCAACAGCTTTATAATTGGCTAATTGCACCCATTGACATCAACCTGAAAAGCCGCCAAATTAACAATTTGGTATTTATTATGGATGAGGGATTGCGATCGTTACCTGTAGCTGCCCTCTACGATGGCAAACAGTATTTGGTAGAACGCTATAGCATCGGCTTAATGCCCAGTTTAAGCCTTACCGATACTAAATATGTAGACATTAAAAAAGCTGAAGTATTGGGTATGGGTGCATCCCAATTCATTAACACCAACCAACAACCTTTACCTGCCGTCCCTGTAGAATTGTCTACCATTACCCCACGCTTGTGGCTAGGCAAATCTTTCTTAAACGAAACCTTTACTCTCAAAAATCTCCAAGCCCAACGCCAGCAAACACCCTACGGCATTATCCACTTAGCTACCCACGGTCAATTTAAACCTGGTGTGCCCAATAACTCCTACATTCAGCTATGGAATAGCCAGTTAAAAATGAATGAGTTGCGGAAACTGGGTTGGAATAACCCTCCAGTACAGCTAGTAGTGCTAAGTGCCTGTCGTACCGCCATCGGCGATAGAGAAGCAGAATTAGGTTTTGCTGGCTTTGCAGTGCAAGCCGGTGCTAAGTCAGCACTAGCGAGTTTATGGTATGTGTCAGATGAAGGCACATTAGGATTGATTAGCCAATTCTACGAGGAATTAAAAAAAGCCCCGATAAAAGCCGAAGCACTCCGCCAAACCCAAATCGGAATGCTGAAAGGGCAGGTGCGTTTAGAAGGCGGTAAACTAAAAACCTCCAGCCTCAACGTACCTTTACCGCCAGCCCTTGCCCAACTCGGCGATACAGACTTGAAACATCCCTATTTTTGGTCTGCCTTCACAATGATTGGTAATCCTTGGTAAGGGAATTAGTAGAGACGCGATTAATCGCGTCTCTACAAGAGTCAGTCTCCCTCATCTCCCTTCACTTCTGCATAATCATCAGGGCAACCTTTTCCATTACCTGACTGAAGGGATGTTCTGGGTGGCGCAAGCAGAAAAGATCGCTGCTTGCCAGTTGCATCACTTCTTCTGCTACGGGCAAAATACCAGCTACGGGTGCGTTATAAGTCTTTTCTACCTGTTGCCGTAAGGCATCAAAATCTAGTGCTGGCAATGCTTTGTTGACTAAAAGTAACATTCTTGGTACTTCCAGCTTGCGGGCTACCTCAACTGTCACAGCAGTACCTTGAAAATCTTGGCGATCGGGACGTAAGATCAAAACTAAAATATCAGAAACAACAATTGAAAGCAAAGTCTCTTCGTTTAACCCTGGATGAGTATCAATAAATAAGTAATCTAAGTGAAGTACATTAAGTAATTCTTGAAAGCCTTCATTGAGCAGATTAAAATCAAATCCTTCTCGCAGAACTTTGGTAATATCTTTAGCTTTAATACTAGAAGGAATTAAGTAAATGCAGCTATTTGCTTTTCCTGTTTTACCTAAAGTTGTACTGACATCATAGGCAGTCTCTTCAATATTACAACGTCCCCAGAGATAATCGTTGAGTGAATATTTCATCTTCTGCTCGTCAAAACCAAACAGAACATGAATCCCTGGAGATTGAATATCTGTGTCAATAATACCAACCCGATACCCATAACGAGCAACAATTCCGGCTAAGTTAGCCGTTGAATTTGATTTGCCTGTACCACCCCGAAAAGAGTGAATAGATACAATTTTTGACATAAAAAATACTAATTTTTAATTCGTAATTCGTAATTAAGACATTCATAAAAAGAACAGTAGGTTAGGTTTCATCTTCGCTCAACCTAACGAATTATTAGTGATGTTGGGTTTTATTACCTAACCCAACCTACACTAAACTAACTATTTTTTAATTTTGGATTTAAAGTTTATCCCAGATATTTTGATTAAGTTTGCTTTGCTTTTGGTTAATCAAGTTAGGTTGGTAGAAAACAGTGCCACTCTTATCATTGGATTCTTGAATAACTCCTTGAAAAATGAGAGTATCTAAATGCTGTTGTACAACTTCTTTTGTCAAATTTACATTAGCTATAATTTCTTCTATAGTCATTTTTTGTTTCCGAATTATCCAAGTAACAATTTGTCGTTGTCCGTCAGGTAAATTTATCATGTCTGCCAAACTTTCTTGTACTGCTGATTCTTCAAAGTCTTGATTATTCATATTGATTCTCTTTTAACTTCCTTTTAATCTCTTGCCTCGACGCTGTAATTGATCAAAGTATTCCATCTCTTCTTGTTCTTCAACTGTTGCTTGGATCTGCGTTGCTTCTAAATTGCTAGCATGAGTAATATTTTCTGATGAGTTAATTTGATTGCGTTTATCGCGTACTTGTTGTAAGTAATCTACTTCTTCTATTGGTGGTGTTGGTTGAGAAGTTTTAGGAATAGCAATTTTTTCTTCAAGGTTGAGATGATGAGACTCGAAATTATCAGTAACAACAGGTGCGATCGCAGTTTGCGAAACTTCTTTATTGTCCCGATTTCGTAAATCTTTGGCTTTTTGCTGCAATTCTACAAAATAATCGCTTTGGGCGATCGCAGATACTTCTGCATCCTTTTTAGCTTCGTCAATCTCAATGTTGATTTTCAAGAAGCCTTTAACTGTTTTGACAATTGTGGCAGCATATCTATCTATCAACGCTACACCCACAGCAGTTGCCAATAGTCCCAGTGCAGGCGGTACTAAGGGTATCCACCCAGCTTGGAGAATGACTGTATATGCACCTGCAAATAAAATGGCGATCGCAACTCCACCACCTAAAATTAATAGCCAAGGTTTGCGAATCCGCCACGCCAGCAATCCTCCCACTAGCGACCAAGCAAATATCCACAAACTTTCTTGTCCCTGATTCCAATACCAAAAAAGCGATCGCTTATCCAAAACTGCACTTAATATCTGGCTGGCATTCTGGACGTGAACTACCACCCCAGGCATTTTTTGACTGTCTTCGGCTCCTCCACTATAAGGCGTGTAAAAATTATCTTTGACAATTGCTGCTGTATACCCAAGCATCACAATCTTGTCTTTAATCAAAGCCGGATCGACTTTATCTGCAAGTATGTCGCTGAGTGAGACTTGCTTTGTCGCATTCCTAAGAGAACGGTAGTTGAGTAATATTTGGTAATCTCCAGTAGCAGCGTGGTGATAACCTACCGTATTTGGCGATAAACGCTTAAGAAAAGTAGAACCAAGTTTTAATTCCCCAGATTTAGTTAGTTCTGGTTCAATTCCCTGTCCCTGTAAGTAACGCACTACCATCTGAAAACTCAGAGATGGCAGTTGATTTTCGGAATTGACGTAATTGCAGATATGTTTGTTGGGTGCTGGTAGTTTTGAGGCTTGAGGAATGGTAATCACCATACCTTGGCGAACAATTCCCCCAGCGTCTACAGGAAAATCGGCAACTCCAACTCGGTCTTCTGGTACGCCTGGTGCTGCGGCGATTCCGGGAGAATCAGCCTTACTAATAGCACAGGCAGCCACAATGCGATCGCTAGCAGTTAACCGCTTAACCAACTCTGCGCGGCCTGCGGCTGGCCCTTGCGGCACATCTCTTAAAATATCTATACCAATTACACGCGGTTCGTGCTTTTCTAATTTCGCCAAAACCTCTGCTAAAGTGCCATCTTGAATTGGGTACTCTTTGCGTGTTTGGATATCTACGTCATCGATACCAACTACTAAGAAGCGTTTGTCTGGGCCTTCATCGGGACGCATTCTAATTAACCCATCAAAAGCAGCCAACTCCAGTCCTTCTAGGCTACCTAGCATTCGCAATCCCACTATTATGCCAGTAATTGCTAGGCTAGTAACAACTACAGTACCGCCTACAGTCAACAACGAACTCAGCAATCTTTTGTTTTTCACTGCGCTCTAAAAATTTATTAATTTTTACAATTTCCAAAAGCAGATAAAAGCTTTTTGGAAGAATTTACCAAGCTAAAATTAAACTTCACCACGGTCGGGCACAATCAAACATCACAATTAGGGTAGTGGTAATCAGTATGCCCAATCAGGTAGTACAGTATTTCATCAAGTCGTACTAAATTCTTTTGAAAAGACTGCGCGTTTATTTGCGCTTAAAAGAGTTACGATTTTCAGCAAAGCCGTACTTAGGTACGTTTATAGCACCTATCCTGATTTTTTACTATTTTTATGAAAAAAACTCCTAGTGATTGTACTGGGACTAACTCCCAGCACAATTTTATAAATTTATACGATTTATATCTGTAAAGAGGAACTATTTAAAAAATGGTCAAGTCCTGGAAATCCAGAGTATAACTAGTTTGTTCGTTCTGTTATCTGGAAACTCGACCGTGGTGCGATCGCGTCAGCGCCAAACAACAAGTCAAGAAAAATTGCCAATAACAGATGTATTTATTAATTCCAAGTTTAATGATTTGTAGCAATAGGCTAATTATTTTAAAAAATTATGCTAAAAAAAACTTTAGTCTGGGTTGTATTAGGCTTAACCTTATCTACAGATTTATTGCTCGCTAATGTGGCAGCAATAGCAACACCCTCAGATGCAATTTCACAACTAGTTACTCAAACACAACCAATATTTACACCGCGTCGCCGTTCCCTGTTACGATTCAAAGTACCTAGTATTAGAGGTTCTCGCAATCTAGAAGCAGGAGCAGCACGCGGCGAATGCAGTCCTCAAGCCATAAGTGCAGTGATACCGCCAAAACCTGCAACAATGGCATCTACTGACCTACCCGTACAATTAACAATCAGCGATCGCCCAACATTTTTTGTAAATGTACCCCAAACCTCGGCAACGCAAGCAGAATTTGTGTTGCAAGGAACAGGAAAAGAAATACTTTTAGACAAAACTGTGCCTGTAACTGCCAGTAAAGGCATTATGAACTATACCTTACCTAGCGATTTTCCTGGATTAAAAGTCGGACAGAAATATAGTTGGCGCTTTTCCTTAGTTTGCGATCCAACCGGAGGCGATCGCAGTGGCGACCCAGTCACTAGTGGTTGGATACAACGAGTGCAACCGACTGCGACAGTAGCCGCACAATTGCAGACAGCAACACCCAGACAACGGGTTTTAATTTATGCTGACAACGGTTATTGGTACGATACGCTCAAAAGCATAGCTGATTTACGTGCGGCAAATCCCAGCGATTTAACCTTAGTTCGTGATTGGAAAGACCTTTTACAATCAGTAAGCTTAGATGCGATCGCCAACCAACCTTTAATTCAACTCGACACCGCCACAGCCTCCAACAAATAAAAAAGTATCGATTGGTCATTTGTTAGTTGTTATTATTCTTGCCTCCCCATCTCCCTCATCTCCCCCATCTCCCTCATCTCCCTCATCTCCCTCATCTCCCAATCCCCATCTGTTAACTCAAATCTTGCACCTGGAAATTTGAATGTTAAAATCAAAACTACGTGCAAGGGGAGTGAGGCGTTACAACATATTCATTGCTACTAGAATGCTCTATGCACTTTGCTCGTGTTCTATTGGAGCAAGCTGAATCACTACCCGTTGATTGAGAGCGCGAGCAATTTTTTGCAGCATTGAAAGAGAGTGTCCTTCGTAATCAGCATCTTCAAGCCGTGCAATCACGGGCTGTTTTGTACCAACAAGTTCAGCAAGCTGTTTCTGTGTTAACCCCGCTTTTGTTCTGGCAGAGTAAATAAGCTGTGCCACTTCTGCATTTATAGAGGCTTCCTCCACAATTGCTTCAAGTTCAGGGTCGCTGCTGGTTATCTTGTGGATGATTTTTATTGCATCGCTAGTCTTCACCATTCTCTTGTTCCTCCACGTAGGTGTGAACTTCTGGGTTTTCTTCAAATAAAAGCTTTCGAGCGATCGCCCGTTCAATATCAATTGGAGGTACAGCTGCTTCTTCCTTTGTAATGGCGTGTGCGAGAATTGCCACATTTTGCCCATGAAAGAAGTACAAGATGCGGTATTGCACCCGAATATGCTTTGCCCGAAGCTCATATATCCCGTCGCGCAAGTAATCAGCCGCAGGGCGACGGAGTTCGTATCCTGATGCCACAAGTTGTTTGATTCGAGCAACACAGTTTGCATAACCTTTGCGGTCTTCTTTCAAAAGTTGCGTCAGCCATTCAAGGACAGGAACTTCCCCTTCTTCCTGGTAGAAAACAACACGGGTTTCAGGCACAGCATACTCTCTAAATATATCAATATTGTTATATTAAGGCAACGGAGGAAACGAGACGCGCGATCGCCTTTCAATATCACAAACGCGATAACTTCTTTACAAGACGCTCTTGCTAGTTTGCTTTTTTGCAGGAGTACGTTAAGCTGTACACTTTGTGGGGTAGGCATCTTGCCCGCCCTAATTATGCAATTAAAATGTGGAACAGCTTATTCTTTTTTTGCTATTTTGGCAGCTATTTTAGGTTGTAAACCTTTGAGAAAATCGAGAACCGTCTCTAAACCGTCTAACTTCGCCATACTAGAAATTAATCATCAAGCGCTGCTAAACGTTCTAGTTCTGCTGTAAAAATCTCCGAACCAACCATTTTAGAATTAGCCACAGCCATTTGTGCTTGTTGACCTAAAATTAAATCTTCTAATTGAGCAATTCGATTCATTAGACCTCTTGCAAAAGTCGCTTAAGCAAATTCGGTTTGGGGAAGACGAAGCTCGTAATTGTAGAGAGCAGCAATCAGATTAAACCTCAAACTAAATCTTTTTCGACGATTTCTATAAGTGAAGGACAAAATTTTAAATACCTTCAGCTTCCGATTTACATGCTCACCTAAAACTCTGATTTTAGCTAATTCTTGATTGCTCTTTTTATCCTCACAAGTTAACTTACCTCCTCTAGGTTTTTTCTGAGGAATCTGACTATTGCTATGTAGTTTTTGAATACCTTGATAACCTTTATCTCCCAAGCATTTTATGTCTTTTCTCAAC
>NZ_JAECZA010000034.1 GCF_016056275.1 Dendronalium phyllosphericum CENA369 | reverse complement strand
ATACAATGGTAGACATAGCCGAGACCTTGATTTTTCTTAGATATTTTTAGTCTCGGCATTTTTTGTCACTTTTTTACCGATTCTCAATCAATCGTCGCGATCGCCTTTTTGTATAATCAGTTGAGTAAATTCATACATAGCAAGCTTTTTGTGCTTTCCTATCCGTCGAACTCACGTTAAATTAAAATGAAATCAAATTTTGATTTGTAGCTTTAAATAGAATTTTTTATAGTTACTTTTTGTCTCAGTCCTAATAATTATTTTGGGTTACTTCTAAATAAATATGCTCCAACCGCACTGGTTGACGGGCAATTGAATCAATTGCTATCCCTTCAAAGCGGGTAATAATTTCTTTTAATTCCAAAGGTTCTGGCAACCAAAAAGCTAGTTCGTTACCATAATATCTATAGGTGAAGCCGTATTCTGCGGCACGAGCGATCGCTTGTTCTTCTTGTGTGGTTTGCACAGCTACAATTTCTTTTGCCGGAATTAGTGTGCGTAACTCGGCTAAACTACCCTCAGCCAAAATTTGACCCTTTTTTATAATACCAATCCTTTGGCAAAGACGCTCTGCTTCATCTAATAAATGAGTTGTTAAAAAAATTGTAATTCCTTGATTTTGGAGTTGACGAATTAACCCCCAAATATCGTAACGCGCTTCAATATCTAATCCAGTTGTAGGTTCATCAAGAATTACTAACTTAGGTTGATGTACCAAAGCTACAGCAATATTCAACCGTCGCCGCATTCCCCCGCTGAGTGATTCTACTGGATTTTTTGCTCTATCTAATAAATTTACTGCTGCCAAAGTATCATTCACTTGTCTCTGACGAGTTGCCCGATCTAAACCATAAATGTCAGCAAAAAATTTGAGGTTTTCTTCACAAGAGAGAGTTTTATAGAGTAAATTTTCTTGAGGTGCGATGCCAATTATCTTTTTTGTTGCTTCAGAAATAGGTTGATTATTGATTGCAATATTACCACTATCAGATTGTAAGAGATTACAAATAATATTAATTATTGTCGTCTTTCCGGCTCCATTTGGCCCTACTAAACCGTAGATTTCTCCTGAGTGAATATGCAAATTAAAATCTTGTAAAACTTTTATTTCTTTATAAGATTTATTTAAATTTTCAATCTTCAACATACAACAAAACTATTCATGCAGGTTAAGAACAAGGACTTTTCAAACATCCTCTTAGCCGAGCTTAAGAACAACATCGAAGATACGACCGGATTCTTCTTCCTCTGCTCTCCCCTGCTCGTTTCGTTTCTGACTTTTCACGGGAAGTCTTAAAACCTTCGTTTATGCTGGGGGTAGGGGGTAGGGGGTAGGGTGTAGGGAAAATCATGAAAGTCTTACCACACCCCACACCCCATACCCCGTCCCTTTTTCTAGATGACGTGAAAAGTCAGGTCTCGTTTAGGGTCGATGACTGCGACGAATCTCTGTAATTTGGTCTGCCACATCTAAAAGAGATTTCGGCATTTCTGGCCCTGTGAGAATAATATCAATGTGGGGAGGGCGTTTTGTCAAAAATGCTAAAACTTCAGCTTCGGGAATTAATCCAAAGTTAATTGCCAAACTTAACTCATCTAAGACAACTAGAGAATACTTATCTTCACACACTACTTGTTGTGTATGCTGCCACAGTTTTTGTAAAGCTTGATTTTCTACATCGTCGAGGTGCGGTGTATCGATACAGCGAGGCAAATCACAGCGAATCCAATCTAAATTTTGTCCTAACTGAATGGGTCGGTCGTGCCCTTGACGAATTCCGCCTTTGAGAAACTGCACAATTAATACTGGTGTACCTTGACCAGCAATTCTCAGTGCTTGTGCCATAACACTTGTAAAAAAATTACGATGCGTACTGGTGAAAACTTGTATAAGTCCTTCAATTGGATGTGGAAGGCTAAGAACCGAATTTATACTTGGGGTTTCTAACTGAGCAACCATAGCAAAAAGTTAAAAAAGTTACAAAAATTTAAGAAATTTTACGAAAATATTTACAAATTTACTTACTATGCCGATTCCGTTTTTAACAATTTAGAGTACCTGCTAATCTGCATCTTAGTCAAACACTAGGTTTATGCCGAAGTCAAGTCTTATGGATATTGACATTTTCGGTTTTTGCATAAAACTAGTCGTAACAATCAAAATACTTAATTGACATTTCCAAACATTTCTGAGTGTAGAAGTAGAAAATGTCAATATTAGGCTGATATCCAGTTGTTAGATGTCTTGTTGGTTTGGGCAAAACATATTTAAAATGTGATGAATTTTACCTATTGAGGAGTGAGTTGTTGTGAGATTAGTGATTCTGGGAGGGTCGGGATCTGGGAAAAGCACTCAAGCGCAAAGGCTTTGCAGATACTTTGAAATTCCTCAGATTTCTACGGGGGAGATTTTGCGGCAGGCGATCGCTAAAGTTACGACTTTAGGTCGTCACGCACAGCCATACTTGGCAAAGGGGGAATTAGTCCCCGACGAAATGATAATTGACTTAATTCGGTTACGGCTTAAAAAGGCTGATATTAGTTGTGGTTGGGTATTGGAAGGTTATCCTCGTACTGCCTTCCAAGCGGAGGAATTAGATTTTTTGTTAGATAATTTAGGACAAAAGTTAGACTGGGCAATTTATTTACAAGTACCAGAAGCAGTGATGGTAAGTCGGTCTTTGGGGCGATCGCTTCCAGATGACCAACCCGAAATCGTGCATCGCCGAGTTGAAATTTTTTACGATCGCACTGTCCCCATCTTAGAATACTACGATCGCCGCCGCCGATTATTGACTATTAACGGCGATCGCTTACCAGAGATGGTAGAACAAAATATCTTGACTCTGCTCGGTGTCCCTTAAGGGGAATGGGGGAGATAGAGAGACAAGACAAAAAGCTTCCATCGTATTTCAATTAGCAACGCTAGAAATAAGAACTAATTAAGCTGTTACGCTTTGAAATTGCACATTGACCAAAGTTGCCTGTTGAGTAGACCTATGAGCAAAAGTTATTTTTGCACTCCTATGGGAAAAGGGGAAAGGGTAAAAGTAAAAGGTTTTTCTTATTCCTTTCCCTTTTCCCGACTTCTTTTTGAAGTCCGGTGTCAATACTCAGCGGTCTACAACCACTATGAGTATTTCTGAAAATTAAATGCGCTTTAGCTTAATTGGACTATGTAAAACAGTGTTTAGTTATCCTGACATCAACTTTAAGGAGTTGCTGTATACTTCTCAGTAAATCCTTTAATAGTGGCCGTTATTCAAATTTCATATTTCATCCTTCGAGTTGGATGCTGCCCCTAGAGTACAGCACCTAGATAAGTTGCAACACTAAGGTAATCTTAAGGCAGTATTCTTACTACATAAAAATTTTGAGGCTACTCCAATGGTTTGGCAGCGTCCCGACGGTCGGCAACCCTACCAACTCCGTCCCGTAGGCTTTCACACAGGTTTTACCCACTTTGCTCCTGGTTCTGTTCTAACAAAATGTGGCGATACTCAGGTACTTTGTACTGTCAGTTTCAGTGAGGGAGTACCCAAATTTTTAGCAGGAACTGGCAAGGGTTGGTTGACATCTGAGTACCGAATGCTACCTGCTGCTACTCAACAACGGCAAGAAAGAGAATTGCTGAAATTATCTGGACGGACTCAAGAAATTCAACGTTTAATTGGGCGCAGTTTGCGCGCAGCAATAGATTTCGAGGTTTTGGGAGAACGCACCCTGACTGTCGATGCTGATGTTTTGCAAGCAGATGCTGGCACTAGAACGGCAGCAATTACAGGTGGATTTGTCGCATTGGCTAATGCGATTTCCCAATTGATGCGGCGGGGAGTAATAAAGCGATCGCCTCTGTGCGGACAAATAGCAGCAGTTTCTGTAGGTTTATTACAGGAAGAACCATATTTAGACTTGAATTATGTTGAAGATGTGGCCGCAACAGTAGATTTAAACGTCGTCATGAATCAGCACCTGGGAATAATTGAAATCCAGGGAACAGGTGAGGAAGGCAGTTTTAGCCGTACTCAGTTGAACCAATTGCTAGATTTTGCAGAAAAAGGCATTCAGCAGTTGTTGATCGCTCAACGAGAAGCGATCGCTGACTGGGAGGAAGTGTTTGTAGGAGTTAGGAGTTAAAAGAGACGCGATTATACTCTTACTAGTGTCTACGCGTACTAGCATTTTTCCTTGTTAGGCAGCTGTTGAATATCACAATTTGTTACTTATTACTTAGTCCAAAGCCGAAAAATTAATGATTTAGATGAATCTTTAATAAGATTTGAGAAGTAGACTCTACCAGTTCTAAGTAACAAAATATAGCGGTTCTGACTTTGTTGCGAACGAGACAATCATCACAGCGGTAATTTATTTAGTAAAACTGACTACTGATTTTTAATTAAGGTACAGACGCGATTCATCGCGTCTCTCCCAATACACGATTAATCGCGTCTCTCCTAAATATGCGGTGAATCGCGTCTTTTCTAACTTTTAACTTCAGCCTCCCATCCTTGATGTTAAAAGTTTCAAAAGTTAAAAAGGGAGGTTGTCATAATTTAGCTATTGTATTGCTGGAAGTCGGCAATGATGAAGTCATGAATAAAACGGTTGAAGTCCTACCGGATCGGTCAGCGCTGGTTGCGCGATCGCTGGAATTGATCCTGTCCAAATTGGAAACTGCCATTGAGCAGCGGGGGCGATTTACTATCGCTTTAGCCGGCGGCAGTACACCTAAGCCGTTGTACGAAGCGATCGCCGCTGAAAAACTGCCTTGGGATAAAATCCATGTCTTCTGGGGGGACGAACGTTATGTACCACCAGAGCATCCCGATAGCAATGAACTGATGACGCGGCAGGCGTGGCTAGATCGCGTTGATATCCCAGCAGCTAATATTCACGCCATTCCAACTTTAGAAGGCGATCCAGCAGCATCAGCCGCGAAATACGAACAGCATCTACAAGAATTTTTTAATTCTAGACCTGGAGAGTTCCCCTCTTTAGATGTAGTATTGCTAGGAATAGGTGATGATGCCCATACCGCATCTTTATTCCCCCACACTGAAGCTTTAAAAGTGCGCGATCGCTTGATTACTGTGGGTAATAAAGACGGTAATCCCCGCATAACCTTCACTTACCCATTCATTAACTCTGCTCGCAGCGTCATTTTTCTAGTTACTGGTGCTAATAAACGACCAGCTTTAGCTCAAATTTTCGCACCCGTAGCAGATGAGTTAACTTACCCATCTCGCTTAATCCAACCCCAAGGAGAACTTTGGTGGTTACTGGATGCGGAGGCAGGTTCGGAACTATAACATTAACTAGCCCATCAGCAGTAATTGTTAAAATCGAAAGCTAGAGTCGCTCTTTTAAGATTCTGCTTGATGGGAGCTGCCGTACCTGCGGAAATCCGTAGAAAAGCGTTCATATAGTTCTCTCTGCTTGCCAGTACTATTTTACGATGATCTTGAACAAAGGCTTAAATCGATGATCGTCTGCCCTAATTGCAATCACCCCAATCCCAACGGCGCTGTCCAGTGCGAAGCTTGTTATACACCGTTACCAGCTACAAGTAACTGTCCCAACTGTGGGACAACTGTGCAGGCAGATGCTTCTTTCTGCGGTCAATGTGGTTTTAATCTACACTCAACTGCTGTACCTGCTGCCGCTACTGCTGTGGCAACAGCTGCTCCAGATATGACATTAGAAGTACCGCCATTAGTTACTCCTGACCCACTTTTAGAACTTTTACAACCAGATGCTCTAGGAATCAACTCAACTCCTTCAAATTTGCCACCGACGGCGATGGCAGCACCACCCGAACCAGCACTGGAACCCGCAGCCCCACCACCAACTGTGGCTGCTTCTCCTGCCGTGTCCGAGCAAGTAATTTCTACGCCGCCCCCAGAACCAGCAGCATCTCCAGAGCCAGCGCCAGCAGTAGCAACCCCAGAACCAACACCAGCGCCCCCAGAACCAGCGCCATCGCCTACACCACCAGCGCCTGTGGCAGCAGCTTCCAGAACGCAATTACAGCAGGTAACGGCAAGATTATTCCACATCCAAAGCGATCGCGAGATTGAATTACCGCAAAGTTTGTCTGTGATTCATATTGGTAAGCCTAACGATCGCATTCCTCCAGATGTGGACGTTTCCGGATTTTCTAATTCAGAAATTGTCTCGCGGATTCATGCAGATATTCGTGTAGAGGGAGATGCTCACTATATAGAAGATGTGGGCAGTTCTAATGGCACTTATATTAACAATTTGCCCCTGTTACCGGGAAATCGACACCGTTTGCGCCCAGGCGATCGCATTAGTCTAGGTAAGGGAGACTTAATGACGTTTCTCTTTCAGTTAGCATAGTTAAGAAGT
Organism: Dendronalium phyllosphericum CENA369; assembly: GCF_016056275.1. Classification (GTDB taxonomy): domain Bacteria; phylum Cyanobacteriota; class Cyanobacteriia; order Cyanobacteriales; family Nostocaceae; genus Dendronalium; species Dendronalium phyllosphericum. Next base: position 34,317 of record NZ_JAECZA010000034.1, on the reverse strand, counting down.
TAGAAGGCAAAATAACCATTGCTGATAAAGCAAACTTTTAGCTTTTTTAACCGCACAATTATTTTTGCCGTGCTGAAATAGTGCACTATCATGCATAACTGATAATTCGTAATTCGTAATCAAGAACTAGTAGTTAGAAATTACGAATTACGAACTACGAATTAAAAAGCCACCTATGACAGAACCAGGAAAATTTGAACCTTTACTCGCTAGAGAGGCCCCGCCAGAAGTGGAACGTATGGGGCTAACTTGGCTAACGGTTGCAGCGATCGCCACTATCTTACTATGGCAAGTTCCAGCGGGAGATTATATTTTATACCCGTTTACCATTCTGGCAACTTGGTTTCATGAAATGGGTCACGGCTTAATGGCACTGCTATTAGGAGGACAATTTCAGAAATTAGAGATTTTTGGTAATGGTTCGGGTGTCGCAACTTATGGCATTTCCCGCTCATTAGGGCCAATTGGCCCTGGTTTAGTCGCCGCCGCCGGGCCAATGGGGCCGCCGATTGCTGGTGCAGCTTTGATTCTGGCTTCCCGTAGTTTTAAAGCAGCTTCTTTAAGTTTGAAAATTTTAGGAAGCTTTTTACTGCTTTCAACATTAGTTTGGGTGCGTTCTTTGTTTGGATTGGTAGCAATTCCCCTGCTAGGCTTAACTATCCTCGGTATCGCTCTCAAAGCTCCTCGGTGGATGCAGGGGTTTGCCATTCAATTGCTGGGCGTACAAGCTTGTGTGAGTACTTACCACCAACTCAATTATCTGTTTAGCTACAGTGCTGGCCCTTTGGGACTGTCTGATACAGCGCAAATGCAGCGATATTTGCTGTTACCTTACTGGTTTTGGGGTGGATTGATGGCGATCGCATCTCTAGCGATTTTAGTTCAAAGTCTGCGCGTCGCCTATCGTTCTACGTAATGCGTAAGAAACATCACAGAAAAGCCATTGACTCTTTAAATCAAAGGATTGCTGAACATCAAGAAAAGATTAGACTGGAATCAGAGAAGGATTTCCCTGACAAAGGTTTAATTCAGCATTGGGAAAAAGAGATTCGTGCTTTTGAAAAGGCAATTACTAATTCAACTCTCAGTAACTTAATTACTGAATTGGGTATAGAATGCGGTAGAGTACAAGCCTTAATTAACCAGCTTCTGTTACCTAGTTTAACTACTAACCAACAAGCTGAAATTTTAGCAGAATTACTAGCTGCCGCAGTTCATCTCCACACTCACTGTGACGAAGATTTTCAGATGCTAATCGCTGATGAATTGGAAAAGTTGCCTGATGATGAGTTGTGATAAGGAAAAGCGATCGTATCGTTGATTATTTCTAGTATTACTGCTAGAGAATTTCAGCTAAACTATGATTGAATCTTAACCGAATCGTCCGCTGATATACTCCTCAGCCTCCCTCGTTTCCGGAGAAGTGAACATTTGCTGTGTAGAACTAAACTCAACTAATTTACCGCGACGTTTGCCATGTTCGTCAATTTCTGTATTGAAAAACGCCGTCCAATCTGCGACTCTTGAAGCTTGCTGCATATTATGAGTCACCATGATGATGGTGTATTGCTCCTTCAGTTCTAAGCAGAGTTCTTCGACTTGACGGGTAGAAATTGGGTCAAGAGCAGAACATGGTTCGTCCATTAATAATACATCTGGCTTCATGGCGATCGCTCGTGCGATACAAAGCCGTTGTTGTTGTCCGCCAGATAATGCAGTACCCTTTTGTTTGAGTTTATCCTTAACTTCATCCCAAATCGCGGCGCGTCTTAAAGAATCTTCTACCAATTCGTCAATATTACCTTTATAGCCATTAGAACGCGGCCCAAAGGCGATATTTTCGTAAATTGATTTCGGAAAAGGATTTGGTCTTTGAAAAACCATTCCTACTTGGCGGCGCAATTTTACAGAATTGATTTTTGGGTCGTAAATATTGCGATCGCGATAATTTAACCTCCCCTCTACCTTAGCTCCAGGAATGAGATCGTTCATGCGATTGAAGCAACGCAGTAGGGTACTTTTACCACATCCTGAAGGCCCAATAAAAGCAACAATTTGTTTTTCGGGAATTTTTAAATAAACATCTAGAAGTGCCAAAAATCCACCATAATATACTTTCACACCTTCAACATTAAACACAGAATTATCTTGTTGGTTGAGTGTGGCATTATCTAATTGACTTCTACTATTGCTATATGACATTTTGTTTCTCTCCCAATAACCGTAAATACCTAAAATTACCGTGAATTAATTGGCTTTATTACCTAATTGATTGTGAAGCGTTGCCGAATATAAATTGCCACACCATTTAAAACTAAAATCAAGATTAACAAGGCGATAATTGTCGCTGCTGCTGCATTAGCAAAACCTGGCTCTGGACGAGTAATGTAACTAAAAATTTGAATAGGTAATGCCATAAACCTCTGGAACAAACCAGGATTGAATGTGAGAAAACCCACAGCACCAACAACAATTAAAGAAGCTGCATCACCAATGGCACGCGATATTGAAATAATCACTCCTGTCAAAATACCAGGAATAGCATAAGGTAAAACATGACTGCTAATAGTTTGCCATTTTGTCACACCTAAGCCATAGGAAGCAAGTCTTAGAGAATCTGGAACGGCGCGAATTGCCTCTCTAGCTGTGACGATAATTACTGGTAAAGACAATAAAGATAAAGTTAATGCTCCAGAAATTAAGGCGGGGCCAAACCCCAGCAGATAATTAAAAACTCCTAAACCAAGCAATCCATAGACAATAGAAGGTACTCCCGCTAAATTGCTGATATTAATCTCAACAATTGCTGTCCACCAAGCTTTGGGTGCATATTCTTCGAGATATAAAGCTGCTCCCACACCAATTGGTACGGTAACACAAATCACGACAATTCCTAAAAGAATGCTGCTAATAATAGCAGGACGAATACCACCTTGGTCGGGAAAACGCGAAGGTGTTTCTGTCAAAAAGCCAGGCGACAAAAATCTCGATAATCCGTCTCGGAGAATATCAAAAAGTAGCAATGCTAAGATAAATATCCCAACCAGCAAACCTAAGAGAAAAAGTATTTCAAATACTTTGCCTAATGTTTCTCTACTTTCAACATTATCGGTAAATTCTGCTGCTGAATCCCAAGATTCATTTCGTTGATAAGTTGTAGCCATGCTTATTACTCGTACTTTTCTTTAAAGCGATTAGCAATCCAGTAACTGACAATATTTAAAATTAAGGTAATTAGAAATAAAACAGCACCAACGGCATATAAAGTCTTAAAATTGAGACTACCGCGCGGACTATCCCCACCAGAGATTTGTGCCATGTAAGCTGTCATTGTTTCGACTGATTCTGCCAGATTAACAGTTAGTCTTGGTTGTTGTCCGGCGGCGATGAGAACGGTCATTGTTTCACCCACAGCACGAGAAATTCCCAGAATAATCGAAGCGATAATTCCAGAAAGTGCTGCCGGAAGAACGACTCTAAAAATTGCTTCTAGTTTAGTGATACCTAAAGCGTAAGCACCTTCTCGCAAAGACCTTGGAACCGCTCGAATCGCATCTAAGCTGATAGAACCAACAGTAGGAGTAATCATTACTCCCATCATTAATCCCGCACTTAAAGCGTTGAATATTTCTAGAGGTACAATATGCCGCAGTAATGGCGTGACAAACAATAGCGCAAAATAACCATAGACTACCGTTGGTATTCCTGCTAACAGTTCTACTGCTGGGCGTAAAATTGCTGCAACTTTGGGTTGAGCGTACTCACTTAAATAAATGGCAGAAGATAAACCTAAAGGAATAGCCACAGCCATAGCGATCGCAGTTGTTAAGAAAGTACCATTAATCAACGGCCAAACACCAAAATGTTTATCTGCAAATAAAGGTGTCCACTTAGTATCAAGAAAGAATTGGGCAAAGGAAACTTCTTGGAAAAAGCCAAATGTCTCTTGAAATATAATTACGACAATACCAAAGGTAGTTAAAACAGAAACTAAAGCACAACCAAATAAGATAGTTGCTATAATTTTTTCGGAAATATCTTCAGATGCATTTTTATCTAATGCCTGTCTAGATATGCGATCTGAGTTGTCTGGAACGTTATAATTTTGCATAAATTCAGATTTTACTACAATCAAACTTCGATAAATAGCAATTGTCTAAATAAATTTTGCGATTGGTTCGCCCGGTTTAGCTTTCTTAAATTTTGTACCCGTTTCACCAGTTGCAAATTTTTGTTTTACTTTTACATAAGCTTCATCAGGTAATGCCACATAACCAACACTATCTACCCATTTCCAAGAATTTTCTAGATAAAAATCGACAAATTCTTTGACTGCTGGCTTAGTATCTAGGGATTTTTTGCTGACATAGATGAAGAGGGGACGAGACAAAGGTGTGTAGATATTTTTGATTACATTGTCTACTGGAATTGGTTTTTCACACTTGCCTTGAGGACTTTCTACTGCAACGAGATTTAGTTTGTCTTGGTTTTGAATGTAATAAGATATCCCTACATAACCTAACGCAGAGGCATCACCTGCTACTCCTTGTACTAAGAGGTTTTGATTTTGAGTAGCAGTGTAGTCAGTACGCCCATTTTTGGCTTTACCTGTCACAGCTTGAGTCATATAATCAAATGTTCCCGTATCAGAAGCCGGAGCATATAACTTGAGTTTTTGCTTAGGAAACTTGGGATTAACTTGATTCCACGTTAAAATTTTGCCGTCTGATTTACCGCCCCAAATTTTCCCTAGTTCTTTAATAGTTAGACATTTGGCAAAGTTATTTTTTTGGTTGGCTATTACAGCAATACCATCCAAAGCTATAGGCAACTCAACGAATTCAATCTTCTTACTTTGACATTTTTTAATTTCTTCATCTCTAATGGTACGAGAAGCACCAACAATATCTAAGTCGCCACCACAAAATTTACTGATACCACCACCAGTACCACTTGAGGCAACACTAACTTTAGCTTCAGGTTTTACTTTAGCGTATTCTTCTGCAACTGCTAGAGAAATCGGGAAACCAACAGCTGCTCCATCAATACTCACTTGGCTTTTCTTTTCTTCAGTGCTGCTACAAGCAGTGATACTAGAAGTAACAACCATTAGAAATGCTAGTAAAAAGCTTTGTTTAAATAGGCTATGATGACAGATCATAAACTCAAAAAATATTCAAATAATTAAAATTATTGATGCTCGATTTTTGCTTTTTAGATAATGCTATACAAGATAAAGCTTAAGCTTTTTTAGCAGCTTGAACTTTGTCAAAAATCGCTCCATCTCCAAAAAACTTTTCTTGGATATTATCCCAACCACCCAAATCCTGAGATGTGAATAAAGTATCAATTTTGGAATATTGTGATGATACTTCTTGAGTAACGGTAGGGTTAACAGGACGATATTGCAATTTAGCAAATTCGCGTTGGGCTGCTGTTGAATAAAGGTAATCAACAAATGCTTCTGCAACTTCTCTTGTACCGTGCTTATCAACATTTTTATCGACTATGGTTACAGGATTATCAATAGAAATATTGATTGTTGGTACAATATAAGGTAGTTTTGTGCCGTTATTTTCTGCCAAAATCACCTCATTTTCGTAGTTAATTAAGACATCTCCTTGACCTTTTTGGAAAAATAAATTGCTAGCCTCACGAGCATCTTTTGTCAGTACGTGAGTGTTTTGATAAACTTTGGTGACATAATCTCGTGCTGTTGTCTCTTCACCACCTGTTTGAGTCACCGAACCCCACAAAGCTAAGAATTCCCAAATACCGATACCAGAAGTTTTTGGGTTAGCTGCAATTACTTGCACGCCATCCTTTGCCAAGTCTGCCCAAGTCTTTATACTTTTAGGATTGCCTTCACGGGTAACAATAGCAGCAACCGATCTGCTAACAATGCCATTTCTGGGAGATTTTATTTCCCAACCAGACTTAATTAACCCTGCTTGTTGAATTCTATTGATATCCAAAGGAAGCGCTAGGTGTACGATGTCTGCTTCTTGGGAACCTTTAATTACAGCAGCGGCTTGAGCGCCAGAACCTCCATAACTCTGCTCAAAAGTGATGTTTTGATTGTGTTCTTGTTTCCACTTTTGCACAAATTTGGGAATAATTTGATCGTGTGCTGCTTTAGTAACAGAGAAGGAAACGAGCCTAAGTTTTACATCCGCTTTGGTAGCTGAACCACTTCCAGAACAGGCGGCTACTGCTAAACTCAAGATAGTACCAACTAAAAATAGACACACAAAGCTTTGCATAGAGCTTTGGTTCGGGCAAATTCTGATTATTCGTTTATACAAAGCTTGTATAGTCTGCAAAGTTTTCACAAAATAAATCTGCATTCCCGCTATGATGTAGGTAGCTATCTGTGTTAGATGTGGCAACTTGCTCATTAGAATTGTCTCCTAAATTCTCCGGTATCTTGAGCGAAATACCGTAATTATGAGAATTATAGAGCATGTAGAACAAAAGTTCTCATCTCGCTTCAATTTTTTTTACTAAGTGAGCAAGTCATCATAGAAGTTAACAATGAAACATAACTAGCTAATATGCGTTTATTTTGCAGCACGCGTGTAGTAACACCAATTCGTAATTCGTAAATAATACGAATTTCATTAATTTTTGCGACAAATGAATTGTTTGTAAGGGCGAACTTAACAGCGCCCCTACCAAGATATCTGTTGCATTCTTTTTTCAAATTGGTATAACTATGAGACTTGACACGATATTTGCTGTATGGGAATTTTTATCCAGAACTCACAACCGTTACCAGGTTCGGAAACACACTCGATCTGGCCGCCGTGTTTTTGTACAATAATCTGGTAGCTAATAGACAGCCCTAAACCAATACCTTGACCGGGTTGTTTGGTTGTAAAAAAAGGCTCAAAAATGCGCGATCGCATACTGCTAGGAATACCACAACCATTGTCAGCAATACGAATCTGGATAGAATTGCCTTCTACAAGTTCTGTGCGAATCTGAATCTGTGGTTTGTCAGTTGTGTTTGTCTTGACTATTGCATACTCACCACTGTTTGCTGAGTGTTCTAAAGCATCAATGGCATTGTTGAGAATATTCATAAATACCTGATTCATCTGAGCTGCATAGCAAACTACCAAAGGTAGATCGCCATATTCCTTAATTACCTCAATAGCAAGAGAATGAGTCTGAGGTTGCAGTCGATGTTGTAAAATATACAAAGTACTATCAATGCCTTCATGAATATCGACAGGCTTCATTTCTGCTTCATCAAGTCGAGCAAAAGTTCGCAATGACAGGACTAATTGCGAGATTCGTTCTGCCCCCATCATCATTGAAGTCAGAATTTTCGGTAAGTCATCAGCAATGAAATCTAAATCTAGTTCTGTGGCTTGTATTTGGATTTCCGCTTTTGGCTTGGGATAATTTTTTTGGTAAAGACGCAGCAATTTAAATAAATTTTCAGTATGTTCGGTAACGTAAGTAATATTGCCGTAAATAAAACTAATCGGGTTATTGATTTCATGCGCTACACCAGCTACCAATTGCCCTAAGCCAGCCATTTTCTCACTTTGAATTAATTGGCTTTGAGTGTGTTGTAATTCTTTAATAGCCAGGGTGAGTTCTTCTTTTTGACGCTGCGTTTGTTCGAGTAATTCCGCTTGTTGCAGTCCGACTCCTAACTGAGTACCAATTTGCATCAATAAATCCACCTCATCTTCTTGCCAATGACGAGGTTCGGTATTTTGATACGCCGCAAGTAATCCCCAGAGGTTCTCACCCTGAAAAATCGGCACAATCATACATGCCCTAGCTTCCATTAGTTCGAGCAAAGCAGTATGACGGCTAGAAGAATTGGTGATGTGAATGTCTTCAATAATTAGAATCTTGCCATTGGCAAAGTCTCCGCCTTGGGTGTTTTGCAAGTAATCATCTGCGATTACAGGTACGAGTTCCCGCACCTGTTTCCAACCCTGAGCTAAAGACTCAGCCACAAATTCACCACTCCAATTAGACCCAAAGCGATAGATAGTTACTCGGTCAACTTCTAATAATCGCCGGACTTCTTGAGTGCTAGTAGCAAAGATTGTTTTTAAGTCAAGAGACTGGCGAATTTTCTCTACAGTTGCAGCTAAGGTCTTCTGTCTTTGTGTAGCTTTGCGTTCTCGTTCTGCGGCTTTAGCCAATTGCTCGGCTTGCACTTGTACTTGTTTTAAAGACTCAGCTTGCTGTAATGCCACTCCCAGTTGCACGCCAACTTGTGCTAACAAATTGATTTCATCATCTTGCCAATAACGGGGCTGAGAGTTTTGATAAGCTACTAACAATCCCCACAATTTCTCACCCTGGCGAATCGGTACAAAAACTTCATTACGTGCATACTTACCCGCCTGCGTTCCCTGCAAAAAAGCGCGTTCTGTCACAGGTTGTGGCTTGACTATTGGTGTCCAACCATCAACAATGGAATCGGCAACAAATTCACCACTCCAATCGGGATAGAAGCGATAAATTGCCACTCGTTCTACTTCCAATAGCCGTCGGACTTCTTGAGTAGTGGTTTTAAAGATAGTGTCAATATCCAGAGATTGGCGAATTTTCTCTACTGTATTTGCTAGTCCTCTTTGCCTTTCTGCGGCTTTGCTGAGTTCAGCTGCTTGGCTCTGCACTTGCTGTAAGAATTCTGCTTGCTGCAAAGCTACACCTAGCTGAGTGCTAACTTGGGTGAGCAACAACACCTCATCTTCTTGCCACTGGCGTTGTCCGCCGTTCTGGTAAACTGCCAGTAAACCCCAGAGCTTTTGACCGTGGTAAATAGCGATGATTACATAAGCTTTTGCTTGATAAATCTCTAAAATTTTAATGTAGCAATCACTAAAGCCAGCATTGTAAATATCATGACAAACACGATATACTTCACTTTTGCTAAAGACACTACCCCTTGTAGCTTGTAAGTAAGTATCTACAACTGGGCTTGAAGCTAAATCTTTGACACTACATTCGCTGACATTTTCAAGCAATTGTGGTTGTCGTAACTGCTCGTATATCAAGGAAGACCAACCCTCTGCGACTGATTCAAACACAAATTCGCCACTCCAATCTGGATTGAAGCGATAGATAGCTACGCGATCGGCATGTAGTAGTTGCCGGATTTCTGCGGTGCTAGTACGAAAAATACTTTCCAAATCAAGAGACTGCCGAATTTTCTCGATAGTTATAGCTATGGTTTTCTGCCATTCTGCTACTTTTTCTCTTGCTTTTGCTTGCGCTAGCTGTGTAGATTGTATTTGTACTTGTTGTAAGTAATCTGCCTGCTGTAAGGCAACTCCTAAATGTTCGGCGATTAGTTGCACAAACTCAATTTCTGATGCTTCCCATTGCCGAGGACTACTACACTGATGAATACACAGCAACCCCCATAAATCTTTACCTTTCATCAGAGGAGCGGCTATATTGGCACGTACTTGGAATCTTTCTAAAATCTGGGCATGGCAATCACTCACGCCAGTTTCGTAGATATCAGCTATTACTTTGATCCGACCTTGTTGATATAGTCCGGCAAACTCCGCAGCAAAGCAGTGGTCGCGTAGTTTAGCTGTGAGTGCTGAACCCCATTCTGCTCCCACATCCTCATAGATAAATTCTCCTTCCCATTCCAACTCAGGATAAAAACGAAATACTCCAACTCGGTCGGCATTCAACAGTTGTCGCACTTCAGTGACAGTAATTTTAAATATGGTGTCAGTATCAAGAGATTGGCGAATCCGAGCAATGACTCTAGATAAAGCTTTTTGTTTATCGCTATGATGCTGGTAATATTTTATATCTTGCTGATATTCTTGTTGGTCTGGAGTTGTTGGTATAAGTTGGGGAATAGAAGAATTTTCCATTGTCAGTGGAACTTTAAATATTGAAAGTCTTCAATCTTATGATTCCCTCAGTTATGGAAAAGGTAACAGTGATTTCCTATGTCTGTAGATAAAAAAGTGTAGGGACATAATATTTAGAGACTTTCAAATCAAAAAATACCACTAGCTAAGAGTTAATTGTCGACCATTAACAGTCAAAAACCAATAGTAAAGAGTAATTTTTTGGTAAAAGTTCTCCTATCCTGTCCCTACAAAAATATTGTGCAACTACAAACGAATTATCGCCGTTTAGGAGATGTACGTCGGAGTTCGCGTTTTTCTTGTTCTCGGCGACGGCGATCGCGCCAGTCTGCCAGCGTCAAGTATCCAATGCCACCAGTAACCGCTACCAGCAGCACAAAAGCAACTAAAGCCAAAATACTCAGGAATGGACTTTCCACAATTCCTCTACAATCCGTTACGTCCCCAAACTACCATTGCAATTGACCAAGTAAACACGACCAAGAGTGATACCCAACCTAGTGTCAAAATCGCCATAGTCTTAATTTTTAAAACAATTACGAAACGTCTCTAATATTTATCATACTGGGAAAGCAGGGATCGCAAACAAGGCATCATCTTCTGTGGGACTTTCCAATCGAGACAACTGTAAAAAAAATGCGATCGCGCTTTACTACTCACCCAAATGGGAATACTAACGGTTACAGGTATTTCAAATCTAGTAACCTCTAGTATCATGTTGACTTTCAACTATCCTTTCCATTCCCTCGGTTTTATTGCCCACGGACATTGTTATCTCTGGAAAACTGGACTAGTTTGGCTGCATATTATTTCTGATGCCACTATCGCCCTTGCGTATTATTCGATTCCTTTTCTCCTGATCTACTTTGTTTCCCAGCGCAAAGATGTTCCTTTCAACTGGGTCTTTCTGTTATTCGGTGCTTTTATCATTGCCTGCGGTACTGGACACTTAATAGAAATTTGGACGCTTTGGCATCCAGATTACTGGATTTCAGGTAGTATCAAAGCTTTTACGGCGATTATTTCGATTTATACGGCATTTGCATTAATTTATCTCATGCCTCAAGCTCTGACACTGCCAAGTCCAGCCCAGTTAGAAGCTATCAATCAAGTGCTTTCAACGGAAATTGTAGAGCGCAAGCGCATCGAGCAAGAATTACGCCAAGCTGAAGAAGTTGCAAAAAACTCCAGTCAGGCCAAGAGTGAATTTCTTGCGAATATGAGTCATGAGCTACGTACACCACTCAACGGTATCCTCGGCTACACACAAATCCTTCAACGCACAGAAGCCTTGACTGAGAAAGGACGTAAAGGAGTTGGTGTTATTTACCAATGTGGTTCTCACCTATTAACCCTGATTAATGATGTCCTGGATCTCTCCAAAATAGAAGCCCGGAAGCTGGAATTACACCGTGTAGATTTTTACTTACCTGCGTTCATCGACAGTGTAATTGAAATTTGCCGTATCCGCGCAGAACAAAAAGTCATTGCCTTTCACGTCCAACTCGATCCTAATTTGCCAACGGGCGTTTATGCTGATGAAAAACGCTTGCGACAAGTATTAATTAACTTACTTAGTAATGCTATTAAATTTACTCATCAAGGCAGTGTTACTTTCAAAGTCAAGATCGTTAGTCAAGAATTAAACAATCGGGAAAAAACCACATATAAAATTCGCTTTGAGGTAGCAGATACTGGTACTGGTATCGCCCCCAAACAAGTCGATAAAATCTTCTTGCCCTTTGAACAAGTAGGAAATCAGAAACGACAAAGTGAAGGTACTGGTTTGGGATTAGCTATTAGCCAAAAAATTGTTTTATTGATGGGCGGTCAGATTCAAGTACAAAGTGAAATAGATAAAGGTAGTACTTTCTGGTTTGAAGTACAATTGCCAGAATCTAAAGAGTGGGCAAAGGTTTCAAGAGTAGTTGAACAAGGAACCATTATTGGTTATGAAGGGTCAAAGCGCACTATTTTGATTGCAGATGATAAATGGGAAAATCGTTCGGTGATTGTCAATTTACTAGAGCCAGTAGGGTTTACTGTTGTAGAAGCTAGTCAGGGTCAAGAAGGATGGGAACAAGCTCTCGCCTACAAACCAGACTTAATTATTACCGACTTAGTAATGCCGATATTAGATGGATTTGGGTTCATCGCGCGTTTGCGCCAGTCTTCTGCATTTAAAGAGATTGCGATCGTCGCTTCGTCAGCAAGTGTGTTTGCTGTTGACCAATATAAAAGTATTGATGTTGGTGCAGATGCATTTTTACCAAAGCCTGTGGAAGCGGAAACACTGCTGGAACTGCTACGACAATTTTTGCAATTAAATTGGATTTTTGATGGCACGGTAGATGCAATCAAAAAAACTGATGCAGATAGTTTAGAGCATCCATTTGAGATGATTTATCCTGGCAAAGAGGTTTTACAACAGTTACTTGAACTGGTACAAGACGGGGATATTCAAACAATTTTAGAAATGGTTAAACAACTTTCGGAAAATGATAAAAAACTAAATACTTTTACTCAGCAGATTATACAACTTGCTAGCAATTTTCAACTAAAAAGGTTGGAAAGTTTTATTCAAGAAAACATTAATTAAAGGACTCGTTAATTCAAGAATACTATTATGTAATAGTTGACTGTTGATGATAACATTCCCAAAACGATCGCGCCAAATACTTTATTTATTGAGGTTCTCTACTTTTAAGTAATTTTCACTTTTAAATTCATCATGAACAAGACCGAAAAATCTGGATTTATTTTGATTGTGGATGATAATCCCACAAATTTGTCCGTTCTGTGCGAAGCACTCAATAGTGAAGGTTTTCGTTTCCGCGTTGCAGTTGATGGCGAAAGTGCGATCGCTCAAGCCGAACGCAATCAACCAGAGTTGATTTTATTGGACGTACAAATGCCAGGGATTAGCGGATTTGAAACTTGTCGTCGCCTTAAAGCTAATCCTCTGACTGAAAACATTCCGATTATTTTCACTACAGCTTTAGCAGATACCGAAAGCAAAACCAAAGGATTTTTTTTAGGGGCTGTAGACTATATCCCCAAACCGTTTGCTCATGAGGAAGTCATCGCTAGAGTGCGCGTGCATTTACAACTGAAAAAACTGACTGAATCTTTAGAAGAACAAGTCCGCGATCGCACTACTGCTTTGCAAAAGGCTCAAGTGCAATTGGTGCAGCAAGAGAAATTATCAACACTCGGAGAGTTAATCGCTGGTATTGCCCACGAACTCAACAACCCGATAAATTTTATTAGTAGTAATATTCCACCTTTGCAAGAATACCTTGCAGGAATAACCTATATTCTTCAACTCTATCAAAAAGATTATCCCAACCCAACAGCTCAAATTAACACTGCTATTAAGGACTTGGATCTCAACTTTGTTCTCGAAGATTTGCCAAAAATTTTGAGTTCGCTCAAACTCGGAACGGAACGAATTCAGCACCTTTCTAATTCCCTGCGTAGCTTCTCTCGCTCCGATAGCGATGCCAAACTACCTGCGGATTTGCATCTAGGACTAGATAGTACGTTGATGGTTTTGCAACACCGCCTCAAAGCTAATAGCGATCGCCCCGCTATTGAAGTTATGAGGTGTTATGAAAAATTGCCTATGGTAAACTGTTATATCGGGCAGATGAATCAAGTATTTATGAACATTCTGGCAAACGCAATTGATGCCCTAGATGAAGCCATAATACAAGGCAAAATAAAAGATGGAATTCCTCAGATTAAAATTGCAACAGAAATAAATGCCGAACAATGGGTTGTTATTCGGATTGCTGATAATGGGATGGGTATTCCCGAACGAATAAAACAGCGGCTATTTGAGCCTTTATTTACCACAAAACCCGTTGGTAAAGGTACTGGACTTGGCTTATCCATAGCTCATCAAATTATTGTGGAAAAACATCAAGGCTTATTGAAAGTAAAGTCTCAACCAGGTATGGGAACTGAGTTTACGATTAAAATTCCGAATATACAAGAATAAAATATAGTGTTGTTTTCTAAATAATAGGGCTTACCATGGGTTACGGAAAATCGAACCATAGAGGCGCAGAGTTCACGGAGTAATGAGAATTTGAGAGGTATTTTGCGTAAGTCCTAAAAAATTAGAAAACGTTTCTATTATTTTGCATACTGGGGATTGAGTACTGGAAAAATTTTCTTATCCCTAGGTAATATGAACGGAATTTCAGATAATCAACTCATGGCTGAACGCTTAGAATCCCTGAAAGCTGGATTTGTTGGGGGTTTTTCTGTGTGTTTTGCTTTTGTTATTACCTGTCTTGTCAACACTCTCGTTCTGGCAAAATATTTCCCTAGACTCGCCTCTTTGCAAGTTCATTTTAATTGGCACTGGTGGGTAAGTGGAGGAATTGCCATTGTTTGTGGTTTGCTGTTTGGTGTCACTTACCGCTATATCATCCGTTCAGATAAAAATCCTCAACTGCAAGCTGGTGGTGTGCTAGCTTTTGGCTTAGTGCGGGGATTAACTCAGGTAGAAGCTGGTTGGAATGTTGATATTTTACCTTGCGTACTGTTAGCTGGTGAAAGTGTATTATGGTTTGCAATAGCTGCGATCGCTATTAATACTGCTATTCAACTTGGCTGGCTTAAATCTTTTCCATCAATATGAATTACTTGCTCAAAATTGAATTTTGTAGTTTAACAAGCAGGTGAGAACTAAGCTATCAAGCTACTTTCTTTGCTTTTTTGCAGACTGAACTGCTCTTGACTCTACTATAAATGGTGGGATTTCTTGAAGTTCAACCTCGGTCAAACTATACTGTTCGCAAACCAAGCTCAAGCGATTTCCGGGAGTTTTTACAGCGTTGACAGAGTGGGTGAGATCGCCTTGAAAATAAACTAAAGTATTCACCTGAGGCTTAATTTGCCCAAGTTGGCGTTTGGGCGATCGCAGTACCAGTTCTCCTCCCTCCAGATTGGTAGGAACTCGCACATAAAGGACACTGACAACTAAAGGCGGTTCAATGGTTTTGCAATAAGAACGCAAAGAGCGATCGATATGCGGATCGACGCGGGAGCCTTCTTTTAGCTGTAAAGGATTGAGATAAAAAGCGTTACAGTGAGGCTGGAGAGCTAAATCAAGGTAAGGTTTGAAGTAGGGAAACTGTTGTTCGACTTGTGTTAAGTGCGATCGCTGGAATACTACAGAAAATCCCTTAGTACATACAAAATCGCGGTTGAGGTTGTTGATCGCAAAGTAAGGACAAGCCTGAATTTCTCCCCACAAGTTGTTTAAGTAATCGTTGGGGAAGGCGTTTGGTTGTTGTTGATAATGTTTCACTGTAGATGAGAAGATGGGGCGATCGCTAAAGTAAGCAGCGTTCAATTGTTGCTAAAACTGATTGAGAAAGTGTTGAGAAATCATAGCCGCCTTCTAAGCCAAATATAATTTTCCGAGTTATCCCCAGACAATAGTCAGTGAATAAAGCATAGTCTTGCGGTTGTAAATTAATACTTGCTAAGGGATCGTCTGCATTGGCATCATAACCAGCACTGACAATTAATAAATCAGGCTGAAAGTTGGCTAAAAACGGCACTACCTTGTTTTCCCACAATGGCTGATATACAGAGATATCGCTACCAGGAGGTACGGGCAAATTTAACACATTATTATGAAAGCCGCACTCGGTTGCTTTGCCAGTACCGGGATAACAAGGATACTGATGTAGGGAACAGTAGGCAATTTGTGGATTAGTTTCGACGATCGCCTGAGTACCATTACCATGATGCACATCCCAATCTAGAATGGCGACACGGTTAATTCCTGCTTGTTCTAGGGCATAGAAAGCAGCGATCGCCGCATTGGAAAATAAGCAAAATCCCATTCCTGCATCGCTTTCAGCATGATGTCCCGGCGGACGTGCCAATACAAAAGCCGGATTTGCTGTTGCTAGCACAGCATCAACTCCATCTAGCCAAGCACTCACAGCCAACAATGCCACATCATAACTGCGCGGTGAAACAGGCGTATCGCCATCCAAATAACCACCGCCACTAGAGGCGATTTGCCAAAGTTTCTTGATGTAGTTAGGCGTATGGGCTTGCACCAATAACGACATTAAAGATGGTTTTTCTGGTGTTGGAGTAGGCGATCGCCATGCAATTTTTTCTGCAAATGTCGCTTTCTTCAAGGCGTTGACAATCGCTTTCAAGCGTTCTGGGTTCTCTGGATGGTAGTTTCCAGTCTTATGATCCAGAAACTCGTCAGAATAGATGACTGGCAGCATAAGCGAAAAAGTTTGACAGCAGGACACTTAAGCCATTGTATCTTCATCAAAACAGTCCTGCGGAGCCACTGCATAGCTTTGGTCAAAACAGTTAAAGGTAGCCTTTCCTCTCTTGCAGCCCTGACTCAAACTATGATTTTTCATTACTTAACTAAAATCAGGAAGTTAGTAAATTTTATAACTTTTTATTTAGAGAATTTCCTGAATAACACTAACTTCTTCCGTCAAAAGAAGTAGTGGT
This sequence comes from Dendronalium phyllosphericum CENA369, assembly GCF_016056275.1. Taxonomy (GTDB): domain Bacteria; phylum Cyanobacteriota; class Cyanobacteriia; order Cyanobacteriales; family Nostocaceae; genus Dendronalium; species Dendronalium phyllosphericum. Next base: position 17,935 of record NZ_JAECZA010000034.1, on the reverse strand, counting down.
GTTAGTCAACTGATATACAATGAGTGATATAAGTCTACTGATGGCTGGAATATTGACAGCAGGGCAAACAACTGCGCCCAATGATTTGCCGAAACAACCTGTAATTCAGTCAAACAGAGCAGTACAAGAATCAAAGCAGGAACAATTATCTCAAATATTCCCACCTGCTGAAATTACACCACCTGAATTCGTACAGCCAGACGGTAATTTTAACGTCACTACATCAAATCAAAATAAAGAGTATCGGAATTTACTTACAAAAATCAAACAAAAGAGTCACTCTCAAATCTCTTCTATTTTGGCTGAGTCCCAAGATTCCCAAACTGTAGCAACTCAAACGCAAAAGCCAGAAAGCAAAAAACAAAAAACAGGAATTTTATCTCCCCCTACTTCCTCATCTCCCTCATCTCCCCCTACTTCCTCATCTCCCCCATCTCCCCATCCCCTCGTCTCTAATCCTCCCATTTACCCAGCGCAAGAATCTGACACTCAAGAACCAGACAACCAGATGTCTCAAATAACATCAGTGTCGCAACTAAATGATGTGCAGCCCTCTGACTGGGTTTTTGGCGCTTTACAGTCTATAGTAGAGCGCTATGGTTGCATTCCTGGAGCTACTGCTAGTACTCGTGCTATTACTCGCTATGAATTTGCCGCTGGTTTAAATGCTTGTTTAGAGCAGATTAACGAAATTAATAACAATAAAATCAATACTCTTAACAAAGAAGATTTAATTTTACTGCAACGCTTACAAACCGAGTTTCAGAGTGAATTAACACAATTACAGCAGCGTGTGGCAACTGTAGAAGAACGGCATAACAAATTGCAGGCAAATCAATTTTCTCCAACTACCAGATTATTTGGTCAAGCTATTTTTAGCGTACAGGGGACAAATAGCACCGATGTAGATTTATTTCCTAGAGATGGAGTACCCGAACGTCGAGGACAAACGAACCTGACTTTTGCAGATAGCGTACAGTTAACGTTAGCAACTTCGTTTACAGGACGCGATTTACTGCTAACAGGGCTGTCTGCGGGAAATTTAGGTTCTAGTGCGTCTTTGCTGTCTACCAATATGGGGCGATTGGGTTTCGAGTCAAATACAGAAAATAATCTACAAATTACCGATTTGTCTTATCGATTTCTACTCTCGGATAACTTGGGAGTTGTTGTCGGGACAGCTGGTGTCAACCCAATTAATACCTTTCGTGGCATTAATCCCTTAGAAGGTTCTGGTGACGGTGCAATTTCTCAATTCGGTCAGCGTAACCCTATTTTAAGCATTGGCAACGGCACTGGCGGTATAGGGTTTGACTGGCAAATTAGCGATCGCATCAGTTTGCAAGGTGTTTATAGTGCTGAAATTCCCGGTTTTCCTGGTAATAGCCAAACGGGGGGATTATTTGGCGGTAGATTTACCGCTGGCGCTCAACTTACTTTAGCACCCACTGACAACATTGATATTGGAGTGCATTATCTTTATTCTCATTCTCCTGATGAATTATTGGGAACCAGTATCGGTGATGCTCAATTGATTTCTCCTTTTGCACAGCCTACAGCTTTCAATACCCATGCTGTCGGTGCAACTGTGGCATGGCGCGTTAACCCGAACCTACAATTGGGCGGTTGGGGTGGCTTTTCTTCTTCAAAGCCAGTTAATCTCTCTGGAAGCGTAGAAACCACAAATTGGATGGTGTTTGCGGCTTTTCCTAATTTGCTGCGTTCTGGCAATTTAGGCGGTATTCTCGTGGGACAACCTCCCAAAATTACTTCTAGCACCTTGCCCGATGGATTTAATTTTCCTAACTTTTCTAATGGGGGAACGCCAGGCGGACGCAGTGATACATCCCTCCATGTAGAACTTTTTTATCGCGCTCAACTCAACGAACATCTGGCGCTGACACCAGGGATATTTGTGATTTTTAATCCCGATCACAACGCTGCTAACGACCCTTTAGTAGTTGGGGCATTAAGAGCAACCTTCCGGTTTTAATTTTGTACTGATGTAAATGTAATCACAAGGGGTTTAACCCCCTAGTAAGTATTGAGTAAATACTTGCGATCGCTTGCAATTCTTATTTATCTGCCTTAATTACCCAAAAATGGCATTTAAAATCAGTTGGCATTAGTCATCTACCGAAAGCCGAAAAACAGCAACTAGTTTATCAAGCAGTTACATTTTGAACTTTTTTGTCACGCAATAGGAGCGGAGACTGTAAACCTATGCGTGTTTTTTAATATCAATTAAGGAGCATTTTTATGCAATTAAGTTCGTCAGCTACTAAATTTGGTTATGTAGTTTTAGGTAGCAGCAGTTTAGCAGCCTTGCTTGTTGGTTTGGGAGATACAAGCGCTTCCGCGCAAATTACCATTCAAAGCACTGGCGCATTATCAGGAACTATTCAACTTCCCAACAACAATCCTAATTTCAATAACAGAGTGACTCGTGTTGATACCGATTCCAACGGTACTTACCAACGCAACACGGGTTCTAAGAGTAATCCTAATTATGTTACTGTCTACCAGTCTAATTATGTGAAAGTAGAAACACGCTCAGACGGCAGTCTGCATTACTTTGTTGACTTTAAAGGTATTCCTGTTATCTCCTTTGATGGCGTTCTCAGTTCCTCGATTCTGTCTGGCGGTACGTTGACACCGTATACTTACCAAGGAAAAGTACCAGGAACCAAATTTCAAGGCGTAGTTCAGGATGAATTTGGACTCACAAAAGCCTTCTACACAGGTATTGTCACCGATCCAAATACTGGAAAGCAGTATCAAGGAACCTTTCAGGTAAGCGGACAAGGGCCGCGATATAGCGATCGCAACGGTGGTCTAAGTCCTACAGTCTTTGATTTCAAGTCTGATTTACCGGGTAAGCCAACGGTCACATCCTGGAAAATGAACAACGTACCTTTAGTGAGATTGACAATTACAGTACCAGCCGATGCTACTCCCATCAGTAGTAATAATACGCCAACTCCCACACCTACACCCACTCCCGCACCTGTTGTGAGTAATACGCCAACTCCCTCACCTACACCCACTCCCGCACCCGTTGTGAGTGTTAATAATACGCCGACTCCCGCACCTGTAGTAAGTGTAAATAACACACCGACTCCTGTAGTTGATACGAGTAGTGCGATCGAAGCAGCACCGCAGGCATATACTTCGCAAACACCAACAGTAGAAACAAATAAGGCTAATTTTTCGACACCTGTTACTACACCCAATATTGAATTCAGTAGCGGTAATTCATTTGCAGCTAATCCCGCAAGTTTAGCAGCTTCTACTGTCACCTCAAGTAGTTGTTCGACAAATTCTATCGATTGCCGCGCCAGACGTAATACCTCTAAACAGGCAATTGGCCCCCGTAGTCGAGTGTTAGTGCGTTAATCTAGGAGCTAAGGAATCAGCAATCTGAATTATTCTGGAATTAAGCCCAGCCAAATTGAAGTTAATTTAATGGCTATGGCTAGGGCATCTTTCAAAAAGACAAATTCTATAGGAAGTTTTTATTAGCACCAAAAGTTGCTAGTAAAAACTTCCTTTCTGTGACAGATTTACCCTTGATGATTTTCTGGCTATACTATGTGTTTAAGCTGGTAAAGTGAAAAATTAAGCATTAGCCATTTTTACTGTCCAGTATAGAACACACAAAAACCTTTCTCTGTTTTGACAGTTTCACCAAGTAATTACTGAAGTTAAGACTACAGAGCGAATCCATATCAATCACGCGTCTTGCCAGTCAGCATTTTATGAAAGAAGAATTCATTGAATTGATAGCCAGAGTTTTGCAGGTCTTGAATATTAACAAGAGCTGGATGACTTGGAATTTGTTTCTAGCTTTTATACCTTTAGCTTTAAGTGTTTGGCTATTTCGTCGTAGCAACCGCGGTCGCTCTTGGGTTTGGTGGCTAGGATTCTTGGTTTTCTATGCTTTTTTACCAAATGCGCCTTATCTGTTAACTGATATAATTCACTTGATAGATGATATTCGTACAATTCAATCTGTGTGGATAATTACCCTGATACTCATTCCTCTTTACTCAGTGGTAATTTTAGCCGGATTAGAAGCTTATGTAATATCTTTAATTAATTTGGGTCACTACTTACACCGCATTGGCAAAAGTCAATGGATTTTATGGGTTGAACTGATTACCCATATTCTTTGTGCTGTTGGAATTTATTGGGGTCGGTTTTTACGTTTTAACAGTTGGGATTTTATTACTCAACCCGATGCCTTAGTTACCAAAGGTGTAGAGGAACTCTTAGGTAAACAGCCGTTGGTGATTATGGCTATCACTTTTACGATCCTGGTAAGTTTGCAGTGGATTATGAAACGCGTTACTTTGGGTTTTGTAGCGCAACTACATAAAGGAATAGCTATCAAATCACAAAGAACTAACACTCCGAATCTGGATAATTGAAGATTTTTCTCTAAATAGCTGCTTACGATAGCAATATTATTTAATTTGTGAAAATTTAAAGCCATACATCCCCGACTTATAAAATAAGTTGGGGATATTCGTTTTACAGAATGATTTAGGATACTACAGCAAAGTGCTGAGTGCTGAGTGCTGAGTGCTAAGTAAAAACCCAGTTTATGTAAGGCTTTGAACAATCGCAATTGTCTTAAGAGGTTGTTTAAAAAGTAGTTTGCAGGTAAAAGCGATATTGATTGTGGACGACCAACCTGTTCTCTCCTTTTCCCCTCTATTTTATCCATCTTCAGAATGGTGTCCGTGGCGGATAATTTCTTATCAAAAGAAAGATGAAATCTCTTGATTCAGGTATTGAAATAAATACATAGGGTTCAGCTTTATATAGACTGGATAGGAGTTTCATAATATGACGATATTATCTATTGATGAACTAAAAACTTTAATCGAACATCCTCATAGTCCCTGCGTCTCTCTGTATATGCCTATGCAAAAAGCAGGGCCAGAGATTCGACAAAACCCAATTCGTTTTAAAAATTTAATCCGTGAAGCTGAGGAACGCTTGGATGCGATAGGGATTCGCCATACTGAGGCGATAAACTTTCTCCAGCCGGCTATGGAACTCGATACAACTGATTTTTGGGAACATCAAGACCACGGGCTGGCAATATTTATTTCTTCGCAGGTATTTCGCTATTACCATCTACCGATGGAGTGTCAAGAATTGGTAGTTGTGAGCGATCGCTTCCATCTCAAGCCGTTGCTACATTTAACTAATAATGATGGTAAGTTCTACGTCCTCGCTCTAAGTCAAAAGGATGCGAAGTTTTTTGAGGGAACGCGCTCCGGTCTCAATGAAGTAGAAGTAGAAAATATGCCTAAAAGTATTGATGAAGCTCTACTCTACGACGAAACCGCTAAAGAAGGCCAATTTCGCATAGCTACACCCAAAGGTAGCACCTCAAATCCTTTTACGCGATCGCAACCAGGTGCATTTCACGGTCAAGGAAGTCCAGACAGAGACCAGCACCAAGAAGCGATTCTGCAATACTTTCACGCAATTGATGCCGCATTGCACGAGAAACTGCGAAATCGTAAAGCTCCTTTAATTTTGGCAGGAGTGGAGTATCTGCATCCTATTTACCGAGAGGCGAATAGTTATCCTCATCTCCTAGAAGAAGGAATTACCCGCAGACCAGAACTTTTCCAGGCGGAAGAATTGCACGCCGAAGCTTGGCCAATCGTTGAACCTCTATTTCATCAGTCGGAACAAGATGCAATGGAACTTTATCAACAACTCGCTGGCGAAGTTACTGGCAAAGCCTCTAGCGATCTTAAAGAAATCATTTCAGCGGCTTACTATCAAAAAATTGATTCTTTGTTTGTACCAGTAGGACAACAAATTTGGGGTGAGTTCGATTCAGATTCAATGGCTGTCGATTTGCACCCCCAACCACAACCGAATGATGAAGATATGTTGGATTTTGCTGCTATTCATACGCTTTTAAATGGCGGTACAGTTTACGTTGTGAAGCCAGAACAAATGCCTAATGATGCGCCGGCGGCGGCAATTTTCCGATATTGACCGTTTTTGTAGTGTTGTATACAGTTGAACCAGCTACATACAACACCCACAATCGATACTATGCGTGCCTTGATTAACCAATCTGCGATCGGTTTAGCTATTTTGAGCATGACGGCTGTATTATCACAGCCTGTTAAGGCAGAGGTAATTACCGGACAATCGGGCAATGTCCGAGCAGAAATATCCTTTGACAAACTAGAGGAATATCAATACAAAAATGTGCGGTTGCAAATTATACGGGCGGGTACAACTGTTTTGGATAAAAAGCTGCCGCAAGAAAGTGAATATGACCGACCTGTTGAGGTACTTACAGACGACAAAAAGTTACCAGTGCTAGACTTGGACGGCAACAAAGAACCAGAAGTAATTGCGGATTTTTTTACAGGCGGCGCGCACTGTTGTACCTATTCTTTGATTTACCGTTATGACGGCAAGTCTAAGCAATACATTCAGACTCGTCATGAATGGGGTAATAATGGCTATCGTTTGCAAGATTTAGACAAGGATGGACTGCCAGAATTTGATAGTCAAGACGATCGCTTTGCCTATGCTTTTACATCTTATGCGGCTTCTGGCTATCCCCTGCAAATTTGGCAGTATCGTCAAGGAAAAATGATTGATGTGACTCGCAGCTATCCCAAGTTAATCTACAGTCATGCTGCGGAACAATGGCAAACTTACATGGAGGCACGGCAACAAGGTGATGATGGCAAAGGATTTTTAGCATCCTATCTGGCAGATAAGTATCTACTTGGTCAAGGACAGGATGGTTGGCAGCGAGTGCAGCAAGTTTATAAGAAAAGCGATCGCACTAAATTCTTTGCCGATTTACGTAAGTTTTTACGGGAGACTGGATATATTCGATAAGTTGGTAGTGAGGAGTTAACAGTACTTCTCACTCTTAACGGCTAAACTCGCTGGCAATAGTAAACTTTTGGCTATGAAGTCTAACGCCATATTCTGCCTTAATCAAATGAGTAACCTGCAAAAAAGATTTCTACTGGCTGATTCTCTGTATAAAGAACAATGTATCGTCCTTCTCCACGACTAATGCTAGACCAAAATTCTTCACAAGCATCTAGGTCTTGCTCCTCTATCAAGATAGATTCAACCATTTCTCGTGTTGGTTTATCAGTTCCAAATAGTTCTAGCAAATCATTCCTAGATATAGGAGAAACAGCTGAAGATTCAGGAACGAGTGAAATACCAAGCATATCCAAAATAGAAGCCGTTCCCTCACTTCCATACTCATCAAGAACAGCTTCAATTGCGGCTTGGACATTACCGTACTCTTCGATTAACTCTTCGGGAGATTCTTCAGAGTTAATGTAGTCTCGGTCAAAATTCTCTAAATTACCAAAAAAATGTTCTAAAGCACCAAACCCATAACGTCCTGCACAAAATTCTTGTTCGCGCAGAACTTGTAATGCAGAATTAATGTCTGTGCAATGAGGAACAAAGTAATGCCAAGGTTTTCCGCCCATGATTTTTTGACTCTTATGGAGTGAACTGAAACTACTTTAAACTGCCCTCAAGTCTTCCTAGATTAACAATATTAGCTGCCTCACTACCTCAAGCAGCCTGATTTAGTTATTCAAGTTTGCGTCGTGCTGCTGCTAAAATTAAACTTTGTTCGGCACGAGCGATCGCTTTGTATGTTCGCTCAACTGCTTCCGGTTCCACAGAAATAGAAGTAATGCCCCATTGCACCAGTTGCTCGATAATTTCTGGATAGAGCGCTGGTGCTTGACCGCAGATCGAACATGGTATCCCCGCAGTTTTCGCCATTTGAATCAGTTGGGCGATCGCACCCATTACCGCCGGATGCCGTTCGTTATACACTTTTGTCAGCTGTCCTTGTTCTCTATCTACTCCTAGTAGTAGTTGCGTAAGGTCATTAGTACCAATGGAAATTCCGGCTACACCTGCTTTTACATATTCTGGCAGTAAAAATAACACACTAGGTACTTCTGCCACGATCCATAATTCAAACTGGGGTATCTGGGTTAACCCGACTTGCTCAACTTTCTGCCGACAAAAGGAAAACTCTGGGACGCTGCGAACAAAAGGCAACAACAGGCGAATATTGCTGTAACCTGCTTTTTGTACAGTTGCTAAGGCTGTTAGTTCTAACTCAAAAACTGCGGGATTGTTGATATAACTGAATGTACCGCGATCGCCTAGTATTGATGACGAACTATCAGTCGATGATGAGAACTCGTGCGATCGCCAATCTAAAGAGCGATAAAATACTGGTCGTGGTGCAAAACCACGAGCAAACTGCATAATCTGCTCAGTCCATTGCTCTAACAATTCTTCTTTGTGCCCACCTAAGAGCCACATATTAGGATGTTGTCCCTCCAGCGTTCCCAGTAGCATTAATTCTGAGCGCAACAATCCTACCCCATCCACAGGTAAGCTTTGTACTTGCTCGATTAAGCCAGGCTGACTCAGGTTAACCAACAGCTGGGTGGCAATCATGGGTAGATTCGGGATAATAACAGGATGGGGTGATGGCGTAATTGGGCGATTGGACTTGAGTTGTTCCCCGTCTTCTTTTTTGTCTACTCTGTCTTCTCTAATACGATATACCTCGCCGCGATCGCCATCCACAAGCAGCCGTTCGCCGTTTTCAATTATGACTGTGGCATCTGTGGCACTTACCACTGCTGGGATACCCAGTTCTCTAGCCAAAATCGCAGCATGGCTCGTCAATCCTCCCTGCTGTGTAACAATACCAACGACTTGTTGCAGTAGCGGTAGCCAATCTGGTGTAATCGTCGGTGCTACTAAAATTACTCCTTTGGGTATTTGTTCTGGTCTGTGTTGAGAATTGCTAATTATATAAGCCGTCGCTGTCGCTCGTCCCGTTGCTGCGCCCAATCCTTTAATAAACTGCAAATTGGGAATCGCTGATTGGGGGCTACTAACTTGCGTGATACTCAAACGGGGAAGCCACTCGCCGATTTTGGTTGCCAAAGTTGAACTAACTGACGTAACAGAGCTTTCCTCAGAAATAGTCCACTTAATAGTAAAGCTTTTCCCTAAGTCACTCATCAGTTGATTTCCCAGAGTGATTATTTGTTGCAGGTATTCTTCTTGTAAAGCGTACTGTTTTTGTTGGGCTTCCTCAAGTACATAAGCCAATATATCAGGATTTTCCGCTGTTATTACTGACCCAGCTAGAGATTGCGAAGCATCTAGTGCAGCATCATGAAAGCGATAAGCCAGCATTTTATTGCCTAGATGTCGCTCTAGGACAACTCCTGTGTCTCCTTGGATGTAGTATGTATCTGGTAGTACATCGCCTTGGTAAATTGCTGTTCCTAATCCCCAAGTAGCCTCTATTTTCCATTTCCCAGAATTGGCATTTAGTAAGCCGCTAGCGATCGCATTTTGAACGGGCTGCACCAACACTGCTAAATTAATTTGTTGTAAACTAATTCCCACCTTTTGCCAATACAGTAAACTTTTGGCACGAAATAGCTGGCTCCAAGTGTGCTTTAATGCTTTAGCGATCGCTTCTTCATCGCAGTCACAAAAGATTGATTCTAGCAAACCAGATGTATTCCCCAAACTTGGCATTACTGTCGATAATGCTAGCGTTGGTCGCAAAATCAGATAATTAGTTTGCCATTCTTTAGCTGCCTTAAAGATTGTACTCACCCACTCTGGTGGTACAGTCGCTGTTGTGATTTCTTGACGCAAACGACCAGCTACTTGCTGAAGTTGTCGCCAATTAGCTACATCTAGGTGTAACGAAGAATCAGGTAAATCAGCGACTAATGACTCTGAATTATTAAGAGTTTCTAAGAATTGCCGTAAAACGTCTGCTGAAATCACAAAACCGGGTGTTACCGGATAGCCCCGCTGCATGATTCTGCTGAGGTAAAATGCTTTGTCACCTACTTTGGCGCGGTCTAGCATTTTGATTTTGTCAAGCCAATAGATATCCACTCAATTTATTTGTCGTCAATTATTAATTTGCTACTAGTATTCGACCAACCCAAAATTGCTGGACGAAGGTAAGCAGAGTCAGCAGACCAGATAAAGGGACAATAGAATTTTTTAAAGGTCTAATCACCATTTGTTTAACTTAAAACTCCTGTGTTTTTCGTCTAATATTGACGTAAATTATAAGTGAATTTTTATATCTTTTAGCAATAATATTCTTCTAATTAGACTAACAAGAAAATAGAAACTCTTGTTTTTTTGATAAAAAAGTATTCTGAAATATTTTTCAGCCTCACAATTTGGAGGTTTTGTAGTAAAATCCAGAAAACAAGGTTGATTTTTGGAACTACATTACCAAGCAACCGTAAAATGTAGTACTTTTTCTAAATATCCCGCATTGTTAAACACTTACTACCTTGCGCCCAATGATTTGCTAAACATTGTCTTCAGGCTGTGCCTTGCCTTGCTGACTGGGGCAATTATTGGAATAGAACGCCAGCTGAAGCAGAAACCAGCAGGTTTAAGAACTCATATGCTAGTGTGTCTTGGTTCGGCTGTGTTTACTATTATACCTATGCAAATAGATTCGCTACAATCACATCTTGATGCTCTCAGCCGTGTAATTCAAGGTGTTGCAACTGGTGTAGGATTTCTTGGCGCTGGAGAAATTGTACGCGAATCTTCGGAAAAATCAGCGCGACCAGAAATACACGGACTTACATCAGCTGCATCTGTTTGGGTTTCGGCTGGTTTGGGGATTGCAACTGGGTTGGGTTTATGGCAGTTAGCATTAGTTGGTGCTGTGCTAACTTTTATGGTTCTCCGCGTCTTTAAAAGATTAGAACATTGACTAAATAACGAATAATTAATGACTAATTAAATAAGGTCAGTGCTTTGGCAAAAATTGGTTCTTCTGACCTAGTGCGGAGAATTGATTTTACTAAATAGATAAATTCCCAATCTTGTTGGCGATCGTTCTCAATTGTTTTACTTGCAGCGTAAAAACTCACATCATTAATACAGAATTCATTTGTAGTACCTGTTTGCAATTCTGGTTTTCTCTTATCCCAGGAAATAGATTTACCGCGTAATGTAAATTGAAACCAGAAAATCTCATTATTATTTAATTCAAAAAAGACATCAAAAAAAGGCTCCTCACCTTGAAACCAAATTCTCGTCTTCCCAGCTTTTTGACTTTGCTTAAGCGATTTTTGCTCGATTGCTCGTAATGATGCACCTAGCGATGCAATCTCATCTTCATTTAATATGTCATTAGTTTTAGGCATAGTTATGAAATGGTTGTCATAAGTTCATTACAAAATAGAGCAAGTTTTCATAGAAAATTGCTGCAAAAATACTTCAAAATCCTAAAAATATAGTATTTTCAATATTTAATTTGCAAGAGCGATACTATAGCCGTCGCCAGTAGTGTTAGGACATCAACAGACGATCAAACCTAGACACAAAAAGACTTTTCACCCAGTCACCAGCTATAGTTCGTAATTAGTATTTAAGACTTGTAAAATTTTATCTAAGTTTCCAAGAAAACTATCTTTACTAGGCAACATGCAGCATTATCTAGGAATTTTTGATTTACTAAAGAGTAGCTGGTGATGAGATGATTTCTCCGGCTTTCACAAAAAGAATTTGGGAAGAATTCAACCACTGGGAATCAAAAGAACTCAGGTGAGTAGTAGTAATTAAGGTTTGAAAACGGTCTTGAATGGTATCGAGCAATTGATTTTGGCGAGATGGGTCTAATTCGGCTAGGACATCATCAAGCAAGAGCAGTGGAGGCTCTTTAACAACTTCTTCAATTAGTTGCAATTCTGCTAATTTTAGGGCTAATACTAAGGTTCGCTGCTGACCCTGAGAACCGTATTGACGAGCGGGTGTCTGGTTAATAGTCAATTCTACTTCGTCACGATGGGGGCCGACAAGAGTAGTGCCTCGGTACAGTTCGGCAACGGCTCGCTGTTGAATTTTGGTCAAAAATGCTTGCTGCACTTCTTCCGGTTGGTTTTGCACCAAAGGAACGCTAGGGGCATACTTGATTTCTAAAACTTCTGTACTGCCGCTGATATTAGCGTGCCAAGCAGCAGCGATGGGGGCTAATCTTTGAATGGCGCGATCGCGTCTTCTAATTACTCTTGTGCCTGTGGTCGCTAATTGGGCATCCCATACAGCCAGTTCTGATTGCTGAGTGCTTGGTGAGTCTTGATTTTTTTTCAAATAAGCGTTGCGTTGCCGTAATACATGGTTATATTGCTGCAAAATGTGAGCATACACTGGTTCGAGTTGGATTAAAAGTGTATCTAGCCAGTTGCGCCGACCTTCGGGACCGCCGCGCACGAGTTCTAAATCCAAGCTGGAAAACTGTACTGCATTCAATACACCGAGAAAGTCCATGTGTCGCCGCAGAGACTCGCTATTGAGGGCAACACTACGACGACCGTTGCGCCGGAGAGTTAAAGTTAAGTCACTAATGCCAGTTTCTCGCTCTAGGGTGGCGTGAATTTGAGCTACGTCTTCCCCTTCTTTGACTAAGTCGCGATCGCGTGCCATACGGTGCGATCGCAATGTCGCCAACAACTCCACTGCCTCCAACAAATTAGACTTTCCCTGAGCGTTATTGCCCACCAAAATCGTTTTGGCAGCAGTAAATTCAACCTTTTGCTCTTGGTAATTACGAAACTGTCTCAGGTGAATGTTTTTTAAGTACATAAAAACAAGAATTAAAAATGCAAAATTAAAAATGTGGACATTCCCTTTTTTCATTTTTAATTTTGCGAAAATTTGCCAGGAGGAGCCACTGCGTTGCGCGGGTTTCCAAGGCACTCCGTTCGGTCGCCAGACTTGAAGGAAGTGCTGCCGCGTTGAAACAAGTGGCGTTGGTTTCTCTCCGTAGCAAACTTTTCAAGGCGAATTTTTAATTTCTAGACACTTTTCTTGCCCATCAACCGTAGGAATAGCTTCTCCAATTCAATCCACACAAACATCAAGGCACTAAAGCCAATACAAATCCACAACTCTGTGGGACTTAGCCAGTGAGTACCAAAGAAATCTCGCAGAGGCGGAACATAAACCAGCATCAATTGCAAAATTGTGGTGACAACAACCGCTCCTAACACAAAGAGATTGGAGAAAGGATTCATCTCGATTGTCAGTCGGTTGTTAGAGCGAATTGCGATCGCATGACCCATTTGGGCAATACATAAAGTTGTAAAGACCATTGTTTTCCAAGCATCGCGATCGCCTTGATACCCTGGTGCATGGGTATGACTGTAAGCCCACCACATTAAAGCAATGGTAATAATGGCAAAAATGATACCAATGCGAATCATATAAGAACCCAAACCCCTTGCGAAAATACTTTCGCGGGGACTGAAAGGCGGACGCTTCATCACGTCTGGTTCTGGGGGTTCCACAGCCAATGCCAAAGCTGGTAAACCGTCTGTCACCAAATTCATCCACAAAATTTGTAAGGGGGTCAAGGGAACGCCTCCCAAACCAATTAGGGGTGCGGCGGCAATTGTCAGAACTTCGCCAATATTACTACCCAAGATGTACTTAATAAAGCGGCGAATGTTGGTGTAAACTACTCTGCCTTCCTTGGTGGCGGCGACAATGGTGGCAAAGTTGTCATCTAATAGCACCATGTCGCTGGCTTCTTTACTCACATCAGTACCAGTGATGCCCATAGCAATACCGATGTCAGCTTGTTTGATGGCTGGGGCATCGTTGACACCATCGCCTGTCATGGCGACAAATCTGCCGCGACGTTGCAATGCTTGGACAATTCGCAGTTTGTGTTCTGGGGCGACCCTAGCATAAATGCTTACCAAGTCCACATTTTGTTCTAGTTCTTGGTCGCTCATCCGTTGCAATTCTTGACCTGTGAGGACGCGATCGCTTTCTTGGGCAATTCCTAAATTGGTAGCAATTGCTCGTGCTGTTAACTGGTGGTCGCCAGTGATCATGATTGGGCGAATACCTGCTTCCCGACATTCTTGGACGGCTGCCCTGACCTCTGGGCGAGGCGCATCTAACATTCCCACCAATCCCAACCAGATTAAGTCTTGCTCGTATGTCTCTTCTGACCCTTCTGGCGGAATTTCTGCAAGGGGTTTATATGCAAAACCCAAAACTCGCAAACCTTTACTCGCCATGGTGTCGTTTTCTGCGAGGATTTGGCTGCGTTGTTCTTCTGTTAAAGAAACTGCGCGATCGCCTAAATAAATCTGCGTGCAGCGTCCTAAGACTATTTCCGGCGAACCTTTGCTAAACATAATGTAAGGTTCGGATGCGACCAAACCAGCAAGGGCGGGGTCAACTGAGGTCAAAGATTGTTCGCCCGTTGCTACTTGTTCCACTCGGCAGATCGCGCTCATACGTTTGCGTTCTGAAGAAAAAGGAAACTCGGCAACGCGGGGTAACTTACTGTTCCACTGATCTTTTTCGATACTAGCTTTCGCTGCCAGTGTTAGCAATGCTCCTTCTGTGGGATCTCCGATAATTGCCCAATCGGCATTTTGTTTTTGCAGCACCGAGTCATTACAAACAACACAGGCTACTAGCAAAGCTAAGACATCTGGACGCTCGTCTGCGGAAATTTTTTGCTCGTTTAATAGGAAATCTCCTGTGGGAGTATAACCTTCTCCTGTGACGCGAAAAGCGTGGCGATCGCCAGTGTAAATCGATTGCACCACCATTTTATTCTGAGTGAGAGTGCCAGTTTTATCAGAACAAATTGTGGTGACGGAACCTAATGTTTCCACTGCTGGCAGTTTGCGAATCAAGGCATTGCGGCGCACCATGCGCTGAGTTCCCAGTGCCAAAGTCACGGTAATCACAGCTGGTAAACCTTCTGGGACTACAGCAACCGCCATACTTAAAGAAACTTCTAACAGTTCTTGTAAGTTGCTAAAACCTCTTGCCTGGATGATACCGCCGATCACGACGATCGCGACTAAAATCAAAGAACCTGTTACCAGAACATTACCCAACTGGGTCATTCGCTGCTGCAAGGGGGTAGGTTCGCTCTCCACCGATTGCAACATGGTGGCAATTTTGCCTAGTTCGGTTTTCATCCCGGTGTTTGTCACCAGAACCTTGCTTCGTCCTTGGACAACTTCCGTTCCTTGAAAAACTAAATTAATCCGATCGCCTAAATCTGTTTCTTCTGGCAAAACCATGCTTGCCTGTTTATTAACAGCTTCGGCTTCACCTGTCAGTGCCGATTCTCGCACTTGTAAATTAGACGCTTCGATAATGCGTCCGTCAGCGGCTACTTGTACCCCAGCTTCCAGCAGCATCATATCTCCGGGTACTAGTTCTTTACCTGCTACCTCTATTACTTGGCGATTGCGAATCACTCGCACTAAAGGAGAGGCAAGTTTTTTCAGCGCTGCGAGGGCTTTTTCAGCGCGACTTTCTTGGACATAGCCGAGAACGCCATTGAGGATGACAATGGCCATAATGGCGATCGTGTCTTTGAATGGCACTTCACCAGGCTTCAAGTTGCCCGAACGCCAAGCCATGAGGTCTAAAATCCCAGAAATCAGAGCTACGGCAATCAGCATCAACAACATAATGTTTTTGAACTGATCCAGTAGAATTTCCCAAGGGCTGCGACCGCCACTTTCTTCTAGTTCGTTGGGGCCATATTTTTGCAACCTTTGTTCAATTTCTTGGGGTGTTAAGCCACTGTCTGCGTTACTATTAAGCAGTTTTAGCGCTCGCTCAACTTCCAAACTGTGCCAATTGGCAGCACCTTCAGGCAGAGAATTAGCAGACATCGTGTAATTCACAGAAATTGGTTACAAAATTCGATCATAATTTAGTGATGGCTGGAAAACCATCAACTAAAGTTACATTAGAGCTGTTATTAAGTTTTTTGAGTTTAAACGCCAGCGATCGCATTGAGAAATTTTCGATCTGTTGACATATATGTGTTATCTCCGATGAAAGAGTTTTTCGCAACACATTGTACTGAATAATTAATATTAGTAGAAGTCTCAGGTTTGGTTACAGAAGGATATATCAAAATTAATCCTAGGTGTGCTAAACCGTTGAACAAATATGCTTAATATGAGTTTTGCACTCCCTAGTTTGACTGCTAGCCAAATGTTTGGGTCAAGGACAATTCGACCGCTTACCGCTGCTACCTTAAGTGGCATTGCTTTCATCAAAGATACGCTGCTTGCCATTGACACTGTTAAAGGGCATCTACTAGAGATTGACCCTACCTCTGACAATAGCAAAATTCTCAATCCCCACCAAGTCAAAGAATTTAACGAAGTGACAGGTCTGGCAGTGTGGGAAGATACTCTATGGGTGACGCGCGACAAAAGTGTTTATTTGTCTAAGCTTGCTTCATTAGGTTTGGAGCATTTTGTCACTTTACCTTATGCTGCTGATGGCGTTGCTGTTTGGGAATCAACAGTTTATGTTAGTTGCCAAAAGCTAGGCTCGATCGTCATTTTCGACCGCGACACGCGCAAAGAGATCACCAGATTTTATGCGCCTGGGGTTGGCGTAGAAAATTTGGCAGTTAGTCAAGAAACTCTTTGGATTTGCGATCGCACAGAACAAACAGTTTACTCTCTCGATCGAGCCACAGGAGAAATTAACTTCAGCGTCCTCACGCCGTTTGATTCTCCGACTGGTATTGCAGTACATACCAATGCCGATACAGGCCAAGAAAGTCTTTATGTTGCATATGCTTCAGATGAGCCTTATATCCGGGATAATCCCAACGCTGACCCCAACTATGAATTAACCTACCGCGATCGCACTTTTATTCATCCCCTGTATTATCACAACGAACCAGATAAACATTACGCCCTCTCTAATGGCTATCTGATTGAAATGTCCTATGCTGAGGAAATTTCGCCATTAGAAGAAGTATACTTACCAGAAGTAGAATGGCGCATAGCCTTGCCCTCGGAAACAGAGCGCCAAAAGCTAAAACATGTTGAACCTATTGGTCTACCCTTTACAGAAGAAATTATCGATGGGCAACGGGTAGCAGTATTTAAATTTGATGCTCTCATGCCTGGCGAACGGCATATATTTGGCTGGAAAGCTCTGTTAGAAGTTCGGGGAATTAAGTATCGGATTACTCCCAAAGATGTAGAAGATATTCCCGAACTCCCAGAAGAATTTCAAAGTCGCTACTTGGTGGATGATGACGATTTGGCAATGGATACTTCCATCGTTCGCCGGGCTGCCCGCGATGCTATTGGCTCAGAAACCAATTTACTGCGGAAAATGTATAACATCCGCAACTATGTTTATGATGAGTTATCCTATGGGATTAAACCATATATTAATACACCAGATATCGTTTTAGAACGGGGTGTTGGCTCTTGTGGGGAGTATGTCGGTGTCTTGCTGGCGTTGTGCCGTTTAAATGGCATCCCCTGCCGTACAGTTGGGAGATATAAATGCCCAAATAGTGGCGAACAGCAAGGTGTGCCCTTACAACCCGACTTTAATCATGTTTGGTTGGAGTTCTACATTCCTGGTTTTGGCTGGTTGCCAATGGAATCAAATCCGGATGATGTCGGGTACGGCGGCCCTTATCCCACACGCTTTTTTATGGGTTTAAGCTGGTATCACATTGAAATTGGCAAAGGCATCACCTTTGAAACCGTAACCAGTCAAGGTGCACGCCTTACCAAAGAAGATGTGCCTATAGGCGATTTAGCGATTAATCATATCCGGTTTACAATTCTTAAAGAATTGCCACCTTTTTAGTCAGTTGTCAGGAGGCAGGAGGCAGGAGGCAGAAGGCAGGAGAACTATTTATTGTCTCCCTCATCCCCCTCATCTCCCCCTGCTCCCTCATGCCCCCGTTCCTCATCCCTAATCTGACTTTTCACGTCATCTGGAAAAAGGGACGGGGTGTGGGGTGTGGTAAGACTTTCATGATTTCCCCTACACCCTACCC
>NZ_JAECZA010000238.1 GCF_016056275.1 Dendronalium phyllosphericum CENA369 | reverse complement strand
GCCCAAGGTATTACTGTATGAAAGAACCTCAACATTGTTCGATAACTACCACCCATTTCTGCCCACCGGGATATTCCCAACATTGTGATTCGCCCATTCATCGCTAACATGGCCTGTATTATCTGGTTCAACTGTCGCATCGTTGTGGCGTTTATCTGCGGTAGAAGACATTGCAATAGTGATAAGATGTCGGGCATGGGCGGCTAGTAGTTTCTGAGTTGTCGTTGTGAGAGACAATAACTCTACTACGAAACGCCCTACCTCTTCATGCTCTTATTTTGGCAACGGTATTGTTAAATTCTATGCCTTTTTTAGAAATATAGAAATGCTTTCTTTTGCCCTTAAAATTGCTAAAGTTAAGTTATAGATAAAGCACTAATGGAACCGAGTGAAGCACAATACTTGATTATCAATGCGCTTACTACCCTAGATTTACTCGGTAATACATTTTATGATGAAGAAACTGGGAATTGGTACATCAATACATTAAGCCTAATCTTACCAATTGCTATGATTTTGCAAAACGGCGATATTGTTCCGACTAATTGGGACTTGTAATCATGAAAAATTGGACTGAAGAACAAAAACAAAAGTATGCTAGGTTTCAAGAAATTTTAGAAATTGGAAAACAGCGTCATTTGAATGCTGGTGGTAATCCTCAACTTTATCGAGCAGGTTTTAAAGGACAGGATTACTTGACAGATGAAGAGAGGAAAGAAGCAGCCAAGATAATGCGCCAAATGTTTGGTATTTCTATTACAAATGGTTACGTTCATTGTCAAGGGCATTCTTGGGAGTTGCCTGAGAATTCGCCATTATATAAAGAGCAAGTATAAGCTGAATCTTAAATTAGTACAGTTGGCGATGGAGTAGCAGATAGAACAGTTAAGTTATATTTAGACTAAAACATAGCTATTTACTAAATCTCGGTTCATGACTGTTGCTGACGCTTTTGAATCTCTGCGATCGGTAATAATAAAGTATCCTCTATTTGCTGTCGGACTTCACGGCTGACATAACAATCGCTATTCAGGCAATCCACCAAGAATCGATTGGCATCGTAATACTGTTTTATTAAGTCTTTTTGCTCGTCACTAAAATTCCATTCATATCCTATATTGCGATTGTCAATTATTATAAGTTTTAACTTATTTAACCAAGCTTTTCCATTAGCTTTCCACAATGTTTTAAATATTGCTCGGTTTTTCTTTGGGTCAGGTATTTGCTGTTTAAATCTTCTTAATGAGCGTTTTAGCTCGTTGTCATATATAATGCTAATTGCACGGTTAAGAGTAAACGCCAGACTAGAGCCTACTTGAAATTGAGGTATAGTATTAGAGGCAAGTTTGTGAGCATGAGCAAGAGCAGAAATAAGAGCATCATCAATCTCAAAATCAAGTGTATTCAAGCTGAGAGGACGAAGTTCTGATTCTATAAAATATCTAGTCGAGCTAGTCGAGTTACTAATCAACAAGCTAGCCAATAAGGCAGAATTAAGAACACTAGAATAGTCAATACCAGACTCAGGCTCCGGCTCTGGCTCCGGTTCTGCTAAGTGATTAGTTAAGTTCAATTCAAGGTCAGAACAAAGGTTAATATAGAATGCTCTCACAGTTAAGGGATTAAATGCAATCTCGACTGAAAGAGATTTATGGTTGACCCAATTTAGAAACCCTAGCAACTCATCATCATCAATAAGTAAATCAACTTGCTGCTTTATTAAAAGCAACAACCGATCTGCACTAGGCGACATCCCAACTGCCAACAAAAAGACTTCCCGCCAACGTTTTTCAGTGACATGGCTAACAAGATTTTGCAAGGCTTCTTCTGATGACTGTCTTACAACTACAAATTCTCTAGCTGTGAAATACTCATGAAATGTCAAGTGAGAAAATGAATAAATCCCTTTTGCTCTTGCTACAACTAACCCATGATGATATTCAATAGAACGCAAAACTTCCTCACTATCGACTTGCAGTGCTTCCTCATCAGTATTAGCACCAGGTAAATTGCGGATGTATTGTGTGATGTATCGCTCTGCTGTTTTCTGCTTGAAGAAGTAGTCTCCAAGCTCAAAGGTTGTTAGAGCAATTTTGCTTAATAAATCTTCCTTGCGTTGGACTGATAGCTTTTTATAAACCTGATCGCGCTGAATTCCCCGCTTGGCATCCCATTTTTTGAGTAGTGCATCTAATCCTTCTTTATATAGCTCAGAACGATTCGCTGGAAAATCTCCTGACTCTTCAAATGCTAAACATAGCAGTGTCAACAGCAAAGGACTTGCAGCAAGTTGTTTAATTCGATTATTGTCTTCAAGGCGTTCAAGAAAAGTCTCTGGTTTTACAGCTTTGTCCTTAAACCAGTTGGTTGCAAAAGTCTTAATTTGTTTATTATCAAAATCAGCAACTTCTACTTCTATAAATTTATCAAAAATATATTCTCGCGCTGCAATGCGGCAGGTAATGACGAAGTGATTTTTCCGAAAATGCTCAGAAAAATCACCAATTTCTTTTAATATACGGCTGTTATCCTCTTCTCTAACTTCATCCAAGCCATCAAGTAAAATCAATGCCTTGCCATGAGTTATTACATCTTGAATGTAATAAATAAATTCAGTCTCTACAAAAGGTGGTTTGTTAGAAATATTTTTTATCGTATCTTCAATCAAATATTCCAGTAACCCAGGTTTATTTGCTGCTTCAGCAAAGTTTTTAAGAGTGACAAAAATCGGGACACGTTTAGACTGAAACTCACCTCCAATACACTGCATTGCTAAATATTTCAAAAAAGTGGTTTTACCTGCCCCTGGTTTTCCCAAAATCATTAGCTTGGGATATTTCTCAACTGCCTCTAGTCCTGGCACTCGTTTTTCAGTAATTCTGCTCAGTCCAAAGCGGTCAAAATCATCGTTCGTACACTGTTGAAGTAATTCATCAATTCCAAGCCACCGCCGTCCAGTTATTTTCTCTAGAATGTTGACATTAGTATAAATATCATTCAGCCCAATGGGTTGAGTCATATCTAGCACCCGCATTGTGCCACAGCGTTCTTCAATGAGAGGTTTTATCTTTTCGCGTACCTCTTTTACAAGAGCATTGGTATTAAAAGTATTATTTTCTACCTTTATTAAGTCATCGACTGGGGGCATTTCAGCAATGTCTTGCCATTTCAAACTCAGCCTTTCGCAAATTCCAACAAAAATTTCGCGATCGCAAGGTTTACCTGTAAAAAATTTGGAAATAGGTTGGCGACTCTGACAAACCAAACCGATTAAATCTTTCTGCAACAATCTCTTACTTATCAGAGCTTGTTTGGCTAACTGTATGCCTTTTTGAGATGCTTGAAGCGATCGCTCTGCCATACTTTTGTGACTTTCTTAACTATGTTAATTTTCTCGCTGTTATTAAAGTCACGCAACTCATACATAAATCATACCTGAACTCATACTTGCCATAACCCTTGCCCAGACACGATTAGCGCGACCTTATAAGAGTCGTTAATCAAGTAGGTCTTATGGACACTATTTTAATGCTGATACTTAGCGCCTTTTTAGCTTGGGCAGTGGAAAAGTCTGCCGATGCAGTTTTCAATCTCATTGTTGAGCTTTCGAGGAGCGATCGCAATTCAAATCATTCTAAGCAACAAAATGAGAAGGGAGACGATAAACCACAATTAAGCTCTGACGACTAGAAGTCGTGGCTATACAAACGAAACCCGCCAGCGCGGGTTTTATTTTTTAGGATTACTTTTAGTGAAAAAATGCCAAGTTTCAACCTGCTTCTTTAAAAACTAGGAAAATCTGTTTTTGCCTTCTTTTGTGCTAACAGAGCAAAATAAACGCTAACCTCCAGAAGTTTGATTTTTCTCTGAATCTGAGCAAAATAATTTGCCTAACAGGAAAAATTAGCTCATAATATTGTTAATTTTCGTAAAATTGCGGTCTTCAGGACTAGAAACCTGATATCTACCTAGCTAAACTATCAAGAGTGCATCTGTACTGCTAGTTAAAAAAATGTAGATGTGGCGCTATAGCCTCAATGATCCCAGTACAACTTATCCTCAAAAACTTTCTTAGTTACCGTGATGCAACTTTAGATTTTAGCGGTCTGCATACGGCTTGTATTTGTGGTTCCAATGGTGCAGGTAAATCGTCTCTTCTGGAAGCCATCACCTGGGCTATTTGGGGTGAAAGCCGTGCTGCCGCTGAAGACGATGTCATCCATGCAGGTGCAAAAGAAGTGCGAGTGGATTTTACTTTCCACAGCAATCAGCACAAATATCGCGTGATTCGCACGCGAGTTCGGGGTGCTAGTAGCGTGCTTGAGTTTCAAATAGAAACACCCTCTGGCTTTCGTGCCTTGACTGGTAAGGGGGTAAGAGCAACACAGGATTTGATTTTAGAACACATCAAGCTGGATTACGATACTTTTATTAATTCTGCCTACTTGCGTCAAGGTCGGGCAGATGAATTCATGCTCAAGCGCCCTAGCGAACGCAAAGAAATCTTAGCGGAGTTGTTGAAACTCAATCAATATGATGATTTGGAAGAACGAGCTAAAGAATCATCTCGGCAGTTCAAAGCTAGGGTAGAAGAGTTAGAGCGTTCTTTAGAAGCGATTAAAATTCAACTGCAACAACGTGAGGTAACGCAGGCACAAAAAGCAGAATTAGAAAGCGAACTCAACCAATTGCAACAGGTACAAGCTTTCGATAATATTCAATTGCAAAGTTTGCAAGTTGTCCAGCACCAGCGGCAAAATTGGGAACAACAACTCAACTTTGTCAGGCAACAGTACCAGAATTTAACTCAAGATTGCGATCGCCTGCAACAAGAACACTCAGCTATCAAAAGTCAGCTAGCAGATTTAGTAGCCATCTTAAATCAAGAAACTGAAATTAAAAATGGCTATGCTCATTACCAAAGTCTGCAATCTCAAGAAGAAGTGTTGGCAACTAAATTTGAAGAATACACTCGTGCGACTGGGTTGCGCCAACAAAAGCAACAGCAACTAACTAAACAAATTCACGAAATCGAAAGACAGCTGCAACAAGTCCAAGGACAATTAGAAGCCTTGCAGCAGCAAGAGCAAGAAATTCACCAAACTCTCAGCAAATCAGGTGAAGTAGAAGCTGGTTTAGCACAACTAACCGCAGCGCGTCGCCGTGTAGCTCATTTAGACGAACTGCAAATGCAAGTTAGTCCCTTGTTGCAACAGCGGCAAAATTTACAAAGCCAACTGCATCGGGTTGAAGCTAATTTAAGAGCCAGATTAGAACAGTTACAAGCAACTGAGAACCAACTGCAACGTTCCTCACTACGCCAACCGCAACTGCAACAAGCGGTGATGGAAGTGGGAATGCAGATCGAGCAGATGGAAAAAGACAGAGTTTATTTACAACGAGTCCAGGAAAAAGGGCAGGAAAGGCGACACTTTATCGAACGGCTACAAGCACAGCAACGGGAATATGAAAGGTTATTGGGGGAATTGGATCAAAAATTACAAATGCTGCGTAATCCCGATGCCATTTGTCCTTTGTGCGAACGTTCCTTAGACGAACATAATTGGAATCGTGTAGCGGATAAAACCAAAGCTGAGTACAAAGAAACTGAGGAGCAATTATGGGTATTTAGAGAACAATTGGCTTGTACAGATCGAGAAATTCAAGTATTACGCCAGAAATACCGAGAAATATCGCAAAACTTAGCTCCTTATGAATCCTTGCGGGAACAGAGAGGGCAGTTATCAGCGCAGTTGCAATCAACCAGCGATGCCGAACAACAGTTACAACAACTGGCTGCTGAAAAGCAACATTTAGAGCGATCGCTGCAAGCTGGTGATTATGCCCCCGACAAACAAGCCGAACTGCGACAGTTAGAAGAATATCTGCAACAGCTCAATTATAATGAACAAGACCATGCTCTTGCCCGTAGTGAAGTAGAACGGTGGCGCTGGGCAGAAATTAAACAAGGGCAGATTAAAGATGCTAGCAAACGCCGAGCTACACTAGCAGCCCGAAAACCAGAATTACAGAGCCAAATTGCCCAATTACAAACTAGAATCCAGCAAGAACAAACGGATTCTGAATGTGCCAGACAAATCGTTGCCCTTGAACGTCATATTGCGGAAGTTGCCTACAGTTCGGAACAGCATAACAACCTGCGGATGGCAGTACGCCAGGCTCAGTCATGGCAGTTACGCTATCAACAGCTTTCGTCAGCCCAGCAGCAGTATCCGCAACTCCAAGCAAGATTACAAGAGTTAGAGTCAGCTAGAAGCATCAGATTAATAGAGAAACAAAAACTCGCTACCCAGATTGATAGTATTGTTCAGCAGTTAGCGCAAGCAGCCAACCCAACCGAGCAAATTCAAGCTTTAGAACAGCAACTTCAAGCACGTAGGCGACAACTAGACGAATATATAGCAAAGCTAGGGCGTTTAGAACAGTTGGCTCACCAACTGGAAACTATGCAAATTCAGTACGAGCAACAACAACTACAACTGCAATCTTGCAAACGCGAATACCGAGTTTATCAGGAATTAGCACAAGCATTTGGGAAAAATGGTATTCAGGCTTTGATGATTGAGAATGTGTTGCCCCAACTGGAAGCTGAGACAAATCAACTACTTTCGCGGCTGAGTGCTAACCAGTTACACGTGCAATTTATTACCCAAAAATCTGGGCGCAATGGCAAGTCAACGCGGAAAAATGCCAAACTGATAGACACTCTAGATATTTTAATTGCCGATGCTAGAGGTACACGAGCTTATGAAACTTACTCTGGTGGCGAAGCATTTAGAATCAATTTTGCCATCCGTTTGGCTTTGGCGAAATTACTAGCGCAGCGGGCTGGTGCATCATTGCAATTGCTAATTATAGATGAAGGATTTGGTACGCAAGATGCTGAAGGATGCGATCGCTTGATTGCAGCCATTAATGCGATCGCCTGCGATTTCGCTTGTATCCTTACGGTCACCCACATGCCCCACCTCAAAGAAGCCTTCCAAGCCCGCATTGAGGTTAGTAAAACTCAACAAGGTTCGCAGTTACATTTATTAATTTAATTAAGCTGTCGTGCATTTAATTTGCACATCTTTTCATGTTGACCGTTGGCTGTCAAAAGTCAGCGGTCAAAAACCCTATGAGTATTTCTGAAAATTAAATGCGCTTTAGCTTACATCAGTTGTTAATTTTTTACTCAGCCCTAACAGGGATAACCCTTAGTAAGTTTCATAGATTAATACCTGTATTTTTTCATCAAACCATTAAAATAGTCGATAGAAGGTATCAAAAATAATTTATAACTGCAAGATTGAGAAATCTTATTACTTAAATTTATATGTATTTAAAAACACATTAATTAGTAAAGTGTAAATGATAGTAATAAGTATATAACTTTGGTAGCAGTAGGACTTCTTGTTTCAACGCTTGATAAATAGCACTGTTGATATTCCCGATTCAAGCGTATATTTTATTTGCAAACTCAGCATGATAGCTGTAAATTTAATCCTCTGTAAAATTTTTAAAAGTTAATTAAAAATTAAGTTTTAAAAATTACAATCAATCGAGCCTTTTAGTATAAAATATGAAGGAAATATAAACGATCGCATTGAAGAAGAATTCAAAAGTCAAAATTTGATCGGTAGAAAATTCAGACCTGCTACTGATTGAATACTACTAAATTTTCGATTTAGTGGTGGCTTAAAGCTGTTAATTTATCTGCCGCTTCGTACAGAATTGATACTGACTTCTGTACGCTATTTGTTCGTGTAAAGAACCTCCTCCAGGCGACGCTCCTGCGTTGCTAATGTTGCGTTAATGGCAGTTTTTCATGGGAAAATTCCCAAGACAAAACAGCCTTTTCGCAACGCAACTGGTCGAGCGTGAATTCTGTTTTGATAACTACTATTGCAAAATAAAAATTGGCAATTTTAACACAACCTTTTTTATTTGCAAATCATCATTTTTACAGATGGTGATTCATGGTGAAACCTATTAAAACTGAAAAATATTTATCTCTCAATACATATGAAAAATTAACTAAACTCTAAAAAAAATATTTTATCTATTTGAAATTAACTTGTAGACTAGCTCATTTTTCTTAAAATGAAAAGAAAAAAAGATTTTAATAAAAATTCTATCTACGATAGCAGAGACTAACACTATGCTTCTAATGGTTAGTTTGTTCAGCTGCTTAAGTATAAAATTAATTGTCTTATCTATTTTGGTGCTACCAATAATCACCAGAATCGATTTGGTAGGGTTTATTGGCTTTGATAACTATATCGAGACAAGACTGTTATTAGCAACAGAAATTGCCCTGTTGCAAATTACATCATGCCTATTAGCCTTAGCATATGAATACTTATCAACAGAAAAAAGATTAAAAAAATTGCTTTTAGAAAATAAAAGTCTTGCCTCTAAATTAGAAAGCCAAATTTATGAGTTGACTGCGGAATTATATAAAGAGATAGACGAACGCGAGCGAATACAAATAGAATTAGAGAAATCTCTTTCTGTGCAACGAGCAACATTAGAATCTACTAATGACGGTATTTTAGTAATAGACGACCGAGGTAATATTGCAGATTTTAATCAAAAATTTGTGCAGATGTGGCAGATTCCAGAGTCGTTAATTAACTCTAGGAATTTTAGACAAGCACTGAGAGTAATGGTAAAACAGCTAGAAAATCCGAGAAACTATCTTGCAACTTTTAAAAAATTACACCTGCAACTAGATACAAATAGTAATGATGCGATCGCATTAAAAGATGGGAGTATCTTTGAGCGATATTCAATAGCGCAGCGCATTGGTGGCAAAATTGTTGGTAGAGTCTGGAGTTTTCGAGATATTACCGCTCACAAATTAGCAGAAGCCACAATCCGCCATCAAACTTTGCATGACCTTTTAACCGATTTACCTAACCGAGTATTATTTAAAAAGCGACTTTCTGAGTCATTGGCACAAGCACATCAATATGACAAAAAGCTAGCAGTCTGTTTTTTGGATATAGACCGTTTTAAAATTATCAACGATACACTCGGAGATGACATTGGCGACGAACTATTGCAAAGTATAGTCCAACGTCTGAAAAAATGTCTGCGATCGGTTGATATTATTGCTCGTTGGGAAAGTGACGAATTCACTATACTTTTGCCAGAAGTTAGCGATATCAAAAATGTAGCTCACATACAAGAACGCATTTTAGCAGCATTTAAACCTGGATTTGAGATCAAAAATCATCACTTGCATGTTAGTGCTAGCATCGGTACTGCCTTATATCCCATGCATGGAGAAAATGCAGAAACCTTAATTAAACATGCGGAATCAGCATTATATCGTGTCAAATTACAGGGACGAAATCACTATCAGTTTTATCAACCAGAAATCAATGTACAAGCTTCAGAATCCTTAATCTTGGAAAACAGCTTGCACTATGCTCTAGAACGAGAAGAATTAAGAATTTTTTACCAACCGCAAGTGAATATCACCACAGGTGAAATTACAAAAATGGAAGCTTTGCTGCGTTGGCAACACCCAAAACTAGGTTTAATTCCTCCGGAACAATTTATCCCAATCGCGGAAGAAACAGGTCTAATTGTACCTATAGGCGAATGGACTCTAAGAACTGCTTGCGCTCAAAATAAAACTTGGCAAAATGCTCTCAACTTAGAGACCTTGACAGTAGCAGTTAACCTTTCCGCACGACAATTTCAGCAACCTAACTTACTCAAGCTAGTAAGTCAAATATTGTTAGATATTAAGTTGAATCCCAATTGTTTGGAGTTAGAAATTACCGAAAGCATTGCCATGGACAATGTGTCTTTAACTCAGGAGATTTTGAGCGAGTTATGTAAAATGGGTGTCTCTATTTCCATAGACGATTTTGGCACGGGGTATTGTTCTCTCAGTTATCTCAAAAATTTTCCGATCCACTGTTTAAAAATTGACAGGTCTTTCGTATGCGACCTTACGAATGAAAATTGTCAAGCAGCTATCACAACTGCGATCGTCACTTTGGCACATGGACTGAATCTAACAGTCGTTGCCGAAGGGGTAGAAACTGAAGAACAACTAAATGTATTGCGAATTCTTGAATGTGAATTAATGCAAGGATATCTTTTTAGCCGCCCTTTATCAGTAGAAGATGCTACAAGATTGCTGCGAAAATCTACAACTTTTAAAATTAGTAACTCTTATTTAATTGCAAGGCATTAATTAGGTTAATGAGTAGTTTAGTAAACTGTTACGCGAGGTAACAGAGGTGTAAACAAGACTTTTGCAAGACCTCTAGGTACAATACATAAGCTTCTTCCTTATTTTATAAATATTATGGGCAGTACTTTTGGGCATCTATTTAGCATCAGCACTTTTGGCGAGTCCCACGGCGGTGGTGTGGGAGTTGTAATTGACGGTTGTCCTCCGCGACTGGAAATTTCTGCCGAAGAAATTCAAGTAGAGTTAGACAGAAGACGACCAGGACAAAGCAAAATTACGACACCTCGCAAAGAAGCTGATTCTTGCGAAATTTTGTCTGGAGTCTTTGAAGGCAAAACTTTGGGGACACCCATAGCAATTTTGGTAAGGAACAAAGACACGCGTTCCCAAGACTACAACGAGATGGTACAAACGTATCGCCCTTCTCATGCGGATGCAACTTATGATGCCAAATATGGCATTCGCAATTGGCAAGGTGGAGGCAGGTCGTCAGCGCGTGAGACAATTGGAAGAGTGGCAGCAGGTGCGATCGCTAAAAAAATTCTCCGTCAAGTTGCCAATGTTGAAATCATCGGTTATGTCAAGCGCATCAAGGATTTAGAAGGTGTAGTTGACCCCAATATCGTCACCTTAGAACAAGTGGAAAGCAACATTGTCCGCTGTCCCGATACTGAATGTGCAGATCGCATGATTGAATTAATCGAACAAACTGGTAGACTTGGTGATTCTATCGGCGGTGTGGTGGAATGTGTGGCGCGCAATGTCCCCAAAGGTTTAGGCGAACCAGTATTTGATAAATTGGAAGCTGATATCGCTAAGGCTGTAATGTCTCTCCCTGCTAGCAAAGGCTTTGAAATTGGTTCGGGTTTTGGCGGAACTTTGCTTACCGGCTTTGAACATAACGACGAATTTTATATTGATGAAAAGGGTGAAATTCGCACTGTAACTAACCGTTCTGGTGGTATTCAAGGAGGAATTTCTAACGGAGAAAATATTATTTTACGAGTTGCATTTAAGCCGACAGCAACAATTAGAAAAGAACAAAAAACAGTTACTAGTGAAGGTGAAGAAACAGTATTAGCTGCAAAAGGACGACACGATCCTTGTGTATTACCGCGTGCAGTTCCAATGGTGGAAGCGATGGTGGCTTTAGTTTTGTGCGACCATTTGCTCCGGCATCACGGTCAGTGTAAGGTGTTGTAATCAATAAAGCGATCGCTTTTCAAAGATAGTCTCAGATTTCCAACTTATTAAATAAGTTAGGAATCTTATTGCTATTAGTTGTAGCGATCGCGCAAAAATTGCCGAGCGGTGTAAAATATTTAGCAGCGTTGCAAACAGAGGAGGGCAATTGTTGGCAATAAACTACGACTATGACTTTGAAAAATTTCCACACTGAATTTCCATTTATTGAGCAGATTCTCGATCCAAGGTTCTTTGCTTAAAATAAATTTGATATCATTGTAAACCTAATATCTTTATTTTTATTTAAACAGATTCACGATCTCTAATTGACCAGCTACTACTAACCCATCCTGCATATCTTCAGAATAGAGAAGACTTGTACCTGATGACAGCGCACAAGCAACAATTAAACTATCCCAAAAAGAAAAATTATATCGACTGCGGATATCTGATGCAGATTCAAAAATACTTTCTTTGAACTCTATTACAGTACAGCGACGATAAAACGATTGAATCACAGCTTTGATTTGCTCTTCGTTAAAGGCTGCTTTTTTTAGTAAATTAGCAGAAACCTCATTTACAACCTGCGTACTGATAATGATTACTTGATTTGACGTAATTGAAATAGCAATATTCCGTTTTCTTTCTCTTTCTACCAATTCTATATTCTGGTTGTCTAATAACCGATATAGCCAAACATTCGTATCAATAAAAGATGCACCATTTGTCATAATTAGCCACTGTAAATTTCTTCACGATCGAGTACACCATTCACTTGAATTTGATTTACGGTCAATTCATCAATTATGTCTTTTTTTGAAGATGATTTTTTCTTTACCAAAACAATAACTTGAATATCATCTCCTTCAAAGAGTTCTTGTTTGTACTCATCAGGAATCTGAATCAAACCATTTTGAATCTTTGCTTGAAACTTTACTGCATCTAGCATTTTAATCTCTCTTATATAATGGTATAACTAAAGTTTAGCCTAATTTTTTGCAGCTTGGTAGTTGACTAGTTTAAACAAATTACTTGAAGCATAAGAGAGAATTTAGATAAATTATGATACATCAACTTAAGATAAATAATTAAGTATGGATTTTCTGACAATTTTGGGATTAGCTGCTGCCACAATAACCACAATCTCTTTTTTGCCACAAATGTTAAAAACATGGCGAACAAAATCAGCAAAAGATGTTTCTTTAATAACGCTGATTACATTTATAATAGGTGTTTTTTTGTGGTTAGTTTATGGAATATATCTCCAAGCTTTGCCGATTATTCTTGCTAACAGCGTGACATTGGTTTTTAACTGTATAATTCTATGGCTTAAAATTAGATATAGATAACCCTGCTGATAATAAACACTTGTGACATCATCTGTATTTGCCTCCGAACGTCTCTTATTCACGCCTACTACCCCCAACAACGACGCTATACCAGTCATTTTTGCCTTTCCCAATGAGTACACCGTCGGTATCACTAGCTTAGGCTATCAGGTGGTTTGGGCAACTTTGGCAATGCGCGATGATGTGCACGTAAGTCGCTTGTTTACCGATATTCACGAACAATTACCCATAAAACCAGAAATAATCGGATTTTCTATTTCTTGGGAACTAGATTATGTGAATATTTTAAATTTGCTGGAATCTTTAGAAATTCCGATTCGTGCAACTTCACGCGATGATAATCAGCCGATAATTTTTGGCGGCGGCCCTGTTCTCACTGCTAACCCCGAACCTTTTGCAGATTTTTTTGATGTAATTTTGCTAGGAGATGGCGAAAATCTGTTAGGAGATTTTATTGAGGCATATAAAACTGTCAGAAATACTTCTAGACAAACTCAACTTAAAACACTTGCACAAATACCAGGAATTTATGTTCCGAGTTTGTATGAAGTGGAATATCAAGCAATAGATGGTGCAGTCAAGGCAATTAAACCAATTTCATCAGAAATTCCGGAATTGGTACAAAAACAAACTTATCGTGGAAATACTTTATCAGCATCAACTGTCGTTACTCAAAAGGCAGCTTGGGAAAATATTTACATGGTGGAAGTGGTCAGAAGTTGTCCAGAAATGTGCCGCTTTTGTTTAGCGAGTTATCTGACATTGCCTTTTAGAACAGCAAATTTGGAAGGTTCGTTAATTCCAGCTATTGAAAGAGGTTTAGCAGTTACAAATCGCTTAGGATTATTAGGGGCTTCTGTTACCCAGCATCCAGAATTTGAGACATTACTACATTATATTAGTCAGCCAAAATACGATGATGTTCGTTTGAGTATTGCCTCGGTGCGAACCAATACAGTAACAGTACAGCTAGCCAAAACTTTAGCACAACGAGACACGCGATCGCTTACAATTGCCGTTGAAAGTGGTTCAGAAAAATTGCGGCAAATCGTCAACAAAAAGCTGCATAACGAGGAAATTATCCAAGCAGCGGTAAATGCTAAAGCAGGTGGATTATCAGCCTTGAAACTCTACGGTATGGTAGGAATTCCCGGTGAAGAACCAGAGGATTTAGAGCAAACTGTAGCAATGATGCAAAACGTTAAAAAAGCTGCACCAGGATTGCGTTTAACACTGGGGTGCAGTACCTTTGTGCCCAAGGCACACACGCCTTTTCAGTGGTTTGGAGTCAATAAGCAAGCTGAGAAGCGGTTGCAATTATTACAAAAAAAACTCAAACCCCAAGGCATAGATTTTCGCCCAGAAAGCTATAATTGGTCAATAATTCAAGCTTTGTTATCCAGAGGCGATCGCCGACTCTCCCATCTTCTCGAACTGACTCGCAACTTTGGCGATTCTTTGGGTAGCTACAAACGTGCTTTCAAGCAACTCAAAGGACAGCTTCCCGACTTAGATTTTTACGTTTATGCCAACTGGCCTACAGAGCAAGTTTTACCCTGGAGTCACTTGCAAGGGCCTCTACCACAGTCTACACTACTAAAGCATTTGGCTGATGCTACCAGTTATTTCCAATCATCGCCAAAAGAATTACAGCCAAAATAGGAGGCAAGAAGAGAAGTTTTAGGAAAACTTTCCTAAAAGCGAACTTTGGGGGATAAGGGAAATCTTAATAACTAGTCCCCAATCTTCATAAATTCATAGTTAAAAACCCGATGCAAACAACAGCTGAGTATTATTGCGCCTATTGCGGCGAATCTAATTTAACTTTTATCGATCTGAGTGCTGGATCGCAACAATCTTATGTAGAAGATTGCCAAGTTTGCTGTAATCCAAATATTTTATATGTCCGGGTTGATGAAGATACTTTAGATATTGAAATTGATACCGAATCCGAAGGCTAAATAGTAGGTTTTTCTTTCCATGCTGCACTTTACACATTCCTCAGTAATTGATGCGACAACAGAAGTAGTTTGGAAATTTCACGAAAGGCCAGATATTTTGCAACTACTAAATCCCCCTTGGCAACCAGTTCAAGTAGTGCGCCGTGAGGGAGGATTGGAAGTAGGCGCTATTACAGAATTTCGATTGTTTTTAGGGCTATTACCCTTAACTTGGTTAGCGCGTCATACTGAATGCGAACAATATCGCTTATTTGTTGATACACAAATATCCGGGCCTTTTGAGTCTTGGATACATCGACATCAATTTGAATCGATAGATAATAAAACTAGATTGACTGATGCAATTTCCTTTTCTATGCCTGGTGGAGGAACAGTTGAATTTATCAGTGGTTGGTTAGTGCAAGCACAACTAGAAGCAATGTTTCGGTATCGCCACTACATAACGAAACGAGAGTGCAAATCACAACAAAATGTCTTACATTCCTGAAACAGAAAATGATTCACAATCCCAAATCTAAAATTGTGTTAACTTATCATTCTCCGTAAATTTGAAGAAATACACTTCTTTTGCGAGACCCGTCTAACTCAAAAAACAATATAGATTGCCAAGTTCCTAAAGCTAACTTTCCATCTACAATAGGAATTACTTCACTGGTAGTCAACATCATTGCCATCAAGTGAGAATGGGCATTGATTGGTTCATCTTCAGGAACATCTCTTAAATGTAAGTCGTTGTGCAAGTAATGTTCTGACTCTGGCGCTAATTTCTGTAAGAAAACCTTGATATCTTCTAACAATCTGACTTCATTTTCATTGATAGCTAAGGCAGTGGTAGTGTGTCGAGAAAATACTAAAACCTGACCGTTTTTAATCGAAGTTGAAGTAATAAAATCTTGAACTTGTGATGTAATGTTATGAATATTAATACCTGGACTAGTTTCAATTTCAACTAGTTTATGAATAATTGGCATTTTTTCAAGTTTGAATTTGAGATTTTAAATTTTAAAACTAACGCATTCATCTATTTAAATCTCAACCCAAAACTTAATATCTATTCATAACTCCTAATTCTTAATTATCGTTTGCAAACCTTGTACTAATCTTTCTATACCTTCTTTTACAGTATCTATTTGCAGCGCCCCATAAGCAACCCGTAGATAACATCCATCATTCATGCCGAAGGTTGTACCGGGAATGACAGCCACTTTATGTTCCTGAATTAATCTTTCGACTAATTTAAATGCATCCATCTGAGTATGCACTTTCAAGAAAAAATAGAAAGCCCCATTAGCAGGAGTAATGCTACACAAACTTTGTAAGCGGTTGAGAGATTCCAGTACTAGTTGCCGTACTTTTGCGATCGCACCAATATTTTCTTTTAAATAATCGTCTTTTGCCTGCAATGCCCCCAAAGCTGCATACTGAGAAACTACGGGCGGACAAATCAAAATTGTATCCTGAATTTTTTTAACGGGGACTAGTAAGTGTTGAGGAATCACCATATAACCGATGCGCCAACTAGCAAAGCCGTATGCTTTAGAAAGACTATAAAGGGAAATTGTGTATTCGCTACTGCCAACAGCACCAGGAGAAACGTGTTTTACCCCGTTATAGGTAAAATATTCATAGGCTTCATCGCTAATGTGGTAGATGCCGCGATCGCTACAAATTTGATTTACTTGGTGCAATGTCGCTTCACAATAGACAACTCCAGTTGGATTATTGGGTGAAATTGTCACTACCGCCCGTGTTTTTGGAGTAATTGCTTGGGCAATGGCTTCAGGACGCAGTTGGTAATTTTCATCTGTTTCTACTAATACCGCACGACAACCCGCCATTGCGATCGCCATTTCGTGGTTGAAATAGTAGGGCGTATTTAAAATTATTTCGTCGCCTGGACTAGTAATAGCAAGAACGGCATTCATAAAGCCCATATTGCTACCTGCTGTCACAACGATGCAGTTTTCTTTGTTGATTTCAATACCATTGAAGACTGACAATTTTGCTGCAAGTGCTGCCAATAAAGGAGGAATTCCCTCAACTGCTTTGTAGAGATTATTAGTTGGTTCGGCAAGGAATTTAGGCAAAAGTTCTATAGCTTCAGGTGGTGGACTATACGAAACCACACCTTGTCCTAGAGAAATGGTTCCAGGAGAGTTTTTAATTAGTTCGCCAACCACAGGAATAATTGGCGACTGTACCGCCTGCATCCGAGAGATTAATTTAGTCATCAGTCACCAGTCATCAGTCAACAGTCATCAGTTTACGCTGATAAAGGCGGAGGAAACCTGATATCTGCATTGAATTGCTCTACATTGCCACTGTGATGAATCGGTAAAACATATTCTAAGTTTTCATGGGGACGGGGAATAATGTGATTGGAAAGCAACTCACCTCCGTTAACTCGCAGCACCGCCTCTAATCCTGCTGCTACAGCTACATTTACCTCACCGACATTTCCCCGAATCAACACAGTAATTCGTCCCAAATCTGTATTTTCGTAACCAACAAGGGTGACGCGGGCTGCTTTACACATAGCGTCTCCAGCTTCCAGGGCTGCGGGAACGCCATAAACTTCAATCATGCCCAGCGCTAATGTCATATCGTTAGTCGGATTTAATTTGCGATCGCAGTTGTGAGGGTAATACAAAATCCTATCATCATCAGGACTTACGCACAAAGATTACTGAAAACAGACTCGATAATTTGTTATTCACAACAAAGCATGAAAATGTTCTTTTCCTTAATCCCTATTTTCATGAGGTATTTTTACAGTTTTTATGTGTCTGTAGATAGCTGCAATATTACGAGCATCATCTATACCTCGATGGTGTGTGCCTATCAACTCCATTCCTAGATGCTGGAGAGCCTGTGCCATACCAAATCTTTTAGATACACCAAGATATTCTGAAAATTCCTTTTTGATATTTCTGTGTTCGGAAGCAAAAGGATAAGAAACATGATGAAATTCACAATCTTGAAGAAATTGCTTTTTATCGTAATTACCCCACGAGCAGAAAATATGCATAGGGAATGAGTATAACCATTCCTTAAAACGAGAAATTACTTCCGGATATTGTCGTGCTTGGTCAACATCTTCTTGTCGAATGCTAGTCAATTCAGTACAAAAAGCTGTTAATTGGGGATGTCTTACAGGTTGGATAAATTGCTGAAATTCTGCGTCAATTTCCCATGTTGCTCGATTGAGCATTACAGCACCGATTTCAATAATTTCCATTTCGTGACTGGGAATTTTACCGTCATTGGAGCAAGTAGCTTCTAAATCAACAATTAAAAAATATGATTTTCGGTCAGCGTTCATATACTTTATTAAAGATTGGTAAGTTGTAATATATTTTATTTAGGATTTTTCCAAACTTATAACTGAATTGGATAGGATATATTTTTCATATCCTTACAGTAATTAGTCTGACAAGAGTATGAATATTCAAATATTGTAGTATAAGTATTACATAAAGCACAACTTATAGAACAACACAGCAGGACTTACGCAAAAATTATCTAAAAAACATTGATTTAAGTATTATTTATTACTTAAAAAGCATTTATTAAGTACGTGTTACTAACTTTATCCCAAGTATACTTTGCTTTGTGAGCAGAGACTTATAGCCGTTTGAGTAAAGCGATCGCAAATTGTTAACTAGTTAACTCTGAGTTTAAATCATACCAGTGCATTTTTCTAAAATAGATAGGGCAGGAAAATAGTTTATGACGAGGAAGTTGTGGAAGTTTTGGACAAACATTCAGCAATTGAACTGGGGACAGAGCGTAGAGGTAACAAAGACGGGAACCGAAGCTGCTAAAGCCGTGTTTGATTTGGCGAAAGCGCTTAAAGATCAAAAACCCAACGTTCAAAACTTTAAACCCTATGTAGAACAAATTTCCTCGCTGTTAGATGTATTTAATAGTCCTCTGGGTCAAATTACTAAGGACGCAATTCCCTTTGCACCCATTGCCATTACTATACTAAAGCTGATTTTTGATGCCACCAAAAAAGAGCCAAGCTTAGAAAGCTGTGTGCTACTGGTTAGTCAGGTTGCTTACATAGACAGCTTTCAGGAAATTCTCAAACAAGATTCGCAATTACTAGAGAAACTTAATCAAGACGAAAAAGCTTCTGATGCTTTAGCTTTGCAGATTAGGAAATTAGGCGAAGAAGAATTTGAGGAGCGGGAAGCGAAAAAAGCGATTGTTTATTTCCACGAATCAAAACTAGCAGATGCATTTAATCAGATTTTACAGCAACGATTGCAAGAGGCAGGGTTAACTGAGACAGACGCAAAAACTGTAACTGAACGAGTGGCTCGGAAGACCGATGAATACATACAAGACGCATTGATAGGAGTCGGCGATAAAGTTAAGCAACTGGTGCAATGGTATAGCGCCGGAGGGAAAGAGAAGCTAGAAAAGAATCTGAGTATTGAAGATTATTTAGAACAGGTAATAAAACCTAAGCCAGAAGAAAAGATTTTTGATGAAACTCACATTACCTTTCGGGACTTGTATGTACCGCTGCAAGTCAAAGAACTGGATGACCAAAACAATACAACTCTTCAAATAGAGGAATGGGTTAAGACAATACTTGAGAATCCAGATCCGAATAAACAAAAACAAGTTTTATTTATTCAAGGCGAAGCCGGACGTGGTAAAAGTGTCTTTTGTCGAATGTTTGCTAACAGGGTACGGCGGGAATTGCATCCTAGCTTTACGCCAATTCTGATTCGGTTGCGGGAGCTGCGGGTACTCAAAGATAATCTCACTGATACTTTAGAAAACTATTTAGAAAACGTTGATTTTGTCATCAGTGATTCCGGCTGGCTGACCGATAAGAATACCCGATTTTTGTTTTTACTGGATGGTTTTGACGAGCTGTTGCTAGAAGGACGAGCTAGTGGCGGCTTGAAGGAATTTTTGGAACAGGTAGAGAAGTTTCAAAAAGATAACCTTTGCCATCATCAGTTTTTAGTTACTGGTCGTCCTTTAGCGCTACAAGGAATTGAACGGCTGCTCTCACAAACAAAAAGCCTCAAGCGTGTAGAACTTCAGCCAATGGATGACTCGATTCGGCAAACATGGCTAGAGAAATGGGCAGCTAAAGTTGGGACGCAGGAAGCTACTAACTTTGATCAGTTTTTGCAGGCTTGTCCTGATGAAATTAAAGATAAATTAGCACGAGAACCTTTACTGCTTTATTTATTAGGACGGATGCACCGGGAGCAGCGTGTCAATGTGCAAATGTTTGCAGATGCAAAAGGTATCCAAGCAAAAATCCGCATCTATGACGAATCAGTGAAGTGGGTACTAGAAAAACAGCGCGAAAGTGAAAATCAGAATGATAACTCCCGCTTGACTAGATTAGAGAGCGAAGATTTGCGAGAGTTTCTGACTGAAGCTGCTTTGTGTGTGGTGCAGTCGGGGAATGAATCTGCAAAAGTGGCAATGTTAGAAGCACGGCTCAAAGACAGCAAAAGCCCAGCAGCAAAGTTAATTCAGCAAGCTAGACAGGAGAATTCCTCAGAAAAAAATCAACAAGATAAGCTACTCAATAACTTGTTGACTGCATTTTATATCAAACCTGCTTCAGGTGATAAAGGCGGTTCTGTGGAGTTTGTCCACAAGAGTTTTGGCGAGTTTTTATTCGCGGAGCGTTTAATACAAAGCTTTGTAGATTGGACAGAAAAAGTAACCAAGCGTCAGCGCGAAGATGACTTGATTACCATGGATGTAATGGATAGGCAGATTTATGATCTATTTGGCTATGGAAATTTAACACCTGAGATTGTCGAGTATTTGATGGGTTTGTTGATTGAAAGATCGGAATTTAACGATATAGAACGCTTGCAGAAACTGTTCCAAAGATTAGAGTATTTCTACTTTCGTTGGAGCGATGGGGAATTTATTGATTCAGAAGATGCAAACCTACCCCTAATTAAGAAAAAACAATTAAGGGAGCAATTACCAGAACGAGAAACTCACTTGGGACTGCGACAGGTCGATGTTTATACAGGGCTGAATGTAATGATTTTGCTCCTAGAATTGCATCGCTATGCCCGAACAAAAGACGACCTCAAAAACACAATTACTTTTCACCCCTGCGGTCAATTGGATAATGATAAATTTAACTCAGAACGCTTGCGCTGTATTATCGGCTATAGTCACTGTCTGGGTATCTTAGGTTTTAACAACAATTTAAGGTCGTTTCTCACCGGTGTTGATTTCAGCGGTGCCGACCTTGGTGATGTCTTCCTCGGCGGTACTGACCTCAGTGATGCCAACCTCAGCGATGTCGACTTTAGAGATACCTATCTCAGTGGTGCCAACCTCAGCGATGCTGACCTTAATGGTGCTGACCTCAGTGATGCCAACCTCAGCGATGCTGACCTTAATGGCGCTGACCTCAGCGGTGCCGACCTCTATCGTACAAATCTCATTGATGCCGACCTGAGTTATGCCGACCTCAGTTATGCCAATCTCAACAGTGCCAATCTCAGCAATACCAACCTCAATGGTGCCAACCTCAATGGTGCCGACCTCAGTTATGCCAATCTCAACAGTGCCAATCTCAGCAGTACCAACCTCAATGGTGCCAACCTCAATGGTGCCAATCTTAGCAGTGTCAATCTCAGCAATGCTGACCTGAATGGTGCTAATCTTAGCAGTGCTAATCTTAGCGGTGCTAATCTTAGCGGTGCTAATCTTAGAGACGCCCATTTCAGCAGTGCCAACTTTGAAGCAGTTGTATGGAACAGTGATACAAAATGGCTCAATGCCGAAGGGCTACATGAAGCAGTAGCAATATTTCCTAAGTTGATGCAAGATACAGCTTTTTCGGCTGCGGTTGCTTTAAGTCAGGGCATCAGTTGGGTGAAAGAAGGCAAAATTCAAGAAGCAAAGAGCGCTTTCAGCCAAGCCCGAAATATTCAACCTAGTTTGAATGACTCTGCTGAATATTGGAATAGCATCTGCTGGGTTGGTAGTTTATACGGTCATGCTAAAGGAGTTCTTCCTGTCTGTGAAAAAGCTGTCACCCTAGACCCTGAAAATAAATTTTATCAAGATAGTCGGGGGCTTGCTAAAGTACTGACAGGCGATCTGGTAGGGGCATTAGAAGACTTTCAGGCTGCTGTAGACAGTGGTGCACTTGATTACTCAGAAGATGTGAAGCAGCAACGGCTAGACTGGATAGAAGCACTTAAGGCAGGCAACAATCCCCTCACACCAGAAGAATTGGAGGAACTGCGCGAGGCTGAAGGCTAAATACGGAGTAGAAGAATCTACGGTATACACACAAGTCACAAAAACCTCATTACTAAAGATTTCCGGTGAATTAGTTCGGTTGTGCCACTAATAATTGCAATAAAGGCGATCGCATTTACTATTTCGGCGAACTCATTTACTATATCGGCGAACTCATTTACTATTTCGACGATCGCATTTACTATTTTGGCGATCGCATTTACTGTTTTGGCGAACTCATTTACTGTTTTGGCGAACTCATTTACTGTTTTGGCGATCGCATTTGCTATTTTTGCGATCGCATTTACTATTTTTACGATCGCATTTACTGTTTTGGCAATCGCATTTACTGTTTTGGCGATCGCATTTACTATTTTTACGATCGCATTTACTGTTTTTGCGAACTCAACGCCTCAAACTGCTGCCAGCAAAGGTACAGCGCACGCGGTACGTGAAAACATCCTTTCCATTTGCCACCTTTGAGGT
Source organism: Dendronalium phyllosphericum CENA369 (assembly GCF_016056275.1). Taxonomy (GTDB): domain Bacteria; phylum Cyanobacteriota; class Cyanobacteriia; order Cyanobacteriales; family Nostocaceae; genus Dendronalium; species Dendronalium phyllosphericum. The sequence goes on along the minus strand of NZ_JAECZA010000238.1, from coordinate 18,028 downwards.
TCAATAATACTTCCCCACGCCGATTGAGGTAGCCAAACCACTCACCGTATTCTGCATCGGCAAAGTACGACCAAGCATAATCGTGCATTTTTTCATACCATTCCCAACACTCTTTACGTCCTGTCAAGCGATAACCCATTGCCAAGGCAACCAAAGATTCTAAATGCACCCACCACAACTTTTGATCCCATTCGAGTTGTTGTGGCGGATGACCTTCTGCATCCATAAAGTAATACAATCCGCCATATTCGCTATCCCAGGCATAATTTAGGATATTTAGCACCACATCAACAGCTTTATTAATAGTTTTGCTGTCGTTTTTCCGACGGGCGATGTCCATGATAAACCACATAGCTTCAATCCCATGACCGGGGTTAATCACTCGTCCTTCAAAACTATCAATGTGGGAACCGTCAGGGGCAACGTTTTCGTACATCAGTCCTCGTTCTTGGTCAAGAAAATCGCTTATCACTTCCCGAACAGTCAAATCTAGGACGTTCTCTAGGGTTTCGCTAGACAGTAGCCACTCCATTTCTAGTGTCAGGTTGGCTAAAATCATTGGCACTGCTAAAGATTTCATCAGGCGGGTGTTGGGATAAGTCTTGTTATATTTGCCCTTCGGATTGTCTTTGCGACGCAGAACGTTATTGTAAGCTTGTGTTGCGACATTTTTCGCCCACTCTTCATTACTAGCAAGGGCGTATTGGCTAAATGCCATTGCGGCAAAGCAATCAGAAAAGATATTGTAAGGCTGAACTAGTGGCTGACCTTCGCGGGTAAGGGCAAAGTACCAATTGCCATCGTCATCTCTACCATGTTGGGCGAGAAATTTAGCGCCATTGCTGGCAATTTTCATCCAGTTTTCGCGTTTTTCTAGTTGGTTGCAAAGCATGGAAAAAGTCCATACTTGGCGGTTTTGCAACCAGATAAATTTGTCTGTGTCATAAACTTTGCCCTCGCGGTCTAGGCAGGTGAAGTAGCCGCCTTGTTGCCAGTCGAGTGAGTGTTTTTCCCAAAATGGAAGTACGTCATTGAGGAGGGCGTTTTTATAAAGTTCCGCCAGCGCTTTCAAGTCGTGCCCCATAAATTCCCCTTGTGTGCCAACACTAACAGCGTTCATTATCGCTTTGTGATGGATAGACGACAAGTATTCTTGTCTGTCACTCTTCTAAAATACAAGGGTGTGGGAAAGAGAAAAGTGTTTATTTTATTTATATTAAGATATAGCAATTTAACCAAAGGTTTTGGGACAGTATTGATTGCTAGAAACTAGGTAAGCATTGGGTTTATACTCAGCACTCAGAACTCAGCACTCAGCACTTTGCGATACAAGGGTGTGAAACGCGATCGCACTTCACACGTTTTTTCATCGACTGGTGCGTTGCGCTTTACGACAACATACTACTTACTAAGCAAAAGTTCTGGCACTTTCATTGACTTAAAACAATTGTAGTTCGGGATTACTTCACGATATACAGCTAGTGTTTCCTCGTTGACTCGTGCAGCACTAAATCTATCTAGGTTTTGTTTGGCGCGGCTTTTCCACTTGTTAAGTTTTTTGGAGTTGCTGAGTAAGTCTGCTAAAGCTGCTGCTAAGGTTTGACTATCTTTAGGTGGTACTAAAAGACCAGCTTGGTAATTATCCAAAGTCTCTGGAATGCCATCTACATCGCTGGCAATAATTGCACAACCTGCTTCTCGCGCTTCTGTTAGCACCAAACCAAAAGATTCGCAGTGGGAAGCAAGGACAAAAATATCGGTTGCTAGCATGTAGCGTTGCGGTTCTGGCTGAAAACCTTCAAAATGAATGCGTTGGCGCAGCCCAACCCAGGCATCGCTAAAAGCTGTCTTTTCTACCATTGCCTCGAAGATGGGGCGGTCGGGGCCATTTCCGACTAAATATAAATGTGCTTGGGGAAAGTCTATAGCAATTTTAATAAAAGCTTCGATTAACTCAGCAATTCCTTTTCTGAAATACATTCCGGCGACAGTGGTTATGGCTGGGCGGTGCAGAGGTAGTGGTTGATAATCTGTAATCTGACGATTTCGAGGACTGCCTAATGTGCCATTAGAAATGACTCGCAGCTTTTTATTAGATATTCCCCGCTGCACCATTGAATTAGCCACTGCATGACTAACTGCTATTACCCGATCTGCCAATCCCATTAATACAGCACTACGCTGAAACTCATTGTGTACTGTAGAAACTAAACCGTATTCACAGCCACTTCTCAAAACTCCTGCTAGCACAACTCCTGTCATCATGTGTGCGTGGACAATATCGGGTTGAAATGTTTGCACAATCTGCCGATAACGCCAAGCAGCTTTGCTGATATTCAGCAATTGCCTAGATTGATTTAATTGAAAGTGCTTGACGCTATGCTGTGCTAATAATAGTTCGTATTCTCCTCCAGCAGAAGCTACAGCAACATCATGACCAGATTGTGCTTGTAAACAAGCTAGGTCTACTGCTACATTGACAATTCCATTGCCGATTTTTTGTACATGATTTATGATGTGTAAAATTTGCATGTAACTTTTCTCCACAACGGTGATAAATTCCGGATTTGGGATTGTTACTACGCACGGATTTATAAAATAATTCAAAAGCCTTATATTCCCAATTTCTTTGAGAAATTGGGAATATTGTTTTTCATGAGTTTGTGTTGATATTCATTTCGGCAAGCGATACATAATTACTTTACCTTTCCAATCTTCTTCAACGAATACTATATGTTCGCCATTGGAACGGCGAAAAGCCCGAATACCTTGAGGTATGTCTATCCAGCCACTTTCGCCTGCAACTTCTGGGCCTGGTTTCAACTGTTGTACGGGAACTCCTGTTTTCGCATTGTAAACGTTTACCTCTGCTGTTTTGCCTGTGACGGTAAATACATAATCTCCTGCTACACTCATGGCTGCGGTGGCTACTTCGCGTTTGCCAGTAGTGTCATAAGGAATTACAGCCCGCCAGCGGGGAGTGCGATTACCTTTGTTCCAATTGTCAAAACGGGCAATCTCAGATCCGACAACTTTGGTATCGTCTCCAATGGCTGGATGTTCTTTAGTAAAGCCTGACAAATACATCGTATCCGTTTCTGGGAAATACTCAATTCGCCGCAAATCAGTAAAGACGCTGGGAGTCTTTTGTTTTTGCATGGAACTATAGCTGTAGATGGGGTTGCCATTGGCATCTAGTCCTTGCAAAGGATAGCGGCGGATGCCATCTTCTGTTCGTAAGGTTTTCCAAACGTCTCCTTTACTGTCTACCCACCATCCCCCTAAATAAGGATAATCTTTGCTGCGATCGTATTCATTTTTCTCAAAGCTACCGTTACCGTTCTTGTCTCGCCAGATCCATTCTCCTTGTTCTGGTTGAAAGGGCGGCCAATCTCCTGGCAGGGATTTTTTATCTTCGCCGTGAGTACCGACAAACATTCCCGCAGGAATCGCAATCTTGCCATCCTTGGCTGGATTGAAACGATAAATTTGGAGAAAACTGCTGTACATATCTGTAAGGTACAAAAAGGGCTTACCTTTGATGCGGCGAACAAAGGTGGCATCTGGTGACGTATGCAAGCGCGGGTCTTGAGGATATTTGAAGGCATTTAATGTGTAACCTTTGTAAGTCCATTTCTTCCCAGCAGGTTGACTGTAATCCATCAAATAGCGTTCTTGCTTGGTAAATACATCTATGCCATCAGTGCTAGGATCGGCATCGGCGTTATCGACGAATAGCAATCCTAGCAATTGCCATAGCTGTTTTCCCGATGCGGAAAATTTGCGTAAATCTGTACCTGATTTGTTGAAACCATTACTATTTACATAAATATTTCCTGCCGCATCAGCACCGACTCCTGTAAGTCCATACAGTTTCAAAGCTTGAACTTCACCGGGAGTACCTGCATAAATACCGCCTTTAGTACCGAAAGTTCCAACCTGCACAGGCTTATCTTTGATGGCGTAAATCAGCACTTGTTGGCGGGGGCCATTTTCTGCAACTAAAAGTCTGTTTTGATTATCGATCGCGATCGCTGTTGGTTCGATAACATCTCCAATCTGCTGTGGTAATTGCTTTCCTGTGGGGGAATAACGCCCAATCTTGGCAGCAGTACTACCATTTTTGCTTTGAAGAATCCAAAGATTTTTTTGTTTATCGATGGCGATCGCTCCCGCACGTGCGACACTAAAGCTGCGTAGTTCTTTCATCGTGTCGGTATTGTAGACGCGAATGCGATCGCTGGCAGCATCACTTACATATAACTCATTCCCCACAGTTGCTAATCCAGTCACTTCGCTTTGAGTACTGGCAATCAACATACTTTTATCCCAGCCGCGTCCTTCGTCAAATGGTGCTGGTTTTCCCGACAAGTCATAGCGTCTGACACAATACCAAGTTGTGCCATCTGGGGGATAATCTTTGTTGATTTTGCCAACTGCCCCCTGAACCATGGCCATATAAATATATTTATTATTTGCTGTGACAGCTTTGCCGCCACCGCGACTCCAGCCGTGAGTATCACTCAATAAGCCAATCACATTGCCATCTTTATATATTCCTGCTTCTGCCCCAGCTTCATCCCATTGACTATTTGTATAGACAGTACCATCCCCAGCAATATACATTGCTTCTATATTGTTTTGTACCCACTTTTTGCCACCGCCAAAACTATTACCTATCCAAGAAGTTTTGTAGCTGGTTTTTGGTACTTCACTAATAGTCAAGTCTTTTGTGATTTCAGGGGTGAGTGTTGGTACTTCACTGAGAATCCAATTTTTTGTGATTTCATCAGTGGGTATAGACACTTCACTAACAGTCCAATCTGTTGTTATTTTATGGGCAGTTTTAGGCACTCCAACAACAGTCAAATTCTTTGTTGTTTCAAAAGATGTAACAACCACGCCGATAGCTAAAGTAAGAAGTAAAAATTTGACAAATTTTAAATTTCGGGAGGTTCTCAGATCCAATAGAATTTTAAAAGTTTTTGTAACGGATTTTAGTAATTTATTTTGCATACATCTTCCAAAATTATTATTACTATTAAACTTTTTTGATTACTGATATTATGCAATGTCAATTAATGAAAGCAATCATTAAATAGTCAGTAAGTAAAAACTTTGTGGAATGATGCACGCAGAAGATAACAAAAAATCTCAAACAATATTTATGTTGACAAATAATGTTTTACTCAATCTAACTACTAATTTTTGACAATGCATTTATATAAGTAACAAATACTTGTTCTCACAAACATAAGTTTATGAGAAATTTATCAAAAACATATATAATCTTAAATTAGCAAAAAAATCTTATTTTTAATTTTGAAAGTATTAATATTTACTGCTTAAGCAATAAAATTAGTAAATTTAAATACAGAGATTTAATCGAGAACTACTCATCAGTTTTACTATAAAACTTTACTGATAGCTAAACTAGCTGATAAATAGCTTCGCACTACTAGTTTTTATCGCTAAGTAGGTGGACAGAATTAAATGTAAAATACCAATCGGTGAAACGCTGTCATAAAGTGGCATTTATCTTCTGCCTCCTGCCTTCTGCCTCCTGCCTTCTACTTACAATTCCATAGCAAAATGATGACTAGTAATATTCATATTCTGTATTAAATAAAACCGATGAGCTTGAAATCGCTGCACGCCAGAATCAAGACTTAGGTATTTACAATTATGATTTTTTGCATATTCAATTAGCCACTGAAATAATTGCTGACCATAGCCCTGCGATCGTTTCAACTCTTCAACAACTAAATCATCTATGTATAAAAACTTTCCCAATGATAAACACGTAGAAACGCGAAATCCAGCTACTGCTATAGTTAACCCATCTACCTGGAGGAAAGCAAGTTGATATCCTTCTTTCATCTGATACCGAACTTGTTCTATAAACTTAGCCTGCTCAAGGTGCAGGCGTAACTGGAACATAACAGGAAAACATTCTATTATTTGAGAATCAGATTTTGCTAATTGTACTGACACCAGTATTACTCCTCACTAAATTTATTGTACTTTAGTTAATTAAAATACACTTATTGACATAGTAATCTAAATAGTTTATATATTAAAGTTTTTCTAAATAAAGAATTTAATAGTCATCATTCAGATTAAGTAACTGAAGGATAAGTTAGCAGCCAATTATTTTGAGTAAAATCTCCATACAAGAAGAGGCGAACAGTACGGATGTTGTCGAAAATGACTTGATATAAGTACTAGCAACATCAATTTACTGCTGAATTTAAAAAGCCGTTTGAGTTTGATGTGAAAGTGAATATACGCACGCTAAATACATCATAGGAGACAAATACGTGGAAGGTAAAAAAGAAAATTTAAATTCAGAATCTGCGTCTATTCTTGCTTTGGGAGTGGGCTGGTTTCCTAAAACGCCTGGAGGATTAGAAAGGTATACTTATGAACTAACTCATAATTTAGCAGCACAAGACCAAGTAGAACTATGTGGAGTCGGGCTACCAGAAACAGAATTGAATTTACCAATTAAGCTGACTAACTTAGCTTCTGTTGATAGTGCTATATGGCAAAGATTGTGGTCTATTCGCAAGAAATTTCAAAAAACAAGAGTAGGCAAACCAGATGCGATTAATTTGCATTTTGCATTATACAGCTTTCCTATTTTAGATATTTTGCCTAAAGGAGTACCTATTACTTGTAACTTTCATGGCCCTTGGGCATCTGAAAGTAAAAAAGAAACCATCGATAATCAACTGAGTACATTTTTGAAGCGTTGGCTAATAGAACAAACTACTTATAATAGGTGCGATCGCTTTATTGTTCTCAGTAAAGCATTCGCGAAAATTTTACATCAAGAATATCAAATACCGTGGAATAAAATTCACATTATTCCCGGTGGAGTTAATATTAATTGGTTTCAACCAAACTTATCATCACAAGCAGCTCGGCAGCAACTAGGTTGGCCCGAAGATCGCCGAATCTTATTTACATCTCGGCGTTTAGTGCATCGAGTTGGAGTTGACAAATTACTACAAGCACTAGCAATAATTAAACCAAAAATTTCTGATGTTTGGCTAGCAATTGCTGGCCGCGGTCACATGCAAATAGCACTCGAACAACAAGCTAAGGAATTAAGTTTAGAAAATAACGTAAAATTTTTAGGTTTTTTACCCGATGAACAGTTACCTATAGCTTACCAAGCCGCTGAATTGACTATCATGCCCAGTCAATCTTTTGAAGGTTTTGGATTAGCAATAGTAGAATCTCTCGCTTGTGGCACTCCCGTTATCTGCACTCCAATTGGGGGAATGCCAGAAATTTTAGCACCCTTTTCACCAGAGTTAATTACTAATTCTACTGAAGTCTCAGCTATTGCCGAAAAATTAAAACAAGTACTCTTAGGAGATTTATCAATACCTTCACGAGAAGCTTGTCGCCAGTACGCTGTCACTAATTTTAATTGGGACAAAATAGGCCAGCAAGTGCGCCATGTTCTCTTAGCATGAAAAGCCAAGGAGATGGAGATGAGGGAGACAATTCTTCACTTGTACCTTCTGACAACTGACAACTGACAACTAACAACTGACATGAAAATCCTATTTTTAGACCAAAGTGGTAAACCAGGCGGTGCAGAACTGTGTTTAATAGATATTGCTAAACCTTATCGCGATCGCTCTTTGGTAGGCTTATTTGCAGATGGCCCTTTTAGAACTTTACTACAGCAGCATCAGATCCCTGTAGAAGTTCTCGCAAATCAACCAATCGCAGTTCGCAAACAAAGCAATTTAGTACAAGCACTAAGCAGTCTGGGACAACTCGCGCCTCTACTTGCTAAAGTCGTACAAAAAGCTAGAAAATACGATTTAATCTACGCCAACACGCAAAAAGCCCTAGTTATTGGCGCACTAGCTAGTTTTATAACTCGTCGTCCTTTGGTCTATCATTTACACGATATTCTTTCCCAAGAACACTTTAGTCAAACTAATCTTCGCGTTGCTATTAATTTAGCCAATCGTTTTGCATCATTAGTAATTGCTAATTCTCAAGCTAGTCAACAAGCCTTTATAGAAGCAGGGGGAAATGCCCAATTGACTGCAATTGTTTACAACGGCTTTGAAGCGAAAAATTATCAAACTTGTGAGTCTGATGTCAAGCAATTGCAGCAACAGTTAGGATTAGAAGGATTTGTAGTTGGTCATTTCAGCCGACTCGCACCTTGGAAAGGACAGCATATTTTAATTGCTGCACTTGCCCAATGTCCGCAAGAAGTGACAGCAATTTTAGTTGGCGATGCGCTGTTTGGCGAACAAGATTATGTTCAACAATTACACCAACAAGTTACAGCTTTAGGATTAGAAAATCGCGTCAAATTTTTGGGATTTCGTTCAGATATTCCTCAACTCATGGCAACTTGCGATTTGGTTGCACATACCTCTACTTCTGCCGAACCTTTTGGTCGAGTAATTGTCGAAGCAATGCTATGTGGAAAACCTGTCGTCGCAGCTAAAGCTGGCGGTACAATGGAATTAGTAGAACACGGAATTAATGGTTTTCTCGTCACACCAGGAAAACCTGAAGAACTCGCACAAGTAATTAATACCTGTCTTCAAGAAAGAGAAATAACTGCAAATATAGCAAGTAATGCTAGAACCAGTGCTAGTCAATGTTTTGATATGATAGCTATTAACGATCGCATTGCTAAATTATTAGCGAGCAAATTTAGTAAGTAAATGAATATACGATCTACCGAAATGAGAAGGCGATCGCTAAGTTTGAGCGGCATTGCATTCTTTTTGGTGAGAAAAACCCAACTTCAACCTCAGCTTAATTCTTAAAGTAGAGGCGCAAAGGTCATTATAAATGCATATACTGCAATTACAAGCAATGAACACAGAGGCTCCTAGTTTTAGACCGAGTAGGAGCTTTTTCTTAATTTATTATTCATTTTATTGAGGGGTATATCACAAGAAATAACGGCAGTTCATCCTGAAGGCTATTAATAATTGGTTCTCTTGGTAGAGGGAATATCATTGTTGAGATTGCTATTCTATATTTGTCAGTACAAAACATATATTAAATAAAAACGATGAATATTCTTGCTTGGATTGTTTTGGGTCTCATTGCTGGTGCTATCGCCAAGGCTATCTACCCCGGTCATCAAGGTGGCGGAATCTTAGGAACAATATTGTTAGGAATCATTGGTGCTTTCGTTGGCGGCAGTCTGGGCGTATTCTTCAATACAGGAACTTTAGCTCTAGCGGCCCCAACTCTCAGCATTCCTGGAATTTTGGTAGCAGTTCTGGGCGCAATTGTCGCCGTTTTCTTGTGGAACTTGTTAAATCGCAGCAGTGCTGTGTAAGAAATTAAGTTGGCATCAATTAATAGTAAACATCAGGGAAATAATTTTGCTATATCTTCTCCCTGAATTTAAATAAAACAATAGCGCCTACCTGTATTTAGGTAGGCGCTAATATTATTTTGTTGGGGTGCAATGCCGTTCAAGCGAACGTGCAAAGTGCAAACCCAGATTCATCAGCTATTTCAGACTTGCGCGTACGCTGTAGCCTAAGTAGGCGATAGGCTTGCTTATATACCAACTAATTCTCTAGATTCAAAATCGGTAAGTTGTTGAGCGATCGCTAATCTGGCTTCTAATTTTGCGACGCTAAATTGGTTACGCAGATACTCTAAATGAGCAAAGGCATTCGCTCTTTCAACCGTTAATTGGATCTGCATATCTAGTGCCTTTTGATATTCTTGATTCACAACCAACACTTCAAAGCGCCGTGCCTTGCGTTGGGCATCATTTTTCAAATCTATATCAAAGGCGGCAGCGCGATCGGCATTACCTTCAAATCGGTTAATCTGAAGCTGAACTGCCATCAATTGCGAATCTACTTCATTCATTCTTTGGGCAGCTTGGGCGATCGCAGTTGGATAATGGCTTAATTGCATCATCAAATAATATTCCTTGGCGAAAATCTTGACAAAGAAAAAAGGCTATAATACTGAATATGAGGAGCAAAAAATTCAAAATGCCAACTTTTGAATTTTCAAACGATTTTCGCCTCTGCCTGCTTAATTATGCGACTTCTCGGAGTGACGATGACACAGCTACCTCTGGGAATGAAAGCGATAATTGTTCGGCTTGAGGCACAGCAGCTTGCTCTAATACTTGTACTTCGATATTCACGCTAACCAAATAACTGCCTGTATCAGCACCAACCGCTTCCGCAATTAATTTCGCAATGTCTGGGCGTTTTGCAGTCAACGGGTCACGTAAGATACACCGATCCCATTCGTGCTTGGCAGTTGGGTTGAGGTTGAGAATGTAATGCTTAATCATCTGACTAACCCTTGAATCCATCTTCCAGAAGACTGTTATAGAGGCGTTTTTACTGCACTAGGCTTTGTGGACGCTATATCTATTATAGTACAATTGTACTGTTTTGTGTCAAATCCAGAAAGCAGGAGAAGATGGGGGAGGAAAAGGGGAAAACTTTATTTAATTCCTTTTCCCCTTACCAGAAGGGCTTTAACTATACAAACAAGGACACCTTGTTTGAAACCCTATGCTTTATACCATTCCTCATACCCCACACCCCACACCCTATCCCCTACACCCTTTTCAAACTAATTAGCCTTGCCATTCTCTTGATGATTGAGCACCTGAACGTCGTTAACCCAAATTGCTTGTTGAGGCACAGGAATAGAAATTCCAGCTTTGTCTAAGGTAACTTTCAGGCGATAGCGATACTCTCGTGCCACATCCCATTGCTTAAGTGGCTGTGTTTTAATCAAAACACGAATTATCAAACCGCGATCGCCAAAATTATCTATTCCTAGAACTTGCGGTGTTTCAATAATTTGATGTTGCCATTGGGGATCTTTATCCATCTCCAAAGCCACAGATTTAATTAACTCTAAAGCACGGTCAATATCAGCATCATAGGCAATTGGAATCGTCATATCGGCTCTTGCCCAACGACTTGAAAGATTAGCGACAACTTTTATTTCGCTGTTGGGAATTGTAATTAAGCGTCCTTCCGAATCCCGTAACTGAGTCATCCGCAGATTCAAATTTTCTACTAAGCCTCCCACATCTCCCACAGCAATAACATCGCCTAAAGCGTACTGGTCTTCTAGGATGATGAGAAAGCCATTAATCGCATCTTTAATCAAGTTTTGCGAAGCCAAAGACACGGCGACACCGACTAAACTAGCACCAGCTAGTAAGGGAATAATATCTATACCCAATGCGACTAAAGCTAATAAAATACCAACGCCGACCCAGATACCAGTCACAATGCTTTTAGTCACGTTAGAAAAAGTGGAAACTCGTAGTTTCAGACGTTCAAAAGCTTCCGAGTTGAATAAAGCACCACTGCTAATGAAAGTGCTGGTAAAGCGGTCAATTAAAGCATAACTAAAACGGATTGCGACATAAGTTCCCAATGCTACGACAGCCAATCTCAAAGGAATTTGCACAGCGTTGAGAATGCCTGCTTGAAATGGTCGTGTATAAGGAAATAGACCCAAAATGATGAAACTACCGCTTCCCCAAATTCCTGCTTGGGCTAATTGAAACAGTCGTTTCTTAACTTCTCGAAGATGACGATGTTGCTGTTGATTTAGTTGTGTTGTAATTGGTTGCGCTGTTTGTGGAGCTTGGGTAGTAGATTGTACTAAATTATTGGTGGAACGGCGCTGCCAAATCAATACCCCACAGCTTGTGAGAATCATTACCACCCCAATGCCAGCAGCAATTTTTCCTTGGCTGACTAAAGATTGAGTTTGTCGCTCTTGTCTTGCTTGTTGTAGAGAGTCTTGCAACTTTTCGTTGAGTTGATTAGCCGAGATAAATGGATCTTCTTTTCGCAGTTGAGCATCCTCGGCGGTAATAGTCATCAAGTATTGGTCGTTGACGTAAATTACTGGCAATCCATTTAATTTTCGGGTTTCTACCCTGGCTTTTTTTGTAGGCGATCGCAAATAATTTTCCTTGATTTGATTCAAATTCTGCTGGATATCTTGGGAACGTTCGGTAAAATTAGCTTTGGTTGCTGCTATTTGAAACAACTGGCGACCATCTAAATAAATCCAGCCAGAAACAAGTCTGTTATCTGGGTCATTACTCTGGTTACTAAGATTCTGTATCTGAGGTATAACCGGAATTTGGCCTGTAGCTTTTGGCACAGATCCAACGGTTATAGCCATTGAACTAGCGATCGCCAAAAATTGAAAGCGCACTCCAACACCTCCTTGTATAAATTTACTACTGCATACTCCAGAGCCATCCTGACAATTAGTTTGAGTAGATGTACCCACCTAAAGTTAAGTTTTTATCCTCAACGGGCAAAACTTGAATGTTTTTAGACATCATGTTTACTTCTTTAGATAGATGACAAATGACTTCATCCATCGTTAGTGATGGTTAGGAGAATTGATGATAATACTTTTACCAAAAATAAATGTAAAACACAAAAGCCAAGGATGAAGTTGACTAAAGAAAGCTAAAGTGTAAAAGATGAAGGATAAAGAATGAAATAGTATGTATCAATACATGCTGTCTCTGAAAATAGTGTAAAAAATCCCATTTTTTGCACCTTCATACTTATCCTTCAGCTTTGATTTGACTTTTTGAGGAAATATTTGATGACCGCAACTTCTCCCCGATTAAAGCACGAGGTTAAAGACCTCGCCCTCGCTCCCTTGGGAAGACAGCGCATTGAATGGGCTGGACGCGAAATGCCAGTTTTACGGCAAATCCGCGATCGCTTTGCCCAAGAAAAACCCTTTGCTGGGATTCGCTTTGTGGCTTGCTGCCATGTCACAACAGAAACAGCGCATCTAGCTATTGCGCTCAAAGCTGGCGGTGCAGATGCTGTTTTAATTGCGAGTAATCCGTTATCGACTCAAGATGACGTAGCTGCTAGCCTTGTTGCAGACCATGAAATTCCTGTTTTTGCCCAAAAAGGCGAAGATAACGCCACTTATAATCGCCACGTCCAAATCGCTCTAGACCACCGCCCCAACATTATTATTGATGATGGTAGCGATGTGGTAGCCACCTTAATTCAAGAACGCCAACATCAAATTGCTGATTTGATTGGTAGCACCGAAGAAACTACCACAGGAATTGTCCGCCTGCGCGCCATGCTCAAAGATGGCGTTCTCACCTTCCCCGCCGTCAACGTCAACGACGCAGACACCAAGCACTTCTTTGATAATCGCTATGGTACAGGGCAATCAACCCTTGATGGCATTATCCGCGCTACAAATATTTTGCTGGCTGGTAAAACGATTGTTGTTGCTGGTTATGGTTGGTGCGGTAAAGGTACTGCACTGCGGTCCCGCGGTCTTGGTGCGAATGTGATTGTCACCGAAATCGACCCCATCAAGGCAATTGAAGCTGTGATGGATGGTTTCCGCGTCTTACCAATGGCAGAAGCCGCACCTCAAGGTGATTTGTTTATTACAGTTACAGGTAACAAGCACGTTATCCGCGCCGAACATTTCGAGGTCATGAAAGACGGTGCGATCGTTTGTAACTCCGGTCACTTTGATATTGAAATTGACTTGAAATACTTAGCTAGTCAAGCTAAAGAAATCAAGCAAGTACGTCCCTTTACCGAACAGTATCGCCTACCAAGTGGCAAATCAGTCATAGTTCTCGGTGAAGGACGCTTAGTAAACCTCGCCGCTGCGGAAGGACATCCCAGCGCAGTAATGGACATGAGCTTTGCCAATCAGGCTTTAGCTTGCGAATACTTGGTGAAGAACAAAGGTAAGTTAGAACCTGGTTTGCATTCAATTCCCGTTGAAGTAGACCAAGAAATTGCTCGGTTGAAGTTGCAAGCAATTGGAATCAACATCGATGCCCTAACACCAGACCAAATTGAGTATATCAATTCCTGGACTAGTGGTACTTGAGATAACCTTAGATGTCTACTGGTTCAACAGTAAAGCTAAACCAATAATTCAATCTTGAAATTTAGGTTTGTGGGATAGGCAAATTGTCTATCCCACTTTTATCTTCCTTGTTCCCATCCCTTGAATTAGCTGTAGTGTCCAAGAAACAGGTTTTTGGCAATTTGGCATTTATATAACAGTTAATACTGGTATATTTTTTGTAGTGCAAGGGGTGTATCAGAAGTGGTTCCGGCCAGTGGTTGGAGCCACTTTTGCAATTTTATGGAAGTGGTGAGTCAGTTGTCGTAGAGACGCGATTAACCCTTGTCTGTACAAAAGTCAGTTGTTAGTAGTGCTGAGTGCTGAGTTAAAAGTCAGAAGGCAGGAGGCAGAAGTCGCAAGTAGCATGTCGGAGGTCGCAAGTTATTCTCCCTCACTCCCTCATCTCCCTCACTCCCTCATCTACCCCTGCTCCCCCTGCTCTCTTCTACCTCCGCCCTTTTTCATCCCATTTCAGTCAAAGTTTCATCATTTGACTCGTGTAAATTTTCAACTAAAAAGTGATACAGATTTGTAATGTGATTGTCAGCCAAACTGTAATAGACTTTGCGACCTTCTCGGCGATAGCTGACTAAACGCATTGCTTTCAATAAGCGTAGCTGATGGCAAACGGCTGATTCACTCATTTTTGTTAATGCCGCTAAATCGCAAACACATAACTCTTGCGAAGCCAAAGCTGATATTAGGCGTAAGCGATTTGTATCAGCAAGCAAACCCAAGACTTCTGATATCTGCTGTGCCTTTGCTGTTGGCAAAATCTGCGATCGCGAAGACCGTACATTCTCTAAGTTCACTAGATGGGTTTTACAGTTTGGCGCATCAGGATTATTTCGGTTGTCTGGCTTGTGCTGATTCATGTCCGGAAATGAGGCAATGGTTATCAATCTCAATAGTACCTAAATTGTTACATGTTGAACAATTGAATAACTGTTCAACTATTGATTAAAATACTGATAGTCACTTAGCCTTTTGGTATTGCCATGAGTCAGAGCAATTCCTTGAAAACTCAAACTTTGCAAGTTAGTGGTATGGATTGCGGCAGTTGTGCCCAGACAATTGCAGCTAGCTTGCAGCAATTAAATGGTGTAATGGAAGCTTCGGTAAGTTTTGCTACAGGTCGAGTAAAGGTTTCTTACGACCCGAATCTTTTGAGTGAAGCAGAAATTAAGCATAGAATTGCTGTTTTAGGCTATACCGTTGATGCCAGCCCAACAAAAACGCTACAAGTACAAATTAGTGGGATGGATTGCGGCAGTTGTGCCAAAACAATTGAGGTTGGCTTACAGCAGATTTCAGGTGTGAATGAGGCATCGGTTAGTTTTGCGACTGGGCGATCGCAAATATCTTATAATCCGCAACAAGTTAGTGAAACAACCATTCACGAACGGATTCAAGCTTTAGGTTACACAGTTGAGCACAATTCTGGCAGTCATTCCTCACATCACCATGACTCCTGTAATCATGAGCATGACCACGACCATCACCACGAGCATGTACAGGAAGCAGAGGGAAAATCACTAGAAACTCAAAAACCCGCAGCCACAAACTGGAAATTCTGGATTACCAATCGGCGGGGGCAGAGTGTGATTCTGGCAGGCATAGGGTTATGTTTAGGCTTAGTTACTCAGTATTTGGCATTACCCATTTGGTTGGTAAGAGCTTTTTATGGCATTGGCATAGTAGTTGCTGGCTATCCGATTGCACGGGCAGGGTTATTTGAGTTGCGTTTGCGCCGTGCTGATATGAATCTGCTGATGACAATTTCAGTAATTGGGGCAGTAATTTTAGGAGATTGGTTTGAAGCGGCACTGGTGGTTTTTTTATTCTCCTTGGGCACAACGCTGCAAGTCTTCACATTTGGTCGTACTCGCAATGCCATTCAGGGGTTGATGGATTTGACTCCACCAACTGCCACCGTTAAGCGCAACCATCAAGAAGTTACAGTTGCCGTTGAAAGTATTAGGGTAGGCGAAATTTTAACGATTCGACCGGGACAGCGGGTGGCGCTGGATGGCGTAGTAGTTTCTGGAACGAGTGCAATTGACCAGTCTCCCATTACAGGAGAATCAATCCCCGAAGATAAAGCCCCAGGAGATATTGTTTTTGCTGGCACTTTGAATCAAACAGGTTTTTTGTCTGTCAAAGTTACGCATACTGTTAGCGATACGACCGTTGCCAAAATTATTCACCTTGTGGAAGAAGCACAATCAAGCCGTGCGCCGACACAGCAGTGGGTGGATAGGTTTGCCGAAATATATACTCCGATAGTAATTCTAAGTGCGATCGCTATTGTCTTAATTCCACCCTTAGTATTTGCTCAACCTCTGAATATTTGGCTATATCGGGCATTAGTGTTGCTAGTGATTGCCTGTCCCTGTGCCTTGGTGATTTCTACCCCAGTTTCAATTGTTAGTGCCATTGGTGCGGCAACCCGCCAAGGAGTTTTATTCAAAGGTGGTCATGCACTAGAGACAGCTGGGCACTTAACTAGCCTAGCCTTTGATAAAACTGGAACCTTGACTCAAGGACAGCCTGTAGTTCAAAAAGTTTATAACTTGGGAGAAGAGAATACCAGTTTTGTATTATCTATTGCCGCTTCTTTAGAACAACAATCAGAACATCCTTTAGCGAAAGCGATTGTCGCAACAGCCAAAGAACAAAGATTAAATTTAGAGAATATTGAAAATTTTACAGCCTATCCTGGCAGAGGTATTGCCGCACAAATAGACGAAAATCTCTACTTTGTAGGAAATCGGCGATTATTTGCTGACTTTGATATTGCTTTATCAACAACAGCCGAATCCTTGCTAGTAGAAATTGAAAATTTGGGGCAAACAACTGTGCTTGTAGGCAATAGCGATAAATTATTAGGAATTGTCGCCTTAGCAGATGGCTTGCGGCTAGAAGCGGCGGAAGCGATACGGTTATTGCAACGGTTGGGAATGCGGCATCTCACGATGTTAACAGGCGATCGCACTGCTGTAGCGAAACAGATCGCTCAACAAATAGAAATCACAGATTATCAAGCTGAACTGTTACCGGAAGACAAGCTGCAAGTAATTCAGCAATTGCGACAATCTGGAGTTGTAGGTATGGTGGGCGATGGTATTAACGACGCACCAGCCTTAGCTGCCGCAGATATCAGTTTTGCGGTTGGTGGAATTGACATTGCCTTAGAAACAGCAGATGTAGTCTTAGTAGGCAGTGACCTAAGAAAACTGAGCTACGCAGTCAATTTGAGCCGTCGTACAGTATCAGTAATTCAACAAAATGTGGTTTTTTCGCTAGTGACAAAAGGACTATTTTTACTACTGGGTACTTTTGGTTTCGTCGGGTTAGCAATTGCTGTATTAGCTGATACGGGAACTTCTTTACTTGTCACAGCGAATGGTATGAGGCTATTTAGAGAGAATCCCCGTGCGATTCGTTGTAAGTGAATCCCGGTATCCAGTCCGTAAATAAACTTACCAACTCTTACGAGTTGAACTCTCAACCAGATGTAGGTGAAAGTCCTACCCGCCAGGTTCAGGCGTGACTCCTTACCTGCCCACACCGAGCAAGCTCGATTCTTGCAGAGTGAAGCTGGGAACAGGACGCAATCAGACAATCGCTATGGATTGACACTGGCGTTAATAGGGAGCTTCCACGGTGAAACAGAGCCTAGAAAAGTAACCCACACTCAAGCGGGGCATAACACAAAACCCCCGACTTCATCAGAGTTAAAACCCGCTGCGTTATGAGGGATGACAGCAGCAAGAACCAAGGGTTTCTGAAGGTTAAATTGGCTACACCTAACGAAGCAAGTAATCAGTTGAGGGAACGAATAAAAACGAACTAAGGGTCTAGGGGAAGGTCGAACCCCCAAGTAGGCTAGACGAGCAGCGGAATTCCTTTAGTTCGGGTAGGACAGACCGTAATTGGTCTGAGGTGTTCAGAGTACACGAATTGGAGTAGAGCATGATTGGACACAGCAATAATGCCAGTGAATCATGGAGAACATTACCCTGGAAGAAATTCCGGCGTAACCTTTTCCGCCTGCAAAGAAGAATGTACAAAGCTGTTCAAGGTGGAGACT
>NZ_JAECZA010000237.1 GCF_016056275.1 Dendronalium phyllosphericum CENA369 | reverse complement strand
CAGACACAAGCGTTTAAAGTCTTCTGATTTCAGACTCTTTACCTGTTCGTAGGTCATAGATGCTACCCAACTCTATCCTACTTGTCTCACGCATCTAGGACTTTTGCAAGAGGTCTATTCTAAATCGTACGGCGATCGCGATTCTATTATATGGCGCGCACCCAGGCTGATAATTAGCAAGTTTTTATAGTTACAACAAAATTAAGCTGCATATCGTAAAATTTCGACTTCAAAAGCAGTTTGAGTTATTTGACTGGTAATCAGCTTGTCACATCTTTACTAATGTCTAGCTTGACACTATAGTAAAAGCTTAATTTCGGCAGATTCTCCTAATGCTTCATTGACTACGATTAACTTACCCTGTTCATCAGCACCTAATTGCTGGTTAGCATTGAGCAATTCAATTCCATAAATTGTGCCATCAAGAGCAATATCTACATTCATTTCTTGGCTGACTTGAATTGTTTCTACTTGTGCGGTTTTTTCTTGGAGATAGATATAAGCTATGTTGTATCTTGGGTCGTAGGTAATTTTCATTATTCAATGAAAGACCATATTTGCTGGATCTGCTGACGCACTTTTTCCCAATCATTTGGTTGTAAAGTTCCTAATTGACGTTCTAATAGACGCTTTTCTACTGTGTTTATCTTATGCAATCTAACTACCGACGGACGCATTAAACCTACTTGCTGCCATTCGATAATTTCAACATCAAAAGCAGTTTGAGTTATTTGACTGGTAATCCGCGCCACAATAACATCATTATCTCCTGTATCTAAAAGTAATAATACCGGACGAAGTTTGAATGTTACTGCATCAGAAAAAGGCAATTTGAGTAAAATAATTGAGCCAGACTGATAATTTTGCATTGCTTAAATCGTGTCGTATATGGCATCATCTTCGCTGTAACCTTTTAATAATTGATCGGCTGCAAGACGCTGCCAAGCAGCTTCTTCTTGTTCTTCTTCTGTGGGTTCATTGACGAGAATAATTACTTTTACCTGCTGATTATTTGCTAACTGTTGCCAAATTACATCTGGTAATTCTATTTTGCCTTCAGTGGTAACGTTTGCTGGAAATTCGTATGCTTTCATGTTATTTTTAATGTTTGTCAGTCTTGGTTAATTTTTATATCAGGCTGTTGTTTTTTTTACGCTTATCATATCTTCACTAATGACTGACAAACCAATTCCTTCAATAATTACTTGACGGAGAGTTTCTTGTCCACCAAACCGCTTGACAGCATCTAATATCTCAATACCAGCTAATTTTCCTTCTGTATCGTAATCAGCTGCGATTCCTTCAGCTAAATGTTGTGTTGTTACAGTTGTTTCGCGGAAAGTGATACTCAGAGCATCGACTTCGGCATCATAGCTAATTTTCATAAGAATATCTCTTTTTAGAAGTAATAAGTGTAAACAGTTATAACTACAATTTCTGTGGCTTTTTCAATGAAGATTGGGCGTATTCGTTTTGTAGCGTAAACCTTACTATTCCATTCTTGACCAAAGGGAAAGTCTTTGTGGCATTGTAAACGATTTTCTTCAGCTTCTCCCCAGGAACTACTGCGGATGGCTTCTTCTACTTCAGCTATATGCTAGGCGTAATGCTTCGTCTTTAAAGTCTCGCTTGAGTCTACTTTGATGCGGTATCCAGGCAGGATCGTTGAGGATTTGTTCTCTGAGGGTTTTGATGACTCGCAACTCGCCGCGGCGATTTTTCGCGAGATAGGTAATACCAACTCCACCTTCGCCTAATTTTCTCTCAATTATGTAGCGCCCACCAAACAAATACTGCCCTGGATTCCACGCCATTGGTCAAGACCGTAGTTTTACTGATATTTTATTTTGGCACACCATAAATATCTGTTTTTGGCAAAGCAGATTTTAGCCAATCCCGATCAGCCTAAAATAAGCAGTGTATTCAATCGCCACAAACCTATGACATCATTCGTTAAACCATCATCCTGGCTAGAAAAAGGTATTCAACTTAAAAAAGTCAATAATATTAATCTGTTTAAAATTACAGACGAATTGTCAGATCGGATGCAAGAACTTGTTGATAAAAAAACAGCTGATTCTCTGACACCAGAAGAAGAGGCTGAGTTAGAAGCAATTGGTGAATTAGTGATAATTGTTACCTACATCAATGGAATGATTGCTAATGAAGCACGAGAATCCAACGAGCCAGAAAATAGGGACATGGGAATAGACAGAAATTAATAGAGACGTTGTAACGCAACGTCTCTACATCTGGTTTATTGCATTAAAATTTGCCGGATTAAAATACTCATTACCTCATCTGGGTTGCCAGTTGGTACTAACAGACTCCAATCTCCGACGCTGGCGTAGCCAATTACTTGTAAATAGTGAATTGTACTAATAACGGCTTTTTCAGAACCAATCAATATATGCTTAATCGTTTTTCTCTGAGGAAATGGCCTTTCAGTCGATTGTTTGATGGTAGGTGTATCTAAATATTCACCTAAGAACTGTTCTAACTTTGACTGGGCTGAATCTTCTTGTTGTGCCATGATAATAATTGTCTCTGATAAAGGGGCCAGATAAGGGCGATCGCATTCATCTTTCCGGGATTGGGCGATCGCCTTTCTCATATTTTGATAATAAAGTATAATTTTATACTTGTCAATTGGTATTTCAAAAATTATTATTAATAATTATCCTTAATTCCAGTAATGTTAGTAACACTAATTAACAGAATTGCTTGGGATTATTTAAGATTTAATCCGGCTAAAAAAAATGCTAGATGAACTAATTGTTAGCTCATCTAGCAACACTAAATTATTTGCAATCAGTCTAATCTTCCGGTTCAATTCCTGCTGCTCTCAGTTGTGCTGCTAGTCGTTCAGCACGTTGTTTTTCCTGTTCGGCACGTTGTTTTTCTTGTTCGGCACGTTGTTTTTCCTGTTCGACTAATTCTGTGCCCCAGAGTAGTAGGTTTCCTTGTTCGTCCCACCACCGCAACCAATTTCCTGTGCGGTTTTCACGTGTACCTTGCCATACCCCAAGATACAGATTCATTTCTGCTATCCAATAGCATTTATTTTCATCAGGTTCTTGCAATATGTATTGTTCTGTTTTATGTAAGCGATACATCTCGAAACTGCTGCTATTTGGTTCAAAAATGATGTAGTTTGGCACTTTTAAGACACGTTCGTAGAAAAACCATTTTCCTGGCGGATATGTCGGTTTGACGGAATACTCTGTACCATCAGTATCAGAAATAAATTCCATCACTACTATGGGGATGTCTCCCTGTAGCCGGGGTGTATAACTGCGTATTACTTCTTTTCTATCAACGCTGATTTTGGGAATATACGCCCAATCTGGAGCTTTAACGACAATTCTGCCATTCAATGTAGCGCAGATACCGTAGTTAGTCGGCGTGAGGGCGTTGGCTGGAATTTTTCCGGCAAGTTCTAAACTTTCTGTGAGCGCGGCTGCTAGGGCTGGTTGGTTGATGTTGTCCACTGGATCGTCTGGCAGTTTGTAATCATCGGGTAGTTTTTCCCAAGTAATTTGGTAGTCTTGAGTGACAATGGCTGTCATGGCTATTTTTCCTCTGTCGGTGGGAGGGTGAGGTTACTCCTCGTCTGGATCTAAATCGCTGTCTTCTAATGTGTGATGCGGGATGGCGGCGATAATTGCATCTATTACTTTGGCAACTGGTAAAATCTCAATGCCAAAATCGGGGAATTTTTGTCCTTTGGGAACGATCGCTCTCTTAAACCCTAATTTAGCTGCTTCTTTCAACCGCAATTCCATCTGCGAAACCGATCGCACTTGTCCGCCTAACCCAACTTCTCCAATCAATACCGTACCTGGATCGACGATGCGATCGCGGAAACTAGCAACGATAGCAATGGCTATACCTAAATCTACTGCTGGTTCTTCGACGTTCAACCCGCCAGCGGAAGCGACGTAGGAATCTAATTTTGACATGGGAATCCCTACCCGTTTTTCTAACACCGCCAGAATTTGCACTAAGCGGTTATAATCTATACCAGTACCGGCACGGCGGGGGGAAGGGTAGCTAGTGGGACTAACAAGGGCTTGCAACTCAACGACAATCGGGCGAGTACCTTCGCAAGCAACGACAATCGCCGTACCTGGGGCGGGATCGTCACGATTACCGAGAAATAATTCGCTAGGATTGGGGACTTCTCGCAATCCGTTTTGCACCATTTCAAAGATGCCGATTTCGTGAGTCGCGCCAAAGCGATTTTTGACAGTTCGTAATAAGCGATGAGAGGCGAAGCGATCGCCTTCAAAATACAGTACTGTATCAACTAAGTGTTCTAAAACTTTCGGCCCGGCGATCGCTCCTTCTTTGGTGACGTGTCCCACAATTAACATAGTGATGTCTTCATGCTTGGCCACTTTCATCAACGCCGCCGTACATTCCCTAACTTGGGCTACAGAACCAGGTGCGGAGGTGAGTGCTGGAAAGAACACAGTTTGAATACTATCAATAACTGCCAGATTTGGTCTGAGGGAATCTATTTCCTTTAAAATCTCCTCTAAATCTGTTTCCGGCAAGACATACAAATCTGCATCTAGATGTTCTTGTTCTTCTGTTTCAGAAGTTTTTATTGCTGTGCCATTTTCATTACTAGTTTCTACTGCTACGTTCCCATTCTCATCACTAAGTATTTCTAGGGTTTTTGATACTCCCAAACGAGAAGCTCTCAATTTTACCTGTTGTCCTGATTCTTCTCCAGTTACATAGAGAATACGGTATCTCTGCGCCAGTTGATTGGATACTTGCAGCAGTAAGGTCGATTTACCAATTCCTGGATCGCCACCAATTAAAACCATCGAACCAGGAACAACCCCACCACCTAGTACTCTATCCAGTTCTTCATAACCAGATTCCCAACGTGCAATTTGGCGATCGCTAATTTGCTCAAATGTTAAAGACGCACGTGGTTTTGCTGGTTTTGCTGGTTTTGCCGTAGACTTACCATTATTCTGAGTGGCGTGCCAATTACCGACTCCACCTCGGCTGGGTATATCTGCTAAATAAGGGCTGGGAGTCTGCTCTACTAAAGAATCGTAAGTGTCACAATTTGGACACTTGCCAAACCACTGGGAAGATTCTGCCCCACATTCGTTACAAGTGAAAAAGGTTTTAGGTTTTGCCATTCTTAAAACTTGTTAAATATTCTTAATTTTTACTTAATTTTTAGGTCAAAACTAAAATCCATGAATAGTAATAGTTGGAGCTTTTTCCCAATCAAATGATGGAATGATATCTTAATATTATGGTATTAAAAATTAATCATGAAAAATTTTAGTTAAGGAGCGTTGAGAAACTTGGAAAGTCATAAAGAAAAAATCCTGGTGGTAGACGACGAAGCCAGCATTCGCCGGATTTTGGAAACGCGCCTTTCCATGATTGGCTACGATGTAGTAACGGCTGGCGACGGTGAAGAAGCTTTGGATACTTTTCGCAAAGCCGATCCTGACCTAGTAGTTTTGGATGTAATGATGCCAAAGCTAGATGGCTACGGTGTGTGTCAAGAATTACGTAAGGAATCGGATGTCCCTATTATTATGCTAACAGCCTTAGGGGACGTGGCCGATCGCATCACTGGTTTAGAATTGGGTGCTGATGACTATGTAGTTAAACCATTCTCGCCTAAAGAGTTAGAAGCTCGGATTCGCTCGGTGTTGCGGCGAGTAGATAAAACCGGTGCTTCTGGTATTCCTAGTTCTGGTGTAATCCACGTTGGGAATATCAAAATTGATACGAACAAACGGCAAGTCTACAAAGGCGACGAGCGTATTCGACTGACGGGAATGGAATTTAGCCTCCTAGAGTTGCTAGTGAGTCGCTCTGGAGAAGCTTTTTCTCGTTCGGAAATTTTACAGGAGGTATGGGGTTACACGCCAGAACGCCATGTAGATACTCGTGTGGTAGATGTGCATATTTCCCGTTTACGAGCAAAGTTAGAAGACGATCCCAGTAACCCAGAATTGATCCTGACTGCACGAGGTACTGGCTATCTGTTCCAACGAATTATTGAACCCGGAGAAGAGTGAGGGGGATGAGGGAGATGAGGGGGATGAGGGAGATGAGGGAGAATAACTCTTCACTCCTAACTCAGCACTCTTTACAACTGACAACTAACTCTTGTACAGACGCGATTAATCGCGTCTCTACGACAACTAATAACCGACAACTGACTAATGACTAAACCCGATCCCAATCGAGTTTTACGCCGTCTACCACTTGTCGTCGGCGGATTAGGTGCTGTACTTTTGCTAATTAACCGTTTGTTAACACCAGAACTAACAGAGTCACAATCGCGTGGAGATGTACTAGGTGTAATTTTGAGTGCAGTATTGATTTTGACTGGTTTAATTTGGCAGCAAGTACAGCCGCAATCGCCTGATTCTGTGGAACTAATTGGGGAAGAAGGTTTTTTCTTAGCACCAGATTTACCAGAAGCCGTGAAAACAGAATTAGCTTGGGCATCGCATCTATTATTAACTAATACAGTTACGCGATCGCTGGTAGTTTTCTATCAAGGTAAAATTTTGTTGCGTCGCGGCATTCTGGCTCCTAAATCTGAAGTAGTACCAGGGCCAATCTTAAAACGAGTACTAGAAAAACAACAACCAGTTTATTTAGTTGCTTTGAATGTCTACCCTGGAAGAGTTGAATTTGATTATTTACCAGAAAATACTCAAGGTGTAATTTGTCAACCTATTGCCGATCGAGGTATTTTAATTTTAGGAGCAAATGCTCCTCGTAGTTACACCAAACAAGATGAAAACTGGATAGCCGGAATTGCAGATAAATTAGCAGTTACTATGCAACAGTTATAAGTTAGGAGTTATAAATTACGAATTACGAATTATGCAAATTATTTATTGGTTATTAGTTGTCTTAATGGTTGTAGGTATCATTGGTGCTGTAGTTCCTGCCATTCCCGGTACAAGTTTAATTTTAATTGCCATTATTATTTGGGGAATAGTTAGTAGTTCCTTTGCAGCTATTAAAATACCACTTATCGTTACAATTATTGTTTTACTTCTCAGTGTAGGAGTTGATTTTTTAGCTGGCTACCTAGGAGCAAAACAAGCAGGTGCTAGTAAATGGGGACAAATTGGTGCAGTTGTGGGTTTACTATTAGGTTTTTTTGGATTATTGCCAACTTTACCTGTTGGAGGGCCGCTGCTAGGAATTTTATTTGGACCTTTGTTGGGAGCAATTATTGGTGAATATATTTACCGACGTGACTTATGGTTAGCAGTTAAAGCTGGTGTAGGCATTGTGGTAGGAACGTTGATTGGAAATTTGATTCAGGGAGTCTTAGCGATCGCCGCAGTTGTAGTTTTTCTATTGACAACTTGGCCTCAAGTATTTAGTGGTTAAAACTTAGAGAATTTAGCCAAAAAAATAAAATTGAGTAGATATGAGTTTATTGTCATCAAGCGATTCACAGCTAACTTGTAAAACTAGGATTATGTAATATACCTACTCAGCAAAAGTTCAGGAAATTACGCAAAAAGTTCAGGAAATATTGTTTTATAAATTAAGTGTGTTTTCGCTAACTCTATCTACTCAATCCCATCATTAGGCTGCTGGTGAAGATTTTTTGCTTTTCCGCAAGCCAAACATACTCCCCAACACCAAAGCACCTAGACTGAGGGTGCTTGCTGGTTCCGGTGTGCTGGCTTTTAAAAGAACGCCATCACCGTACTTAAAGTTACCACCAATACTGCCAAGTCTAATCACAAACGAATCTACATTTGTTAGCTTCACTTTCTTGATATTGCTATCAGACGCTGCAAGAATTCCTTGATTAACAGCAACACCATTCACATTCAGAATAGCAGTACCACTTTGTTCTATATCAAAGAATGATAATTCTAATTCTGAGATTGTTTGAGCAAAGTTAAACTTGAATTGACCAACTTCCAATTGTCCATTTTCAACAACATTCCCATTAGGTTTAATTGCTACTGGACGGAACCAATTTTCGATTGCAGTTGGGTTTGTTCCTGCATCGGGTGTTGTAAATTTAATTACAATACCAGGATTCGATTGATTAGAGTAGTTGTTTACAGTTGAGCTTTTATCGCTAAATAACAAACTTGGTTTGTAATTTGGACTATAAACTTCACTACTAATAGTGTAGCCAAGGGGTGCTGTAGAAATACAATTTCCTGTAAAACAAGCAACGTTTGTTAGTGCAATTTCCCCTTCTTGTTGAGGAACTAAAGAAGCAGCTTCAGCCTGAGAAATATTATTAACGAAGCTTAAACTTAGGGTAGATGCTACAAATGTAGTTGCTAACATGGTGAACTTTTTCATTAGTCTCTCCAAATTTTTGATTGCTAATGTTTAGCCGAGAAATTTTTTGTATATGCTCGATCGGTACATTCGCCATGTTATTTGGATATCTACTTAAGTGTCATCTGCCAAGATATTTTATTCACACGATCTTTACTAGTGAATATACTTATATAAACCCTTTACAAATAATTACTTATTATGAATATATAAATATTACATTGATAAATATTAGTACTTATGATAAAAATACTTTTGTCTCAGTATTTAGCTAGACTTTACTAAAAAATCAACATTTTTTTATATAAAAATTTGAAGTAATGATGAATTTATAGCAATACGGTTCAGTTAACGTTTTTATCTTTTAAATAACCCCCAACCTTGCTTAAAAAGCAGGGTTTATAACTTTTTTTACCCATTTTTAAGGAGAAATTTAAGGGTATCTAAAAGTGTAAGTAAGGGCGAACGGTCGTACCCTTCGGGAACGCTAAGAGCGAACGCCTCTACAAGTTCTTGCATGTGTATCAAGATTTTGGTGAATTGGTATCAGCTACTTGCAACCGTTAAAACAAAAAACCTCTCCTACTGTGGAGAGGTTTTTGTGAGTATGCAATATTTCAAGATGGGCTAGTTTACAGCATTGTTGAGGTATTTCAACTTTGACCGAGACGATAACTATGGAGTAATTTTAATTACAAAGTCTCGTGAAAACACAAACTCAAACTGACTGCAAAGATTTTTGAGCTTCAGTTGCGACTGGTTCTACTTCATCATTTGTCAAAGTTTCTAATACAGATTTGGCTTCTGCACCACCCAAACGAGTTAAAGCTTGCACAATTCTGTAACGGATTTGCCAATCTGGATTCGTGGCGTATGGAGTTAACAAGGGAATTGCCTCTATATTTCCTAACTCACCCAGCGAACTAATAGCCGCAGTTTGTACCAACTCATTCTCTGAGGAAAGTGCTTGTTTGAGTAGTTCAAAAGCTCGCGGATCGCCAAATTCTCCTAAGGTAGCGATAATACTGAATTGTACTAGCCACTCATTGGTGGTTTGGTAAAGCCGTTCTAAGTCTTCAAAAGCAGTATGTAATTTCAAAGCACCCAAACAATCTGCGGCTGCTGCTTGGACATCAGCTTCGGGGTCATTAAGCAAGCGATCGCGCAATATCTCCAACGATAAATCTAGATTCTGTGTTCCGAGTGTATCCAACTGGCTGACAGCTGAGTATCGAACTCTGGAATTGCTATCACCAATAGCAATTTGAATCAGTTCAAAAGCGATTGTTGGTTCTAGTTCGCGGATTTGATTAACTGCACGCAAGCGTTCGCCTAAATCCTCTGAACTAAGCAATTGCCTCACAGACTCAGCAGTAATACTCATTTAGTTATCCTAATTTTCAAAAGTTTTTTAAAAAATAGCCACATAGTCACTAGTCACTAGCAACTAACTAGCAGCCATTGCCCGAATAATATCGCCACGGGTCAGGATGCCAATAACTTGACCCGCGCTGTCAAGTACGGGTAAACGGTGAACATTGCGATCGTGCATGAGTTGAGCTGCTTCTTTTACAGTTTTGTCAGGAGAAATAGTGATGGGGTTTTTGCTCATTACCTCTCCAACAGTTTGCCCCAGTGCTTTGTGTAGGTCGCGTTCGTAGGTAGCAGGATTTTGTAAATAGATGACGCTATCAAGAAACATAATGTAAGCCGGAGGAGTCACACCAGTTTCTTGCCACATCAAGTCTGTCTCCGAAATAATGCCCACTAACTTACCAGCATCATCTACAACGGGTAGCCCACTGATACGACGTTCAGCAATAATTTGGACGGCTTCGTTTAGTGGAGTTTCAGCCCGAACAACAATTGGGTTGTGGCTCATCACCTCAGCAACGGTTTTAGGCATTTGCTTGCTAAATCAATCAAAGTCTCTGGAATTATTGTAGAAAATTGCAGGTCTTAACCTGATTCAGTTAATACATTGTTACGGGATTAGCCAGTTGTCAGTTATCGTAGAGACGCGATTAATCGCGTCTGTACAAGAGGGATTAATCGCGCGCGTCTGTACAAGAATTAGTTGTCAGTAGTTAGGAGTTTTATCTCCTCTGCTTTCCCTGCTGTTTTGCTTCTCTTGCTTTTCTTTAAAGCAGCAATAATTTGAATATTTGCTTGAGGAAAAGCAAACTCTTCGAGTTCATCTAGGTTTACCCAGCGAATCTCATCACACTCTAGAGGTTGGGGAATGCCTGTAAGTAGGCGACATTGATGTACTGTCAGCGTCACGCGTAAATGGGTATAGGTGTGGTCAATGGTAATTAGATGTTCTCTGACTTCAATCTCTATTCCTAGTTCTTCATAAATTTCTCTTTTAATGCACTCTTGTACTGTTTCACCAGGCTCAATTTTGCCACCAGGAAATTCCCATAAACCACCCATTACACCTTCTGGACGGCGGCGATCGATTAAAATTTGCTCTTGGTCATTCCAAATTACGGCAACACCAATTATTTTATGGGGTGGCACAGCACTGGTTTCACTCATTGTTTATAAGGCTTACAGGATTCTATTTAGTCTTGACTGACAGCAAAAATCGGCAGGTTAGCTGAAGTATCTGCCGAGTTTAAGTTTATCGATCGAAAATACAACTTACTTTTAGTTTATCCACCCACCAACATATGCAATCTAAAACAGCGATGGATGTAATTAATACCTATATTTTACCAAACATTTCATGTGCATTTAGTTAATAAACTGGCAATAATATAAAACTCAAGCGGCGTTAGCGTGTTATGACAGTGTTATAATAGTTATCGCTAACGCATCGCTATGGATTTAGCTGAAGGGAAGGTGAGCGATCGCGGTTCTGCATGAAACTAATTTTCGATTTTCTTCTCGAAACTATCACGAGACAAAAATTTCAAATTACTATTCAGCTTCACTGTCAATTGTTTCGGTTCCTTGCAAAGCCATCTCAAAGTTCATTCTCTGTTCGGCATTTCGCAAGAAATAACCGCTAATCATAGCCGAGGCAAGTAACCGACCAAGGCTTTCTCGACTGGTTGTAACTGTAACACCAAAGTGTTCTGAAGGCAGATTGCCCAACAATCCTACAATGTTGCGCTCCATTACTTGAAAGACTTCGGTAGAAGTAGGTTTAGATAGCTGGGTAACTGTATCTGGACTTAAGGCTTTAACATATTGCCACAGCAAGTTTTCAGTTTCCGACTCGCTATTAAAAAATTCTGATACTCGATTGGAAGAGTTACTCACGTTGTACCTCCAGTACTACAACTACTAAATAAAGTAAAGTATTTGTAAATTAAATAATTAAGACCTGTTATTTATTTGACTTAACTAAATATCAGGTGTTCCTGTCAAATAATGTAACAAGTTAATTCTTACTTGGAAGTCGTTGTAACCGTACCAAAAGCAGCGTATTTTCTTCCCTTATTTGTTCAGTAGTAGAGACGCAATTAATCGCGTCTCTACTACTGACCGATTACTAGCTCGCCAAGTATTCATCTATACTGGCTTTCGACTTACGAAGTTTGGTTAAAGCTTCGCGCTCTATTTGTCGCACTCGTTCGCGGCTGATATTCAGAATTTCGCCAATTCTGGCTAGAGTTAGGGCTTGCCCGTCGGTTAACCCAAAGCGTAATGTAATTACTTCCCGCTGCTGGGCGGTAAGTTCTTCCATCAGGCGCTCTAAATCATTAGACAGGGAAGATTGCATCACAAATTCTTCTGGAGAAGCGCCTGGATCTTCCAGCATTTCTCCTAGTTCGGTGTCGTAGTTATCCCCCAACCGTAAATCTAAGGACAAAGGCAACCGCGCCTTTTCGAGATATTCTCGCACTTGCTTGGGAGTTAATTCTAGTTCTTGAGCTAGCTCGGAAGCTGTGGGAGCGCGTCCCAGCCTTTGAGATAAGTGGCGTTGAGCCTTTTTAATCTTATTTAGCTTCTCAGTGATATGAATAGGTAAGCGAATAGTACGAGCTTTTTCTGCGATCGCCCGTGTAATTGCCTGACGAATCCACCAATAAGCATAAGTAGAAAATCTGTATCCTTTGGTGGGGTCAAACTTTTCTACGCCCCGTTGCATCCCAATGCTGCCTTCTTGGATTAAGTCGAGTAAATCGACGTTGCGCTTAATATATTTTTTGGCAACGGATACCACTAGTCGCAAGTTGGCTTCTACCATCTTGCGTTTGGCAATTTCACCTTCTGCGATCGCTTCGTTTAACTCTAAGATTTCTAGCTTTGTCGCCTTTGCCCACTCTTCTATTGTTGGTTGACGACCCAACTGGGTAGCAAGCTCTTCCCTCACATCATATAAGGTGGTTGAACGTTGCACCTGTTTGCCATAACAAATTTCCTCCTCGTGAGTTAACAGTGGCACGCGGCCAATCTCACGCAGGTAAGTCCGCACGAGGTCTGTGGCTGTTGGAGCGGTCTTCATGGCGCTACTCATTGGTAATGATGGATTTTTAGTTAGGGTCATTAACTTATAGATATTCTTTAAGGGTGCTACCCAGTTGGCTTTATGGTTGGCAATTTACGCGCCCGATAATTGATTCGGTTGCTCGTATCCATCGAATAAGGGCCTTAACTGCTAGAAGTTACAGTTATTTCTCAGATTTCACAAGTATCTAGGGTTAGATAAAAGGTAATAAGATTGACATTTTTTGTATTTAATCATTAATTAAGAATTGTAACATTTATGAGAAAATTTGAAAGATTTGCTAGCCCGGATTTTATTGATTGTTTGAGTTCATACACGTAGATTTTTTGGAGAAGTTCAGATTTACCATGAGGCTCAAATCAAGTTAACAGGAGCAATGAGCGTGAAATACTCAAGTCAAAAACAAGGTTGAAATCGCCATCTCCTTCAAAATTATTTCTCAGCTGACTTATATAAATCTTTGTACGCAGAAAAATAACTTACTCATATTTGTTAAAATATCTCAATAGAAACAATAATTATACTTTTATAATAATTGCTTAATTTTCCTTGTAAATACTGCTTAATGCAGATTAAGAAAGCAGGGGGAAATGGAGGAGCAGGGGGGAGAATAATAACTGACTCTTGTACAGACGCGATTAATCGCGTCTGTACGACTACGACAACTGACCCCTCTGACTCATCCCCGATCGCCAAAAGCGTTACTAACGGTTCAAACAGTAATCTTGGATAACTTTTACGTCCAAAGTGGTATTTTGCAAAGAACGGATGGCGGCGACAGTGGCTTTTGCTCCAGCAATGGTGGTAATAATGGGAATTTTATAAGCTAAAGCTGTACGGCGAATTAATCTAGCATCAGTCTGGGCTTCTTCCCCGGAGGGCGTATTGATGATGAGTTGGATTTTTTGATTTTTGATGGCATCTAGGACATGCGGACGACCTTCATGGAGTTTCAGTACCAACTCAATATCTAAACCCTGCTCTTGAAGAACTTGGCGCGTGCCATGTGTAGCCATGACAGTAAAGCCTAGCTCGATAAATTCCCTAACTACGGAAACTGAAGCTGTTTTGTCGCGATCGCTCATCGACACAAACACTGTTCCTTTCAGAGGTAAACGCTCTCCTGCTCCGAGTTCTGCTTTGGCAAAGGCACGTCCAAAGTCACTGTCGATTCCCATTACTTCACCAGTGGAGCGCATCTCTGGGCCTAATAGTGTATCAGTTCCAGGGAATTTATTAAAGGGGAGCACCGCTTCTTTAACGGCAATGTGCGATGGGATGACTTCCTCGGTGAAGTTTAGCTCTTCTAAAGTTTTACCGGACATGATTAAAGATGCTAGTTTCGCCAAAGGTACGCCCGTGGCTTTAGAAACAAAGGGCACTGTGCGCGAGGCGCGGGGGTTGGCTTCTAAGATGTAAACTTGGGGAGAATAAGTTTGAGCGCCGACAACAGCAAACTGAATATTCATTAACCCCACAACTGAAAGCGACTGTGCTAGTTGCACTGTCCAGGTGCGAATTTGATTGAGGACTGCTGGTGGTAGAGAAATTGAGGGCAAAGTACAAGCTGAATCTCCTGAGTGAATTCCCGCTTGTTCGATGTGTTCCATGATGCCACCAATTACAACTCGTCCGGTGCTGTCGGCGATCGCATCAACATCGACTTCAATGGCGTTTTCTAAAAACTTGTCAATCAAAATCGGATGTTCTGGTTCCACCTGCACCGCAAAAGTCATGTAGCGTTCCAGTTCCGCATCAGAGTAGACGATTTCCATTGCCCGTCCCCCCAATACATAACTAGGACGTACTACTACGGGGTAGCCAATGCGTTGGGCGACAATCAGCGCATCTTCGTAACTCCGAGCTGTACCATTTGGCGGTTGGGCAATATTCAACTGTTTGAGAATCTTTTCAAATCGCTCTCTGTCTTCTGCTGTGTCGATCGAATCGGGCGATGTGCCCCAAATTTTGGGGATTTGGGATTGAGAACTATCCCCAGTCCCCAATCCCTGCAAATACTGCTGGAGAGGAACGGCTAATTTTAATGGTGTTTGTCCGCCGAACTGAATAATAACTCCTACAGGATTTTCAGCTTCGATGATGTTGAGGACATCTTCTTTGGTTAGCGGCTCAAAGTAAAGGCGATCGCTGGTGTCATAATCGGTTGAGACGGTCTCTGGATTTGAGTTGACCATAATTGTTTCAAATCCTGCACCCTTCAAGGCATAGGCGGCGTGACAACAACAATAGTCAAATTCAATTCCTTGCCCAATGCGGTTGGGGCCGCCACCCAAAATCATCACTTTGGGTTTGGTGGTTGGTAAAACTTCTGTTTCTTCTTCGTAGGTGGAGTAATAATAAGGAGTAAACGCTTCAAACTCGGCGGCGCAGGTGTCCACAGTTTTATAAACTGGGATGACTCCTAGCTGTTGGCGGTAGCTGCGAACTTCGTCTTCGCTGGTTTTGGTGGCAAAAGCAATTTGGCGATCGCTAAATCCATTTTGTTTCACTGCATAAAATTGTTCTTTTGTCAATTGCTTTAAAGGCGTGCGTTTGAGGAATTTTTCTACCTCTAGCAGTTGCTGCATTTTATCTAAAAACCACGGGTCAATCCCTGTCAGTTCATAGATTTCCTCATTAGTTATCCCTAGTAGTAAAGCATGACGCACAGCAAAGATGCGATCGGGATTTGGTGTCCGTAGTAAGGCGCGAATTTGTTCGCCGCTGGGTAATTTTTCGGCTTTGTCGCATCCCCAGCCGGCGCGTCCGGTTTCCAAAGAACGCAATGCTTTTTGAAAGGATTCGTTAAATGTCCGCCCAATGGCCATTGCTTCTCCTACCGACTTCATTTGTGTTGTCAGCACTGGTTCCGAACCTGGGAACTTTTCAAAGGCGAAGCGGGGAATTTTGGTTACTACATAGTCAATTGTCGGCTCAAAGGATGCGGGTGTTTTCTTGGTGATGTCATTTTTAATTTCATCTAAGGTGTAGCCGACAGCTAGCTTGGCCGCCATTTTAGCGATGGGGAAACCCGTAGCTTTAGAAGCTAAAGCCGAACTGCGGGAAACACGGGGATTCATCTCAATCACTATGACATCGCCATTCACGGGATTAACGGCAAACTGGATATTAGAACCGCCAGTTTCTACGCCAATCTCGCGGATGATTTTAATCGCCATATCCCGCAACCGCTGATATTCTTTATCGGTGAGGGTTTGAGCGGGAGCAACAGTAATTGAGTCACCAGTATGAATGCCCATCGGGTCGAGGTTTTCGATGGAACAGATAATCACGACGTTATCTGCTAAGTCGCGCATGACTTCTAATTCGTATTCTTTCCAGCCGAGTAGAGACTGGTCGATCAGAATTTGCGAAACGGGACTGGCATCTATACCTACTTGTGCCATTTCTTCAAATTCTTCTTGGTTGTAAGCTATACCCCCGCCAGTACCGCCCATTGTAAAAGCAGGGCGAATAATTAAAGGATAAGTGCCAATTTGGCGAGCGATCGCTTTAGCTTCTTCTAAAGTTGAAGCAGTACCACTGGGACATACATCTACCCCAATCTTGGCCATGGCATCATTAAACAGTTTTCGGTCTTCAGCTTTCTCAATTGCTGGTAACTTCGCGCCGATTAACTCAACGTTGTACCGTTCTAAGACACCATTTTTCGCTAGGGCGACAGCGATATTGAGGGCAGTTTGTCCCCCCATTGTTGGCAGCAGGGCATCGGGGCGTTCTTTGGCGATTACTTTTTCGACTAAATCTGGTGTCAGCGGTTCAATATAAGTGCGATCGGCTGTTTCTGGATCGGTCATTATTGTCGCTGGATTAGAGTTAACTAATACCACCTCATAACCTTCTTCTCGCAGCGCTTTACAAGCTTGCGTACCAGAGTAGTCAAACTCACAGGCTTGGCCGATGACAATGGGGCCAGATCCTAACAATAGTATCTTTCGGAGGTCTTGACGGCGGGGCATAATCGTTGGGATGGGGTAGGAGAATACAAATCCTGATTATTTTAAGGTTCTTTTCCCCTAGTTATGTTGTTTATTATGAAGTTTTCTCAGTTTGATAAGAAAGCAGCAGGCAAGGGACAAAGGAGACAAGGGATATAAGGGTAAGGTAGGAAAATGAAAACTCTTAACTTCTACCTTCTGCTTTGTGCCTATTGGCTCTTGACAAAATAATCAATTTAAGCATCACCTTGTTTAATTATCTCATTGTCTCTTCTTTTTTAGATGTTCAAGTTTAAAAAATTATCAAGAAATAATATTTGATTATTTTGCAATATTTTTCATTTAAACAAATAATTTTTAGAATGATTGTGAATTTCTTTAGTTGAACATCATCAACTATTAACTACGAACAAAATTGCTTAAATAAAAATACTTACTAATAACCTAATTGCCAATTATTTTTAATAAACATTAGTATTTTGTATTACATATTATGTTATCATGTATATTTAAATTAAAATGACAGAGAGTTTGTACTACTCTCTGTCATTCTTTATATTTTTTTAAGACCTAATGCTGTCAAATTTTCAGTCTAGAATAGAGCAATCTAGATTATGACTGTACTAGTTTTGAGCGGGTTGGACAAACGCCAAGGTTAAACTGTCTTTGGCGAGGAAATGAGACAAATGGAAAGCCCGTTCCTCAGTTTTTAACAAAATTTGTTCCAACAGATAGCGTGTAGCTCGGTCGCCCAAACTCTCTGCCTGAGAGGCTTGACGGCGAAGAACGTTGATGATGGCTTGTTCTGCGCCTAGATCGTTTTCGATCATCTGGCGACAAGAAAATACGTCATCAGCTTCTTGCCCAAAGCAAGTTAACTCTGCTAATTTGCTAAAAGTGGCTGCTGGAACACCGCCCAGTCCATCTAAGCGTTCTCCAATTTCATGAGCGTGTTCCTGCACTTCTTCGTAACTTTCATTAAAAAACTGATGTAGTTGATAAAATTCTGAGCCTTCAACTACAAAATGATGCTTTTGGTATTGTAAATAAAGTGCTTGGAAACTAGCTAATAAAACATTCAATCCTTCGGTAACTGGAGCTGTGACGCTACGATCCAGTAATACTGGATTGTCATAAACATGACCAAAATTTCGTAATACAGTTTGTATTTCTGACATTGTTCTCCTCGCTTCTTAGCAGTTATAGTTTTTAACTGCTTAGTCTCTATATATTAACATTTAAAAAATAAAAGCAAGCCTAAATAATATCATAAAATCTTGAATTTTTTGTTGCTAAAAGTGCAAAATTTGCTCTTGAGTAGGATGACCTCGCAGCCAAATCTGAATGTATGGCTAACACTAGTTGTGAAAATTTTTTCTTAAAAAGCGAGTAAATCTATGTAGTTCGCCAAGTTTCCTTCGTAGGGAAAAGAGGAAGGGACAAAGAAAACCGTTTGGGGAGTTAATACTAAATTCACTGCCAACTTGCACTCAATAAATTACCCCTCTTTTTTTGGCGTTCTCGGCTGTTTGTTTAATAAAAATTAAGTGCAATTTAAGAAACAGTATAAATAATTACATTTTGCCGGGAAAGGAGAGAACTTTGTTTAATTACACTGCTTTCCCAATTTCATTGCTGCTTACCCTTTTCGCAGGTGAAGCCTACTCTCTTATCCCTTTGTCCTCTTATCTGTCTTATCTATTTAACAACAGGAAATTATTGCAAAGTTTTCACATTCTTTGGTAAACTAATTGAGAATTGTTTGCACTTAGGTTATCTTGGATAAAAGAAGCTGCACTCCTAATCAGGCCAAACATCAGGGAGTAAAAGCAAGTTAATAACTGCAAGTTAATCGCACTTTGAGGGCTAGTTTCTTGAAATCGTTTAGTTCAGAAGTAGAAAATAAGCACGTTGTCGAGGTGAATTGGGCAGACCGTTGGCAAGTCTATCAGCGCTTACAGGAGTTAGACATTCCCTGTTGGTGTGAGACTAACCAGCCATTAAAAGTTGAAATTGGCAATCCTACAGCAGCAGCTCAACTTTGGTACGTAATGCGACGATTTACTGCCTCGCGTCAAGACCTAATTTGGAGTCTCGAACACAGTTGGCTTCGTCGTGACGAATTGTTTTGATAGGCAGTTGTTTGGCGCATCTTTAGTTCGTGTCTTGGACTTACCTTAGTTAAAAAGGGGTTAAACAATATGAGTGCATACTACAGTACGGAAATCTCAGAGTTTTGCCTTGAAGGCAGATTTATTGATTTTGTTATTAAAGATGGTTATAAGCTTAAAGGGCTTTTATTAGGAACTTCTGAAGGTGAATGCTACGTTAAACTCGCTAAACATTTAAGAGCTAATTTTGATTGGAAGTTGCCACCAGGTACTTGGTTACAAGTTGTTGGTCAAAAAAAGCATGACTTGAAAAAGGGCGAAGTCACATTCAAAGCCGAACGTGTGATGGCAGCGCGTAGCGAAATGGAAAGAGTTGCGACAACTACCCCCGTCCTGGAACCGCCAGCAGTTGATAACGTTAAAGCAAAACCAGCCAAAACTAAAGCGACGATTTTGGTATGTCAAAAGTCTGATTGTATGAAACGCGGTGGTAAAGCAGTTTGTCAGGCTTTGGAGGCTAGTTTAAGCGATCGCGGTTTAGAAGACCAAGTTACTATCAAAGGTATTGGTTGCATGAAAAACTGCAAAGCTGGCCCTAATATAGTTATGCCAGATAAAACCCGCTACAGCCGTATTGGCGCTGCACAAGTGCCCGAAATTATGGACAAGCATTTTGCTGACAAAGGTTTGGAGCAACTTCCAGAAAATCCTATTCAAGTAGAAATATCTATACCGAGGTTAGCTGACGCTGCTAGCCGAATCTCAATTAATGAGAAATTTTAATAATAAATATTTTTATTCTTCCGATAACTCTACTTTATAGACCTATTGCCAATTTCAGCAAAAGGTCTATTTTTTTTTGAAATTGCTAAATACGGCAGAATTCAAGAATCAAATTCACAAGGAAGCTTTTACGCTTTTAAAGCGCACATTGACCAAAGTTGACTGTCAATAACCACTAGAAGTATTTCTGAAAATTAAATGCGCTTTAGTTTAATACCAAAATCTCTCAATTGTTTGAGGTCAGAGGATATTACTATATAAAACAAGACTTTATGAATCTTAATAATGACTGGAACTACACAGCAGCAAGCAACTATAGCTACTTTTGAAAAATTTGTGTGGACTTGGCAGGGTTACAAAATTCAGTATACCGTCATGGGTACAGGACGACCTTTGTTACTAGTTCACGGTTTTGGTGCTTCTATCGGACATTGGCGAAAAAATATTCCGGTTTTAGCAAATGCTGGCTACAAAGTTTTTGCTTTGGATCTTTTGGGCTTTGGTGGTTCTGAGAAAGCGCCAATTAATTACAGTGTCGAAGTATGGGTGGAACTGCTGAAAGATTTTTGGGCAACACACATCCAAGAACCTGCGGTGTTGATTGGCAATTCCATCGGCGCATTGTTAAGCTTAATAGTACTGGCGGAACATCCGGAAATTGCTGCTGGTGGTGTTTTAATTAATTCGGCTGGTGGGTTGAGTCATCGTCCCCACGAGCTAAACCCGCCTCTACGTATTGTCATGGCAGCTTTTAACAGAGTAGTGCGATCGCCAATTACAGGCAAATTAGTGTTTAACCGCATCCGCCAAAAAGCCCAAATTCGCCGGACTCTCTACCAAGTTTATTGCGATCGCGCCGCTGTAACTGACGAATTAGTCGATTTACTTTACACTCCCGCTTGCGATCCGGGAGCGCAGCAAGTCTTTGCATCTATCTTGACAGCACCCCCTGGCCCTACACCAGCGGAACTATTACCCAAAATCGAACGTCCATTGTTAATCATTTGGGGTGCTGCCGATCCCTGGACACCAATAGCGGGGGCTAAGATTTACGAGCAGGCAAATAAGAATGGTAAAGACATCCAAATTGTTCCCATTCCTAACGCTGGTCATTGTCCCCACGATGAAGTTCCAGACGTTGTTAACGCCCAGATTATCGATTGGCTAGGTCAACATTGACTAGGAATAAGCTAATGCACGCTAAAAAAGCATAACCACTCGTGGTGGTCGTTGACTGTCAACGGTCAACAGTCTAATCGAGCGGAGCAAGGAAAGCTCCGCCTCTGGTCAATGTGCAATTTTTATGTGGAACAGCTTATAAGGGTGTCAAGAATAGGGTGTTGGGGGCAGGGTGTTGGGTGTAGTGAAGATGGCATTGGTTGGGGGCTTGTACCCAAGGGTGGTTGGGGCTATCTCTTCCCCTACACCCCACACCCCACACCCCGCCTCAACAGGGCTTGGTCACACGAGCTAAATGAAAAAGCAAATTACTCTTTTACACCCTTGTTGATTCAAAAGAGTAGAAATATACCTAGCAATCTGGGTAATTACCTCTGAATTTTTTTATTGCACCTTGACAAAATCAAACTCAGGTGGTGTGTATGGAGCTTGATCTGCGTAAGAAAGGGGCAATTCCCTTAAATGAGCATCCAGATTTTTCTGAGCAAGGCTATGAAGTTATTCGAGAACTCGGACGCAACCAGGAAGGAGGACGTGTTACTTACCTAGCTAATGTCTGCAACTCCACTCAACAGGTAGCGATTAAAGAGTTCAGTTTTGCAGACGCAAATATTGACTGGTTAGGTTTAAAAGCCCACGAACGCGAAATAGAAATCTTGCAACGACTGAATCATCCGCGCATTCCTCGCTATGTAGGTTCTTTTGAAGCGCCAACAAGTTTTTATCTAGTGCAGGAGTATAAAAACGCTCCTTCCTTAGCATCACAATGCAATTTTAATCCCCAAGAAATCAAGCAAATAGCTCTGTCAATCTTGGAAATTTTGGTTTATCTCCAACAGCAAGTTGAGCCAATTATCCATTGCGATATTAAACCAGAAAATATTTTGGTTGACGAGCAACTCAATGCTTATTTAGTTGATTTTGGTTTGGCTCAGATAAAAGGTGTGAAAATGGCTTTTAGTAGCTTGGTAGCAGGCACACCAGGTTTCATGCCACCAGAAGAACAGTTGGGGCATTCTCTTAGCGAAGCTTCAGACTTATATAGTTTAGGGGCAACAGTGATTTGCTTGCTCGCTGACACTCGTTCTGTTGATATTCGCAAATTAGTGGATGATAACTATCGCTTTAATTTCCAGAAATTAGTTCCGCAAATTAATCCACGTTTTAAGTCATGGTTGATGACAATGGTGCAACCTCACTGGAAATATCGCTATGCCAATGCAGCCATAGCTTTAGAAGCAGTTAAGCCTATCGAGGTTACGGGTAATGCCACAGCGATAGAAATTTTAATGACTGCAATAAAATTTAGAAAGCAAACTACCATGTTCGTACTAGCTATGATTGGGATGTTTGCAGTGGCAGCAACAACTTTGATACTTTCGCAGCAGGGTGGTGTAGCGCAGCAGTTAGAGCAAAGCCAATGTCAAAGTTGTAATCTCTAAATTTAATTGTTGATTTCCAATAACCCAGACGGTGGAGTAATTTCAATCCGACGAGTTTGTAAGTCTACCACAGGTGCGATCGCTTTCACAAAAGGAATCAAAACCGTTTTTTGTTTTCCTGTTTTACTAGCAAATGCTTGGTGTAACTCAACTTCCAGTAAATCGTTCCCAGCGGGAACCACATCTACCACCACACCGACGAGTTCCCCAGAGGCTTGCATAAAGACTTCCAAACCAAGCAAATCTAGGATGTGATATTCATCTTCACCCAATTGGGGGCGATCGCTTTCTGATACCATCAATTTACAACCGCGCAATTCTTCTGCTTGGTTGCGATTTTCTACACCAGCTAATTTGATAACATACAGGTTTTTGCCATCCAGGTAACGTCCTGCCAACAATTCTATAGGTTGCGGTTCTGTCTGGCCCGGACGCAATAACCAACGTTTTCCCGGCACTTCAAATCTTTCAGGAAAGTCTGATTCCGGGTATACCCGTAATTCCCCAGACAAGCCTTGAGGCGCAACAATTTTACCTATTTCAAGCCATTCATCGGGATTTGTCATTGGTTAGTTGTCAGTGGTCAGTAGTAGAGATGCGATTAATTCTTGTCTGTACAGTGGTTAGTAGTAGAGACGCGATTAATCGCGTCTGTACAAGAGTCAGTTGTCAGAAGCCAGGAATTATTGTTTGTCTCCTTGTCCCTGCCTTCCCCATTCCCAACTCAGCACTCAGCACTCAGCACTCAGCACTTCCTACGCACTCACTGCCGCACGCTGATAAACTTGTTCGGCCACTTTTGCCAAA
Source organism: Dendronalium phyllosphericum CENA369 (assembly GCF_016056275.1). Lineage (GTDB taxonomy): Bacteria > Cyanobacteriota > Cyanobacteriia > Cyanobacteriales > Nostocaceae > Dendronalium > Dendronalium phyllosphericum. Next base: position 20,527 of record NZ_JAECZA010000237.1, on the reverse strand, counting down.
CGTTGCATACCAGTGACGATTTCCTCATCGCTGCCGGTGAGGCTAATGCGTACACATTGATGCTTGTGTTGCCACTCTTCCTGCAAACCGGGGAAAAAGGTACTGCCAGGGACAACAATTACACCCACTTGCTTGAGTTCCTGGTACAACTCCCAGTCAGTGATTGGTAGATCCTGTAGCCATAACCAAGCAAAAATTGCGCCTTCACCACGATGGAGGAACCAAGGTAAGTTATTGGGCATTGCCTCATTTAAGGTATTTTCCAGAACGGCGAATTTATTCTGGTAAAAGGGACGAATCACTTGTTCGGCAATTTGCACAAGTGCCCCAGAATTTATAGCACGAGCCGCGATCGCTTGCCCATAGCGTGAGGAATGCAGATTGGCATTTGTCTGGAACGACTCTAAAACTTGAATCAGCTTTTCATTGCCAATAGCAATACCAATTCGTTCGCCTGGTAATCCTGCTTTAGACAAGCTCGTACAATGGAGAATGTTTTCCCCAAATATGAGTGACATGTCAGTGAAATTTAAAGCGGGGAAGGGAGGCGCATAAGCTGAATCAATCAAAACTGGCACATCGTAAGGCGCGGCTAGGTCAGCAATTTTTTTCACCTCATCATCAGTGAGGACATTGCCTGTAGGGTTACAGGGACGAGAGAAGATGACGCAGCCAGTATCATCTGTAATTGATAGTTGACTGAAGTCGGGACGATATTTAAATCTATGGGCAGATGCATCAATATCCAGAGATGGTTTGTAGGCAATTAAAGCTTCTGGAACCAAACATACACCGCCATAACCAGTGTAGTCTGGACTGAGAGGCAACACAATTTGCTTGAGTTGGCCGCTACTGGTATAGCCGCCAAAACAATTGGCAGCGTAAAAATAAAGGGTTTGACTGCCAGGAGTGATCAGGATGTTACGCTCAGTTAATTTTAAGCCATAGCGTTTGTTAAAGTCGTTGGCGATCGCTTCAATAAATGGTGCATAACCCTGACTCGACCCGTAACGACAAACTACCTCACCATATTCTGAACTAGCTAGCAAATCTGCCGTACAATCCCGCCATAACTGCTCTACTTCTGACAAAATCAAAGGGTTACCCGCACTTAAATTAATTAATTCCTGCCCCTTATTAGATTGCAATGTTTCGATAATGTCCTTCATAATTGCTCGCACACCAGTTAGGTTGGACATTTGAGCAGCAATTTTCGTTAGGGCAGGGTTCATAAGCGGTGCCAAAGTAGAGGTAACTGAGATATTGATACAATTATGAGTTGGTTGCAGCAGATTGATATCATTTTCAAGGTCTGCCGCCTGTAACTAATGTACCAATCTCCCAAGAAAATGCAATTCTATAATTAATTTGCAAAAAAGTTACAAAAAATTTTCACAACTACTCTCCGATATAAATTATTTAAGGGCGGAGGAGCAGCGAGGCAAGGGAGGCGCTCTTATGGGTAGGTTTTTCAGATTCGAGCCATTTTTTAGGTTTTAGAACCAAAATCATCGTCTGAAACCTTAAACCTACGTTCAATAATTGAGAATTTTCTCAAGTATTTCGCGAAAAGCTAAATACCTACCCTTGAAAGCAGGGAAGGCGGAGGAGCAGAGGGGCGGAGGGAAAAAATACTGTAAGAGAAATTGGCTTGTTTCTCCTCATCTCCTTTGCTCGCTATCTCCCCATCCTCTTCTTGACAACTGACAAATGAAAACTGACAATACAGGAGAACTGAGGCGTGGAAGTTAAAGCAGCAGTCGCTTACGGCGCGGGTAAGCCGTTGACTATTGAAACCGTTCAACTAGCCGAACCAAAGGCTGGGGAAGTGTTGGTTGAAATTAAAGCTAGTGGAGTTTGTCACACCGATGCCTTTACACTTTCTGGTGAAGATCCTGAAGGTTTGTTTCCAGCAATTTTGGGGCATGAAGGCGCTGGTGTAGTAGTGGAGGTGGGTGATGGTGTCACCAGTGTGAAACCAGGCGATCGCGTGATTCCCCTGTATACTCCAGAATGCCGACAATGTGAATATTGTCTTAGCTTGAAAACGAATCTTTGTCAAGCAATTCGCGCTACCCAAGGACGCGGTGTGATGCCCGATGGCACTAGTCGCTTTAGTATTGATGGGCAAATGATTCATCATTATATGGGCACATCCACCTTCGCTAACTATACGGTGCTGCCAGAAATCGCCGTGGCGAAAATTCGGGAAGATGCTCCATTTGATAAGGTTTGTTACATTGGCTGCGGCGTGACAACAGGTATCGGTGCAGTCATTAATACAGCTAAGGTGGAACCAGGTGCAAATGTCGTAGTATTTGGCTTAGGTGGGATTGGCTTAAACGTCATTCAAGCAGCGCGGATGGTGGGAGCTAATATGATTGTGGGGGTAGATATTAATCCCAACAAACGCGCTTTGGCAGAAAAGTTTGGGATGACGCACTTTGTTAATCCCCAAGAAGTTGAAGGGGATTTAGTCCCTTACTTAGTTGATTTAACAAAAGGTGGTGCTGATTACAGCTTTGAATGTATTGGTAATGTCAATGTGATGCGTCAAGCTTTAGAATGCTGCCACAAAGGTTGGGGTGTAAGTGTAATCATTGGCGTTGCTGGTGCTGGTCAGGAAATTAGTACTCGTCCATTTCAATTAGTAACTGGGCGCGTTTGGAAAGGTTCGGCATTTGGTGGCGCTAGGGGGCGGACAGATGTGCCGAAAATTGTTGATTGGTATATGGAAGGTAAAATCAACATTGATGATTTGATTACCCATGTCATGCCGATTGAAAAAATAAATGATGCCTTTGATTTGATGCACAAAGGCGAATCAATTCGCAGTGTAGTGACATTTTAATGTATTAAGTACAGAAGCGATCGCTATTCTTTACCCATGCAAAGCGATCGCTGGGCAATTCCAATTAAAATTGGAGAAACTTCAGCAGGTTTTGACCATGCAGACACCACAAACCGGACAAACAGCGGCAAACCTGACACAAAATCTCTATGAAACTGATTTTTACGCTTGGACTCAACAACAAGCTAACCTCTTGCGTCATCAACAATGGCATCAACTCGACTTGTCCAATTTAATTGAGGAAATAGAATCTTTGGGCAGAAAAGAACGCCAAGAGTTGAGAAACCGCCTCAGTATATTAATTGGGCATTTGTTGAAATGGGAATATCAACCGACAAAACGCAGTCGTAGTTGGATTGCAACAATTCGCATCCAACGTCGAGAAATTCTCAACCTACTGAATGAAAATCCTAGTTTGCAGCCTTACCTAGAAGCAGCACTTCAAGAAGCTTACGAAAACGCCAAGGATTTAGCATCAGCAGAAACAAACCTGCCACTTTCAACTTTTCCTCAGCAATGCTCTTATACTATGGCGGAAATTTCAAGCGATCGCTTTTATCCAGACGAACCTGCAACTGATAATTTATTGGAATAAAAGCATTCTATTAAGAATAGACCTTGTTTGCTACTGAGAATGCAGTTTTTACCAATTTTTTTGAAGAGTAAAACGACCGTAAGCTATGGATATTTCAAAGATATCTGTGGTGATTACAGCAGCTTTCTTATGAGATTCTGTACCAATAGAAAAGCCGATGATATCAGCTTCTTTTTCATTTACTTTGTCTGAGTTATGCACACTCCATCTTATGTCATGACAGTTTTGAAAAACTAGTATGTAAGGCAAGCGTACCTCGGTAGGATTATACACACATTCAACTGATATTCGGTTTCCCCATAGAGAGACATTTACACTTGTAATTAGCGAAGTCAAACCACCAAGTCTAAGTAAATAATAATCATCTGGCATATTAGCTCAACTGTATCTATTTTTTCGCCCAAAAATTAAATGTTGAAGTTTTTTACCTTAGTCCTTTTACAAGCATTTATGCTTCTATGGCAATCGGGCGATCGCCTTATGCAGTCGTGAAACTATAGAATTTACTTTCAGGGTTTACATCGCTGAAAGTAAATTTAGTGTCAGGTTGCCTACAATCGAAAGCCTCTTCACAGTAAATGGAGTCCGATTTTCAGCAGACCTGACTCGATCAATTTTTCTGACTTTCCAATTCCGTTTGACTATAAATCTGTAATGCGGTACGCCAAACAACGTAACCTGTGGGACTTAAATGTAAACCATCAGTAGAGAATTCCGGGCGAAGATATCCTTGCTGGTTGATAAATAAAGGATACAAATCAAAATATTTAACGCCTTGTTTAGCAGCTATGTTTTGCAGCTGTTGATTTAACTGACGAATCCGAGTGTTAGTAATAGCCAGTAGTTTCTCCCTTCCTTCCCATGTTGCCTCTTTGTCACCGTGCGGCAAAATTGATTGGATAACGATTTGCGTTTTGGGATGCACCCTTCGCAGATAACCGATAATTTGCTGTTGATTATCCAAAATGACCTCATCGCTTACCCCGCGGATCAAGTCATTAATGCCAATCATCACAAAAATAACTTGTGGTTGGGTGCGATCGAATAAATCTAATCTTTTTAACAGTCCATAGCTGGTTTCCCCAGAAATTCCCTGATTAAGCCAATATCTATCTTCAGGTAATAATTCAATGGGAAACCACAAACTTAAAGAATCCCCAGCTAGTATGCTTAAGCGCTGAGGACGCTTTTGGGTTGCTACGTTGGCTTCTTTTTGGAGAATGTCTAGCCATTGCTGGTAATTAAGTTTATGACGGGGGCCTAAATCTGGTGCAACTTGGGGTTGGTTGCTACCAGTCACGGAAGATGTAGTACTAAAAAAAGCGGTAGATCGCTGCTGTTGCCAAATCAGCAGGATTACCGCCAACATGAGTATGCCGTTGGTTAACAGCGAGAAAAATGCCCAGATAGGAAAGGTTTTTACAGATGTGGACACGACTAGCGAATTTTATCGATGATTTGACTCAGATTCTAATTCGCCAGCGCTAAAAATCACACTATCTTCCGAAATTACTCTGAAACCTTTACACCATCGCCGAACTCGGAATTATAACCTTCTTCCCCATGTTCGTTGATATCCAAACCTTGGTATTCAGTTTCTTCCTTAACTCGCAGACCAACTGTCGCGTCCAGAATCTTCAAAATCACCCAAGTACCAACCGCAGCAATGACATAGGCAATGATAATTGCTGCTAGTTCAACCCCCAGTTCGCCAAAATTACCGCGCAACACCCCGTCTTTACCTGCGGAATTGACTTGAGTGGTGGCAAAAACTGCTGTTAAAATTGCGCCCACTGTTCCACCTACACCATGCACGGGATAGGTGTCTAGAGCATCGTCAATTTGCAGTTTGTGCTTGAAACTCACAGCGTAGAAGCAAACAAAGGAGGTAATACCACCAACTAAAATCGCTGCTAGCGGTGTGACAAATCCAGCGGCTGGGGTAATACCCACTAAACCAGCAACGGCTCCTGTAGCAGCACCCACGGCGGTTGGTTTACCGCGTAAAGTTGCTTCTAAAATCAGCCACATCAAAGCGGCCGCAGCAGTAGCAGTATTGGTGGCAACAAAAGCTGTTGTGGCTACGTTTGTTACTAAGTTACCCGAAGTTCCACTAGCTACAGATAAAGCACTCCCAGCGTTAAAACCAAACCAGCCAAACCAGAGTAAGCCAGCACCTAACAAAATAAACGGTACGTTGTGTGGCGGACTGAGGCGGTCGGGATGGGTTTTGCGAGCGCCAAGAACGATCGCTGCAACCAAAGCAGAAACGCCAGAACTAATATGCACGACTGTACCACCTGCAAAGTCCAGCGCACCGATACCGCCGTACAAGCCCAAAAATCCACCTTTACCCCAAACCATGTGAGCTAGGGGAGCATAAACAAACGTTGACCATAGTAAGACAAACAAACTATAGGCACGGAAGCTCATCCGTTCAGCGATCGCCCCAGAAATTAAAGCAGGGGTGATAATAGCAAACATGGCTTGATAAATCATGAATGCTTGGTGGGGAATCGTTGCTGCATAGGAAACAACCTCCGCTGGGTTTGACCCTTTAAGATAATCGGTTGTTTCTAGCCCCACACCATTTAAACCCAACCACTGCAAGCCACCGATGAATGGTAATCCCGGTGCAAAGGCTAGGCTGTAGCCCCAAAGAATCCAAGTAACTCCCACGATCGCCATGAGCACAAAGCTCATCAATATCGTATTCAAAACGTTGCGCGATCGCACAAATCCGCCATAAAAGAACGCCAAGCCCGGTGTCATCAACAGAACCAGTGCTGCTGAAATCAGCATAAATGCTGTATCACCCGTATCTAGAGCAGGCGGAGCCACAGGAGCCGGAGTTTGTGTTTGGGCAAAGGCATTGCCCATCAGCGGCCCTCCCAGCAGCAATAGGGTAAAAGCCCCAATTGTGACAGCTTTCTTCAACACTTGTTTTTGTTCCATTCTCCCTCAAGTCCAATAATTGTGTATACTTAACTACATTTCATTATTTTTTGTTACTCTCTTTTGTCTTGAAAGTTACTTAAACTTTCGTTTTTGTTGAAAGATTAACAAAAATATAATCTCCGTTGCGGATGCCAAGCGTTAAGTAATGATGAAACATTGTAATTTTTGCATATTTTTTAGAAGTAATAGTATTTTATTGTGTTGAAAGTTTTTCGATTTTTCAGTTATTTATTGCTAAAAACAAAGATATTCGAGAGAGTTTCTAAGTCTTACGAATTTTTTCTATCCTTCTTAGTATATTTGCACACAGATTTTTGATAATTTTTTATTTGATATTATAAATACTATCTTCTATTTTCCGGCATTTGGGTTTACTTGTAAAACGCCTAATAAGTGCATCAGGGGTCACACCCCTTACTCACTCTAATCAGCTAATACGCGTCTAAATACACGGTTTTGGGTTAATACTGTCACTTGTTATTTATTATTAATAAGTTGTCTACGCTAGCTTATAATGACTCATGACAAAAGATTACCTTCAACAGTAAATATGTAAGTTCAAGGGATAACAGCTTAATAACAACATCATCAATTCGTAGGCTTCAAACTAAATCTTTAAGACTAATTTTCTCTCTTCTACATCGACATGTGCCCTGTAGGAAGTTGGTATATTATATTCTCGGTGCAAACATAATAATAAAGACACTCAATAGGGCTAAAAAACCTCCAAGTAAGTCATATCGATCTGGAGTTACGCCATCTATCTTCCAACCCCAAAGCATTGCCATAACAATAAATACACCACCATAAGCTGCATAGACTTTACCAAAGTTTCCTGGCTGGAAAGTAGCAATTACTCCATACAGCGCTAAAGCAATTCCACCCAATATTCCCCACCAAATAGATTTACCTTGCCGCAACCACAACCAAATTAGGTAACCGCCACCAATTTCAAATAACCCAGCCCATGTAAAATAAAGCACTGATTTCATCATTTGACTAGATTTACAGGTATATTTTTTTATTCAAAAAAATATAAAATCATTGTTCCTACGGTTGTTAACCTTAAATTCTGGGCTGGTGGTAGTCTTTCCCAAGCAGAACGATCGAGAGGCGAGTCAAGAACAGGGTGTTGGGGGCAGGGTGTTGGGTGTAGTGAAGACGGCATTGGTGAAGGCTTGAACCCCCACCAATGCATCGCCTTAAAAGATGGGGCTTGTACCCAAGGGTGGTTGGGGCTATCTCTTCCCCTACACCCCGCCTCAACGGGGCTTGGTCAAGCAAATAAGCACCAGCTAGCCCTATGAGATTACTTGCTGTTGTATCTCTAGTAAATCTACGTAATCAATGAATAAATTTGATTGATTTTCTACTCAGTCCAACCAAAATTCTGTATTGTTAGATACATTTTTTGAGTTAGTGCAGCATCTATTAGCTGCCAACACACTTAAGAGAACAACTGTATCCTCTACAAAATCAGCATTTCTCGACCACAGAAAAGAACGCTGAAGAATGTTATTAAATTTATCTACAAAAAGTTAAGCAATTGTTAACTTAAAGTTGTTTTAAATATTGCTCGTAGCCTAGTTGCTCCAGTTTTGCTTGCTTTGCTATTACCGATTCAGCTAGAGTTTGGCGATATTGTTGGACTTTTTTGAGTAATTCTGGTTGCTGAGTTGCGAGAATTTGCACTGCCAACAGCCCGGCATTTTTAGCATTGCCTATGGCTACTGTTGCCACTGGGATACCTGCTGGCATCTGTACAATTGAGTATAAAGAGTCCACACCTTGCAAATTCCGAGTAGGTACGGGCACGCCAATTACTGGAAGTGGCGTAAGAGATGCTACCATTCCTGGAAGATGGGCAGCACCACCCGCACCCGCAATAATAACCTTAATACCGCGTTGGTGAGCTTGTTGGGCATACTGCACCATACGTTCTGGAGTCCGATGGGCAGAAACGATCGCTACTTCGTTCTCAATATCAAATTCTTCACATACTGCGATCGCATCTTTCATAGTGGGCAAATCGGAATCGCTGCCCATGATAATACCGACAAGAGGAGTCATAGAAATTAAAAATTAAAAATTAAAAATTATTTTACTAGGACTTACGCAAGAACTCTCTGAAACTCTTATAACTTCGTGTCCTTTGCGCCCTTTGCGGTTAGTTTTTTCATAATTTTGCGTAAGTCCTGTTTACTTAGAATTACGGCAGGGTAATGCTTATCATCTCATCTATTCGGATTGCTGTGTTTGTTTTGTGGCAATGAATTTTATCTAAAATCGGGTGAGACTAATTTATATTCTGGCCAATATGACGCTCGAAGTAACACAAAGTCCCATCGCTACGAATGTAGATATTATCAATGCGCGAGTACCTGGTTACAAAGATTTGCAGATGCTGTTGGTTCATCAGGGCATTATTAAGCAAATCTTGCCGATGGGTACAGTATTTAAGCGGGTTCCAGCACCAAACTTACAAGTATTGGATGTGGCTGGTGACTGGATTTCTTTGGGTGGAGTCGATTTACAGATTAACGGTGCGTTGGGATTAGCATTTCCCGATTTAACAGCCGCAGATTCTCAACTATTGGCAGAAATTTCGCAATTTTTGTGGAATGTTGGGGTTGATGGATTTTTACCAACATTAGTGACAACTTCGGTAGATAATATTCAGCGATCGCTAGCTGTTATTGCTGATGTTCTGCCCAAGCAAAAAGCAGGAGCGAAAATTCTCGGAGTACATTTAGAAGGGCCGTTTTTGAATTTCCAAAAGCGCGGCGCACATCCAGCAGAGTACTTATTGCCCCTAACCATTGATGAAGTGAAGCGGGTTTTGGGCGATTATGCTGCTATTGTCAAAGTCATTACCTTAGCACCAGAGTTAGATCCTACAGGTAAAGTAATTCCATTTTTGCGTTCTTTGGGCATTACCGTTAGTTTAGGACATTCTCAGGCAACGGCTGCCCAAGCGCAACGTGCTTTTGAACTCGGTGCAACGATGGTAACTCATGCTTTCAACGCCATGCCACCGTTACATCACCGCGAACCAGGATTATTAGGGGCAGCAATCACCCATCCTGATGTCATGTGTGGTTTTATTGCCGATGGGCAGCATGTTTCGCCAACAATGTTGCAAATTTTACTTCGCGCCAGTAATTACGAGAAAGGACTGTTCCTAGTTAGCGATGCCCTCGCGCCTTTGGGGCTAGCTGATGGGGTGTATCCCTGGGACAGTCGAGAAATAGAAGTTACAAACGGTACTGCCCGATTGCCTGATGGTACTTTATCGGGGACAACTTTACCTTTATTGGTGGGAGTACAGAATTTAGTCAAATGGGGAGTTTGTGATGTGGAAAGTGCGATCGCACTAGCTACGGATGCACCAAGACAAATAATTAATTTACCAGGAATTGTCTTCAATCAACCCACCAATTTATTACGCTGGCATTGGGATGAAGCCACAAAAGAACTCACTTGGCAGCGACTATTAAGCTAAATTTTCACAAAAAAGCTCTCTGTCTAGGTCAGAGAGCCAAAGCATTAATTACCTAATAAAAACAACTAGTCCTTTATTATATCAAATCTACAAAACTAATTCCTTCAAATCTTACATTACTAAAAAATTTTACTTTTGCAGACAAAATAGCAGGAATTATGCTTTAAGTATAAAGTTTAAAAAACTTTTAAATACATGCATCTTATAAGCAAAACTGAAATTTTAACGAGAAGTCATAGCTGAAGCCAGTACCTCGTTTACCGTTAGATATAGCCCAAAAGCTATACAGATTTTAAGATGTTTTTCTGACACAAATTGATGTATAGCCTTGAGATGCCAGGTTTGCGTATTGAGTCTGAGACTTTTAATCGAATAACAATTATGTCTAATGGCATAGTCCTTTGTTGATATTCCAGAATTGAGAATTGTGCTAATCATTTTTGAGAGTTGAAAAGACAATGTAATTGATAGACATAATATTTATCTCCAGTGATAATGCAGAACAGACATAATTACAAATATTAGGTCTTATTCGAGTAGATTAACTAGTTGAATTTGAAAAATATTTGAAGCAAAATAGCATCAAGTAGTTAAGTTCAAGAGCTTAATTACCTGCAAAAACAACTTGTCGAAAGTCAATTAATCTAGGAGTAAATTATGTCGAACATTACTGTTTTTGAACTAAACAATGCTGGCATTCAATTGTTTGAAGATTCAGAAAGCTTTCTCAATGATTTAAGTGATATAGATTCTGGATCTGTAAATGGTGGTGGTAGTAATGCTGGTGGTGGTAATGGTGGTGCTAATCTTGGCGATGGAGGTGATGTTAGCAATCCGACAGCATTAACGAAGCTGACTCAAGCATTTGTAACTGTATATAGTATTGGTCACGTTGCCAATATAGCTAAATCCTTCAGCGCAGTCTAGTAGTAAAAACAATAGTTCAATACTAATCTTCATAACACTTATAGGAGGTAAAGGAACAACAATCTCTACTATATGAATCCCAGTTGACTAGTGAGAATTTAAACCCACACATCCCTGACTTATTAAATAAGTTGGGGTTTTATTGTTTATAATTGATTTAGGATTTGCTATATCGAGCTTCTGTACCTAAAGCTATTTGATTTAAACTATTTAATTTTGAACCAATCTTAAACCTGCAAATTTATTTTTTCTAGAACTAGAACAACAAGAAAAAACCTAGCCCATTCAAATAGGCTAGGTTGTAAATTGTAAGGAGAAAATGGCAAATTTTTTACTATAGTTTAGCTATTTACATAGCTAGTTTTGATAGAGGTTTATGGAGGCTTAGTCATGTGCGAACCTTCTGCTAATAGCAGAGATTGTTTTTACTTTACCTCCATAAACCTCATAATAGATTAGTAAGAACTATCGTTCTTACTATTGGACTCCGCTGAAGGATTTAGCTATATAGGCAATGTGACCAATACCATATACAGTTACAAACGCTTCAGCCAACTTTGTTAATGCTGTAGGATTGCTAATGTCACCACCAAAACCTGCACCACCACCAGCACCACCACCAGCATTACTACCACCACCATTTACAGATCCAGAATCTATATCACTTAAATCATTGAGAAAGCTTTCTGAATCTTCAAACAATTGAATGCCAGCATTGTTTAGTTCAAAAACAGTAATGTTCGACATAATTTACTCCTAGATTAATTGACTTTCGACAAGTTGTTTTTGCAGGTAATTAAGCTCTTGAACTTAACTACTTGATGCTATTTTGCTTCAAATATTTTTTAGATTCAACTAGTTAATATAGCCGAAAAAGACATAATATTTGTAATTATGTCTGTTATGCATTATCGCTGAAGGTAAATATTATGTCTGTCAATTACATTGTCTTTTCAACTCTCAAAAATGACTAACATAACTCTCAATTTTGGACTAGCAATAAAGGACTATGCCATTAGACATAATTGTTCTTCGATCAAAAGTCTCAGACTCAATACGCAAAGCTAGTATCCAAAGGCTATACATCGATTTGTTTCAGTAAAATATCCTTTGATTGTATATACCTTTTGGACTATATCTAACGGTAAAAGAGATGCTATATTCATCTACGACTTATCGCAATCGTTTCAGCTCCGCTTATAATATGTGTGCATTTGCGGAGTTTTTTTAATTCAAGATTTCAAACATAATTCCTGCAATTTTGTCTGCAAAAGTAACACAAATGAAAGAGTATTTGCGCCTCTAATATTTTGTTTGGTTAAAGATTTATTATTAAAACCTAACAGGAGAGGGGTTTTCGAGCTTTCTGTATAGATTGACTTAATTACAACTAATTAGGCGGACTTGATATAACAAATCTCTAACAGTGCAAATCCTGCATGTTACATCCATGAAATTAGAGCTTGTTTTACCATTCGGCAAGAGCGATCGCTATTCCTTGGTGTAAATCTGGTGTAATACAGGAATTATTTAGTAATTGCTGTAATTTTTGGAATGCTACTTCTGGGGACAGCTTTTTGAGTGCGGCGACAACATGCAGTTTTACCTGTTGTTCGGAATCGGCTAGCAGCAAAATCAATGTTTCGATCGCCTGGATGCAGCCTAACTGTCCTAAAGACAAAGCGATTGCACTTTTGATGCTGGCAACTTTAATAACTGGATGCTGCGATCGCAAGATGTCTAACAAAATTTCTGCGGCGGGTGCAGTTAACTGCGGTTTTTGTACTCTTCCCAGAACTGTGACAATTTCTTGCCACACTGTCTCTGATGTACTTTGATAAAATGCTTGCCGCAAGTAGCCCAAACAGGATAGCGTCTCTACCCAAATCAAAGCGCGGATAATTTCTATTTGCAGAGTTATTGGTGTGTGGGGTGAGATTAGCACTTGAAATAAGTGCTGCATAGCCTCTTCACTACCCATACGTGAAAGGGCGATCGCAGCAGCACTACAAACCTCAAGGTTGAAATCATATAATCGAGGTTGCAGTCTTGTCACCAAATCCAACTCTGTACATAAGTCAGGACGAAAACCCAAACCAATTACTGCTACACGTCTGACTTTGGCAGCAAGATCATCCAATGCGTTTAACAGCAACGGTGGTATGCGTTCGTCACGAAAGCTGCTGAGGGCTTCAATTGCAGCGGCGCGGACTGCTGGTTGTGAATCTTGTACTACCATCAACAGAGGTGCAATTGTCTCTGTGTTATGGATACAAGCAAGCGATCGCACTGCCAAAAGCTTAGTCTCTTCATTGTTTAAGAGTTCGGCAAGTCCAGTAATCGCAAGAGTACCCATTTGCCCCAATGCTGTAGCTGCGATCGCTTTAAGTTCTTCATCTTCATCGGTTTTCAGCAATTCCATCAAAGGTTCTATGACATCTGGATGCTGAAACTCACCTAAAATCCGTGCTGCATACCAACGGGCCTCTTCATCTACGTTTTCATCTTCTAAAATCTCGATTAACGGTGGGATGGCAATATCTCCCAGATAAGTGAAGACTTTGGCAATATCCCAGCGTTGCTGAAAATCTGCCATTTCCAAAACTGAAAGTGCTAATTCCAGTAAATACTCTTGATTTTTAATTATTTCTGGATGTTGGGAATCCTCTAAAATTAACTTTTGCAAAGATTCAATCAGTAATGACCAATCAGCTGCATCATGTGCTGCCTGCGCTTGCTCCAAAAGCTGGTTGATAGTAGTCATTAGTCAATAGTCAGTTGTCAGTTGTCAGTAGTTATTTGTTCCCCTTATCCCCTTGTCTCCCTTCTATTATTAAGTTGGCTTGACTGCAACTGAATTCCCTTCAATTTTGGCGGCGTAAGTTTTGAGGGGTTCTGTGGCTGGGCCTTTTTGTACTTTACCATCAGCCGCAAATTCTGATTTGTGACAAGGACAGACAAATTTTTTGGCTTCAGCTTTCCATCCTACTGTGCAACCTTTATGGGTACAGGTGGGATTCACAGCAATCAGATTTGCGGTTTTAGATGTACCAATTACCAAAACAGGCCCAACGGGTGAGTTATTAGCAAGTAATTGACCGTTCTTATCTAATTCTGCTGAAGTCCCCACTGTTTGCCAATCTTTGGATGCCGAAGATGTTGGCGTTGTTGTCTGGGAAGTACAGGCGGCGATCGCAACAGGTAAGCTACTAGCTATCCAACCTAAACCTACCCAATTGATAAAATCACGACGTTTCATAGTTGTGGATAATCCTGAAAATTTACATTGAGGGCGATCGCGTTTTTCTTAGGCTTTGTGTCACTCATTAACAACAGGTGATGCAAAAAACGCATTTTAGCTATACATTTTCAGCAATTTTACCCAATTTTCGTAGCCATTTATACGATTTTAACGAAAAAGCGACCTTAACCTGATAAGTATCGAAATTGTTACACGAACAGTCACCAAGTCCTCTTGACAAACTTTACAAATGTAAAAGATTACAATCACCTAACTAATTACGAAGTTGCGTTCGGCTTATTCCAAGCCTTTTACCTGCGATTCAGCAATCAAAAGAACACATGTAGACGCACTGAGCCACCAAAAATTAACCGCTAACAATATAGACATTTTCAGCAACTAAACCCCATAAATCCAGGGAATCAAGAGACTAGAGGCTAATTAGTATTAGGCAACTACCATAGCAATTTGCAATGAGAGCCAAGTTATGACAGATACAGCAACTACCACCAAAGCTAGCCTGAATAAGTTCGAGAAATTCAAAGCTGAAAAAGATGGACTTGCCGTCAAAGAGGAAATAGAAAAATTTGCTTCTCTAGGCTGGGAAGCAATGGATGAAACAGACCGCGATCATCGACTGAAGTGGGTGGGTGTATTCTTTCGTCCAGTCACCCCAGGCAAATTTATGATGCGGATGCGGATGCCCAATGGTATTATTACCAGCAGTCAGATGCAAGCTCTAGCGTCGGTAGTACAGCGTTACGGTGATGACGGTTGTGCTGACATTACTACAAGACAGAATATTCAGTTGCGGGGCATCAGAATTGAAGACTTACCAGATATCTTTAATAGATTTCATTCCGTTGGTTTAACCAGTGTCCAGTCGGGTATGGACAACGTTCGCAATATCACAGGCGACCCTGTAGCGGGTTTGGATGCCGATGAGTTGTATGACACCAGAGAGTTGGTGCAGCAAATTCAGGATATGCTCACCAACAAAGGACAAGGCAATCCAGAATTTACCAACCTACCACGGAAATTTAACATTGCGATCGCTGGTGGACGAGATAATTCCGTTCACGCGGAGATTAACGATCTAGCTTTCGTCCCAGCCTTCAAGAGAGCAGGGGAAGCAGGGGAAGAAATATCTCCCTCATCTCCCTCATCCCCCTCATCCCCCTCATCCTCAATATTCGGCTTCAACATCCTCGTAGGTGGCTTTTTCTCTGCCAAACGCTGTGAAGCGGCGATTCCTTTGAATGCTTGGGTGTCTCCAGAAGATGTAGTAGCTGTATGTAGAGCCGTTTTAGAAGTTTTCCGCGATTACGGCCCGCGTGCCAATCGGCAAAAATCTCGTCTGATGTGGCTAATTGATGAATGGGGATTAGAAAAGTTTCGTTTGGAAGTAGAAAAGCGTTTGGGTAAATCGTTGTTACCCGCAGCCGCAAAAGATGAAATTGATTGGCAAAAACGCGACCATATCGGGGTATACAAACAAAAACAATCAGGATTGAACTACGTAGGTTTACACATTCCTGTTGGTAGGTTGTATGCCGAAGATATGTTTGAAATTGCCAATTTAGCTGAAGTTTACGGCAGTGGTGAAATCCGACTCACAGTTGAGCAAAATATTGTTATCCCCAATATTCCTGACTCACGTTTAGCAACATTTTTAACAGAGCCGCTACTAGAAAGATTTTCCATCGATCCCAATTTACTGACGCGATCGCTAGTTTCTTGTACGGGGGCACAGTTTTGCAACTTTGCCTTAATCGAAACTAAAAACCGTGCCTTGGCAATGATTAAATCCTTAGAAGCCGAGTTAGGTTTGACTCGTCCAGTCCGAATTCACTGGACAGGTTGCCCTAACTCCTGCGGACAGCCCCAGGTTGCAGACATCGGTTTAATGGGAACTAAAACTCGTAAAGATGGCAAAACTGTGGAAGGAGTTGACATCTATATGGGGGGTAAAGTCGGCAAAGACGCTCATTTAGGGACTTGTGTCGTCAAAGGCATACCCTGCGAAGACTTACAGCCAGTATTGCGGAAACTGTTGATAGAAAATTTTGGCGCACGCTTGCGAGAACCCGTCACAGTTATTAGTCATTAGTCATTACAAAGAACGACTTACACGAGTCTTTCATAACTCCAATACGAAATTTTCTGAGGGCAATTCCTGATTGCCTATAGGATTCCTTGTGCAATTTTTTGTTTTTTAGTGGGGAAGATTAAATGCTTAAAGGTTTATTTTCGTTTAGTGGGCGCTACAAAATATTACATCAGACTTGGTTTGCCTTCTTTCTCACCTTTGTTTGTTGGTTCAACTTTGCTCCCTTTGCTACAACCATTGGCAAACAACTACATCTAGCGCCCGAACAAATAAAAACTTTGGGCATCTGTAACCTTGCTCTCACAATTCCGGCACGACTGATTATTGGTATGCTGCTGGATCGTTTCGGCCCGCGAATTACCTACTCAATACTGTTGATATTTGCTGCCGTTCCCTGTTTAGCTACAGCGCTGTCCCAAGACTTTAACCAATTAGTCATCAGTCGTTTGCTAATGGGAATTGTCGGATCTGGGTTTGTTGTCGGTATTCGCATGGTGGCGGAATGGTTTCCCCCGAAGGAGATGGGAAGTGCCCAAGGTATTTATGGCGGCTGGGGTAACTTTGGTGCTTTTGGGGCAGAATTTGCCCTGCCAACGATCGCAGTTTCGACCGCGTTTCTGGCTGGCGGTACTTCCAACTGGCGATTTGCGATCGCGTTTACAGGAATCGTTGCTGCCATTTACGGCGTAATTTATTACAACAGTGTCCAAGATACACCCGCTGATAAAGTTTACAAGCGACCCAAGAAAAACGGTGCTTTAGAAGTAACTAGTGTTAAAAGCTTCTGGGCAATGATTGTTTCTAATTTTGGTTTGATATTTGCTTTGGGTTTATTAGCTTGGCGCTTGGAACAAAAGAACATTCACTTTCTGACTCTCAGCCAAATGTATTTGACTTGGGTAGTGTTAGCAGGATTATTTGCGTACCAAACCTACAAAGCTTATCAAGTAAACCGAGAACTTTTAATTGGTAAGAAAACCTACGCTCTATCTCAACGCTATCAGTTTAGTCAAGTAGCTTTACTCGAATTCACTTATGTCACTAACTTTGGTAGTGAATTGGCAGCGGTTTCTATGTTGCCGGCATTTTTTGAAAAAACCTTTGGTTTAGAGCATGTAGTCGCTGGCATGATTGCTGCTACTTATCCTTTTTTGAACTTAGTTTCTCGTCCCAGTGGCGGCTTAATATCTGATAAATTTGGCTCGCGGAAGTGGACAATCACAATTATCAGCGCTGGCATCGGAGTTGGCTATTTAATGGCACATTTTATTAATGGCAACTGGCCGATTCCTCTAGCGATCGCAGTAACTATGTTTGCTGCCTACTTTGCTCAAGCTGGTTGCGGTGCAACCTACGGGATTGTACCTTTAATTAAAAAAGAAGCTACCGGACAAATTGCTGGTAACGTAGGAGCTTACGGTAATGTTGGTGGCGTAGTTTATCTGACAATTTTTAGTTTAACTGACGCATCAACATTATTTACCACCATGGGTTTAGCGGCTATGGTCTGCGCTTTTATGTGTGGCTTCTTCCTGAAAGAACCAAAAGGATCTTTCGCTGGTGCTTTTGAAGGTGAATTACCAGAATCAACTCCACACCCTACTGTTTTAGCAGAAGAATAATTGATTGAAGAATAAAGGATAAAGAATATAATTAACCCTCTGTTTTTAACTTAGTTAATTGTATCTTTATCCTTAAAATTTCATGATTTTATTCACATTCAGTCAGTAATTAAGTATAAGAAAGAAAACTAAACGGTTCTGAATTTATTAATTACGAATTAAGAATTACGAATTGGTATTATTTGTAGTTTTAAATCTTCATTATTTGAGATGAATCTGCAACTCGCGAATTTTCAAATCGCTGCAAGTAAGGTAGCACCATCCAAAATACGCCACTTCGCTTAATAAATCTCTGCAAAATCCAAAATGGTGTGAATGCCATGAGTGAATTTATTAAAACTCTATGTCCTTACTGTGGTGTTGGCTGTGGTCTAGAAGTCTCCCCCCCAGCACAACAAGGCAAAGCAACTCATCGAGATAGCCAAGGAAACCCAATTTGGCGGGTACGAGGCGACAAAGCCCACCCATCTAGTCAAGGTATGGTTTGTGTCAAAGGTGCGACGATCGCTGAATCTTTAGATAAAAATAGGCTACATTACCCGATGGTGCGAGACTCTTTGGATCGGGAGTTTCGCCGCGTTAGTTGGGATGAAGCTTTTGATACAATCGTCAATCGCCTTCAAACAGTGCGCTTTACCCAAGGGCCAGAAGCTATATGTATGTATGGTTCCGGTCAGTTTCAAACTGAAGACTATTACACAGCCCAGAAACTCATGAAAGGATGTTTGGGTAGTAATAATTTTGATGCCAACTCGCGTTTATGTATGTCCAGTGCTGTAGCTGGGTACATTCAAAGCTTTGGTTCAGATGGACCTCCCTGCTGCTATGAAGATTTGGAGTTAACCGATTGTGCCTTTTTAATTGGTACTAATACAGCAGAATGCCACCCGATTGTTTTTAATCGACTGGAGAAATATCACAGAAAGAATCGCAAAGTCAAAATGATTGTGGTCGATCCCCGTCATACACCGACCGCAGAAGCAGCTGATTTGCATTTAGCGATTCGTCCCGGTACAGATATTGATTTGTTAAATGGTATCGCCCATCTATTGATGCGTTGGGGTCACATCGATACTATGTTTATCGAAGATTGCACTAGCAACTTTTCTGCATACGCCGAGGTTATTCGTCACTATCCGCCAGAAGTAGTGGCTCGTCAATGCGGAATCAGTATTGAAAATTTAGAAACAGCAGCTCGCTACTGGGGTGAATCGCAGCGGGTGCTATCGCTATGGTCAATGGGTGTGAATCAATCGAGTGAAGGTACAGCCAAGGTAAGAACTATCATTAACTTGCACCTGATGACTGGACAAATTGGTAAGCCAGGATCGGGGCCTTTTTCACTCACAGGTCAACCAAATGCGATGGGAGGAAGGGAAGCCGGGGGTTTGGCGCATTTGCTACCCGGTTATCGTTTGGTGAAAAATGACCAACATCGAGCAGAAGTTGAAGATGTTTGGAAAATCAAGCGAGGACAAATTTCTGCCAATCCTGGTTTAACTGCTTGGGATATGATTACTGGGTTGGAAAATGGCAGTGTGGGTTTACTGTGGATTGCTGCTACTAATCCCGCTGTGAGTATGCCAGATTTGGAGAGGACTAAGAAAGCCTTGTTGCGATCGCCTTTTACTATTTACCAAGACGCTTATTATCCAACAGAAACCGCTGCTTACGCTCACGTTTTACTGCCAGCCGCTCAGTGGGGTGAGAAAACTGGCGTGATGACAAATTCCGAACGAACGGTAACTCTGTGTCAAGCATTCCGCCAACCACCAAGAGAAGCGAAAGCAGATTGGGAAATTTTTGCAGAAGTTGGTCGCAGGCTCGGCTTTGTCAAAGAATTTTCCTTTGCCAACTCTGCGGAAGTTTATGCTGAATTTACCCAATTGACCAGGGGTCGCCCCTGCGATATGACAGGTATCAGTCACGAGCAATTAAAAACCCAAGGCCCAACTCAATGGCCCCATCCAAAAGATGAGGGGGATAAGGGAGATCAGGGGGCAAAACTTCTCCCTCATCCTCCTCATCTTCCCCATTCCAAACGCTTGTACACCGATTTACGTTTTCATACCCCTGATGGACGCGCTCGATTTGGGGCATATTACTCAAAGGGACTGGCAGAACCACCCGACCCCGATTATCCTTTTGTGTTAACTAATGGAAGACTTTACGGACATTGGCACACCCAGACGCGTACTGGTCGCATTGAAAAAATTCGCTCTATGCATCCCCAACCATTCATAGAAATTCATCCCCGTGATGCGGCTCAATTAGGAATTAGCGAGAATCAATTAGTAGAAGTGCGATCGCGTCGAGGTCAAGCTAATTTTCCAGCAAAAGTGACAAAAGCGATCGCACCTGGGACAGTATTTGTCCCTATGCACTGGGGAGCGCTATGGGCAGACAATGCTGAAGCTAACGCCCTCACTCACCCCGAATCTTGTCCTGATTCACTCCAACCAGAATTAAAAGCGTGCGCCGTGCAACTAATACCAGTTGCTCATAAAATGGTAGTCAAAAATTATCAACTCCAATCCTCACAATGGTAAGCTGCTAGGTATACTCCTAAATCAATAATAGGCAATTCAAAATTGATATTTAGTAGTTTAATCAATAGACCTATGAGCAAAAGTTCTTTTTGCACTCTTGTGGGAAAAGGTTAAAGGGTAAAGGTTAAAGGGAAAATAACAAACCTTTCCCCCTTTCCCCCGCCCCTTATCC
>NZ_JAECZA010000236.1 GCF_016056275.1 Dendronalium phyllosphericum CENA369 | reverse complement strand
GACAGGTCCCCAGTCCCCAGTCCCCAGTCCCCAGTACGTTAAAACTTCGATGTCGTCTAAATTTTGGATAACAACTTGAGGTTGTCCCATCACTGTGGGAAAATACATTCTCAGACTGGTATGACGCTCAAGCAGATAAGCCAAACTAGAATGCAGAGCATCAATATTGAGGTTACCGTCTAGTTGTAAAGCCATCGGCATATTGTAAGTAGCTGATGAACCTTGGAGTTGGGCTAATAGCCAGAGGCGCTGTTGAGCAAAGGAAAGGGGCTTCGGGGCATCATCTGGTAAGGTGGGAATTTCCTCTGCTATTACAGCTTTGGTGGCAGAATTTAAGAATGCTAATATATCTGCTTTGTTAGTTTGAATTTCCTGCTTAAGTTCGGCAGTAAGAGCATTTTTGCTAGTACGAATTCGTAACTTATCATCTTCAGCCCAAATTCGGCAGCCCATGTTCTGCAAACGAAGCATTAAAGAAACTACTTGCTGATTTTTTCTCATAATATTAGTCGGATACAATCAAAAATTAGCGAAAATTTCTGCGGGAGTGTTTCTTTGTGCAGGAAAATTTTCGAGTTTCAAGACAATGGTAAATTTTAATCTTCCACTATAAAGATTGCTAAATTCTCAATTCTGACTCCTGAATTCTTCTTCAACTCAGTTCTGGTTTCTGGGACGCTTCCAATTCCACATCTTGATAAAGGTCGGTGAAAGTAGCTGTTAAGTTAATGCTTTGGAGTTCAAAGGTTTGATTATCGGGTGTATATGTTTGTAGTACCCATAATCCTTGTTCGTTACGGCGAAAGGTTTCTACTCGGTGGTGTCTGCTGTTAACTAAAACGTATTCTTCTAGACTGTCGAGGTTTTGATAGTCGTTGAATTTGTCACCTCTGTCAAAGGCTTCGGTGGACTTGGATAGGACTTCGATAATAAGTTTAGGAAAACGTTTATAAGTGGAAGTTTCTTGATCTCTAGGGTCGCAGGTAACGATGAGATCGGGGTAATAAAAGCGGTTAATTTTTTCAATCCTAGCTTTAATATCGGCAAAGTAAACTCGACATTCCGATCCTCGGAAGTGATTACGAATCAATAAAGCGAGGTTGAGAGCAATGGTATTATGGATGTCATTTGTTCCTGCCATTGCGTAAATTTGACCATCAATATATTCATGTTTGATGTCGCTTTCTTCTTCTAGCTGCAAGTATGTTTCGGGAGTGATAAAAACGGAATCGGATAGGGCAATCATGGGTTAAGTTTCTGGTTAAAAGAGAAATTTTACTTGAGGACTTATTTTCTATTGTGGTAGTTTAAAGTTCAATTTCCTCTTCGTCTGAGTTGAGAGGCTGCATTCTTTCGTCGGTGGAATTAACCCAAATCCAGGTATCAAGATAATTCGCTAATTCACTGAGAGTCGGGAATTCAAATATTTTCCCTAGAGGGAATTCTACTTTGAATTTATCACGGATGCGAGTGATGAGTTGGGTTGCTAATAAAGAATGTCCCCCCAAGTTAAAGAAGCGATCGCCCGCCGCGATCGCTTTTCAAAGTGTCCCATCATGCGTTCGAGGAGATAATCAAAACTGGCACGCCAAGCCTCTATATTCAACTTGGCATCAAGTTGCCGCGATCGCACAAATTATTTAAAAACCCCATCTTTCCATAACCCCAATACTTCGTTTGCTGTAAAATAACGTTCTTGTTCAGTAGCCAGAGATTTGATTACAGAGCGCATTTTCTCGTACTCCTCTCTGGGTTGGGGATTGTGCAGTCGTTTTTCAAACAAATATTGGAAGTTACTAGCTCCACTCCATTTGCCGAAAATCACATCTATACTGCTGTGAGCAAAAACATCGTAGCTTTTGGGATCGGACAACAAAGAATTGACGTGAACGCCGGTTTCATGGCGTTGAGCAGCTTGAGAGTAGGGAGGAGCGGGACGAACTCCCAATTTTTCAATGTAATCAGTTACAGGGGCGATCGCATCATAATTGATCCCTTCGACTTCAATCCCGAAGCGAATTCGCAACCCATTTAACACCTGCTCGATGGCAACATTTCCGGCTCGCTCTCCAAGACCACCAAATGTACCCGATACGAAAGTAGCTCCAGCCATCAGAGATTGGAAGGTATTTTCCAAAGCCATACCCATATCATTGTGATAATGTACGCCCAATGCTACTCCTGAAGTGGATTGAAGCAGGTCATTAATCCAGATGTAGCTCTTTTCTGGAGTGAGAATTCCTACCGTATCGCAGAGAAAAAAGTTTTCAATATAAGGGCTAAAGGAGCGGATACATTGCACTAAAAAGTCAAAATCGGCTCTTGAGGTATCCTCGCCTGCAAAGTCTACGGTGAGTCCCGCAACCTTTGTGGCATAGTGCAAATTTTCGACAATTACATCGATAGCATCTTGGCGAATTCTATTAATTACTTTGGCTGGGATGTCATCATCAATGGTTTTTCCTTGAAACTCTTTCATTAAACGGATTTGAGGGTCTCGCAGAAACAGCATTCGATCGGAAAGAGCGTAGATAAGGACAATACGCTTAATACCGCAGTCTTTTACTTGATCGATAAACTGCTTTTTCATCAAGGTAGCCGCAAAAATTAGATTATCGAATCCTTTTAATATTAATGTCTTAGCTAATTCAGTTTCTTGCTCACAGATAAAGGGCATAATGTCAATTCCATGAACCCCCGTTTGAGCAATTAAGTGGGCAAGTTGATGTTTAGTTGGATAAGAGAAGAAAAGACCCGCTTGTTGTTCTCCATCGCGCAGAGTATCATCATAAATCTTGATAGGAAGGGTTTCCATTTTATACATTCCTTTGTAATTTTTAATTTGTCATTTTTTGTGGGGAATTGGGAATAGAGAATGGGGAATAATAGGTTATTATTGATTCCTCCCCTGCTCCTCGATCTCCTTCATCCCACTCCGAGATCGCTAGCAACTCACGTTAATGCTTGCGTCAGAATTCAATTTCCTCTTCGTCTGAGTTTAAAGGCTGTATATCTGCGTTGACGGTATTAACCCAAATGCAGCTATCTATATAATTTGCCAATTTACTGAGGGTAGGAAACTCAAATACTTGACGCAGTGGTAGTTCGACTTTGAATGTGTCGCGGATGCGGTAGCACAGTTGGGTGGCTAATAAAGAATGTCCTCCCAAGTTGAAAAAGTTATCATGGCGAGCAATGGCTTCATGTTTCAGCAACTTTGCCCATAGTTGAGCCAGCAATTTTTCTGTCTCTGTTACAGGTAATTCAATGTCTGTGGCTGCAACTGCTCTATCTGGTGCTGGTAAAGCGAGACGGTCTACTTTGCCATTTGGTGTCAGTGGCAGTTTTTCTAATACAGTAAAATGACTAGGAATCATATATTCAGGGAGATTCTTAGCTAGAAAATCTCGCCATTCAGCTAACCAAGCTGGATCGACTCGATCGCTGCGATATTGTAACGGTTGATTTGCATAATTTTGCCATTTTTGAATTGGGAAATTATGATTTTGATTAAATCGTGGCAGTGTCAGATCGCTAGAAATATTCCTTTGAAAAACAACATCGTAAACAGCAAATCCCGAAGCATTATATTGTATAAAAGGCGTATAAGATAAATCTTGTACTAAAGTTCTAAATGCTTCAGGTTCTACCCCTAATTGGACTAGGGCAACTTCTGTTTTTAAATCTAAAACAGTACCATCTAATCGAGCGATTACTTCTAACAGCGCCATTTCTGTAGTGAGACGCGCATTAGGAATATTCTTGACACCTAGCAAATCCGGTTGCTGAGTTGTTAAAATTTTCTCGATTGTTTCCAGATTCAATTGCTCAGTCTGCCAATCTAACCATTGAGGTTTCGCAACAGGAATATCTGTTCGATCCAAATGTAAAACAACGTTATAACGAAAACGGCTCATTTCTGTGCGAGCATAACCCCGTTGCAATTGAATTTGTATGTGACTAATGCGAGGAATTCGTTGTTTGAGGGCGATAAAGAAATCAGGGTCAATCAGTAATTCACTTTCGTTGTGGATGCTTTTTTGAATCTGTTGACGCAACTCTGCGATTGATAACTCATCGGGGGCGCGATAAAACTCAACTGCGGTGTGGAAAGCTTCTAGTATACGGAGATTTCGCACATCCCCAATAAAGATTGCTCCTTGAGTTGTCACAGCTTTGACAGCCCCCTCTAACACTGACAAAAAGTAATCCACAGAAGGGAAATACTGGATGACAGAATTTATAATTACCAAGTCATAAGCATTTGTTTCAATGCCGTCAAACTGGTCAGCTGCACTGGCTTTTAAAGTAACTTTCTCCTTGAGAGACTGCTGTTTGAGGTATTGTTCAATATAATGCAATGCTTCAGGTGAAAAATCTGTACCCAGATAATGCTGAGAATGGGGGGCAATTTTAAACAATAACATTCCTGTCCCACAACCGATTTCCCAGACTCGTTTCGGTTTTAATTCCAAGATTTGGGCAACTGTTGTATCTCGCCATTCCTGCATCGCCGCTTGGGGAATGGGTTCTTGTGTATAGCTATCATTCCAACCCGCTAGATTGAGAGTTGGGTCATAGATTGGGGTT
Organism: Dendronalium phyllosphericum CENA369; assembly: GCF_016056275.1. Lineage (GTDB taxonomy): Bacteria > Cyanobacteriota > Cyanobacteriia > Cyanobacteriales > Nostocaceae > Dendronalium > Dendronalium phyllosphericum. The sequence continues at coordinate 45,290 of NZ_JAECZA010000236.1, read as the reverse complement.
TGTTGCTGAGAGTAGCTATCATTGAAAACTTGCTGCCACTGTTCCACCTGTTCGGCTTGCAGACTTTTATCTTCAAGGTCGTTATCTGTTGATGTGGGTACGATATAAGCTAGTAAGCGTTGAGCGATCGCATCTTCTCCTTCTATAATCGCAACTGCTTGCTGAATTTTCGGGTGTTTGGCTAATAAGGCTTCAATTTCACCCAATTCGATGCGAAAACCACGTAGTTTTACTTGGTTATCAATCCGTCCCAGGTATTCTAAGTTACTATCGGGCAACCATCTGGCTAAATCTCCGGTTTTGTAGACTCGTTCTCGTTTACCAAATAAGTCGAGTTCGATAAATTTTTCTGCTGTAAGTTCAGGACGGTTGAGATAGCCACGAGCTAAACCAGCACCCGCAATACAAAGTTCGCCAGGAATGCCAACAGGCAGAGGTTGGTTTTGATTGTCTAAGATATAGATACGTGCATTGGCAATTGGTTGTCCTATCAATAAATCGCCAACTAAATCTATTTTTTTGGTTGCTTCATAGACACAACACCCGACAACCGCTTCTGTCGGCCCGTATTCGTTGATTATACGGGTATCTGGAGCATGAGTTAGCCAAGGTCTTATCTGGTTAGCGTGTAATGCCTCACCGCCTAAAACAAAGGCATTAACCCGATTCGGCATGACATCAGCATCGAGTTGCTGATTGAGTATTTCCAAATGAGATGGTGTGATTTTGGCTAGGGAAAGATGATGGTTTTGTTTGAGGATGTTTGCTAGGGCTTCAATCTCTTGCTTTTCTTTTACCAATATGGTGGTACGTCCACAAATTAGAGGTAAGTATAGGGAGGTAATGGTTGCATCAAAGCTCAGAGAAGACTGTACGGGCGTTCCTTGTCCTTGCGTCACTGCATAGAAGTCTTTCGCCCAGTGTAAATAGTTACTCAAACCACGATGCAGCAGTTGTACACCCTTGGGTTGCCCAGTAGAACCTGATGTGTAAATCACATAAGCTAAATCATCGGGTTGACTTTGGCAACTTGGGTTTTCTGTAGATTGGTTGGCAAAGTTATCCTCATTCAAACATATTACCTGATATTGACGATTGCCTTCTTCGATCGCCAATTTGTCTTTGATTTGACTATGGGTAAGTAAAACCCTTGCCCCACAGTCTTCGAGCATAAAATGAATCCGCTGTTGTGGGTAGTTGGGGTCAATCGGTACATAAGCCCCACCTGCTTTGAGGATACCAAATAAGCCAATGACCATAAAAAGCGATCGCTCTACACAAATCGCTATCAATGGGTTATCAGGCAATTGCTGTTCTGTTTTGAGTTGCAACAGATAATTTGCCAGCTGATTTGCTTCATGGTTGAGTTCTTGATAACTCAGACTTTGACCTTCAAACACCACGGCAATATTATCGGGGGTTTGTGCTGCTTGCTGTTCAAACAAACTAACCAGTGTCCGGTCTTGAGGATAATCGATATCAGTTTGATTCCAGGTTCGCAGTTGTTGGATTTCTGCTGTTGTCATCAAAGGCAGCTTACTGATGGGCTGTTGGGGATTCTCGGCGATCGCTTCGAGTAAGACTTCAAAGTGTCCTGCCATACGCCTAATCGTTTCAGCATCAAATAAATCGATGGCGTATTCCCACATACAATGCAGTCGATCGCCCCTTTCGCAAAGATCCAGTGTCAAATCAAACTTGGCAAATGGATAACTTTGCTCTAACCATTGAATATCAAGTCCTGGTAAATTAACATTCTTTCCCGCCCCTTCGGTGTTTTGCAACACGAGCATCACTTGAAATAAGGGATTATGGCTGAGACTGCGTTCTGGTTGCAGTTGTTCTACCAAGTACTCAAAGGGAATATCTTGATGAGCATAAGCATCTAAGCAAGTTTGGCGGGTTTGTTGCAGTAACTCATTAAATCCTTGCTCTGGCTTGATTTTGCTCCGCAATACTAAAGTATTGACAAAAAAGCCAATTAACCCTTCTGTATATCTATGGGTGCGGTTAGCGATCGCAGTACCGACACATAAATCTTCTTGACGGCTGTAACGCGATAGTAAGATACTAAAAGCCGCTAACAGGGTCATAAACAAACTCACCCCGTGTTGTTGACTGACGATTTTGAGTTTGTGAGTCAATTCTTTGCTCAAACAATATTCTTCACGCTCACCTTGATAACTTTGTTGCGCTGGACGGGGGCGATCGGTAGGCAAATCTAACAATTGGGGAGCATCGCCTAGTTGTTGTTTCCAGTAATTTTCCTGAGTTTCTAAAATCTCTCCTTGTAACCAACTGCGCTGCCAGGCTGCATAATCGCTATATTGAATCGGTAACGGTGACAAGTTTGGAGCAGATCCCACAGCAAAAGCAGCATAAGCCTGTTGCCATTCGCGCTTAAATACGCCCATTGACCAGCCATCACTGATAATGTGGTGCATATTCAAAAGCAGGATATTTTTCTGTTGGCTTAATTGCAGCAGTTTTGCTTTGAACAGAGGGCCGCTATTTAAATCGAAGGGTTCTTGAGCGTGGGTATCTGATAACCGTTGTATGGTTTGTGCTTGTGTTTGGGGATCTAATTCCTGTAAGTTGGCAATTTCCAGCACTTCTATATCTTCGACATTTTTAACTACTACTTGCGGTTCTCCCTCCAGTGCAGGAAAGTAGGTGCGTAAAATGGTGTGGCGTTCGAGGAGATACTTAAAACTCGCACGCAACGCCTCTATATTCAACTTGCCGTCAAGTTGGAATGCGATCGGCATATTGTAAGTAGCCGAGATTCCTGTACTTTCAAGCTGGGCTAAAAACCAGAGTCTTGATTGGGCAAAAGATAGAGTTAATGGTTCATTTTCTGGCTGGGGTGCGATCGCAGGCAAAGCGACACTCGCAGCAGCTTTGTCAATTTCCCCCGCCAACTCAGACAAAACACCCTGCTCAAATATCTTGCGGACGGATAATTCTACTTGGAAACTATCACGAATTCGGGCAACTAATTGAGTTGCTAACAGGGAATGTCCACCCAATTCAAAGAAGTTGTCAGAGCGACCAACAGATTTAGCTTTTAATAAATCTTGCCATAAACCAGCCAATATTTCTTCTGTAGGAGTGACTGGTATTTCAAAGTTAGTGGAAGCGCCTATATTTGGTGCTGGTAATGCTTTGCGATCTAGCTTGCCGTTGGGAGTAAGGGGCAATCGATCCAATGCTATAATCTGGCTAGGAACCATATAATTCGGCAGACGATTTTTTAGGTATTCCTTAACTTCCGGCTCTAAATTTATTGATTTTTTTTCTGCTGTAATATAAGCTATTAACCTGGGATTATTATCAGTTTCATATAAAATAACAACAGCTTCTTGAACTAATAAATGTTGCAATAATAGTGATTCAATTTCACCAAGTTCAATTCTAAATCCGCGTAATTTAACTTGCTCGTCAATGCGCCCCAGGTATTCCAGGTTGCCATCATCTCCCCATCTTGCTAAGTCGCCAGTTTTGTAAATTCGCTCAACTTTACCAAATAACTCAACTTCAATAAATTTTTGAGCGGTTAATTCCGGACGATTAATATAACCCCGTGCTAAACCAACCCCAGCAATACACAATTCTCCTGGTATACCTGGCGGTAATGGTTGATTATGAGCATCTAATATATAGATACGAATATTCGGCAAAGGTTTACCAATTGATGGCTTTTTCCCATCAGGTTGACAAAGAGAAATTGCTGCACCAACTGTTGCTTCTGTTGGCCCATAGCCATTAAAGAAACGTCTTGTTATTGCCCATTGTGTTACTAATTCGGCTGGACAAGCTTCACCACCAACAACTATGGTTTGCAAATCGCTCAAACTCGCTCTTGGTAATACTGATAAGACCGAAGGCGGTATAATGATATGTGAAATATTGTGATGAGTTAAGAAGTCAACTAAGACTTGAGTTGGTAACAAAGTTTCTTTTTGAGCCAAATATAAACAAGCACCTACAGCTAAAGTTTGAGCAATTTCACCAATAGAAATATCAAAACTAAAAGAAGCAAGCTGAAGGAAACGGCTTTCGGGTTGAACTCCAAAAGTATTAGCTGATGCTAAAGCCAAATTAGTCAATCCCCGATGCTCAATCATTACTCCTTTCGGTCGTCCTGTCGAACCAGAAGTATAGATGACATAAGCTAAATTATCAGGTGTACTTTGGAAGCTGGGATTATCTGTTAACACCTCTGCAAAATCTGTCCGATCTAAATAGATGAGTTGACAGGAATGTTGGAGTTGAGTTAGAGGTAATTTCTGTGTAAGGAAACTTTGGGTTAACAATACCGAAGTTCCACTATCTTTTAAAATCCATTGAATCCGCTCTTGAGGATAATCGGGGTCAATTGGTACATAAGCACCACCCGCTTTGAGAATACCAAGAACACCAATAATCATTTCCAGGGAACGTTCCACACAAATACCAATTAAAGTATCTGCTTGAATTTGATGATTTTGAATTAAATAATGAGCTAGTTGGTTCGCTTTTTGATTTAGTTGTTGATAAGTTAAGCTTTGGCATTCAAACACCAAAGCAATATTATGAGGATTTTTTTCAACTTGTTGTTCAAACAAGTCAACTAAAGTTTTATCTTGAGGATATTCAGTTTGAGTTTGATTCCAGCGTTGTAGTTGCAGCAGTTCGGCCGCTGTCATCAACGGTAGAGTATTTATCGATTGTCCAGGGTTATCAACAATCGCCTGAAGTAAAACTGCAAAATGTTCCACCATCCGTTTGATAGTTTCAGCCTCAAACAAATCGGTTGCATATTCCCACTCTCCTGTTAAACCTTGAGGCGTTTCCCGGAAAATCAGCGATAAATCAAACAGCGTTGTGGTGTTTTCCCACTCAAAACGGGAAAGAGTTAAGCCAGGAATTTCTATCTCTGGAGTTCCACTTTGCAAGCCAAAAGCGACTTGAAATAGAGGATGATGGGAAAGCGATCGCTCTAACCCCAATTCATCAACCAATTTCTCAAAAGGTAAATCTTGACGATCGTAAGCATCCAGAGTTACTTGCTTTACCCGTTGCAGTAATTTTAAGAAACTTGGATTTCCTTGCAAGTTGGTACGCAAAGCCAAAGTATTGACAAAAAAGCCAATTAATGGTTCTACTTCACGACGGTTACGATTGGCGATCGCAGAACCAACAACAATATCCTCTTGTCCACTGTAACGCGACAATAACAGCGTAAATGCTGCAAGCATTGTCATAAACAGAGTAGTTCCTGACTCCTGACTCAAACGCTTCAACTGCTGCGTTAAATCTGCATTGAGTTTCAAAAACTCACTCCGCCCCTTGAAGCTTTGTACTGATGGGCGTGGTTTATCTGTCGGTAATTCTATTAGTGGCGGTACATCTGCTAATTGTTTTTGCCAGTAATTGAGTTGTGTTTGCAGTACCTCTCCCTGTAACCATTGTCTTTGCCAATAGGCGAAATCGGCATATTGTAGCGATAATTCAGGTAGAGGAGACGATTCACCATTACAGAAAGCGGTGTAAACAGCGAACAATTCCCGGCGGAAGATATCCATCGACCAGCCATCGCAGACAATATGATGAATAACCAGGAACAGCAGATGGGATTTTTCAGCCAGTTGTAATAGCTTGACTCGCAGTAAAGGTGGATTTGATAAGTCAAAAGGCTGTTGTAACTCCTCTATGGCTAACTGCTGCGCTTTGCTTAACTGCTTTTCTTGTGTCACTTGTCGCCAGTCTAGTACTTGGATTGTCAGTTGGGGATGAGGGTGAATTACCTGTATTAGTTCGCCATCGACAACTGCAAAACTAGTACGTAAGACTTCATGACGTTGAATAATTTCTCTGATAGCTTTTTCTAAAGCACTGACATTCAGAACTCCGCTAATTTGCCAGAAAAACGGCACATTATAGACACAATTTTCGCCTTCTAATTGGTCGAGAAACCACAGTCTTTGTTGAGCGAAGGAGAGGGGAAGAGATTGTTCTCTCGGTATGGGTGTCAGGATTGGAGTTTTCCTGTGATTATCTTGTCGAGATTGCTGTTGTTTTTGTAGTTTTTGTAAAATTAATTCTCGTTTTTCTGGTGAAAGAGTTTCAAGACGTTTTAGTAGATCGCTCATAATATTATTCCTGAAAATTTAGATTAAAAATCACCTGACGAGAATAATCAGATAGTCAAAGATAGGTTTTTAAAACTACTACGTTGGTAAACTTGCTGAATGACCTCAGCTAAACTTTTCATAGCGGTTTCGATTTGGCGATCGCTTGCTGTCAGACTAATACGAATACATTGATATTTGTGTGACCAATCTTCTTGTAAACCTGGAAAGAAAAACCTTCCAGCCACAACAATTACACCCACTTGCTTAAGCTCTTGGTATAAATCTAAGTCACTGATAGGTAAATTATTCAACCACAACCAAGCAAACATTGCTCCTTCGCCCCAATGTAGAAACCAAGGTAAATCTTTGGGCATTTCTTGGTCAAGTTTGGCTTCGAGGAGTGAAATTTTATTTTTGTAAAAGGGTCTGATAACTTCTTTTGATATACATTCAATAGTACCAGAATTAATAGCGCGAGCAGCGATCGCTTGTCCATAATGAGACGGGTGTAGACATAAATTCGCCTGGAAAGATTGTAAAACTTGAATGATTTTAGAGTCTCCAATGGCAATACCAATCCGCTCTCCTGGCAAACCAACTTTAGAGAAACTCATGCAATGTACAATATTTTCACCAAACATGAGCGTCATATCTTTAAAATTGATTGCTGGAAAGGGAGGGCCATAGGCAGAATCTACGAACACGGGGATATTGTAAGGTTGAGCGAGGGTCGCAATTTTTTTGATTTCATCGTCAGATAAAATATTACCTGTGGGATTACAGGGACGAGACAAGAGGATACAGCCTGTATTTTCTGTAATTATTAAATTGTTGAAATCAGGGTGATACTTGAATCTGTGAGCTTTGGTATCAATATCTAAAGCTGGTTTATATGAGATTAAAGTTTCTGGTGCTAAACAAATTCCGCCGTAACCTGTGTACTCAGGACTCATTGGTAAGACAATTTGCTTTAAATCTCCGTTGCTTGTGTAGCCACCGAAAGCATTAGCAGCATAGAAATAAAGCATTTGACTACCAGGAGTAATCAAGATATTACTTTCGTTTAAAGAAAGTCCATAGCGACGATTAAAATCGTTGGCGATCGCTTCTATTAATGGAATATAACCCTGACTTGAACCATAACGACAAACTACTTCACCATACTCAGAGCTAGCTAAAAGTTCTGCGGTACAGTCACGCCACATCTGCTCAACTTTTGGCAAAAGCACTGGATTTCCAGCACTTAAGTTAATAAAATCTTGCTTTTGTTTGGCTTGTAATGTTTCAATAATGTCTTTTGATATGGCCTTAATACCGGTCAGGCTCGACATTTGCACACCAATTTTAGATAAGTTAGGTATCATAATAGTTATTGTATAAATTGTATTTATCAAAACAGTAATTGCTGCGTTATCTCTTCCTCTGATAACTATTCATAATATTTTTGTTGAAAATTAGCTTTTTTTAATCGATGTAATTTACACCCCTGGTTTAAAAAAGTAGCTGCGTCGAGTTTTGAACATGTCATTATCAAATGAATACACATCAGCGAAACGCTCACTAATTTGGGAGCCATTTTTATGTATACCAATAAACTGTCCCCAGCAAGCACCATGATTCTTGTCAATCACAATATGTTCAAGGTGATGTTGGCCAGAGGCAATAATTCTCTCATACTGATAAAACTTGAGGAGTTTATCAAGTCCAATAAAAGGTTGATAACCTGGACGTTCATAGATAATATTTTTGTCAAAGCACTTCGCTAGTAAATTCCAATCAGATGAATCAACAGCACAAAATAAAGTAACAATTAATTCCTTTTTGGTAGCAATATTTGATAAAGCAATAGCTTTTGACATCTTTTTAGCTCCTAGAATTTTGTACTTAGTACCATCAAATGGCTAAATCTAATTATCAAAATAGTAATTGTTGTGTCACTTCTTCCTCTGATAGCCTATCAACTTCGCTTAAAATCTGTGCTAGTGTATCGTTTTCTGCTTGCTCAACTTTTTGAGCGATTACTTTTTGGGCGAGTTCTACAATGGTGGGATTTTCAAACAAATAACGCAGAGGAAAATCTAGACAAAAGGCTTCTCGCAATCGAGAAATGACTTGAGTAGCTAGTAAAGAATGTCCTCCTAATTCCAAAAAATTATCGTAAATTCCCACTTGTTTTAATTTAAGAACTTCAATCCAAATAGTGGCTAATTCTTGTTCAATTGATGTGCGAGGAGCAACAAAATCAACCCCTATATCTCTTTGATAAGTATCAGGAGCAGGCAAAGCGCGGCGATTGATTTTGCCATTATGAGTGAGAGGGAATTTATCAAGAAATATGAAAGCGGCAGGAATCATATAATCTGGTAGCTTTGCCTTGAGTAAGCTTCGTAAAATGCTAGGAGTTGGTGAATTATTCGTTGCTACCAAATAGGCTACTAATAATTTATTTCTTGGTTCATCTTCCCGCGCCATAACTACAACTTGCTTGATGTCAGGGTGTTGAACTAAAATCGCCTCAATTTCTGCTAATTCGATGCGAAAACCACGAATTTTTGCTTGTGTATCAATTCGACCGATGAATTCTAAATTTCCATCAGGTAGACGGCAGACTAAATCTCCTGTTTGGTAAAGGATATCTCCTTCAATAAAAGGATTAAAAATAAATTTTTCACTCGTTAATTTTGGTTGATTTAAATAACCTCTAGCAACACTTGCACCACCTACATAAAGTTCACCAGTAACACCAATTGGCACTCTGTTTAAATTCTCATTTAGTATGTAAACTGTGCGATCGCCAATGGGTTTACCAATGGGAACGGAGTTGACATTTTCCGCAAGTTGTTGAGGAATCTGATAACAACAGGTAAATACTGTACATTCCGATGGGCCGTAACCATTGATTATTTGCGTTTCTGGCAATATTTCCCCAGCACGACGAACACAATCTATAGAAAGAGATTCTCCCCCAATCAGCAGTTGTTTAACACCTAACAATCCTGAAGATTTTGTGTCAATTATCAAATTGAATAAGGTGGAAGTAAGCCACAGGGTATTAACTTTTTGCTCTTGAATAATCTGGCTTAAACCTTCAGGTGTAGGAATTTTTTCTGGATAAAGTACACAACGTCCACCATAAAGCAAAGGGGGCCAAAGTTCTAAGGTGAGTCCATCCCAAGAAATAGATGAATGTTGTAGCCAAATCTGGTTTTGATCTAGGTGAATATAATCCACCCCAAACATAAAACCTATAAAGCTACGATGAGGAACCTCTGTTCCTTTTGGTATTCCTGTTGAGCCGGATGTGTAAGTGATATAAGCTAAATTGTCTGGATTAACTTCACTAGTTAAATTATCTTGTCTGTGTTGGGTAATAATTTCCCAAGCTGAGTCAAGATTCACCACAGTTTGATTATTAATTGGTAGTTTATTTTGTAAATGAGTTTGTGTTAATAATATAGGTGCTTGTACATCTTCCAACATGAACGCCAACCTTTCGGCAGGATAAGCTGGATCTAGAGGAACGTAAGCCCCTCCCGCTTTGATAATAGCGAGTATTCCGATTACCATTTCTAAGGAACGCTCAACACAAATTCCTACCCGAATTTCTGGTTTAACGCCTAGCGATTTTAAATAATGAGCTAATTGATTGGCACGGTTATTTAATTCCCGATAAGTTAAATGTTGTTGTTGATATACAACCGCTATGGCATCGGGACTTTTTTCTACTTGTTCTTCAAATAAAATATGAATACATTTATAATTGAATGAATTCTTTGGTTGATGATTTTCTAGTAAAATTAATTCTTTTTCTTCATCTGCACTAAGTAAAGATAATTGAGAAATATATTGTTGTAAATTATCTCCCATCCCTACTAGTAATGTTTGGAAATGCCCAATCATGCGAGTAATTGTTTGTTCATCAAAGCAGCTAGTATCATAAACAATCCTGCCAGCTAATTGCGAACCAGGATTAATTACTACTGTGATAGGATAATTCGTGCGCTCAAAACAACTAATATGACTAATTTCTAAAGTTTTGTTATTTTCTGGTTTAACAGAATCCAAAGGATAATTTTCAAATATTAAAATACTTTCAAAAAGTTGCAATCCGGTCGGTATCTCACTTAATTTTTGAATTTCTGCAAGAGAAGAATAAGCATATTGTTGTTGTTCTAATACTTGGGTTTGTAATTGCTGAAGCCAGGGGAATAATTCTGTCTTGGCTGTAACTTTTGCCCGGATGGGGAGAGTATTAATTAATAGTCCCACCATTGACTCTACTTGCTCAAGCTGTGGTGGACGACCAGATACAGTTGCGCCAAAGACTACATCGCTTTCCCCACTGTAACGAGAAATTAATATAGCCCATGCTCCCTGCACCAAATTATTCAAAGTTAAATGGTGCTGTCGCGCAGTAGATTGCAATTTTTCAGTTACCGTTTGAGATAATTGAAAACGTTGCTCATGATATGTTTGGTTCCCTCTGTTCCCTCCCAATAAAGTCGGAGTTTCAAACCCCTGAAGAGTTTTTTGCCAAAAGTCCTTTGCTTGCTCAATATTTTGTTGCTGTAACCATTCAATATATTCTCGATAGGGGCGAACTCCTCGGAGGGGTAAATTTTCGCCTCGCTGATTTGCTTCATAAAAAGCCAAAACTTCTTTGAGGACAATCTGCATTGACCAGCCATCAAAGAGAATATGATGATGACTCCAAATAAATTGGTATTTATGCTCTGTTAGCTGAATGATGGTAAAGCGCATTAGAGGTGCTTGAGCCAAATCAAATTTCTTTTGGCGATCGCTTGACAAAAACTCCTCTAAATGTTTTTGTTGTTCATGAGGCGTTAAATGTCGCCAGTCCATTTGCACCCAAGGAAGATCCACTTGCTTACTCACCATTTGCAAGGGTTTTTCTATCTCCTCCCAATAAAAAGAACTGCGTAAAACTGAGTGTCGCGCCACGACCTGTTCCCAAGCTTTTTGGAAAGCAGAAAAATTCAATTCCCCAGAGAGAATGCAAAGTAACTGCTCAAAATAAACTTCCGATTCTGGTGCATAAAGAGTATGAAACAACATCCCTTGTTGCATCGGTGAAAGTTCATAAAGGTCTTCGATATTCTGCATAATTACCTATGAATTGGGGACTGGTGACTAGGGACTGGGGAGTGGGGGGAGATGAGGGAGATGAGGGAGCAGAGGAAAATAACTTTTGACTATGGACTAATGACTACTTTTTGTTGAGTTTGGCTAGGAATTTATCAAGCTGTTTTTGATTGAGTTTTGCTGCTGAAAAATCAGATGGGGTATAGCTTTGAGAATCTTTTGATTGACAGTGAGCAATTAGGTTTTTTAGTGCTTCTATAAATCCTGAAGCTAACCGTTCAATGGTGTCTTGCTTGTGAATTTTCTCGCTATAAGCCCAAGTCATTTCGAGTTTTCCTCCACGAATAAAGCCGCTTATTCCGAACAGGTGGCTGCGTTGATTAAGTAAGCTTTGTTCGGATTTGAATTCTTTAGCCAAACCTAAAACTTCAGATGCTTTCAGCACTCGATCGAATTGTCCCAGGTAATTAAAACTAACTTGTGCTGTGGGTAGAGAGTGTAATTTTTCCCGAATTGTGCTGTTTTGGTGCAAATATCGCAATACACCATAACCAATTCCTCGGTTAGGAATGCGCCGCAGTTGTTCTTTGATTGACTTTAAAGCTTCTCCGGGATGCTCAATTTCTCCTAACTGTAAGCCAACGGGGAACAACGTAGTAAACCAACCGACAGTACGGGACAAGTCTACATCGTCAAATAAGTCTTCTCTTCCATGTCCTTCCAAATCAATTAATAAAGAACTTTCGCCTGTCCACTGAGTAAAGCTTTGTACTAGGGCAGTTAATAACACATCATTAATTTGAGTGTTGTAAGCAGAGGGTACATCTTGTAAAAGGGCGCGTGTCTGTTCTTCGTTTAAAGCAAGTGTCACAGACGCAGTTGAGGCTACAGTGTTGTTTTCTTTTCCAGAAGGATAGTCTACAGGTAAGTCTCTAACTTGAAGGCTAGATTGACTCAGCCAGTAATCCAACTGTTTGACGGCTTGTGTTTGGGCATATTCTGTTAAGCGATCGCTCCAATATTGCCAAGAGGTTGTTTTCGCTGGTAATTTAATAGCGTCGCCCCGACTAATTTGTTGGTAAGCAGTAGCTAAGTCTTCCAGCAAAATCCGCCAAGAAACGCCATCGACTGCTAAGTGATGGATGATGAAGAGTAAACAACTTGGTTGATTCTTGCCTAATTGAAATAATGCGACTCGTGCGATCGCTCCTGTAGCCAAATCCAAACTAGCCTGGAGTTCAACATCTTTAGTGGCGATCGCTTTTTGCTGTTCTGCTGGCGAAAGGTGCGATAAATCAAAGACGCTCAATGGTACAGATTGCTGTGTCGCGGCGTTAATTTGCTCCCAGTTTTCCCCTTCCTGCACAAACCGCAGACGCAAAGCATCATGATGCGCTAACAATTGCTGAATTATTTGCTGCAATAGTTCAGGTTGCAAATCTGACGGCACTTCTAGCAGTGCAGACTGGTTAAAGTAATGCTGTTCGGATAATTTCTGCTCGAAGAACCAATGTTGAATCGGTGTCAACGCTACAGCACCAGTTACTAAGCCTTGTTCGGCGTTGATTTGGCGAGTGATACCTGCTACAGTCGCTAACTCAGCAATGGTTTGATACTTAAATAGCTGTTTTGCAGCAATTTGAATACCTGCTTGGTTAGCTTTGGAAATTAACTGAATGCTGAGAATGGAATCTCCACCCAGTTCAAAGAAGTTATCGTGGATGCCAACATTTTCGATTCTTAAAACTTCCGACCAAATCGCCACTAATTTCTCTTCTATCAGCGTGCGAGGTGCAATAAATTTATCTTCTGCACTGCGAGAAAAATCGGGTATAGGTAGAGCGCGGTAGTCTACCTTTTGGTTGGAAGTCATCGGTATGCTTTCCAGCACCACGAACGCAGCCGGAACCATGTAATGAGGTAGCTTCTGCTTGAGGAAATCGCGTAATTCATTAGTGGTTGGTTGCGGTTTTTGAGTTACAACGTAAGCCACAAGCCGCTTTTGTCCGGGGGTGTCTTCATGAGCAATGACAACAGCTTGCAATACTTGTGGGTGTTGTCTCAATACCGCTTCAATTTCGCCCAATTCAATGCGGAAACCGCGAATCTTCACCTGATTGTCAACTCGTCCGAGATATTCTAGACAGCCATCGACACGAAACCTTACTAAATCCCCAGTTTTGTAAAGTTTACTGCCTTCTGCCTCCTGCCTCTGGTCGGTGAGCGAAGCTGAACCGCTCCCTCCTACCTTCTCAATAAATTTTTCGTTTGTTAACTCAGGACGTTGCCAATATCCTCTAGCTAATCCTGTTCCACCAATATGCAGTTCTCCCGGAACCCCTATCGGTACAGGTTGGTGATATCGATCTAAAACATACACCTGAGCATTGCTAATGGGTCGTCCAATACTAACAGAGGTGGCTTCTGGGGTTAAGCGTTCTAATGTGGTGATAACCGTTGCCTCTGTCGGCCCGTAAGTATTGAATAATTGCGGTACTGGGGAAAGATGAGCAACACTACTGTGCCAATGCTGCACTTTTTCTACTTGAACTGCTTCACCACCAATAATTACAGTTCTCAAACCTTCAAAAATGCGAGAATCTTGAGGCTTAAGTTCTGTTACTAACTGATGCCAGTATGCTGTCGGCAAATCCAAAACAGTTAACTGCCATTTTTGGCAATACCGCCAAAAATCCTCGCTGGAGTTGAGTATTTCTTCAGTGCGTAAAACTAAGGTTGCACCGACGCACAAACAAGGAAAGATTTCTTCTATTGATGTATCAAAGCAAATAGATGCAAATTGCAGAACTTTATCGCTGGCTTTGATGCCATATTCATTAATGGCAGTGATGACAAAATTCATCAATGAGCGATGTTCGATTGTTACACCCTTGGGTTTACCTGTAGAACCAGAGGTGTAGATAATGTAAGCCAGGTTATTTAGTTGAACTTCGCTAATTGGGTTGGCTGTACTTTGTGGCGCGATTAATTTCCAATCGGTATCTAAACAAATTGTTTTTCCGGTATAACCTAGCAATTTTTCTTGGAATTTATCTTGCGTCAGCAAAAAGCCGAGTTGCGTATCTGTGATAATTTCCGCGATTCGCTCTTGGGGATAAGCAGGGTCAAGGGGAACGTAAGCACCACCAGCTTTGAGAATGCCGAGTAAGCCAGCGATCGCGTCTAGGGAACGCTCAACGCAGATACCAACTAGGGTTTCTGGCTTGACTCCCAAACTTTGTAGATAGTGGGCGATTTTGTTGGCGCGATCGCTCAATTCACGGTAAGTTAATTTTTTACCATCCTGCTCTACAGCTACAGCATCCGGCGTTAACTCTACCTGAGCCTCAAACAACTTATGGATACATTCATTAGTGGAATACTCTTTGTGAGTCTGATTCCACTCCATCAATAATTGCTGCTGAGACTGGGTTAGCAGTGGTAGAACGGAAATTTGCTGCTCTGGGTTAACAACAATCTTTTCTAGTAAATTTTGATACTGCTCTACCATTTGCTGGATTGTGGCAGCGTCGAATAAATCGGTGTTATATTCCCAAATCGCTGTAATTCCTTTCCCTTCGCCATATTGCGGAATTAAAACGACATCTAAATCAAACTTTGTTGATTTGTTGCTGAGGGCTACATTTGTTGCGATCTTCAAACCTGGGAGAGTTAAGTCAGGCCGGGGAGAATCATGGAAGCTAAACATCACTTGAAATAGGGGATTATAACTTAAGTTCCGGATTGGCTTGAGAACTTCCACGACCTTATCGAAGGGTAAATCTTCATTAGCAAAGGCTTCTAGCGTGACTTGGCGGACTCGCTCTAATAACTCCCTAAACGTAGGATCGCTAGACAAATCGGTGCGTAATACCAAATTATTGACAATCATGCCAATTAATTGTTCTGTCTCGCGCATCCGCCGATTAGCAACAGCTGTACCCACACACAGATCGTCTTGTGCGGTGTAACGGCGTAATATTATTAAAAAAGCCGCCAGCGTGGTCATGAATAAAGTAGTTCGCTCTTGACGGCTGAGAACTCTCAAAGATTCGCACAAAGTAATAGGCAACTCTACCCTAATTTGAGTGCCATTGTAAGTTTGTTCTACTGGTCGGGGGCGATCGTAGGGTAATTCCAACAGAGGCGGACTGCCAGATAATTTTTGCTGCCAAAAAGCTAACTGAGCTTGGGCTTCCTCGCTTTTCACCCACTCTCGCTGCCAATGGGCATAGTCGGCAAATTGGAGTGTTAATTCTGGTAATGGCGAAGGATTATTTAAACAAAAGGCTTGATAAAGTGCGAGAAACTCATTCAAAAATACATTGTTGAAAGACCAACCATCATGAACCATGTGATGTTCGATGTGGATTAACAGATGTTCTTGGTCGCTCAACTTCAACAATAACCACCTAACTAACGGCAGTTTATCTAAGTAAAAAGGCTTCTGCACCTCTGCGTCAAATAAACGCTGAATTTCTGCTTCTTGCTCGGACTCAGGAACAGTCTGGACATCTACCACTTTTAAGTTGACTGGCCAGGCTGGATGGATTACTTGAAATAAGCGTCCATCTGCGGCGGGAAAAGTCGTGCGGAAGATTTCATGTCGTCGGACAATCTCACTAAGACATTGTTCTAATGCTGCAATATTAAGTTGCCCGGTGAATCGCAGAGTTACCTGAGCTTGATAGGCGCTACCTTCCGGTGCTACTTCTTGAATGAAATGCACTCGCTCTTGAGCGAAGGAAGCTGGTAAGTATTCTGAGCGTGGAACTGGTTGGATTGCAGGACGTTGTAATTGCTGCTGGAGGTGGTTGGGCTGTTCAATCAGCGCAGCTAAACCCGCTATGGTGGGGTTGGCGAAGATGTGGTGAAAGAATAACTCGACTTGAAAACTATCGCGGATGCGGGAAAGCATTTGCGCTGCGATTAAGGAATGACCGCCCAAATTGAAAAAATTGTCATTGATTCCTATCGGCTCAATTCCCAGTAACTCAGCCCAGATGCTTGCTAGTTTTTCTTCAATTGGGTTACGCGGTGCGATAAAGGTTTCTTCGAGGTCGGGGCGGGTGCGATCGCCCTTTGGTAGATTTTGCCGATCTACTTTACCATTTGGAGTCAGGGGTAAAGAATCTAAAATCACAAATACCCCAGGAACCATATATTTAGGCAGCTTTTCTTCCAGAAAGCGTTTAAGGGTAGCGATAATTGCTTCTGGTTTTTGATTCAGGACTATATAAGCAACAAGCCGTTTGTCACCAGGAATGTCTTCACGGGCAATTACAGCTACTTGTTTGACATCTGGGTGTTGAATTAAAAGCTTCTCGATTTCATCCAGTTCAATGCGGAAGCCGCGAATCTTTACTTGATTATCAACTCGTCCTAGAAATTCAATATTCCCGTCTGGTAAATAACGCGCCAAATCTCCAGTTTTATATAATTTTGAATTTTGAATTTTGAATTTTGAATTGATAAACGGATTGGGGATAAATCTTTCTTTAGTTAACTCTGGACGGTTCAAATAGCCTCTGGCCAAGCCGTCGCCACCAATATATAATTCGCCAGGAGTCCCAATAGGAACGGGTTGCAAATGGCTATCGAGGATATAAACTTGGGTATTAGCGATCGCTCTACCAATGGTTGCTTGAGTATCCCTAGCATGACATTCTGCAACTGTGGCACAAACTGTTGATTCCGTTGGCCCGTAAGCATTAAAAAAACGCCGCCCTTGTGACCATTGAGCTATCAGCTTAGGATTACAAGCTTCTCCAGCAACGATGAGAGTTTGTAAGTTTGGCAATTCCTCTACTGGTAAAGCTGCTAGTGCTGTGGGTGGTAGTGTGACGTGAGCGATTGAATGCTCCCGCAAAAATTTTATTAAATCTGCTCCTGGGCGCAAGGAATCTTGAGTTCCCATGTAAAGACTAGCTCCAGAACCCAAAGCCATGACAATTTCCCAAACGGAAGCATCAAAGCTGAAAGAAGCAAACTGAAGAACACGGCTTTGTGGCTTTACATCAAACAATTTCACTTGTGCTTGGGCAAGATTGCATACACCTTGATGTTGAATCAGCACGCCTTTGGGCGTTCCTGTTGACCCCGATGTATAAATCACATAAGCGAGATTTTCCGCCGTCATATCGCTAGAGGGATTTTCTTGACTTTTGCTGTTAATTGATTCCCAATTACTATCCAAACAAACTGTCTTCACCCCGCTTGCAGAAAATTCATCAACAAACTTCTGCTGAGTTAACAGCACTTGCACTTGTGAATCTGACAACATGAACGATAAACGTTCTTTGGGATAGGTTGGATCTAATGGAAGATACGCGCCACCCGCCTTGAGAATTCCCAATAACCCAGCGATCGCATCTAGGGAACGCTCAACACAAATCCCTACTAGAACTTCTTTCCCTACACCCAGAGATTGTAGATAATGAGCTACTTTGTTGGCTCGGCGATTCAACTCTTGATAAGTAAGTTTCTGTTCATCGAAGACAACAGCAATATTGTCTGGAGTTTTTTCCACTTGTGCTGCAAATAATTCATGTATGCACAAATGTTTAGGATAATCTACCTTTGTATCATTCCATTCCATCAATATTTTGTGTCGTTCCTGCTCGGTTAAAGCAGACAAATTCTGAATATCATGAGTAGAGTCGATCGCCATTTCTTTCATATAAATTAGTAGCTTTATTTTTAATCAAGAGAGTGGCTAATTTTGCCTTTGACAGCTGAGATCGCCACCGTTCTTGGAGAGGCTAAATAGTTTTTGCCTGTAGGATCGCCACTGCGTCCTTTAAAATTACGATTAGTTGCATAAATCCCGGTTTCTTCTTTGTCCAAAACTCCAATTCCAGAATTGATACAAGCTCCGCAACCTGTCTTGAGAATTTGTGCGCCGGCTTGGGCAAAAATATCGAGATAGCCTAACTTTTGGGCTTGTTCTCGGATTTCCATGCTTGCCGGGACTATAAACAATTTCACGCCGTCTGCCAGTTGCCGACCTTGCAAAACTTCAGCAGCCTGAGCTAAATCGTAGAGTTTGCCGCCTGTACAAGAACCAATAAAAGCTTTGGTAATGGGAACTTCTTCTAACTCGCTAATCGCTACTACTCGATCTGGTTTTGGCGGACGGGCAACTTGCGGTTCTAGATTACTCAGGTCAAATTGATACACCTTTTCGTATTCAGCATCAGAATCGGCAATAATTTCTGTAAATTCCTGTGCAGAGCGACTTTTCACATAATTTCGCGTAGTGTCGTCAGGCACAATCAAGCCACAGATAGCACCACACTCAACGGCCATATTGGCTAGCGTCAAGCGTTCATCAAAAGGCAGTTGTGCGAGAATTGACCCGCGAAACTCCATCACTTTACTGGTAGCGCCAGCACAGCCGATTTGCCCCAGAATAAACAAGATAATATCTTTGGCACTGATATAGGGAGGTAGGGTTCCAGACAACTCGAATACTATTGTTGGTGGAACGCGAATCCACATATCTCCCATCGCATAGATATTCGCCATATCTGTAGTTCCGACCCCTGTGGAAAAGGCTCCTAATGCCCCGTAGGTACAGGTATGGGAATCTGTACCAGCAATTATCATTCCTGGTCGGACAAATCCTTTTTCTGGCAGTAATACGTGACAGATGCCTGCTGCTTCGCCTGGGGAGACCATATCAAACAAATGACAGCCTTGGTCTTTGGCAAACTCAACCATCTGTTCATACATAAGATTGGCTTTCTGGTCAGCACGGATATCATTGACTTGGATAAAATGATCCGCTACCAAAACCACCCGTTGAGCATCCCACAGCTTGGCATCTTCGCCATAGTGTTTATAAAATGTCTTGGCTACAGGTGCAGCCACGGCATCATGAGATAGAGCTAAATCGACCTGGGCAAAAACTACTTCTCCTGGACGGACGTAGGTATTACCGGAGGCTTGAGCTAAGAGTTTTTCGACTAAAGTCATGGGTCGTTTGGGAGTTACGCTCTTAGGAATGCTGATTTTTCCCTGACGACGCATTTGATTAAAGGTTATCAGTCCACCTGCTTGGGCGATCGCATATACTACAGGATTCTGTTGTTTTTCTCCCAAAATTTCTAGGGGCAGTCCAATGTTGATGCTATTGCGATAAAAAATTTCTGCAAAGGATTTCGCCTGAATCTTTTCAATTCCTGCGGCTTTCAGGGCAACAGGAGCAATTTCTCGACTCGAACCACAGCCAAAATTTTCTCCAGCTGCGATCGCATTATATTTCAGTAACTCCCCGACTCCAATCAGATGTTCTAAAGCGTATTGTTTTAAATAGTCAGGATCGTCTGTTGTTCCTCGATTAGCAGGAATAATATCATCGGTATTGATATCATCTCCTAAGTGTAAAACTCTATTTAAATGACTCATATAACACCCCCAATTCCGAATGTTGCTTGCTGTCAAGTTCTTCTAGTAAAAGGTCAATTAATTGTTCAGTATTGACCAAAATTTCTGCTCCTTGTGGAGACAAATCAGCTGTCCGATATCCTTTAGCTAAAACTCGCTCTTGCGCTGCCATAATTCTTTGGGCAGCCCTTACTTCTCCCCACTGCTGGAGCATTAAAACACAAGCTTCCAGAGTTCCCAAAGGATTAGCAATTCCTTTGCCCGCGATATCTGGGGCTGTACCGTGAACTGCTTCGTATAGTCCAAATCCATCAGCATTCAGACTCGCCGATCCTAATAAGCCAAGCGAACCAACTAACGCTCCACCAATATCGCTAAGAATATCCCCAAACATATTGCCTGCCAAAATGACATCAAATCTCTGAGGATTTAGAACCATTTGCATAGCTAAGTTATCTACTAGCATTGGTTCGACAACAACATCTGGAAACTGTTTAGCTTCTTCTTGCACTAAACGAGTCCAAGGCAAATGAGGTAAGGCATTTTCTTTGTGAGCTACAGTCAGCAATCTCCGGCGCTGTTGAGCTTTGTGCAAGGCTTGACGAGCTATCCGCCGAATCTCTTCATCGTAATAGAGCATGGTATGGTAGCCATAAGCGCCCTTTTCATCACCGGATCTTCCCGCAGGGCCAAAATAAATGCCACTGACTAGTTCTCGAACGATGAGTATATCGAGTCCTTGAATTTTTTCTGGTCGGAGGCTAGATTTATGCACCAAACTGTTCGCAAGCCGAATTGGACGCAAATTGCAAAAAAAGTCGTAGTGCTTTCGCAGTTCTAACAGTCCACCCTGAGTAACCGCACCGAATACAATTCCATTAGCACCATTGCATAGCTCAATTGTGGCTTGAGGAAAGTAACTGCCAAATTTTTCTAAGGCTGTTGAACCAAGCCAACCATAGTCTACTTGCAAGCTAAATCCTTCAAGTTTTACAACAAGTTGCAAAACTTTTAAAGAAGCTTTTACAACTTCTGGGCCAATTCCTTCCCCAGCAATAGCAACAATGCGATAAGACAGATTATTTAAGGACTTCATTTTTTCGTGCTTGTTAATTGGATTCATACATCCTAAAATTCTTAAGGACAAACTCCTTCCATTAATAAAGAATAAAAATATAATTTATATTTAAATTTATATATCTATATTGACCATAAAAATTTAGTAATTAAAAACGATGCACTTATTTTGGTCGCCCAAAATACAGAGTTTGAATACTGATAAAAGACCGATTTTCAAGATACATATATAATATAAGATTTAATATTAGCATTATTTTTATTTAAATAGATTTGCTTAGACTAGATTACGGGCATTCCTCTTTACGCTTATATTTATATCATTTACTATGATAGGATTTCTTGTTCAATTATTTATTATAAATAATATTATGTATTCCTTTAATTAATACAAAATTATTCTTTTAATAACTGACTTTATTAATATTAAACTGCTGATACTAATTGTGAAGCTGCATACAATTGTAAGAGCCTGGAATGATGACCAAGCAAAGTTTTTATTTTTTATTTTATGCAACTTCATATAAAGTTGGTTTAGAACTTTAATTAAACATAATCTCAGATTTACCAAGAAAATACAATAGCAGTTAAGACAGTTAAGAAGACAGTTAAGACAGTTAAGAAGACAGTTAAGATATTTAAGACAGTTAAGATAGTTAAGATAGTTAAAACCATAAAAAGGTATTTAATTAATTGGCTAATTTTTGATCGGCCAGCATTAAAATCCCTAAATTGAGTCTTTATCTGTTTAACAAATGTATTGAAAACCGCCGCATCATCTTACGCAACTCAACAGCCTCCTCATCGGGCGTATAAACGACCCACCCGACATCGCCAGTACAATTCGCTCGCTGCCGTCGCGCCAACTCAAACAAGCACTGAATCGTTTGTAGCAGTATTCTTACCCTTTGTGCCCCTCTTGCAGGAGTTAATGAGCAGTTCAATTGGATTATCATACCAGCCTTCTGCGATGTCTGTGACAAGCCGCAAAGCGTCTACGCATCTTTCACTAAGTGCGATCGGGGGTCATGAAAGTACATACAAAACAGGACACTTTGTAAAATTTTATAAAAGGGAGTAGGGAGTAGGGATTGGGGAGTAGGGAAACTAAGCCGCCCACAAGGGGCGGGGTTTCAACCTATCTTGTGCAATACAAGGATTTTTCGCGCCACTTGCGGGCGAGGCTTTAACCTTTTTCGGGGCTAATTTCTTCCCCTACTCCCTACTCCCCACTCCCGCCCCGAAGGGGAGGTAAATAATTCTTCTTACAGCAGTCAGTTACACGAAAACGAACACCGCCACCTCATCCAATGTCTGCGGTAAAGTATCCAAGTCAATCGAATAGTCACCAAATCGTTTGATATGACTATTCTGTAAGGACGGCGTTGCATAATAAAGGGATGAATTGAATTTTCGTCAAGAAAAACAGATTGACAACTTGGGGAAAATTTGGGATTATTAAACTACGGTAATTCGGTAGATTTTTAGTATTTTATAAAACTTAAATACATCTAAAACCTTTACAGAGGAATGGTTTTTGTCGAGTACAGTCGGTGGCTTGAATATGTTACCAGATGTAATCGCCTCTAGGCTGAAAACATTCTTCAACTTTGTAGTGCCAAAGTAGCGTCACCTAGAAATAGCAATTGCCTCACCACTCACCAACATAGATTTTTTACAGGATATTTGGAGATAGAAACTAATGATTAAAAGTCCAGAGAAACTTGCAGATACGACAATTCAATTTTCGGCTCCTGTGAGAGCAAATTCACCAGAACTCCAGCAACTTTTTGATTTTATTGCTTTGGGGGCTAGCGATCGCGATCGCGATCGCATCCTGCCTTTTGATGTAGTTGAATTAATCCGGCGTTCTCGTTTGGGTGCATTGCGAATTCCCGTAGCCGAAGGTGGTGGCGGTAGCACGGCGCGCGAACTATTCGAGGTCGTTATTCGCTTAGGGGATGCTGACCCGAATGTGGCTCACATTGTGCGGAATCATTTCTCTGTGACGGAGCGAATTTTGCGTTCTGAGCGCACCCAAAGGAATCGCCGATGGCTCAAAGCCGTTGCTGATGGTGCAATTATTGGACTCGCTTCCACCGAGCTAGAAGCCAAGCGTTCGGGTGGTCGCCAAGTCGTGAATACAAAATTAACACCCGATGGCAACGGCTATCGTCTGAATGGAAGGAAATATTACAGCACTGGCAGCCTTTATGCAGACTTGATTTTCGTGCGTGTGTTAGCGCCAGATGGCTCTACAGCGTATATACTCATTCCTACTAACCACGAGGGTCTTGAACTGGTGGACGATTGGGACGGCTTCGGACAAAGACTCACAGGTACGGGAACGACTACCTTCACGAATGTCCGTGTAGAGGCAGATGAAGTAATTTTTGAGACAGACACAGACAAAGACGACTTGCCTTACAACATCGTCCCGCAATTATTCCTGACTGCCATCAACGCCGGTATTATTCGTAGTATTCTGCGTGATGCTACAGCCCTCATCCGTAACAGACCCCGGACTTTCTACCATGCCGTATCCGAGCAAGCAACAGAAGATCCTATTTTGCAACAAACTGTCGGACAAATTGCCGCCAATGCTTTTGCTGCCGAAGCAATTGTTTTAGCAGCAGCTGATGGTCTGGATCGCCTCCCTGCTGCCCAAGCCCAGGGAGAAGAAGCAGAAACGGCTGTAGCACTGGCAACTTCTTTGAGTGCAGCCAAAGCCAAATTGATTGTTGATGATTTGGCATTACGTTCGGCTACCTTATTGTTTGAAGTTGGTGGGGCTTCTACAACTAAAAAAAGCTCAAACTTCGATCGCCACTGGCGCAATGCTCGTACCTTATCCTCACACAACCCAAATCATTTTAAAGCTCGTGCGATCGGCGACTACGAGATTAACGGTACACCATTGCCACAGAGAGGATTTTTTTGAGGGATATATGGGCGTAAGGTAAAGAATTAACAACACTCTCCCCTACACCCCATACCTTCACACCCCTACACCCTTTTTGAGAAATGCAAGGACAAGAATTACTCCAAAGCTTACTGCAAGCCACTGGTGAAACTTTTTACATGGTGAGTATATCGGCATTGGTCGCTATAGCTTTAGGCTTGCCTTTGGGCTTGTTACTGGTGATGACAGGCCCAAGTAACTTGTTAGATTTTCCTCAACTGCATAAAGTGTTAGGTGCGATCGTCAATACTGGGCGATCGTTTCCTTTTATTATTCTGCTTGTCGTTTTAACACCACTTACTCGCTTAATTGTCGGTACTTCCATCGGTAGCACCGCCGCATTAGTTCCTTTAACTCTCGCCGCCATTCCATTTTTCGGTCGCATCGCTGAAACCAGTATTTTAGAAGTTGATAAGGGATTAATAGAAGCCGCCCAAGCAATGGGATGCAATTATTGGCAAATCGTTCTCAAAGTATTGATACCGGAAGCTTTGCCTTCATTAGTATTAGGGATAACAATTCTGATTGTGAGTTTACTTAACTCCTCCGCGATGGCTGGGGCTGTTGGTGGCGGTGGTTTAGGTAATTTAGCAATTCAATACGGCTACCAACGCTTCGATGTAGCAGTTATGTTTTCTACCATTGTGGTTTTGATTGCACTGGTACAAATTATTCAATTTTTAGGTGATTTCATTGCCCAGCGTATGCGAAAACGCTAAGGAAAAATAGAAGGATTTTAGATTTTGGATTAAATAATGAATACACGCAGGTTTTTCTTAACAACTTTAGGTTCTCTTAGTGCCTCTTTAGTTTTTGCTAGTTGTAGCCAACAATCTACTCAAAAGTCTCCTAATAAAACGCAAACAATTAGCCAGAAAGAACAAAAAGAAATAATTAAAGTTGGGGTAACTGGTATCGTCTCTCAAGATATTTTAAAATTTGTAAACAATCATCTAGCAGCACAAGAAGATTTAGAAATTCAAATTGTTACTTTTAATGATTGGATACAACCTAATACAGCCCTGAGAGATAAGGTTATTGATGCTAATTTCTTTCAGCACAGACCTTTTATGAATAATGCTGTTAAGGAACTTAATTTAAATTTAGTAGCATTGAATACAGTTTATTTAAATACACTTGGTCTTTTCTCTAAAAACTTAAAATCAATTAGCGAAATTCCCCAAAACGCAACTGTAACCATTGCTAATGATGTTATCAATAATGACCGAGGATTAAGGTTATTAGCGGCTAACGGTCTAATTAAGTTAAAAGAAAACGCTAAACAATTTATAACTCAAAGAGATATTGCTGCTAACCCGAAAAACTTGCAAATTAAGGAAGTAGAAGGTGTACAAGTTGTCCGAGCTATTAATGATGTAGACTTCATTGTATCTTCAGCACAAACTGTTGCACTCGCAGGGATAGAACCTAATTCTATGGGTGAAGAGACAGCTAAGGATAAGAAATATGCTCTGGCATTAGTTACATTACAAGGTCGAGAAAACGAACCAAAGATTCAGAAATTAAATAAGCTTCTCGTTCATCCTCATGTCAAGGATTTTATCAATAAAGAATATAAAGGAAGACTCATACCCGTTTTTTAGAGACTGTTGCTCAAACCAATGCATAGAAATATTGATTTGGATAATACATTAAAAGGTGGTACTCTTAATTTTTATTAACTACGATAAGTTTATCGAATTTTCGTAATTAACTCCTTCTATCATAAATTTAGCTGCTTAAACTCCTAAAATTTGATATCAAGGAGTCAATTGTGGTGAATTATTTCGTAGAACATCGGTTTTCGTACAAACAAAAATATTCTGCCAGTAAAATCTTGGCAGTTGCTAGTTTGATTCTTGGTTTAATAACTTCTAGTTGCAGTCAAAAAATAGCGACCAATGTTGCAGCTAACTCAGATTTCTCCTCAAACAGTCTTACTACCAAAACTACAGAGAAAAACAATGTGAATCACTTGGGTTATCAAAAAGGCGGGATTATTGCTATTGCACGTCAACGAGGTGAGCTAGAACGTCAGAAATAGGGTGTAGGGGGTAGGGTGTAGGGTGTAGTGGAGACGGTGTTGGTAGGGGCTTGAAACCCCTACCAACACAATTGCCCTTAAGGGCAGGGCCCCAAGGGTGCTTAGGGCTATCTCTTCCCCCACACCCCGCCCCAACGGGGCTTGGTCAGTTAGCAGCAACGCAAAATATTGAAGTTGAAAACATAAGCACTAACAGTCAACTATCATTTGTTTGCAAAACTTAATCTTAGTTTTACTAATAGTTAGTTTAACATGATATTGTGTTCTTTAGTACAGAAGCTGATAAGTACAAACATTCACCCATAAATCGAGTTTTGGAGAATAAACATGAGCTATAAGCACATTGAAGTTAAACCGACTTCTGGTTTCACTGGTGCTGAAATCAGCGGCGTGGATCTTTCGCATACTCTGCACGATGAAGCTGTTGCCGAAATTCGTCAAGCATTATTGAAGTGGAAGGTCATTTTCTTTCGCAATCAGAACATAGATCATGCTGCACAGATTGCTTTCACGGCTCGTTTTGGTGAAGTGACCTACGCGCATCCCCACGAAGATGAGCCGATAGAAGGCTTTTCCCAAATCTTACCAATCGATCGCAGCCGCTTCGAGCGCCGCAACGGTCTACGCCGTACTAGCTATGAAAGTCGTTGGCATACTGATGTAACTGCTGTTGTTAACCCACCTGCGGGTTCAATTCTGCGAGCAGTTAACGTCCCTAGCTTTGGTGGCGACACACAATGGACTAATCTAGTTGCAGCTTATGAAGGTCTATCTGCACCCCTACGCACCCTAGCGGATGGATTGAAAGCGGAGCATCGGTTCAATGCACGTTTACGGATACCTAGCAATAGCAAATATGCCCAGCGCATTGCTGCCAATCCCCAGGTTTCGATTCACCCAGTGGTACGCGTTCATCCTGAAACAGGCGAACGTGCATTGTTCGTGAATCCTGGCTTCACCTCACACATTCTGGATGTATCACCACAAGAGAGCGAACTGCTGCTGGAGTTGTTTTTCAACCAAATTACCAAACCTGCTTATATCACTCGCTTCCGTTGGAACAATGGTGATATCGCTTTCTGGGATAACCGCGCTACCTCGCATTTAGCCCCACAAGATTTGGATCGTATAGAAGTTGAACGCGTACTCTATCGCACCACCATCACAGGTGATATTCCAGTCGGGCCTGATAATTTCCGTTCCCAAATAGTTGAAGGCGAACCTTTAACAGGTGAATTACCAACTGTCCTCAAGCAAAAAGCCGAGAAGGTGTTAGCAGAACCAGCACTCAATTGAGTTATCAAGTGCTAGTTGAGTCAAAGGCTAACAATATATATAAGACAAATTAAGGCGATCGCCCAAAGTAATCACATTTAATAATACGGTAAACCTAGAGTTTTACCGTATTATTAAATGCAGACACCCAAAAACCATAAGTCATGCTCCGTGCTTTTAGTTCTAGAAATTTTAGCTTGTTCTACACAGGTCAAGCCATTTCTCTAATTGGTACTTCAATGACACAGGTAGCTACTAGCTGGCTGGTATATCGCCTGACTGATTCCGCTTTCTTATTGGGTGTAGTGGGTTTTGCCAGCCAAATTCCCACATTGCTTTTGATTCCTCTGGGTGGAATTATTGCCGATCGCACTAATCGTCACCGCATTCTGCTTGTCGCCCAAATTTTAGGGATGTTGCGGTCTCTGGCTCTAACGTGGTTAGCCTTGAGTGGTACGATTAACGTCTGGTACATTACTTTTTTGGGTGTACTGTTAGGGACGATCAATGCCTTTGATATTCCAACTCGGCAAGCTTTTTTACCCCAAACAGTAGGTAAAGAAAATCTTGGTAATGCGTTTGCCTTGTACTCTTCCCTTGTAAGTGTGACGAGTATGGTGGGGCCAGCGATCGCAGGTTTATTAATTGCAGCCTGGGAATCGGGGCTATGTTTTTTATTGGATAGTATCAGTTATGTTGCTGTAATTATTGCTCTTTTAGCAATAAAAACTAATGACAAAAAAGCTGTCATTTCTACACGCCAACCTCTAGAAGGATTGAAAACTAGTTTTAACTATGCCATAGGTTTTTTACCAATTCGCTCTATCTTGATTGGTTCAAGTTTAGTCTGCTGCGTTTGGGGATTTTACCTAGCATTGGGGCCGATTTTTGCCAAAGAGATTTTGCAGGGTGAATCTAATACTTTTGGTTTTCTAATGACAGCATCCAGCTTAGGAACTTTAGCGGGTGGTATCTATTTAACTAAGCATCAAAATGTACATGGATTAGGAAAAATTTTGGCATTAGGTATAGGTTTTATGGGCATGAGCCTCATTATTTTTGCGCTATCGCGTGTGTTCTGGCTTTCTTTGCTGTCACTGTTAGCAGCTGGTTTTGGCTTTATTTTGCAGATAATCGCTGGACGTACTTTACTTCAGTTGTTAGTCAACGATGAAAATCGCGGACAAATCACAGGTCTTTACGTTATGTCATCTACAGGTGCAATTCCTTTGGGCAATTTGATAGCTGGCGCACTAGCAAGCCGTATCGGTGTTGTAAATACTGTCATCTTTGGCGCAAGTATTTGTATTATAGGTTCAGGTATTTTTATGCAGCAAATTTCTAACTTCCGTGACTTAGTTCGATTGAATTTAAATGCAGATAGTTCTTAAAATCTACGGATTATAGTTTAGAGATTTAAATAAGCGTGAATTCTTGAAATTGAAATATATTGAAGTCTAAATATCAGAGTACAAGATAAGTGGCTATGTTTAGGTGCATTCATTCAAGCCACTGGGTATCATGTCTCTGCATGGCGACACCCTGATTCATATATAGACGCTGGACTAAATTTCGAGCATTACTTTTCCCTGGCTTATCTCTATGGGAAAGCAAGCTACGCAAAGCGTCTCGTAGAGAAGTTATTCCCAATCCCTTCATCCTAAGAAAGCGACATGACAACAACGACTGACCACGATTTTGCCGCCCGCGAGGCGTTGCGCTTACTCGGCCCCGATCCGGAAAACTGGGTGAGCGATCGCCCAGGTGTTGACCATAATGTGACGATAGTAGGTGGTAGTGGCAGTGGCAGTACTTTCGCATTTGCCCTCCGGCGCGCCGGTATTGGCCGCGTGACAGTAATCGACGAGGCTTTTGACGAAGCCCATGCTGGCGTGTGGCTGACGCGAGCGCGGATGAAAAAGCTACGCACACCGAAAAACCTGCCAGGGCCAGAACTTGGTATACCAGCGCTATCATTTCAAGCTTGGTACGAGGCGCGGCACGGTGTTGAGGCCTACGCAACGCTCGACCGCATTCCACGAGTGGTATGGGCTGAGTACCTGAGCTGGTATCGGCATTTCCTAAACATTCCCGTGCGGTATCAGACGAAGCTAGTGCGGATTGAGCCAGCTGAAGGTTTCTTTCGTCTGCACCTGGAAGTAAACGGTGTCGCGCAGGTGGAAACCACGCGCAAGATTATCTTCGCCAACGGTGTAGCTGGCACTGGTGGCCCATACATCCCGCCTGTACTGGCATCTCTGCCACGCAGTTTATATGCACATACGGCTGATGAAATCGACTTTGGTGGGTTGCGTGGCAAGACTGTAGCAGTGCTGGGTGCTGCGGCTTCAGCCTTTGATGCAGCAGGGGTGGCACTCGAATCAGGAGCGAAGGCAGTACACCTGTTCGCACGACGGTCTGCGATCGCTTCACTTCCAGTGCTTCGCGTGCGTGGGTATCCCGGTGCTTACTACAACTATCCGCAACTACCTGATGCGGCTCGCTGGTTCCAAGCTTGGCGGTTTAATCAGGTTGGCTCCACGCCACCAACCGACGCAATTGAGCGGGTAATCGCATTCTCCAACTTCCACCTGCACTTATCCGCACCGTGGAAAGACGCTAAATACCAAGGCGATCGCATCGTCGCTCAAGTTAATGATGATGTTTTCGAGTTCGATTTTGCGATCGCTGGTACTGGTTACTTCGTCGATCCGACAAAGCGGCTGGAACTAGCCGACTTTGCCCATCACATTGCACTCTGGCGCGATCGCTATCAGCCACCAGTTAACCAGCATGATGAAAAACTCAGTAATTACCCTTATCTTGGTAGCGCCCATGAATACCAAGAGAAAGTTTCTGGTAGCGCGCCATACCTGAAGGACATCCACATCTTTAATCCTGCTGGCTTCGTGAGCTTTGGTCTGCCTATTGGCGATGTGCCTAGTATTCGGCGCGACGTGTCGGCAGTAGTAACGCGCATCAGCCACGATTTATTCTTCACTGACTGGTCAATACACGAAGCTCGTATCACTAGCGACAAGATTGCACCAGACTTCGATCCCTCAATATATGCAGCCGCAGTATGGAAACAGCCAACCGTAGCAGTTAGCTGAGTCTGTCCCAATCCCTAGTCCCCAATCCCCAGTTCCCAAAGGAGTCAAGAATATGACCGTCGAACACCGTCTGAACACTAGCACTTTGCCTTATCTTTTCTCGCCTGTCTCAGCCGATGCTAACCAACCCGCGCCCCTGGTGTTATTTTTGCATGGGGCACGCGATCGCGGCACAGATTTGAATGTACTGCTGAAATGGGGTTTACCTCGTTTTGTAGATGAATCCAGCCCGTTACCTTACTTCTTTACAGCTCCCCAACTTCCCGAAGGACAGACTTGGGTAGAGCGAGAATCAGATGTAATTGCTTTGCTAGATGAATTGATCGCCTCCCAATCCATAGATCCTTCCCGTGTCATCATATCTGGGTTCAGCTTAGGTACTGCCGGAGCTTGGCATCTTGCCGCTTCCCATCCTGGTCGCTTCGCTGGTTTAGTAGCGGTATCTGGTCGTGTACCCAAAACATTAGAACCAAACCAACTAGTTGCACTCAAGGAAATTCCTATTCAGATATTCCAAGGTGCAAAGGACGAAAAACTATCGATTGAGGATACAGAGCAGATTGTCGCTACCTTGCGCGGACTGGGGGGGACAGTAGACTTTACAGTATTCCCTGAAGGCGATCATTTTATTGCCGATGAAGTTTACAGTGACCCGAAATTACAACAATGGCTGGTTTCACAAAGTTTTCACCCTACTGCTGTAGCGATTTAAAAATTTTTTGGTCTATTTAGACGACAGTGCAGATTGTGTAACTTGTAGTCCTTTTGATTACGGCTGTATGGTTCATTTTAGTTAAGTTTCCACGATGATTGAAATTGACAGCTACACAATCTATCACTCACCTAATGCGTATATTGGCATCACATTGTTAAATCGCGCTTTATCTGGGACACCCGTTATAGTTCAGCGTCGCCCAATTTGTATTCCCAAAGAACGGGGAATCATGGTTGCAGACCTATTAGGCAGTAAAGAATCTCTTGTGAAAGGATCTTATCATCGGGAAGATTGCATCCGTTGGGCGGAGAAATTTGGGATAGAACTCAATTTAATCGCTCGCGATCTCTTTCAAGAGCGTGCCAAGAGATGGATTGCATCGCCGTTAAATCGTGAAGAACTACCAGCCCGCGCTTATTATGCAGCACTTGGATCTGGGAAAGAATCATTGTTAGACCAAGCTCTCTTTCGTGCCGCTTGGGTAGATGGCATGGATGTGAATGAAGAGGAAGTTATTAAACACTGTATATCTTCCTCTGGCTTGGATTGTGAGCATATTTTAAATCGCGCTTTCACCATGGAAATTACTCAAATGTTGAATCATTCAATGAATTTGTTTACCAAGGCAGGCTGTCCGGGTATACCTACTTGGGTAATCGAAGGTGAGCGTTTCTGGGGGAAAGACCGTGTTGATTGGTTGGTGGAAAAGGTGCGCTCAATACTCCCAATCTAAATTTTAGATCCTACATTCCGCTGGAAAATCAATCTAATAATTTCTCAATCAACTACAAATCTATGACATTACCAACAACTAATCTCGGTAAAACTGGATTGACTGTTTCGCGCCTTGCTCTTGGTACTATGACCTTCGGATTGCAGACAGACGAAGAAACCTCAAGGCGAATCCTCGACACCGCTACCGATGCTGGCATCAATTTTCTTGATACAGCTGATGTTTATCCGTTGGGCGGCGGAATTTCTACAGCCGGACGTACCGAAGAAATTATTGGGCGCTGGCTGAAAGGCAAACGGGAACATTTTATCCTGGCTACCAAGGCTGTAGGCAAGGTTGGCCCTGCACCTTGGGATCGTGGTGCTTCACGCAAACATATCTTAGATGCGATCGATGCTTCCCTGAGACGATTGGAAACTGATTATGTTGACCTTTATCAATTGCACTCTGACGATGCCTCAACCCCTCTTGATGAAACACTAGAAGCATTAGATACAATAGTGCGGGCTGGCAAGGTACGTTATATCGGAGTTTCCAACTTTTTAGCATACCGACTTGCCCGCGCCTTGGGTCGTGCCGATGTGCGAAATCTGACTCGCTTTGTTTCGATTCAACCTCGCTATAACCTGTTATTCCGCGAAATCGAACGAGAATTATTGCCTCTAGCGCAAGAAGAAGGACTGGGTGTCATTCCCTACAATCCCTTAGCGGGTGGCTTGCTCACTGGTAAACACAATTTTGCTCAAGGCCCCACCGCCGGCACTCGTTTTACCTTGGGTGCGGCAGCAGAACGTTATCAAGAACGTTATTGGCGCGATCGCGAGTTTAATACTGTCGAGGAATTACGCACAGTGGCCGATCTAGCCGGATTATCCCTCACTACCCTAGCAGTGGCTTGGGTGCTGGCTAATCCCGTGATTACTGCCCCCATAATTGGCGCTAGCCGCCCAGAACAACTTGCTGACACACTCAAAGCAGTGGAAGTAAAACTTGACGACAATTTGAAACACAAGTTAGACGACATCACTGCCGAGTACCGCAGAGGCGATTCTCTGCGTTAGAAACAATTAATTGCCAACCCCAAAACTTAAGCATCTTAATATCTAGAGTTTTTGTCAATGACAACTAGAATTCCTCCAAATCAGAGATATCTCATGGATAAAATAGCTAGGATGGAACGCCGTCGTTTTCTCCATTTTGCTACATCTAGTTTATGTGGTTTCTCTATGGCATATCTGTTAGGAAGTTGTAGCGAAAAAAGCCAACAGAATGTAAAAACATCTTCTGCTTCTGCTAGTTCTAGTTCCCTTGGTATAAAAACTAAAGTTTTACACATGGGTTATCAGAGTTCGGGGGATCTGTTTAGAAATCAGCAAGTTTTAGAGAAACGCTTAGAACCATTGGGTGTCAAGGTGGAATGGGCACAATTTGTCCAAGGTCCCCAACTCATGGAAGGGATGCGTGCGGGCAAGGTTGACGTGGGATCGGTAGGAGAAACACCACCAATTTTTGCTCAAGTAGCTGGGGCTGACCTAGTTTATGTTGTCGGTACACAAAGAACCCAAACAACAGGGAAAAGTACTGTAATTGCTGTACCACCAGAGTCTCCACTGAAGAGGTTTGAGGATATCAAGGGGCAAGAAGTATGTTTTCAAAAAGGCTCGGCCTCGCACTATTTTATTCTTAGAGCATTGCAGTCAATTGGCTTGACCATCAAAGATATTAAAATCAAAAGTCTACCAACTGTTGAGGCATCGTCTGCTTTTATTGAAGGTAAAATTCCTGTTTGGATGACAAGCGATCCATACTATGCGATCGCCGAAAAGCAAAATAGAATTCGCGTCCTTAGAGATTCTGTAGGGCTAGACTCTCCTGGTGGCTACTATATGGCTGACAGGAAGTTTGCCGAAGAGAATCCCGGCATACTAAAAATTATCATTGAGGAGCTTCAGAAGCTCGATCGCTGGGCAGACAAGCATCGAGATGAAGTAGCTAAATTGATCGTAAAGCTACAAAAGCTCGATGAAGATGTGGTAGCAAGGATTATGTCTCGTCGCACTTTTGCAGGTCGCAGAGGACTCAGCCCTGCACTAATCGCAGAACAACAACG
Source organism: Dendronalium phyllosphericum CENA369 (assembly GCF_016056275.1). Taxonomy (GTDB): domain Bacteria; phylum Cyanobacteriota; class Cyanobacteriia; order Cyanobacteriales; family Nostocaceae; genus Dendronalium; species Dendronalium phyllosphericum. The sequence continues at coordinate 11,654 of NZ_JAECZA010000236.1, read as the reverse complement.
TGTAGCAGATTTGTTTTTTGAAGTGGGTGTCATACCGAAGAAAATCAACATTCATGAGGCGTTACTTCCAGCCGATCTTTATGCTGCAATCACACCACCAGAAATTATGGTCTAGTGAGAATGGTGCTAACTAAGATAAGCCGACGCGGGGAGATGGAGACGGGGGGACGCGGGGAAAATTCATTCAAAAATATCTCCGCGTCTCCCCTTCTCCGCTTCTCCGTGTCGACCGATCTTAGCGCCATTCGGTCTAGTGACTTGTAACTCTTCAAAGGGTGTGGGATTGAAACAAAGTGTTACTACGACGACTTTCATGACGAAAAAGTTCAGAAAATCCAAATCTTTTCAACGTGCTGCCGATGCACCAAACTTGCCTAATACTCCATTCAGATTCATTTGCTATTTCGTTAACCAGTTTCGCTGGTGGTATGTGGCAATGGTGCTTCTGGAAGCAATACACGCCACCTGTGGCATTATGTTGCCCTATGCCATTGGCGAGATCGTTCGCAGCGTCACGCGATCGCCTGACAACAGCAAGCACATTTTTGATGTCGTCAGCCAACCCTTGATGTTGTTTACCGCCTTGAGTGTGGGTGAAGTGGTATTCGGGCGATCGGCTGGACTTTTACAGACCATTCTCCATCCAATCCACCGACAGCACATTGTCCGCTCTCTATATGCTTACTTGCAGCACCATTCGCATCGCTACCTCAGCAGTAGTTTTGCTGGGGCATTGGCACATCGCATTGGTGAAACTTCTCTAGGTGTTACCCAGACGATGCAAATGCTGATTACGGAATTTCTGTCCGTAATCGTCATGTATATTGTCTCCGCAATCTTACTTTATCGCGCCTATCCCCCGCTTGCTGCATTCGTGGGCGTGTGGGCAGTTCTGTTCATCAGTATTTCGTTCTGGCTGGCAACTCGCTGCCGAATTCACTCCCAGAAAGCCGCAGCCGCCAGAAGTGAGACAACTGGCATCATTGTAGATACGGTAACAAATCTCATAAGTACCCGATTGTTTGCTCGTCTGGGTTTTGAACGGCGCTATTTGAATGAGCAATTAAGGCGCGAACTCAAAGAGGTAAGAAAGTCTAACTGGTACTCGGAGCGAATTCGTTGGTTTCAGTTTATCTCGGCAGCCATTTTGAAAATCGGCATTTTGTATTACTCGCTCTCTCTGTGGAGTCAAGGAAAGATCGCAACTGCTGACTTTGTGGTAGCAACTAGCTTATCGCTTTTAATCATCAGTGAAGCCCGGAATTTGAGCCGACGTTTTCTAGAATTATTTGAACATATTGGCAATATTATCAATGGTGTCTCGATAATTGTGCAACCGCATGAGTTGATCGATCGAGATAAAGCGATCGCCCATCCAATCGCTCAAGGTAAGATAGAGTTTCGGCAAGTGTATTTCAGCTACTCGGCTGGGAAGAAAGTTTTTGAAAATCTCTCAGTCGCCATCCAACCAGGTCAGCGTGTCGGACTGGTGGGCTTCTCCGGCTCTGGAAAATCCACTTTTGTCAATTTGATTTTGCGTTTGTTCGACCCCCAATCCGGGCAAATTCTCATTGATGGGTTTGATATTCAAGACATGAAGCAAGATGCCCTACACGCCCAGATCGGCTTAATTCCTCAAGATCCGTCTCTGTTTCATCGGACATTAATCGAAAATATCCGCTACGGACGCATAGATGCAACTGATGAAGAAGCGATCGAAGCAGCGCGTAAGGCTTATGCTCATGATTTTATCGTGCAGATTCAAGAAAATTACCATTCTTTGGTGGGCGAACGTGGTGTGAAACTGTCCGGTGGACAAAGACAGCGCATTGCGATCGCTAGGGTGATTCTCAAAGATGCACCGATCCTGATCTTGGATGAAGCTACCTCTAGCCTTGATTCAATCACCGAAAAAGCGATCCAGGATACTTTAGATTCAGCAATGAATGGAAAAACAGTCATCGTGGTTGCTCATCGGCTGTCCACCATCGCCCACCTAGACCGCATTTTGGTATTCGACCAAGGTCGCATTGTCGAAGATGGCACTCACAGTAAACTGCTAGCACTCGGTGGTGCTTACTATAGGTTATGGAAAATGCAGGCAGGTGGATTTTTACCTGTAGAAGCAAACAATAATGAAGAAGAATTCAGAAGTCAGAAAAAGGAAGTCAGAATCAATTTAGGAACTTAGCTTTTGGTTTGCTAATCAAGCGATCGCCTACAAAAATACAAATGAGCCAAATTGTAGAAGAAGTTCTAGCAGCTAATCTTAATTACATTGAGAAATTCGGTGATAAAGCTAATCTCACCATACCCCCATCTCGTCGGTTTGCAATTCTTACGTGCATGGATGCTCGACTTGACCCAGCTAAATTTGCTGGACTAGCTGAAGGAGATGCTCATGTAATTCGCAATGCAGGGGGACGTGCTAGCGATGATGCGATTCGCTCTTTAGTAATTTCTTACAAATTACTTGGTACGCGTGAATGGTTTGTAATTCATCACACTAATTGCGGAATGGAAACCTTCACTAATGAAATCATCAGCAATTTACTTTCTAATAGCCTCAAAACCGCCAAGTTAGATAAAATAGGTTGGTCAGATATTGGGTCTGGAGCGGGATCGGACGAAGGCAAGTTTATCAATTGGTTGACTATTGACGACCAAGCCAAAAGCGTCTATGCAGATGTACAACGAATTCGTTTGCATCCATTAGTTCCGCAGGAAATTCCTATCTATGGTTATATCTACGATGTCAAAACCGGGCAATTGATTGAAATTCCCGAAGCTACTAAGCTTGGTCAAGCTACCAAAAGTTGAAAGATTGATTCACAGCTAACTAGTTTAATTATTTTACCTTCAGCGATCGCTTGCTTTATTGCCACATCTTCAATAATTTCTGTCAGAAATTCCGAGACTTCTTTTCGATTGTCACGAATTAATTCGGCGATCGCGCTTTTGAATATTTCCTTAATGTTGCTCTAGGTTTATAGTAATCTCAGACATTGTGCCTCCATTAGGTTAGTTTGTGTTTGATAGATTAAAACTAAATTTGCCCTCGTTTTTAAGGGGGATTAAGAGGATGTTTGAAAAGTCCTTTTGTTGGTAGCAAAACGTTTGAGATCCCCCTAAATCCCCCTTAAAAAGGGGGACTTTAAGAAATTTTCCCCGCTTTTTAAGGGGGGCTAGGGGGGATCAAACGCTGTATTGACTCACAGACACTCTCAAAATCACATAAAACCTGCTGATTAGTAAATCTCACGATGCTTAAACCATAGCCTGCTAATTTTTGAGTTCTTGCTTCGTCATAGGCTTTCCCTTCATCAGTAAAGTGACTATCTCCGTCAATTTCAATTACCAACTTGAGGCTAGGACAATAGAAGTCAACAATAAAATGAGCGATCGCTCTTTGCCTTAGAACTCTGAATTTGAAGGTTCTCAAATATCCATACCACAGCTTTTTCTCCGCAAGGGTCATATTTTTGCGGAGTTCTTTTACTCTGGGAATTAAGGCAGGATTGTAGGGCAGATGAAAGTCGCTATCGTTTAGATTGGTCATAGTCGATCTTCCCTGCCCCCCCTTAAAAAGGCTACGGTGTATCCACAAATCTTGTAAAGTTGCCTAACAGCGTTTCGATCCCCCCTAACCCCCCTTGAAAAGGGGGGAAAATTTCTTAAAGTCCCCCTTTTTAAGGGGGATTTAGGGGGATCAAAGGCTTAGTCCGTTATAGAGTATGACGTTATTGTAGAAACATACTTATAAGTTTTATTAATACTAAACAACAAATTGTTGAGAATGGACTTGTGTTCTCAACGAATGGACTTGTGTTCTCAACGAAGAGACTTGTGTTCTCAACGAATGGACTTGTGTTCTGGACGAAAAGACTTGTATTCTGAACGAACAGACTTGTGTTCTGAACGAATGGACTTGTGTTCTGAACGAAAAGACTTGTGTTTTGAACCAAAACTATCAAAATTCTTCCAGGTGCTTTGATTATTGTGGGCGAAACTGTGGCAGAGGCGATCGCCCTTTTTGAACAATCCCCTGCGATCAATCATCGCGTCTTGTATGTCTTGTGAATTTATCTGATAGCATAAAAGTAGCATTTAATGAAGTAGCTATTTTTACAAAAACCTCACTTGCTAACGAAGTGCGATCGCTGCTTGCGATCGGATTTCCAGTATCTCCACCGCTACAAATATGGGAATCAATAGGAATTTGTCCCAATAGAGGTGCTTGTAATTCTGCTGCGAGTTGTTCGCCGCCACCACTGCCAAAAATTGGGGTGCGCGAACCACAATCACCACAGATTAAATAACTCATATTTTCTACGATACCCAGAACGGGAACACCGACTTGACGAAACATATATATGTTACGACGGACATCTGCAACAGCCACTTGCTGAGGAGTAGTTACTAAAATAACTCCACAAATTGGACTTTCTTGGATAATTGTTATTTGAGCATCACCTGTACCAGGAGGTAAATCTATTAATAAATAATCTAAGTCGCCCCATTCCACATCTTGCAGAAATTGGGTAATAATTTTGTGTAGTACAGGCCCCCGCCATGCTAGAGGACGATTAGCTTCTGCAAGTAAACCCACCGATATTAATTTTATTCCTTGCACTTCTAAAGGTAAAAACTTATCACCTTTAGGAGTATGAATAACTTCAATATCAGCTTGTCCTAAACCCAACATTTGCGGCAAATTAGGGCCATAAACATCAGCATCTAGTAGCCCAACTTTTGCACCTTGTAAGCTTAAAGCTGCGGCTATATTTACGGCTGTCGTTGATTTACCTACACCACCTTTACCACTAGAAATACCCAGAGTTATTTTTACGCCAGGAATTGTACAGATTTGAATATAAGCTTTTTTGCACCAAGATAAAGCTGATAATTTAGATTCAATTTCTGGCTGTAAGTGCTGCTGATGGATACCTATATATAAACGCAAGTAAATATAGTCATCAACTATGCGGAGATTTCGCACCATTCCCAAACTAACAATGTCATTTTTTAAGGTAGGTTCAATAACCTGTTTGAGGAGTTGGACTACTTCTTGCTGAAGAGAATCTGGTTGCACTTTGTCTATTGCTCTAGTTTAAATATTCTCTAAAACTTGTCTCACCCAAGCTTGTTGTTCGGGCGAATGCACTATCTTTAAAGGTTGTGAATAATCAATTGTCAAGTCAAATCTAGCACGTTCATAAACTTCATTTAGTAACCTTTGCAAGTCAACTATAGGTTCAGGTTCTCCCTCACGCAAAGGTACAGGAAAAACAGGAATTGGGTTTTTTAAATCGAAAGTATATAAATCTGCATCAGGTCTGTTATAGCTGCGACTAACTAAAATACTATAATCTGTAACTGACGCTCCAAGAATAGGCATTGACTCACCTTGCCTTAATAGGTCAATTTCTACTAAGTTGGTTGCAGAAGCTAAAATTTTCTGTCTTTTGCTCTCATAAGCGGTTCTACCTTCTTTGGAGCGTTTATTTTTAGGAGAAAGTATTTCAATCACAGCGACTACTTCTTTGCTTTGAGTCGATCTCACCTCTAAAAATCGCTCAGTTATCTGTTCAGGTACAGGAACTTTCACTTTACTGGGTTCAGCAACTTTGGCAGTAGTCAAAGTTGTACTGTTATCTGTAGTGTTACGATTGGCAACTGCTACATCAGCAATTCCTACGAGTAAGATATCATCTACACTAGTGTAAACTCGCTCTTCAATGGAAACTCTATATTTCGGCGCGATTTGGGGAGTCAGGTCATCAGCAATAGCTACAATCAAACGATTGTGAACTTGATGCCAAAGTTCAGGTTGTTCCAAATACGGGTTCATTCCAGGAAATGGATTTCCCATTACACTTTTCCTTAGTTATTTATTACTCCCTTAAGACTATTCTATCTGTTTGTATCTTCTGAATTGCCCGTTGCGCTTGGATAGATACTTCTTTGTCAGGGTCATCTAAGACTTGTTGTAATGGGTTAATAGCATCAGCATGAGCTAAATTACTAAGAGCAATTACAGCTTCTTTGCGGACATCTGCATATTCATCTGTTAATGCTTGAATTAATCTCGGCATAACTTGAATATCTGGGATTTTTTGTAAAGCTTGTGCTGCTGATTTCCGCACTTGCCAATGTTCGTCATTTAAAGCTATTTCTAATGCCGAAATTGCTTGCTGATTTTCATGAGTAGCCAGAGATATTGCTGCATTACGACGCACTTGCCAGTCACTATCATTTATGAGTGCTTGATTTAGCTTAGTAATTACTTCTGTATCTTGTAAATGTCCTAGACTTAACGCAGCCGCACGACGCACAACTGCTGATTCATCAAAGATTAAATCCAACGCTTCGGGACATTTCTCTATTTGGTTGAGATATCGCAAAGTGGTAATTGCTGCTTCTCTTAACTCAGAATTATTTGATTTTAAAAATGGTAAGATATAGGGTAAAGATTGAATATCATGGATTTTTCGCAACAGTACTAAGATATTTAGTTGGGTATTTACATCATCACTCTGAAGTTTATCTAGTAACAGTAATAAATCATCCTGGGTAACTAAGTCGTTTAAAGCTGATGCAGCTTCAGTACGAATATCTGCATCTGCGGAACTGAGACATTCAATTAAGGCAGGAATAGCTGAAGAATTAGCAATCTCCCAAAGGGCAGATATAGCTATCTTTTTAACAGCAATAGATTCATCTTGTAAAGCAATTATTAGTGCATCTACTGTTTCTTCTTCGCCAAGATGTTGTAATGTTTTGACGGCTACTAAACGGTCATTTACATCAGGCGATCGCAGCATTTCTAGCCAGTGTTTGATGTCATTGTTCATTATTTTTACCACAGAGACACAGAGACACAGAGGATAAGAGAAGAACTATCGCAACAAAAAGGGAATTTGTACTGTAATTGCATTAGTAGGACATTCTTTTTCACAAGGCAGACAAAACCAACATTCATCATATTTCATATATGCTTTGCCTGTTTCTGGATTTTTTGCCAACACATCAAGAGGACAAACTTCAATACAAGCTGTACATTTTTCCAAACATTTCGATTCATCAACAATTACAGGAACATCTATTCTTTGATTGATTAAAGCCATAAAACTAATCCATTATTTTTTATTAAACTGTTAAACGGTAAAGTAAATGAGGTAAACTGGCGTGGATAATGTCACGCTCGTATTTAAATCCCAACTTTTCCATCACTCTTTGTGAGGCTTTGTTAGTCGTTAGAGTAAAACAAACTATTTCCGGTAACTTCAGTAGTTCAAAACCGATTTTCAAAATTTGTTCGCTCATTTCTGTAGCTAACCCTCTACCCCAGAATTTACCTATGAGAGCATAAGCTAATTCTACTTCTTCTTTACCATCTACATGAGTATTCCGAAGACCAGCACGACCGACAAACTGATTATTAACTTTGTCTCGAAATACCCATAGCCCAAATCCATAACGCTGCCAATGGTTCAAGTTATTTAGAATCAAAAGCCGTGTTTCTTCATCAGAACGAACACCACCTAAAGTTGCCATAACTTGTTTATTTTGGTGCATCCGACAAAGTTCATTCAAATGTTTAGATTGTAGGGGTTCGCCTAGCAGGCGATGAGTTGTAAATGTATCAAGCTGCATATTTTTGATTAACTTAATTTTTTTTGAAAAGTTAATGACTGTTTGATATTGATATAGCCAATTTTTTCATAAAACAAGTGGGCTTCTTTGCGTTTAATATTGGAACGTAACACAACACTCTCACATCCAGCCAGAGAAGCCCAATTTTCAATTTGCTGCATTAAAAAGCTTCCAATTCCTCTATGGCGATAATCTTTATCTACAACTAACCCTAAAATAGTTGCTAAAGTTGGCATAACGATTAAGTCATAAATATGAGCGTGCGTCCAACCAATTACATATTCATTTGCTAAAGTCGCAACATACACAATAGAGAATTATTACTTTTAATTTTACCAAGACGTTGCTCTATTTGTTGCTTGGTGACAGAATATCCAAGTTGTTCGCAAAGACTAGCAATTCGCTCTGCATCTTGAATCTCAGCTTGTTTAATTTTAACTTGCTTTTCCATCGTAACTTGATTCGTCTGTTGAGTATTTTACTTCACAGTGACATCATAAAGTTCTTTAATTCTATCCACATCTACAATGTAAGGATCTACAGGACGTTTAAATAATATCATTTGCTCTGAATCATCTTTTTTTAAGTTGACATGACAGAACCATTCATCATCATTTTTTTCTGGATAATCTAAGCGGTAATGATAAAGTCCCCAACGAGTCTCTTGACGATATAATGATGCTCTGGCTGCCATCTCTGCACAGTCGCGAATAAAATGCACTTCTATGCAACGCATTAATTCATGAGGGTCGCGCGCACCCATTACATCTAATGTTTGTTGGTATTGAAGAAAATGTTTCAAACCAATCTCTATTTTGTTACCTGATTTCGGTGGTTGCAAATAATCATTAACTAAGCGTCTGAGTTTATATTCGACCTGTGTATGAGGTACACCGTTGGGGCGAGTTAATGGTGCATAAATTCTGGCTTTTTCAGTTTCTAAAAAGTCTGTATCTGGTTCGATAAAATCCAAATCTTGAATATATTCAATGGCATGAGTTCCGGCTATGCGACCGAAAACAAATGCGCCAATCATGTAATTATGAGGAACGCTGGCCATGTCTCCGGCTGCATACAAACCGGGAACTGTTGTTTGCGCGTTTTCATTTACCCACACACCAGAGGCACTATGACCGCTACATAAGCCGATTTCGGAAATGTGCATCTCTACGCCGTGAGTACGGTAATCTTCATTTCTGCCTTGGTGAAAGCGTTCTCTACTTGGTCGTTCGTTCGCCCAAAGTATGGATTCAATTTCTGCAATTGTATCTTCATCAAGATGGGTCATTTTGAGTTGGACTGGCCCTTTACCGGAGTTTAATTCTTTCCAGATTTCCAACATCATTTGACCACTCCAATAATCGCAACTAATGAAGCGATTTCCTTCAGCGTTGGCTGTATGTGCGCCAAAAGGCCCGGCAACATAAGCACAGGCGGGGCCGTTGTAATCTTTAATTAAAGGATTAATTTGAAAGCATTCAATGTTGCTGAGTTCTGCACCTGCATGATAAGCCATTGAATAGCCATCCCCGGCATTGGTAGGATTTTCGTAAGTGCCGTAGAGATAACCAGACGCAGGTAATCCTAATCTGCCACAAGCACCAGTACATAAGATGACAGCTTTGGCTTGAATAACTACATAATCGCCATTTCTGACATCAAATCCCACCGCACCAATAGCGCGTCCGGCTTTGACTAATACGCGGGTCGCCATGACGCGGTTTGTAACTTTGACTTTGTGGCGTTTAACTTGGCGGGTGAGAATAGTTTTAAGGTCTTTACCTTCTGGCATGGGTAAGACATATTTACCTACACGATGCACTTGTTTTAAGTCATAGTTGCCTTGGGCATCTTTTTGAAATTTTACACCCCAGCTTTCTAATTCTTGAATGACTTCATAACCTAATTTACCTGTTTGATATACTGCTTTTTGGTTGAGAATGCCATCATTAGCAAGGGTAACTTCACGCACATATTGTTCTGGTGTGGAATGACCGGGAATGATTGCGGTATTCACTCCGTCCATACCCATTGCGATCGCACCACTCCGCCTTATGTTAGCCTTTTCTAAAATCAGCACATCTGCATTTGGATTTGCCTGTTTTGCCTTGATACCTGCCATCGTTCCTGCCGTACCGCCACCGATGACAAGCACATCTGTTTTAATCCACTGGGTATTGATATTCATAATTTATAAAAAAGGGTGTAGGGTGTGGGGTGTAGGGAAAGAAACCTTTTTCATTTAAACTGCCTCGCTTCCTGCCTCCTATTTATTACCTTTCCAAACGATTTCTTTTACCTGAATTTGCTTCGGAATTAGCTTGATTTTGTGAAAAGTATCAGCAATATCTTGCTGCGTGGCAATTACTTTATCTGTTAGTGGCAGAACGCCGTACTCTCGTCGTTTTTCGGCAATCTCTAGCACTGCTGCTTTAATACCTAATTCTGGTTCTAAAAACTTTGCAACTTCCTTGGGATTATTTGCAGCCCAATTATTTAGTTTGCTGACTTCATCTAAAACAGTTTTCAACAAATCTGAGCGAGAATCTACAAAAGCTTGACGAGCAAGATAGTAACCCCGATTAGGTGCTAAATTGGTCGCATCCGTGATAGTTCTAGCACCTGTAGCTTGTTGAGCTACTGCTAAATATGGGTCCCAAATTGCCCATGCGTCAACGTTACCACCTTCAAATGCCGCACGAGCATCTGCTGGCGCTAGATATGCTGGCTTGATGTCACTATATTTTAATCCGGCAGTTTCTATGGCTTTAACAACAAGATAGTTACTGTTTGACCCTTTGGCAAAGGCTATTTTTTTACCTTTAAGTTCAGCAACACTTTTAATTGGTGAATTTTTCGGCACAATAATTGCTTCTGCTTTGGGACTCCAAGGATCGTAAGCAATATAAAGCAAGGGAGTACCTCCAGCTTGGGCAAAGATAGGTGGTGATTCACCTGTGTAGCCAAAATCGATACTACCTGCGTTCATTGCTTCTAACATCGGTGGGCCTGCGGGAAATTCTGCCCATGTCACCGAAGCACCAGCAGCAGCTAAAGTTTTTTCTAAAGTGCGTCGATTCTTAAGAGCATTGAGAATAGTTGCGGCTTTTTGATAGCCAATGCGAACTACAACAGCTTGATTTGTAGACTTTTGGTTGACTGTTTGCGTTGCGGGAGAGTTACTTGTGTTGTTGGGCGAACAAGCCGAAATCAGACTTAAACCCAGTCCCAACGCAAAGAATAAAGCAAAGATAGAATTTATAGATATCCGATAATTTTTAACGAAGCTACTGATAATCCTTATCAATCTAGCTGGTGAATATTTAGCCAACATAAGTAGATTTACAAAATAATTAAACCTATACTACGATAAATCGATTGACCTATCGTATTTTTATTAAAACTCACTCGTAGGCCGAATTTGCGATGCAATGCTGACTAATGTGGAGTGACGACAGTAGCAATGGAATTTACGGGAGTTTACTAAATTTCCATCTTTACTTATGTACTAGTGATTGGCGATCGCACTTTACCACTTGCGTAAGTTTTGATACATTTTTGCCAGCTAAATATTTATGAATAGCGATCGCACTGTGCCAGTTGCGTAAGTCCTGTATATTTAAGTCACGATTGTCAGATGATGCGGAGTTATTTGCATGACTAAGGAACGGCAACAAGCGTTTTCAGCAATTCGGGATGCAATCGCTACTGGTATCAACAATGATGAACTACATAGTGGTCTGTCCCATTAATTATGAGGGGTTGAGGAACGAACCGCGAAGTACGCAAAGTACGCGAAGAAAGAGAAAAAAGAAGAGAAATTTAAAAGTTAATTTACCTAGAAAAATTAATGCGATGAACCAATAGTGGTCTGTCCCATTAATTATGAGGGGTTGAGGAACGAACCGCGAAGTACGCAAAGTACGCGAAGAAAGAGAAAAAAGAAGAGAAAATTAAAAGTTAATTCACCTAGCACAATAAATGGGACAGGCTACTAA
>NZ_JAECZA010000235.1 GCF_016056275.1 Dendronalium phyllosphericum CENA369 | reverse complement strand
GTTCTTGGTAGCGCAATGCTCCTACCAGTGCAATCACATCTAACCCAAATTCTTGTTGTGGTAATGCCCAAGAACCTTCCTGTTCTGGTCGATACTTAATTCTGTAACGCTCACAAGACTTATTCTGACAACGGCGAATTTTTAACAGCAGTTGTACTACTCCTTTGAGAGTCCTCACGCGTCGCAGATTGTTGTACTCATTCCACATGGGTTTGCCGCAACTGGGACAATTCTGTTGCACGCATTCTAGTACTTCAGATGATGTCGCTTTTGCTTGAGGGCTTTTTCTTGCCATTCATGCACCACATATTCTCTGTGTTCCCTAGTTTACTTGAATATCTGACCCTCTCTAGCAAACTTTGCGGTTCTAGAAAAAAAGAAAGAAGAAGATAAATGATTTGAAAGCAACTGAATTTATTTATGGAACAAAGTCAAAACACTTGTTTCGAGACGCACAGCGTGAGGAACAATACATTCATTATAAATCCCTGCTCATTTATTTATGGGGATTATCTTTTTACCGAAGAAAGGTAAAGGGCAGGAGGTTTTAGAAAAACAATCTTACTTAAGTCTAGGGTGTTTAAAGACACCATTATTTATGAAAAGTAAGAAAATATGTATTTTGAGACGCGCAGCGCAAGAAATACAGCGTCCTTAGAAAATCCACATTTATTGCTTGGATTCAATCACTTAATCCATGCAATGAATCAATTTAAACCCTTTTACTCTTCTAGATAAAAGGGTTTATTTATTACTTATTTAATCCAGAAAGTAATAGAAGCGTCCGACAGACAGCAAACCACCTGTTATGAATGAAAGCAACACTTTTTCTTCCCCTACACCCTACACCCCTACACCCTTATACCCGTGTTTTTTAGTGATTTCTGCCAAACAATTCAGCCAGAACTGCTGAATTTAAATTAATACATAAGTCTAATTGCATTGGCTAAGAGATGTCCTAATCTAAGTATATAGAAACGAATTAGATATCTGCTCATGCTAAATTCGATTCTTCAAACACTTGCTGAAATGTTGGCTAACGGAGCTGTTCTCACTAGCACTGAGCAAATAGATTTTAGTCACCCTGCAAGTTTAGAAAAGAATCATAGAGAGCTATCACTTAACCTCTATCTCTATGATGTGCGAATAAGTAAAAAAATACCAAATAATGGCAGACAGGTTGAACGCTATTTTGATGATTCACGACAGGTTGCAGAAGTATCTAGAGCGCCTAGTTGGTTCGATATCTCCATTGTAATTACAGCGCGCGATCGCACTGTATTGGGAGAGCTTCACCTTCTATCTGAGACTTTACTGCTATTAATGCGTAGTCGAACGTTACGAGAGGAGTTTTTAACTCCTGACCTTCGCGGTCACGGCAACTTATCATTATCAGTCACTAGCGACCCACCTATTAATGTAGAAAGTTTATGGAGTTCTCTTTCTATTCCCATACGACCTGCTATTTATTTGACAGTAACTGTTCCCTTTAATGTATGGAGAAAAACAACTGTGCCTTTGGTTACTGAACGGCATTTTGGGGTCAATAATTCAATTCCAGCTATCAGCAAAAGTGGAGTTATAACTCAGCGATTTGCCATTGCTGGCATTGTCAAAAATACTATGAACGCAAAACCATTAAAACGAGTCCGAATCATGCTTCAAGGAACCGAAAAATCAGTAACTAGCAATGATGAAGGGTATTTTATCTTTGAGAATTTGACCTCTGGAAACTACATTTTACACTTGAAACGATCTGGCTATGAGTTTAAAACTTGCAATGTTTTTGTAGACGGAGAACCATGTATCCCCAAAGAGATATTACTTATGCCCGCCTACTAAATTTCTCTATCAATCAATTATCCAACAAATCAAGGAACACTTAACATGGCTAGACTAGATTACTTTGCACCAGGCGTTTATGTTGAAGAAGTCGATCGCGGCAGTCGTCCGATTGAAGGCGTTAGTACTTCGGTCGCCGGATTTATCGGTTTTACTGAAGATATACGAGGTGGGGCTGAACTCTTTAAACCTATGCTGGTTACAAGTTGGACTCAGTATCTGGAATACTTTGCCAGACCCAACTCTAACGGCTTCACAGAGTTCGATGCCTATTTACCTTTCTCGGTTCGCGGATATTTCTTGAATGGAGGCGGACGTTGTTGGATTACAAGTATTGGAACGCAACTCCCCGGTATTGGGCAAGCAAATTCAAAACGGCAAGCTCCTCCCTTAGAGATCCCAAGACGCGGTAATCGCCCAAGCTTAAATTTATTCATCCGGCCGGAAGAATTCGATAACGGGCCGATTAAAATCAAAATTCAAGATGGAACGCCTCTGGCGTTGCCTCCTGCAAAGGATGTCGATGGAGAAAGCGACGAGATTGAGGGTGAATCGCTCTTAACGATACCTCGTAATTCAGGTCAGTTCTTCTCTTTAAAAGTGTGCCGAGATGAGCAAGTGCTTGAGGAATATAATCACTTGAGTATGGATCTAAAACCCCAAGCGCAGGCTGCAACCTACGTTGTTGAGGCTCTGAAAAACTCTAAGTATGTTTCGATTCAAGACATTGCTAAACCTGGAATGCCCATAGCCCGACGACCTTTAAATGGCGAATACGAACTACTGCCTCCAGCACCAAATTCTACACCTGAAAAATTTGCTCATGAAATAGAAGGCGATCGCAGCGAACGAACAGGCGTTCTCGGTATCTTTGAAATCGACGAGATTACAATGATCTGTTTTCCAGATTTAATGCGAGCTTATGAAGCTCAAATTTTAGATCTCGAACAAGTTCATGGTGTGATGGAGACCATGATCAGTATGTCTGAAGGTTCTACTAGCGGCGATATGCCAGGGCCAACTAATCGCATGGTTGTGTTAGACTCTCCCCCCGATCGCACTAAACCTCAAGATGTCGTTGATTGGTTAGATGATTTTGGTCGTCGTTCCATGTTTGCCGCTCTTTATTATCCTTGGGTTAAAGTACCTAATCCTCGAAATGCCGGGCGGCCAATTCTTGTTCCTCCTTCTGGGCACATGATGGGCGTATGGGGTCGAACCGATGAATCACGGGGTGTTTATAAGGCTCCTGCGAATGAAGTCCCCAGAGGAATTACTGGTTTAGCATACGATGTCAACTTCAGAGAGCAAGAACTCCTTAACCCGTTAGGTATCAACTGTATTCGGAAATTTCCTAACCGAGGAATTCGGATTTGGGGTGCTAGAACCCTGGTTGAACCTGATAAAACTGAATGGCGATATATCAGCGTCAGACGACTCGTCAGCTATATTGAACGCTCAATTGAAGCTGGAACTCAGTGGGCTGTGTTTGAACCGAATGACGAAGATTTGTGGACGCAGGTTAGATATACCGTTAGTAATTTTTTAGAGCGGATATGGCGCGAGGGTGCATTGTTTGGAGCTACTCCTAGCCAAGCGTTTTACGTCAAATGCGATGCTGAAAATAATACACCTGAAACAATGACTTTGGGGCGTTTATATATCGATGTTGGTGTATGCCCTGTACGTCCGGCTGAATTTGTGGTCTTCCGCATCAGCCAGTGGAATTCTCTAGAAACAGAACAAAACTAATAATCCTCTCAAGTCAACTATTCATTGCACGAAATAACTAGGAGAAAAAATCATGCCAGAGCAAAATTACATTGAATGTTCTAGCTTTACCTTTAGTGCTGGGTCTAAGATCAAGGACTTACCAGTCAAAGAGTTTAGTAATATGGGTATGGATGCTCCTCCTACGGATCATGTTGCTGGATCTGGGAAACAGGGAGAGAAAACATACCAGCCAAAGCCAACACCCGTCAAGCCGCAGAACCCAACAATTGTTTTAGCTGGATGTAAAGATAAGAGTGCCTATACTTGGTTTAATAAAGTTAATCCTCCTACAGGTAAGAATCCTGACTGGAAAGGACAACTTGAAGATGCAAAAATTACTGCGTATGCAGATGGTAAGCCAGTTATGGAATGGCAGATTAAGCAATGCTACCCCTGCAAGTATTCAGTCTCTTCAATGACTTCTGCTGGTGGAGAATTAATTTGCGAAACGATAGAGTTAGTTGCTCAAGAAGTCACACGCGAACAATAGTTAATATCTGTATTATCGCGCAAAAATAAATCACTTGCCCTCTTTCAATAGAGGGCAAACCTTCTTTTTTAATTTTGTTAGTTCGATAATTAAGCTCCTTTAGTTTGACGATAGAAATTATGGCAAATTCATCTAGAAGTCCCGTTTATTTTACTGCATCTAATTTCCATTTAGATTTAAAGCTTGATGGCTCAAGTGACTTGGTAGACGCAGTTTTCTTAGAATGCCAAGGATTTGACTACTCGCAAGATGTAATTGAGTTTTGTGAAGTTACTTCGGGTCGATGGGGCAAGGCAAGTAAAGGAAAGGTTGTACGAACGAAACTTCCAGGTAATGCAAAGAGCGGAAATTTAACATTACTTCGAGGAATGACAAGTTCGATGGCTTTATGGAAATGGTTTGAGTTGACCGAGGATGGTAACTGGGCTAAACAGCGAAAAAATGCTATTTTAACAATTTATGAAGATGGAAAACCCCAGGCAAGATTTGAACTGACAGCAGCTTGGCCATCGCGGTACAAAATTTTAGATGTTAAATCTAATAGCCAAGAGATAGAAATTGAGGAAGTAGAAGTAGCCTACGAAGGCTTTAAACGGGTGAAGTAAGTAGTTGTACAAAATTAAATTCATTGTAGAGAAGCAAAATCATAAAACGAAATTTATTTAGTGTAATTGCTGTTTTAGCAACATCTACTTTAGTAAGGATTAATAGCCCTGCGAGTGCAACACTTAGTAGTGCGGAATCAGAGTATGAATTGACATCTTTGATATAACTAAAAAAAGATTCTTTGCGCCTTTGTGTTTTTGCGTGAAACTCATTCATACTTTCAATCAGCAACGCCCATTTTTTTACCAAACTCCAACTTCATTTCTGGCTTTCTATCCTCACTAAGTCTTGATTCAAAAACTAGACTAAAAACTCGCGACAAAGCTCTGAATGAAGATAGTGCATTAAGTGGAAATTTATGAGTAATGGATTAGCGATCGCAGCGATGACAGCTGTATTCAAAAACTTGTTAGAAGATGGTTTGGTTCAGAATGCAGCACTGTCGAGTATGGGAAATATACTAGTAACCACACTTCCCCCAGATCGGATTTCTATTGGAGTTGACGATCAACCCCAGCTAAATCTGTTTCTCTACCAAGTTTCACAAAACCGGAATGCAGATATGGGTGAGCGCGATCGCTACCAACCAGCCTATCATCAAGCCAGTACGGAAGAAAGTGCAATTCTCCCTTTGGCCCTCAATCTCCATTATGTATTGACCGCCTACGGAAACAAAGACTTTCAGACGGAAATGCTGTTGGGTTATGTCATGCAGTTGATGCATCAAACTCCGGTTTTATCCAACGCCGCGATTCGAGCAGCACTAAATCATGTCGCAACTATCAATCGTTCCGGTCTTTTGGCACAAGCGATTGAATCGACTTCTGTTGAAGCTTTGACCGAGCAGTTAGACCAAGTAAAGATCGTTCCAAACTTGTTTGATACAGAACAGATGTCGAGATTGTGGTCGCTCTTACAAGGTTCTTATCGACCCTCAATTGCCTACGAAGTATCAATGGTGTTTATTGGCTCTCAGATATCTTCACTTGCTTCAGGTTCTAGTAAGGGAGCATTGAATCAGCCGCAAATTGAGAAAATTGTTGCATCGCCTACAAATAGCCAGATTGTTGCGGGAAGCAGTCTAATCGTTTATGGCAAAAATCTCAGTGCAGATATAACTCTGCTGCGTCTGAACGCAGCAGAAAACCTCTTAGAACCACAAATTGTTGAAGACAATAGAATTTTGTTTAAACTGCCTCAAAATTTACATGCTGGGGTTCAAAAGGTTCAAGTTGTTCATCAACAACTATATAAGTACCAAAACTATAAAGATTTAGAGGTAGTGTCGAACGAGCAGACTTTCATTTTACATCCAACCATAAACGATAGTGCTGTTATAGCTCTTCAAGACTAGTATGTGCGGCTACACCAATTCGTTTTACCAGTTAATATTGCTGAATAAATCTTTTCTTTCTTAGATAAGCCAATATCAGTTTTTTAATAAAAATAGGTGTAGTAAAATCTTATATGTTTTGAACATAAGTTATTGTTTTTGTAAATATACTCATCTATTTTTTTAAAGTAAAAGGTTTATCTTATATGTATACCTCAAATGATTCTGAAGATTGGTATGAATCTAATCGAAATTATTTTATCGCAGTCATTAATCAACTTCACACAGTTATTCAGAATTATATTAATCAGCTTGAAAACAATTCGGAAATAAAGCTTAGTAGCCCGAATCAATATCTACCTGAGCTTATGAAGCTGGAAGCAGTGATGTCGCAGCCTCCAGCTTTAGAACAACTTTGTCAAAGGTTTGAGCTTTCAGAATTTGAGCGCTCTATATTAGTATTTTGTGCAGCTATTGAAATCGATTCGCGTTTTTCAGAGTTATGTGTTGAAGCTCACAAGGATAATAGTCAATATCACCCAACATTTGCTTTGGCTCTTAGCGCACTGCCTAACCCCCATTGGAGCGCTTTGGCACCAGATGGAACACTTCGCTATTGGAAACTACTCAACTTCGGCTCAGGTAGTACCCTGACCAACAAATCTCTTCATATAGATGAGAGAATTCTTCATTATCTTATAGGTGTGAAAACAATAGATCCGTTATTGACAGAAATTACTGAGCTACCATTCTATACACAACAACTGATTCCTTCTCATCAACGCTTGGCAGATAGTATAAAGGCTCTGTGGGAATTGAATTCATTTCAGAATTTTCCGCCTCTGATTCAGCTATGCGGTTCAGAAATGGAGGATAAAACTGACATTGCTCAAGCTGTCTGTCAGCATTTTAATCTACAGCTAAGTCTTTTGAACTGCCATCGTATCCCTCTCAAACCCAGTGAATTAGAGATTTTTATCCGCCGACTGGAAAGAGAGTGTATTTTGGAGCGTAGAGCGCTGCTTCTAATTTGTGAGGATATCGACTATTCCGACAAGCTACAACTCGCTTGTGTGCATCAACTACTTGAAGAACTACAATGTTTTGCGATCGTTACGACACTTTTTCCACTTCAAGGCATAAAGCGTCAGATGATTCGCTTTGATGTTCCAAAACCCCTACCTCAGGAGCAGTTAATTACCTGGGAAACCTCTGTAGCCGAACTTAAAACTCGACTCAATGGGCAAGGGAAATATATACCAGACTCAAATCAACTGCTAGAAGACTTGCAAGGACTCACGTCTCAGTTTCAACTTAGTACTTCTATGATTCATCGAGCCTGTGAGGCAGCTGTCGGGCAGTTGACAATGCTCTCCCCTCCTTCCCTAAAACAGGCTCTATGGCAAAGCTGCCGCATCCAAGCTCGTCCTGGGTTAGATGAGCTTGCAGAACGAATTGAGTCTAAATTGTCTTGGGAAGATTTAGTATTGCCGCCTCTTCAGAAGGGAATCCTCAAGGAAATTTCGGCTCATGTCCGACAGAAAGCCAAAGTATACGAAAAGTGGGGATTTGCATCTAAAAATAGACGCGGACTGGGTATTACAGCCCTATTTTCTGGGCCTAGCGGAACCGGAAAAACTCTAGCAGCAGGTGTTCTTGCCAATGAATTGAACCTCGATCTTTATAAAATTGAACTTTCTGCTGTTGTCAGTAAGTACATTGGCGAAACCGAGAAAAATCTACAGCAAATCTTTGATGCGGCTGAGAGTGGGGGTGTGATTTTGCTTTTTGATGAGGCAGACTCTATTTTTGGTAAACGGAGTGAAGTTAAAGATTCTAAAGATCGCAATGCCAATCTCGAAGTCAGTTATTTACTTCAGCGAATGGAATCTTATCCAGGAATGGCTATTTTAACGACGAATTTACAGAGTAATTTAGATGCTGCATTCATGCGGCGACTTCGGTTCGTGATTCAATTTTCTCTCCCGGATGCCGCCCATCGAGCTGAAATTTGGCAACGGATTTTTCCACCTGATACGCCAACCGAAGGCTTAAACTTTGAAAGACTGGCTCAACTTAACGCTCCTGGCGGTAATATCCGTATCATTGCCCTCAACTCAGCCTTTATGGCCGCCGATGCAGAAGAGCCTGTGCAAATGAAGCATATTTTAAGAGCAACTCAAACAGAGTACGAAAAACTAGGGAAATCATTAACGAGCGTAGAAATTTCTGGCTGGATTTAAAATTTTGTCCCAATAAGTATCTATGCTAGTAAGGTAAAAGTAAGTAGGTCGATGTTAAAAATTGTTGTTATAACAAGGCAGGAGGCAGAGGGCAGAAGGCAGAAGGAAAGAGGGTTTTAGACAACTTTACTTTTTGTTACATACTTCGATTTATTTGCACCGTTCTACTTATAAGCATTTTGACCAATTTCTACTCTCAAGTTTTTTTATGCCTACAATCTGCATAATTAGCTTGCTTTGCTCCCAATAAGTTCAGTAAAGTTAAAATCATACAAAACAAGGCAGGGTATTTAATACTTACGTATATTCTAAGCCTCATTTTGTTGTCTATTAGGGAGAAAAAATTATGGTGCTTAATTTTACCAAAATTTATAGTATTCCTGTACTACCAAAGCGAAGGGATAATCTGGATAAATTTTCTACCTATATTGTACTAAATAACCAAAACAATCAATTAACGTTGCAATGGAAACATCAACCTTCTCTGCAACGTAATGTGAAATTATATAAAGAAAAACATGACTGTTTTTCTAATTTATTTCGCCGCGAAGATAAAGGAATAGACATTGCGAATTTTTGGCGAAGAGTAGCATTTGATGAATCACAGCTAATAGCAGATTGGGAACCAAGTAATAAAACACAACTTGCTTATGAACATTTAGCAAGTTACTTTGAAGAAAAATGCTACTGGGCTGCTAAAGACTTATGTAAAGAGCGTAACGCCAATTCTTGGGAAGAATATCTATTTGTTGCTAGATTGCTAGTTTACAACCCCCTAAAATTGAAAGAAATTTTAGTTAAATATAATTCTAATACTGCGAATTTAGATACATATATAACTACTACTTTGACAAATTATATTAAATCTTCAGCAGAAGTTAGTAGATTTTCGCGGTGGAGATTATTATATAAAAAAAGTGATAAAGAACTCATAGAAGCACTAAAAGTCTTCGGAATCACCGAACCAGAAATTTCATTAATTATTTTTGCTAGAAAATACTTTAAGCAAGTCTATTTAATTAACAAGATTAAAAATCCAACCAGAACTACAGGTAAAAAATGGATAGCCCCTGATGAAGAGGATTTTTCCAAATCTGCTCAATGTTATAACGCAGAAAAGGTATTACCAACTGCGCCTCATGAGGTATTTGCTAACTCGACTAAGGTGACTGCAAAACAAATTCAAGATTGGATGGAGATTTGCATTAAAGCTTTAGAAAGTTACCCGATATCAATTCTACCGAAATTTTCACTTGATGCCTTCCAATTAGGTGAATTTGAAGCTAAATCAGAATTACAAGTTCCGGAAATTGAATGGAAAAAGATATCAAGCACTGAAGATACAACAGAACAAGGATTTTTGGCGAATCAAGCTAATTCATTTTTATCTGAGCAACTTCAATCCATGAAACTGGGCGATCGCAAAGTTTTACTTCTCTATTATGGGTTTGGACTTAATCAAAAACAGCTAGCAGAAAGATTAGGAATCAATCAAAGTACAATTTCTCGTTATCTAACTAAATCTACAATCAAATTATTAGAGACTATAGCAAAAATCTCCCAACCCCAACAATGGGTTAAACAGTATGTAAGACGATGGTTAGAAAGTGAGTATCAAGCACCAGTACATTCAGATTTGATTCAAGCAGCTTTGGTATCAGCCATCAAGAAATTAGCAAACGAAGAACGCGAAATTTTGCAACTTTATTATGGCGAACAAATAGATGAAATAAAAATTGCTTCTCAGTTAGGTATGAGCTTGAATGAAATAGCTACAAGACTTACGAAAGTAAGAAATCATCTCCAAGACAAATTGATGCAAGAAATCAACGTTTGGATGAAAGAATATTTAGAAAAATGGTTAGGTAATTACTACAAATCTCTCATCAAATTAGTATTGAAAAAGGAAGCTCAATCGCCAAATAAAGAATTAAACCAAGAAGAAAAAATTTCCTTAGTGGAAATGTATATTCAGAATCAGTCGTATTAGCTGTATTAGGGAGAGTGAATATTATGCTAAGTTTATCAGATTTCATAAATATCGACACTAAGCATATTTGGTTGCAGATAGAGACAGCTGAACAAGAAAAAGTGTGGCAGCTTTCCCAACATCACTCAAATGCGATCGCAATTTACAATGCTTATCTCAATCGCATCTGCTTGAATACCTTACTTACTTGGTTTAGTGAATCGCTACAAGAATACACCTTACGTGCAGAGGTATTTCCTAGTGAAGAAAATTTACCTAGTATCTTAGAGATCGTAAATGGCACAGCAATTAAGGTGGGTGAAACCAAGATAGTATTAGTACCAACTGAAACAATAGATATAGAAGAATTGTGCGTACCGCAAGAATGGGTAGATATTAATAGTTGGGCGGCTGACTATTATATACCAGTCCAGGTAAATTTGGATGACGATGATTCTTGGATACGAGTATGCGGATTTGCTACCCATCGTCAATTGAAAAACCAAGGCAAATATAATGCAAGCGATCGCACTTATTGTTTACCGATCGAAGAGTTAACTGAAAACTTCACCGTACTTTTTGCTACACTAGGATTGCGTTGGCGAGAAGAAGTTCCACCTGAAGCAACTTTGTCAGCAGCAGCAGTTCAAAATTTGTTGCAGACATTGAGTGATGCTTCTATTTATTCTCCCAGGGTACGTTTGGATATACCATTTGCTCAGTGGGCAGCATTAATTTCCAACGAACAGTGGCGACAACAACTGTATAATCAACGTTTAGGTAAAGAAAAAAATACTGTATCCATTGCTGAGAAATACTTGTCACCAAGCATAGACTCTTCATTAATTCAGGTGAAGCTGAATCAATGGTTTCAGAATCTTTTTGCAGCAGGTTGGCAGCCTATTGATGAAGTTTTAAATTCACAGTTAGGAAATTTAGCATTTGAGTTCAGAAGTTTTTCTGCAACCAAGAAAACAGGTGTAAGTGGAGTCAAGCTAATTGATTTGGGGGTAGAATTAGGAGGACAATCTTTAGCACTGATGCTTGCTCTCTCGCAGGAAGAAGACGAAAAAACTGCTATTATCGTACAAATTCATCCTACTGGTAATAAGAAATATTTGCCACCAAATCTCAAAGTTATGCTTTTAGAATCGGGAAACATTCTCCAACAAATTCAATCAAGAAGTCTAGACTGCTACATTCAACTTAACCGTTTTAAAGGTTTAAGCGGAACCAGTTTTTCTATCCAACTGACTCTTGATAATTTCAGGATGACCGAAAATTTTTCAATTTGAAATTAGATCGAGTTTGGGTGTAGATGCGTTCGCCTTTGGCGTTGCTGTAGGCTAGCAGTTTGTCGTCAGACATCGCTGATAAAATTTATTAATACAGGTTGGGTTGAACCTTGTAAAACCAACTTGAACTTTAAACTTTGGTAGAGTTTTTGTTCTTCAATCTAATCTAAAAACATTATAAGTATTTCAGCAGACTTGATATTAGCTAATTATTAATTTTAGAGCGAGTTTGGCTAATTAGTTATAATTTCCGAATCTATGCAGAAAACTTGAAAACCTTCCCCTCTGCACCTTTGTTCCTACAATGTTAAGAATAAGTCTTTAATCAGACACGATATCTATAAGGTAACAGATAATCACTTATAATATGTATTAAAAAGGTGTACATTCTGACTATAAATCATAGCTATCTTAATAATTAAAGATGAGTAAGTTAATTGTTATCAACTTAGAAAAAGGTAACTTCAACGATGGCTTTTCCCCTGTAACGGCACAATTGTGGGAAACTAACAACTCTCGTCCGATAAAATTTACAGGTAGTTTACCTCCTGCACCAGAAATTGCCGAACTCTATAAACGCTTTCAAATAATATATCAAGCAATTTATAAACGATTTGCGATTCGTTCAGGAATCGAAATAGAATCGACTGGGTTAACTAACGTTAGTGAAGTAGAATTTAGTGACGTTCAAGAACAGTTATATAAAGCAATTAATTATTGGCTAAACTCTGATTTATTTCGACCAATAGACCAAAAATTAAGAGAAAAATTGGCTTTAGATGAAGAATTTCAAGTCATTATTGAAGCAAGCGATCGCCTCCTAAGACGGCTACCTTGGCATTTGTGGAATTTTGTTGAGCATTACCAACTATGCGAGGTTGCTGTCAGTACTCCCAAATATGAGCGAGTCATACCATTACCCAAACAGAAAAAAAATAAAGTGAGAATCCTGGCAATTTTGGGTAACAGTCAAGGAATAGATATTCAGCAAGATAGAAATATTCTAGAACAATTACCAAATGCATCAACAGTATTTTTAGTAGAACCTTCACGCCAGGAATTAGATAAGTGGCTTTGGGACAAACAAGGCTGGGATATACTGTTTTTTGCGGGACACAGTCATAGCCAAGACGATCGCGGTCATATACATATAAATAAAACTAGTAGTTTAACAATAAACGAATTAAAAAATGCATTGAGTTACGCAATTTCACGCGGGTTAAAAATAGCTATTTTCAATTCTTGTGATGGTTTGGGATTAGCGAGACAGTTAGCTGATTTGCAAATACCCCAAATTATTGTCATGCGGGAAGAAATACCCGATTTGGTAGCACAAGAGTTTGTCAAACATTTCTTGAAGGCTTTTTCTGAAGGTCAATCTTTCTATTTAGCAGTACGTTATGCACGTTCGAGATTACAGGGGTTGGAAGAGGAATTTCCTGGTGCTTCTTGGCTACCTGTAATTTGTCAAAATATAGCGGAAGAGACTCTAACTTGGCAAGAATTATGCGGTCAAACTAACACAATTCCCATCCCGAAATTGACAGTACAGAATCTGAAAATCACATTTTTAGTGAGTATCTTGATTACTGGCTTAATTACGGGAGTGCGATCGCTCGGCTTCATGCAACAATGGGAACTATCAGCGTTCGACTCCATGATGCGGATGCGACCTGACGAAGGTGCAGATAAACGTCTTTTGGTAATTACTGTCACCGAAGCAGATATTCAAGCTCAACAACAAAGACAAAAATCATCACTATCAGATAGTACGCTACAAGAACTATTGCAAAAACTGTCACTTTACAAACCAAGAGTTATTGGTTTGGATATTTATCGAGATTTTCCGGTAGATTCTCAACATCCAGATTTAGCAATTCGTTTGCGAACAAACAACAACTTTATTGGTATCTGTCAAGTTAGTGGTAGCAAACAGCAAGCGGTTGGGATTTCACCACCACCAGAAATTCCATCTAGCCGTATAGGTTTTAGTGATGTTGTATTTGATAGCGATTTGGTAATCCGTCGTCATTTACTATCTATGACACCAGAACCGGAATCGAATTGCAAGTCGCGCTACTCCTTAAACTTCCAACTCGCACGACAATATCTAGCCAAACAAGGCATCCAATTCCATATTACTGACGACGGCTACTTACAGCTTGGCAAAGTAGTTTTTAAACCTATAGATGTCCCTACGGGTGGTTATCAACAATTTAACGCCGGAGGACACCAAATCCTACTCAATTATCGCTCTTCGCCGGAGGTTGCCAAACAAGTCAGTGTCGCACAAATCCTAAATAATCAATTTAACCCCGACTGGGTAAAAGATAAGATTGTTTTGATTGGTGTTGACTCACAAAGCGCTAAAGACTATTTTCTTACACCCTACAGTATGGCAACTACTCCCAACCAGGAAATTCCAGGGGTACTGCTTCACGCACACATGGTTAGTCAAATTCTCAGTGCTGTTTTAGACAAGCGACCGCTGCTGTGGGTTTTACCTGCATGGGGTGAAATCCTGTGGATCTGCGCTACGTCTTTGATAGCTGGAATATTAGCTGTATACAGTCGGTCGCTATTGAAACTTGCTATTCTCATCTGTGCTGAATTACTCATCCTCTACAGTTGCTGTTTTATTCTCTTAATATATGGAGGTTGGATGCCATTGTTTCCTTCTGCATTGGGATTAGCGATCGCTGGAATTAGTGTAAAAAAATATGAAGATAATATTCATAAAAAACAATTATAAATAATTGAAAATTTAATTATGACTAAAATCAACTTTCTTTCACCACTAAAAGCATTAGTATTGAGCGCAACTTTTTTATTAGTTAATATTACGCAATTAGCAGCACAATCTCAGCAATCAAACACTACAAGAATATGGTTTTTTCAGCCAACCTTAGAAAGGCAACCAGAAAATCGGGGTGCACCGAGAGACAGAAGAGGTGCAGGAACTCGCGGTGATTGCCCAGCTACTAACAAACCTCTTACAGCCTTAGTACCTTTGGTGTCAACAACTGCTAATCAAAAGCAAGTAACAACAGGCACAAACAATACACAATATGTTTTAGGCTTAACCACATCTGAACATCCAACTTTTTGGTTTTACGTTCCCTATTTACCCAAGAATCTCAACTCGGTGAAATTTGTCATACTGGATGAAAAAAATAACTCTCTCACCAAAGAACCAATTCCAATTACTTTATTTAACACGCCAGGAGTGATTAGAGTTAATGTTCCGAAAACTGAGAAACCTCTGGAAATTGGACAATATTATCACTGGTACTTTTTGATTGATTGTAACCCGCAAAACAATTCAGAAGATATAGCAGTTGAAGGGTTAGTGCAACGCATTGTCCCAAATGATGAATTAACGCGTCGCCTAAAAACAGCGACCCCACGTCAACGAGTAGCCCTTTATGCTCAAGCAGGTATTTGGCAAGATGCTCTAACTACTTTAGGAGAACTTCGTACTCGCCAACGCCAAGATGCAAGCTTGGCGACCGATTGGAAAGATTTGTTGGAGTCTGTGGGATTGGAAAATATTTCTACTGAAGCGATCGCTCCTTGTTGTACTCTCTAACATAAGGCATCAAGCATTGGATATCTGCGATCGCTTTTTCTACTTCTTTAGAGGGATGCAATTTTGGAAAAATATATATTGAATTTGCGCTTCCAAGGGCGAGAAATTGCAATGGCGTACCCGCACTGCGCTTCGCTTATCGCACAATTCCTAACTTATCAGTTCGCTAGTGCAATAATATTCTCTGCTAATTGCGCTATTGCCCAAATAACGCCGGATAACACTCTGCCAAATAATTCTAATGTCAGATTAGAGGGCGATACCAAAATTATTGAGGGTGGAACGCAAGTCGGAAGCAATCTTTTTCACAGTTTTTCCGAATTCTCTGTCCCTGCTAACAGCACAGCTTTGTTTAATGATGCCTTAGGCGTGCAAAATATTATTAGTCGAGTCACAGGTAGCAGTCGTTCTGAGATCGACGGCTTAATTAAGACAAACCCTTTTGGAAATGCAAATCTGTTTTTAATTAATCCGAATGGCATTGTATTTGGCCCAAAAGGCAGCTTAGATATTCGCGGTTCCTTTATTGCGACAACAGCCAACGCTTTACAATTTGGTAATCTAGGCAACTTCAGCGCTACAAATCCACAAGCACCTTCATCGTTACTAACGATTAACCCTTCAGCTTTTTTATACAACCAAATCACTACAGGAGCAATTCAAAATAACTCAGTTGCACCTGCTGGCCCGCATTTAGCAGGTTTTGAAACATTTGGTTTGCGAGTACCCGATGGTAAAAGCATATTACTAATCGGTGGTAATGTGACGATGGATAACGGACAATTAAATGCTTATGGTGGACGAATCGAATTAGCAGGATTAGCAGCTCCAGGAAGTATAAACCTTGTCACAGATGGCAATAATTTTAGTACTCAAGTACCAGAATCGTCACGCAGCGATGTATTTTTGAATAATGGAGCGATCGCTAATGTTTCTTATGCAACTGGTGGTAGTATTGCAGTCAACGCACGCAACATAGATTTATTAAAAAACAGTTCGCTCAATGCTGGTATCGAGGCAACTTTGGGTTCAGCAACTGCAAAAGCAGGCAATATTACTTTGGATGCTACAGAAGCAATCACGATACAAGAGCAAAGCGAAATTAGAAATCAGGTTAGAGAGAATGGGATCGGGAATGCTGGTGATATTAATATTACTACTGGCTTATTGTCCTTAAAGGGCGGATCTGGAATTTACACTCGTTCCTTTAGTCAAGGTAATGCCGGCAATATCAATATAAATGCTCGCGGACAAGTTTCTTTTCTAGATGGAAGTCTTAGCTTGACTACTTTAGAATCTACAGGTGTAGGAAAAAGTGGAGATTTGCAGATTCAAGCTGATTCTGTATTAGTTGGTAGCGGCTCTCAATTAAAGACTAGTTCCTTGGCTCAAGGTAATGCTGGTAATATCAATATAAATGCTCGCGGACAAGTTTCTTTTCTAGATGGAGGTTTTGGCTGGACTACTTTAGAACCTACAGGTGTAGGAAAAAGTGGAGATTTGCAGATTCAAGCTGATTCTGTGTCAGTTGGTAATGACTCTCAATTAAAGGTTAGTACTTTAGGCCAGGGAGATGCTGGCAATTTAACAATTGATGCTCGTAATACCGTTGACTTTTATAATAATTCCTTTGGCTTGGGCCAAGTTCAACAAGGAGAAGGTAATGGCGGAATCATAAAAATCAATACGGGTTCGCTCGCACTGAACAATAATTCGTTTCTGAGTGCTAGTACCCTTGCAAAAGGAAATGCGGGTAGCGTGCAAATACAAGCTCGCGATAATGTATCCTTTGCAACTAATAGTAAAGCGTTTACTACAGTCCAAGATGGTGGTATAGGAAATGCAAATGACCTTTTAATCCAAGCAAGGTCTGTTTCGGTTACTGATGGATCGTTTTTAACAGCAGGAACTTTCGGTGAAGGCAACGCAGGTAATGTAATAATTGATGCTGCCAATTCTGTTCTATTTGATGATAAAAGTTATGCTGCTAGCAGCGTAGGTTTAGAAGGATATGGCGAAGGATTAGGCAATGGAGGAATAATAAAAATCTCTACAGGTTCGCTTCAGCTTACTAACCAAGCCAAATTAACAGCAGAAAGCTACAGCAAAGCCGGAAATGCAGGTAATATCATCATTAATGCCCGCGATACCGTCTCTTTATCAGATGAAAGTTTGATAAGCAGCCTGTTAGGAAACCAAATAAAGGGTAAAGCAGGCAATATCAGCATCACCACAGGTTCACTCTCAGTTGCCAGTCGTTCCTCGCTCGACGCTGATACTTTTGGATTAGGAGACGGAGGTAATATTAGTATTGAAGCACGAAATAACGTGTCTTTTATCACTGAGGGAGGAGCATATAGTAGAGTACAACTAAATGCCAATGGTAGGGGAGGTGATATAGATATTAAAGCGGATTCTTTGACCCTGAGTGATGGTTCTTTTATGGCAACAAGCACTCTCGGACAAGGAAATTCTGGCAGTGTAACTATTAACGCCGCTAATTGGGTTAATTTAAGTGGAGTCAACCAACAAGATTTTCCAGGAGGCATTTACAGCGAAGTTGCGACCATTCAACCAAATAGTAATGGAGGCGATATAAATATTACTACTAGGTCGCTGAAAGTTACCGATGGTGCACGCTTGGCTACTAGTACAAATGGTAATGGAAATGCTGGTAAGGTCAATATCAACGCGACTGATTTCGTTTTATTTGATGGTGTAGGTAATAACAACAACAGAAGTGGCGCTTACAGTCTTGTGTTTCCTCTAGGAACAGGTGCGGCAAATGATATTAACATTAATACAGGTTCACTTTTTCTGCGAAATGGTGCGAACTTGCGCGCAGGCACAGACGGAATAGGAAATGCAGGAAAAATAAATATTACTGCCCAAGATATAGTATCTATTGATGGAACGAGCAGCAATGGATTTCCAAGTACGATTGAGAGTCAGGTAACAAAAAATGCTGTGGGAAATGGAGGTAATGTTGATATCACAACTAAGTCACTTCTTATTACCAATAGTGCCGAACTATCTAGCAGCAGTCAGGGAAATGGAGCAGCAGGCAATTTAACGGTAAATGCTAATTTGATTGGTCTTAACAACCGAGGCAAAATTTCAGCCGACACCGTAGCAGGACAAGGCAATATAAATCTAAATCCAAGAGATTTATTAATAATGCGTCGTAATAGTGAAATCACTACTAAAGCTTTTGGAAAAAATATTACTGGTGGTAATATCAAAATCGATGGCAAAAATGCCTTTCTGATTGCAGTTGCAAATGAAAATAGTAATATTCGTGCTGATTCTGAAGACTTTCGTGGTGGAAATGTCACGATTAATGTAGCTGACATCTTTGGTTTTCAATCCCAAACAACATCATCACCACAAACAAGTAGCATTACTGCAACAGGAGCAAGTCCTGACTTGAGCGGAAATGTACAAATCAATACCTTTGATACAGATCCTAGTAAAGGATTAGTTTCTTTAACAACAGATGTGGTGGATGTCGCTCGTTTATTAGACGATAATGTTTGCGATAGAGTTGCTAACAGTAGTTTCATTTATACCGGACGTGGTGGCTTACCTCCCTCTCCCAACAACACGCTTAATACTGATACGGGATGGGAAGATTGGCGACTCACTGCCCTGCCAACAAAAAGAGAGGGAGAAAGAGATAAGAGAAATTCAGAGTCCTCGCAAGGGGGAGAGAATAATTCCTTACGCCCTACTGAAATTGTGGAAGCGCAGGGGTGGATAATTAGTAAGAATGGGGAAGTGAAACTTACTGCTTATCCTTCCACAGCGACACCACACAAAGTCGGAAACTCATCATTGGCATGTCACCCGCAAATTGCCAATTAATGGCACGCGGTATCAGGTAATGATGATTGTTCGGGGGATTTGGAATGGCAAGACCTAATTTTTTGAATACAGCTAGAAAAAAAGGTGTATTTCACAAGTGGCGAATTACCCTGTTAGCTTTGCTGGGGTTGATTTTCAGCTTTGGCGTTCATCTGCTATCGGCAGCTTCTATTGTCCTTGCTATTGAGACTCCGACCCTTTCAAGTCAGCCAATGAGTAATGCTTCTATGTCCGGTATTCAAACCCCTGAAAGCATAGAACAACTAATGCAAAAAGGCAAAACTTTATACCAATCAGGACAATTTGCCTCTGCGGCGCAAAGTTTTCAGCAGGCTGCACAGGTTTATCAATCCCAAAATGATCTGCTGAACCAAGCTTTGGCTTTCAATTTTCTTTCATTAACTGAGCAAAAATTGGGCCATTGGAACCAAGCAAGCGTTGCAATTACAACTAGTCTTAATTTATTAAATTCATCAAAGTTAAGCAGTAATAATGCAAAACACATTTTGGCCTTGGTTCTCAACACTCAAGGCAATTTACAATTAGCACTAGGACAAGCTGAAAATGCTTTGCAAGCATGGCAAAAGGCAGCTAAAACTTATACTGAAATTGGCGATACTGCTGGTAATATTGGTAGTTTAATTAACCAGACTACAGCCCTCCAATCTTTGGGGCTTTACCGCCGCACGATGAAAATATTTGAGCAGGTAGAAAAAAATCTCCTTTCCATGCCAAACTCAGTTTTAAAAGCTGCTGGATTGCGAAGTTTTGGCAATTCGCTGCTAGCTAGTGGAGAGATAGAAAAGTCTCAGCAAATGCTGGAGCAAAGTTTGACAGTTGCGCAACAGTTGCGATCGCCACAAGAAGAAAGTGCAACTTTACTTAGTTTAGGCAATGCTGCATTCGCAAAGGGCAAGAGAAATTTCATTAAAGAAAGCACTAAAGAGGATAACTTTCTCCCGTCGCGGTGCGGACAAGCGATCGCCCAAACCGAGGATGCCAATTACTTCAAAAAAGCGTCTGACTATTATCAGGAAATCGCTAATAAGTCAAGTTTACCCATCACTGCCGTACAAGCACAACTCAATCGCTTGAGCGTATTGCAATTTCTTGGGCAACAACCGACGAGCGAAGAACTCGAATCAATTCAATCTGCACTCTCCAATTGGCCCCCCAGTCGAGCCGCAGTCTACGCCAAAATAAATTTTGTCCAGAGTTTGGTTTGTCTTGAAAAAGCGCATCAGCAGACAACAAAAGAAATTATCAATTCCCTAATCCTAAATCCCGAAGATATTGTCAAGCTATTAAATACTGCTGTGCAACAAGCCAAAGACCTCAAAGACCAACGAGCCGAGTCTTATAGTCTAGGTTATCTGGGTCAGTTTTATGAGTTGAGAAAACAACTGTCAAAGGCACAGCAATATACCGAATCAGCTTTAAACCTTGCTCAACTCATAAATGCACCGGATATTGCCTATCAGTGGGAATGGCAACTCGGACGCTTGCTTTTGGTACAAGGAGATTCAGAAACAGCAGTAGCAGCTTATACCACAGCAGTGGAAACTCTTCAGACTTTACGCGGTGATTTGGTAGCTCTTAATCCCGACATTCAATTTGACTTCCGAGATGAAGTAGAACCAGTATATCGCCAATTGGTAGGATTACTTTTACAACCCGACCGAACCGCGAATGACAAAGCGGTAACAAAACAAGTCAGTCAGAAAAACTTAAAGCAAGCTCGCAATGCGATTGAAGCTTTACAATTGGCTGAATTAGACAACTTTTTCCGAGATACTTGTATTACCATTCAGCCAACGCAGATTGACAAACTGGTAGACACTGCTAATCCAGGAACAGCAGTTTTTTACTCAATTATCTTAACAGACCGCATCGAAATAATTGTTAAATTACCGCATTCTCAAGAATTACGGCATTATACGACTTACAAACCCAAAGTCGAAATAGAAAATATTTTAGAAGCACTGCGACAAAAACTAGAACAACGGTATACATTTCGCGATCGCGAAGAGCTTTCCCAAGAAGTATATAACTGGATTATTAAACCTGCCATTGCAGACTTGGAGCAAAGTCATATCAAAAATCTAGTGTTTGTGATGGATGGTTCATTGCGGAATATCCCAATGGCTGCACTTTACGACGGCAAACAGTATTTGATTGAAAAATACAGCGTTGCCGTCTCGCCCGGTTTGCAACTGCTAGCACCCAAACAAAAGCAAAGACGATTTGAAGCATTAGTCGCCGGATTAACAGAATCTCGCCTCGGCTTTAGTTCCCTACCAAATGTCGCCACCGAATTGCAGCAAATAGAGTCTATTGTTCCTTCTAAACAACTCATCAACCAAGCTTTTACTGATACCAACATTAAGCAGCTAGTCAGTTCAGTTTCCTTTCCTGTAATTCACCTAGCAACTCACGGTAAATTCAGTTCTGAAGTTGATGATACATATATTCTTACTTGGAATGACAAGATTAAAATTAAACAGTTGCGTGAAATACTGCAAACTAGAGAACAAGTGGTAGGACGCTCCAATCGCGTACCTTCTTCAATTGAATTACTTGTCCTCAGTGCTTGTGAAACAGCGACTGGAGATAAGCGTGCTGCTTTGGGACTCGCTGGTGTCGCTGTACGTTCCGGCGCACGCAGTACTCTGGCTTCACTGTGGCAAGTAGACGATAAATCTACCTCCGTTCTGATGAGTGAATTTTATCGACAGTTAACCCAAGATGTTAATCTAAGTAAAGCAGAAGCCCTACGTCGCGCTCAAGAGTTTGTTTTGAAGGATAAAGGACATCCATTTTATTGGGCCCCGTATGTTTTAGTGGGGAATTGGCTTTAAGTAACTATCACTGAGGTTACCTACACCTCAGTTCGGGTTAAGAAAATTTTGCTGCTGGACTTAAGCACCAGTTCTAAAAATCGAACCACAGAGGCACAGAGAAGCCAGTGCGTTGCGGGGGTTCCCCCCGTTGTAGCACCTGGCGCGACGCAGAGTCATGAAAGTTCCAGAGATATTTTGCGTAAGTTTTAGGAGATTCAGCTAACGATAAAACCCACATTCCGCATAATTCTACTACGCCAGCCCTCTCTCGAATGGCACGCTTGTTAACGGTAAACCTAGTATTTATAAGGATGAGCGGGTGTAGGGTGTGGGGTGTGGGGTGTAGGGAATAAATTGGAGTGTCGTTTTGTTTGAGGCACTAAAATTCAATCGTGTTAAACCACTACACCCTGCCAAAAGCGAAGTTTCATCTTTTCTTAGTGACATTCAGCCCTCTCTCTTCATACTCTTTTTTTGGCGAAGGTATTGATACGTAGTTATAGTTTTGACATACATATTTCCAGGTGCAAGATATAAGTTAGATTGGTACAACCATGACTGGTGCACCGTTAGCAGTGACTGCCCCAGTCATCGTAACAGCAGGCCCCATTGTTGCAGGGCCAACAACTGTAAAAGGTCCTGTTGTTGTCACAGTTCCTGTCATAGTGATTGTAGGGGCCATCATATTAATTGATGCACCTTTTAATGAAATTGCGCCCACTGCATTGACATTGATAAGGGGGCCAGCGTTTACATTAATCGTCCCTGTGGTTCTAAGCATAACCGTCATTCCAGTGTCAAGAAAGGTTAGCTGTTGCCCCATTCTAGTTCTAACGCTAACAAGAGATCTTGTATCATTTAAAATCACTTGATTTCTACCTGACGTTTTAATTTCGATCTTTTTTGACGTGGGTTTGTCGTCCATACGGATGCTATGCCTACCAGCAGTTTTAATTTCTATAAATTTTTGACTATCGTTGATGTCGATACGATGTCCGCCCTTAGTTTTAATATAAATTCCTGCTTTGGATCTCTTATGATCTTCCTCGACAAATTGAATCGTATGTCCTGTACGAGTTTTAATGGTGCGTACTCTTACTTTGCGGTTTTTAATGGTATCAGCAACCGTTTCAACCGTTTTGTCCTTGCCATTCCAGACACCCCCCACTATATAGGGTCGATGAATATCTCCATGCTCAAAACCGACAAGCACTTCATCATTAATTTCTGGCAAGCAATAAAATCCTCTGGTATTGGCTGCCCCTAAACCCACCACTCTGGCCCAATGACTGTCATGCTGTGTTGTCAAAGTGGGGAATTTTACTTTAACGCGACCCCAACCTTTTGGATCTTTATTATTAGTTACCAGACCTACTAAGAGAGTTTGACCGGGTTGCAGATGAGTTTTAGGCGGTAGTGTAGAAAGTAAGCTCCCTTCTCTCAGCCCTCGAACTGTAAAATCAGTTGTGTAATTCCTATGGATGTAACGGTGACAGGTTCCTGTTACGTAGTATTTGCCGCTATAGCGAGTTCCCATATTTTCCAGCGCAACCACTTTGCCCGGTCGAATTTTAGGGTTTCCCAAAGCTTTGGCATCAGCAGTCACAAACTCTCCGCCTAGCTCATTACAAAGCGCCTGAGCCATCTGTTTTGCTTCTTTTGGAGTCTCTACAGGTTGGTCTACCACAATCATTTTAGGAGGTTGTTTCATTTTAAACTTATGACTGATGCTGCTTCCGTCGCCATTTCCCGTCACCGTGACCAACTGTTCCTTTGAAGCGGTTTCTGAGATTAACTTTTTATTACCATAATCCCAGCTATTAACCTCGACCGAACTGACTTGTTCGGCACTGGTAACTTTTACATCGAAGCTCCTAATATCCTTGAGCCACTTCAGCTTGAGAGAGGCTTCACTTTTGGGCTTGCAAAAGTTAATCTTGTTGTCCTGCACAAAGAGTTCAAATCCTATTCTGGCAGTGCGCTCCCGCAGAAACTCCATATTAGTTTGATTCTCTTGAAAAACATACTCATGGGGAACACCACTCGCATCCAATTGACCAATTCTAATTCTTGCTTCTTGAGCAATACGTCGCACAATATCGGTATCTGTACAGTTTAAGAAAGATCGGTTGAAGCGACCCCGATGCAGTCGATGGGAAATGTCATAGCCACGCACGACAATATGCGCTTCAGATGTATGGGAAAATTTGACTTCAATACCTGTAATTTCGCCCTCAATTAACCGCTGTTCTATCTCAGACAATAAAAATTCAGGATCTTCTGTTGTACCAGCCTCAAATCCAATCGTAATGCGATCGCCAATATTAAAGTATTTTTCGTGTTTCCAAGGCTTGCTGTTATCGATCGCAGAAACATAGGTATTATGGACTTTGATGACAAACATACTTGGCATATGTAAGCTTTCATCGACGACAATTTCCAGAATGTCCTTCATTAGTTCTTGTGGTGCATTCGCTCCACCCAGTTTGAGTATAGGCTTGTGTAAATAAAGAGTTTGACTATTCTTGGTAGGCATTGGAAATATTCTCAGTGTTGTTGGGTAAAAATTTAGAGGTTATTTTCTTGATAAATAATTGCTAATTCGTAATTTCTCAGGTAATAATTACGACTTACGAATTATATTGACAGGTGGAATAGATTCTGGATTGAGATATTCAGTAAGTTTTAGAATTTAGGGAAATTTTTTACTAAGGGTTCCTGTTGTCGGTGGCTTTCCTCCCGCTATATTTTCAGGATCGACTTCTTCGAGCGCAATATTAACGATCGCTTTAACCGGGGTGCCATCAGCCAAAAACAGGGTGAGTCGATAGTTTAAACTCGTCATCACGCAGTGAAAATAACTATCGTGCCAGGTCAGGATATAGACTGGCGGGCGAGTAAGAGTATTGCTACGAGCTGTTGCACCTTTCTTAATATTGTCAATATATTCCTTAAGAACAGATGTCTTTTTTTCATAAGTATCAAACAACAAATTCTTTAATGTAAACGAATAGGGTTCTACGCCCGAAAAATTAACCTTTGGCAATAAAGTGGTTCCCCGATCGCCTACGTCACTATCCCAAATTATTCGCCGAGTAAAATCAAGTTCTGACGGATTATACATGAACTCAATATCTTTAGCTTGTCCGCTGGGGTCACTATGAACTATCAGCTTTGCTTTTTCAAGTTTCATTGCGTTTTCCTCAACCCTTTAAATGCATTAAAATTACCAGGGTAAACAGCCTACAAATCGTCCCCGTCGTTCGCGCTCGTGGATTAAACGGTGGTGCAAAAGCTGCTCGATTTCTTGAGTTAGCTGTTCTAGTACATCTGTTGACTGTTCGGATTCTGAGGAAGTCTGATGGGTTGCAATCGTTTGGTGCGAAAAGATGCGATGGCTTTGATGGTAGCCTTTACGTTCCATTTCAATGTTTAGACGCGGACTGATGCGATCGCAAATCATCTGCACAAGCAATTCTAAATCTTCTGCTGCTTGCTCAACACTATTAACGGCTGGAGTTAGGACTTCCTCAAGTATGGGGTTTTGAGGCGCAAAAGTCCCCGGTGGCAGCTCGCTTCCCTGCTGAGTTAAGTCTTGGGTTAGCGTGGGCTTGATAGGGCGTTTAAACTCATACATGATTAAACTTCCAACTTACGTTCATTTCCAGGTGCTTTCAGCAAAATATCCCTTCGCATCCCTAGAGACTGCATCGCCACCAGCAGACTGCTTGCCAATTTTCAAACCCTCAAAGGCTAAAGTTAATTCTTCAACTGCAACCATATTGCCATCGGCCTCTAAACTTGGGAGTTTCCATCCTACTGGAATGGCACCAATCAAGCACCAGCTCTTCATAATTTCTCCAGCTTGGTTGTATGTCAGAATAGTAACGTTGCGTCGCTGTGTCTTTCGCTCAAATAATTCGCTTAACCACTGCGAAAAGGTGTTGTCGTCAGTTGTCCCCCGCTTGAGTGTGATATCTGAATAACGAGTTTGTCCTAAACTAATTCTTTGCTGTTCGTTTACGCCACCCTCGTGATAGACTTCTTTTTCTACTTCAATACTGATGCCCGAACATTCCGAAAATGAAGCAACTATATTTTTCCCTATTTCTATATAAAATCGGTTGGTTGTGACGTAGTTCTCAGCGTGAGAATTAGATTGTTGTGTAGGCATTTTATTGTCTTCCTGTACTAGAGTTACCGATTCTCTCTCTTTGAATTTTGATATCTGCGTAGAGTCGTTCGTAAACGCGATCGCATAATTGATGCATTAGTACCGGATTGTTGAGATATAGTTGAGCTGATTGTGCCAGACGGTTATACTCAAAATCTGTGTCAGTTAAATTTGTCTGACTAGAGTTTTGGGGCATAGACATCACCGAATTATAAATGGGCGTTAACCCGCTACACTATAACGTGTGTATTTCCTTGGATAAGGCCATATTAGGGTGAGTAATGAAGCATGAAAATAGACAAATGTCGTATTTCAAATCCCAAAAGGCAGTTCCGGAAAATTACTTCCAACTTTGAATCAGCATCTGGGCATCTTTAAAAAAGTGGCTCGTCTCAGAAATTTGTTCTGCCACAGCGATCGCATTGCGAAATTTACCATTTCTAGCTAACTCTTTGGCATAAGAAAGGCGACAAAGATCCAACTCTCGCAGTTTTTTCTGATATTGCTCTGAGCTAGGCTGCTCTTCTAAAACCATCACGTTATCAGTAGAATTGTTGATGCGGCTTGAAGATGGCTGCTTACCTAGATGAAAACGAGATTGTAGTTGCTTTAGATCAATCTTCCTCCAGATTGAATCAAAAAATTGCCCTGTGGTACTTATAAAGCGCGAGGGAAATGAGCTTGATGTCCGAAATATATCCCGAAAAATATTTGGGTGAAATAGTTGAACATGCGCCCGATTTTTTGGCGCAGTCGTCAGTGTCGATGGCTGCGGAGATTTTCGTATCCCCGATTGGAGAATCGTTTGCTCCAGATTGGTAGATAATGGCGGTATCGCTTGAAGAGCCGTTCGCTCTGCTGGATTATGAATGGCTGAGTCCGAGTATTGGATAACAGTGCGATTCATTAGATTTTGAATGACCGCATCTGAGTGTTGGACAATGGTGTTGTTATGGTTTTGAACTACAGCAACCCCAGCAGCATTAAGATTTTTAGAATCATCCTCTAAGGAAAATTGAGCAACGGGATTTGGCTTAAGGCCTACTGGTTCAACGGTTCGAGTAGGTTGGGATGAAGAGCCGATTTGTTCTACCACTCCAGGTTTTTGCGGCGAAAGAGATACATGATTGACCGATACTACCGAAGCAGAAGAGTTTTGAGAGCTTGGGTTCGGTGATTTTTGCAGAATGGTCTTGTGATTTCCTGTTTCTGGTTTTGGAAGAGGACTTGCGACTTGCACGATGGTCACATCTTCAGAAATTTGTGCTGAGAATGGTGCTGCGTTGATGTTGGTGTTTATTGCGATCTGCGAAGGTCTGACCGATGGAGTTTTGACTGATTGAATTCTAGTCCATTCAGGCTGCGGCGATGTGCGTAGGCGTAGCCCGCCGGAGGCATCGCTCACTTCTATCTGTTCGAGTGCCTCCCGTAACTTTTGCTCTGAAGGGTCAAGATCGTTGGATGGATTCTGCATAAAGGACTGTCTCATAATCATTGAATGTATAGGTTAAGACATCAATAAACATTTATTTTCTAGACTTGTCGTCTGGAAAATATTGGTTGGTTTTGCATTCATAAAAGTGCAAAATCATTTAGCACAAATTTGAGAGCCTATTTATAAAGTAAATATTAAGGTAGGGGAGCCAGTGCGGTGAAGCAACTCCCATCTTGGACGGCATAAAGCAACTAGCGTTGTGTTACAGATGTTCAAGGATTTGAGAGTTTAAGAGAATCAAAAATAGCCGCAGGGCACTCCTTTTCTCACTGCGTTAAGCGTTGCCATAACACACCCGACAATTTAAGGTTTACTTTATAAATCACCTCTAAAAGAAGATAATCTCAAATAGGAGCAGAGGAAAAAACGCAAAAAGCAGCCATACTTTTAAGCAACTACTTAGATATTGACTACATAACTCTATATATAGAGAACTTTAAAGCAGAAAAGATCAGACTTCTGTCTAATCACTAATGGGTTGACTTAGAAATAAAATGAGCACCATAGAAAATATCGTCTATCCGTTTCAATTGCTTCCATTGCTCGTCATCTGAAACCCCTGTATAAGCTTGTAGAATGATAGAAGAGTGCTAATTGTGCGGGTGGTACTGGGCTTAACCCAACGCTACTATCCTTAAAAACCGTTGCTAATTCTGTTTGAAATTCTGCATCAAATAATACGTGACGTATCTGCCTTAAAAATACAAACAGTTTCGCTTTGCGTATACGTTTTGAGACTTTTTCTTCTTTTGCTGACAGTTTTACGGGAGGGTTCCAAACTAACGGACGCATGATAGCTGCACTCCTGATACCGTGTTCTCCTCTTTTTACACTCCGCAAAAACTGTGCATCTTGTCAACTACTTTTACTGGACTGCCTCTCTAGCCTTCAGATGGACTAGCTTTTATCTCAAACAGCTTAACCCGAACTCAGGTTAAATAGCTAGTCAATATTTAGATGTGTTTTCCCTGAAAGCTGCACAATCCAAGAACCTCGGTTTTTCAAGAAACCAGGGTTCTTCTACTTTGAATTACCTTTAACTTAACCCTATTCAGGTTAGTATCAAGCAACGATCGCAAAATCAGTAGCAGTCAAATTAGGCAAATCGATCAAATTAGCCAATTCAGCACCAGTCCCAAACCCAGCAGCACTGCCGTTTTGGTTATAGTAAAGACTGCCACTACTGACGCTGTAAACCAGGAATGCTGTACTAGTTGCAGCTAAACTGTCATCTTCTACGGTAGTAAAATCAGAAGCTTGACTCAATCCATCACCGACAACACTAGTCAAAGCGGTAAAAGTCTGTTTACTCAACACCAACTTATCACTTGCAGATGTAAAGTCAGTCAGGGTATCGTTGCCAAAATCGCTACTGGTAAAAGCTCGTCCACTACTATACCAAAAGCGATCGCTTTCAGTCCCACCAGAAAGAATATCATTTCCCGCCCCGCCAATTAAAATATCTGCACCGCTTCTACCTGTTAACACATCATTGCCACTGCCCCCATTGAGATTATTATTGAGGCTATTGCCAATCAGGCGATCGCTTCCACTACCACCGACCACATTTTCAATTACATTATTAGCAGATAGAGTCAACTTCAAGTTACTGTTGACTGTCTGCGTAGCGATCGCACCCAAATTTACTCGTACATCAGTACTAGTACCGCTAAAACTGATAGTATCATTGCCGCCTGTGCTGGTTTCTTGTATGGTATCGCTACCTAATGGCGTGGAAGCATTGAATGCGTAGGTATCATTCCCAATACCACCAGCGAGAATATTATTGCCACTATTGCCCGTCAGAATATTGTTGCCATTATTGCCAGTGCCGTTAATATTGCTCGTTCCAGTTAGAGTTAAGTTCTCGATCCCCAAAGCTAAGGTTGTGGTGGTACTAGCTTGGAAAGTATCAGTGATGGTAACAGTCCCAGAAGCTTTTTGCAAATTTGCATTGGTAGGGCTAGAAAGGTTGACTTTAAAAGTTTCGTTGGCTTCGCCCTGACTATCATTGAGGATGGGAACAGTAATTTTGGCAGTGGTAGTATTGGCAGCAAAAGTTAAAGTACCGCTGCTGCTGGTATAGTCTGCATTGGCAGTAGCAGTTCCAGCGGCTGTAGCATATTTAACTGTGACTGTTTGACTAGAAGCACTGCTTAGAGTGACATTTAAGACAGCTTGCGAAGTTTGCCCTTCGACAACAGTGATATCATTGATGGAGAGAGTGGGCAAAGTATCATCATTAGTTATGGTTGCCACTGCCTGATTATCAGCAATAGTGGCATTAGCAGCATTGCTGAGGTTAACGAAGAAGGTTTCGTTCGGTTCAATTGTTAAATCGCCAGTCACAGCAACATTAAGAGTTTTACTGGTATCACCAGGATTAAAAGTTAATGTACCTGTGGTGGCGGTATAGTCACTACCTGCTGTGGCTGTGCCGTTAGCAGTAGCATAGTTAACTGTGACAGTAGAGGTACTGGCGGCAGAAAGAGTCACAGTAAAGGTAGCGTTCGTTGTGCCTGTATTACCTTCGGTAACAGTAATATCTTTGATGCTAAGGCTGGGTAATGCGGCTGGTTGTACCTCAAATGCACCGATATCGACTGTACCGCCAACAACCCGTGTTAAACCGCGTTGGTCGTAGGGAGTGGGTTCTGTTGTATTTCCATCGCCATCAAGGTCTTGTGTATCAGCAGGAATCAAGCTGTTGTTACCGGCGTTAATTGCAGGGCTACCAGCAAGGAGAGCATGAGTAAGGGTTAGTCCACCGTTGTTTTGTAAGGGGCCGAGTCCGGGGTTGGGTTTAACGATATCTGTACCAGTGCCTACAGTACCTTTAGCACCTGTTAAGCTACCAATGAGGTTATTATTGTTACCATTAAATATTGCTGAACTCAAACTAGAAGAGAGAAGATCGGGAGCATTATTATTTGTATTCCCAGCAATAATCGTATTTTTGAGGTTAATTGTGGCACTAAGACTATAAATACCACCGCCACCGTTGCCAGATGCGGTGCTGATGGCAGTATTATTGGTAACGGTGCTGTTGAGCAAATTGAATACTCCATCAGTAGAAGCATATATACCGCCACCTTGAGAATTAGCACTATTGCCACTGACTGTAGTATTGAGTAAAGCAACTGAAGTGCCATTACTTCTGATGCCGCCCCCATTTCCTGCACTATTGCCACTAACAGTAGTATTAACCAGAGTCACCGAGCCACTAATGGTAGAGATGCCACCACCGTAAACTCCTGCTTGGTTGTTACTAATTGTCGAGTTTGTTGCAATCAGTGTACCGTCGGAATTGTATATGCCGCCGCCTTCTTGACTAGAGCCACCAGCAGCGATATTGTTACTAACTGTGCTGCCGTTGCGTAGGTAGACAACACCACTGTTGTAGATGCCGCCGCCGTTATTATAAGAACCGGACGCTTTGTTGCCCGTAACTGTCGAATTATACAAATCGAGAGCGGCATTAGAATCAACCCTAATACCTCCACCATCACTAGATATATTGCCACCCGTAACTACTACGTTCTGTAAGCTTAATTGACCTCCATCCAGTACCTGAAAAACGCGATCGCTATTTAATAAACCTGACGCATCAATAGTTGCTTTCCCACCAACTGACACAATATAAAGCACATTACTGCGACTTGTGATATCTAAATCTCCTGTCAGGGCTGCATTTTCATTAACACCATTTGATGTGAGATTGTACGTTGTCCCTCCTGTTAACTGGATTTCATAATCAGTAGTCGGATTCGCATTAGCAATCAAAATCGCATCCCGCAGAGATAAACCATTAGCAGCACTGCCATCATTTTGATCGACTGTGGTATTGACTGTCAAAATAGTAGGAGCCATCTTACTTCCCTTCCATTAAAAGTAGGTAATGCGAACAATGAACTACAATTAGGCATAGATATGATATGGTGTAGGTGACACCGGGGGCAAACTAAACCGATTAGTTTAATATTTCCCAACGGATTCTAGTCAAGCTCATCTCTAAATTCTTGCTCTACATAGATTTCAGGTTTTTCAGTACAAATTACGCTACAGTGCAAATTTTAGGTATGTATAGCGACAATAGCAGCAGTATTTATTAACTTTAGTTATAATTTTCCGGTGAAAAACTGGAGCATCTTTTTGATCTCAGAATCTGAAATCCTTTTATGTAAAGGTTTATAAGCTAAAATTTCCTAATTCTACCCCAAAGTATTATCAATTCTCTGATAGATTCAAGCAAAAAATGACCCTGACATTGCAAGTATCTTTTGAGAATTGAATCTAAGTGCGATCGCAGTGCTTCAGTCCAATGGCGTTAGGTCGCAAAAACTTTTAAGTGACAAACGAGATAATCTCGTTCGTATTGCTTTAATCCAAAGCGCAAGGTTCCTCTTGCCGTGGATAAGCAGCGTTCTTATCCACGGTGAGTTCTTCAAAGCGCAGCGATACACCCGTGGAGTTCGGGCGTGTTGAGCGCTCAAGACTTTAGCGTGTCTGTTCAGCAGGAACGTCGAAGCGATCGAGCATCATCACCTTGTTCCAGGCTGCGACGAAGTCCTTGACCATCCGTTCGTGACCGTCATCAGCGCCATAGACTTCAGCAATCTGACGCAGCTGGGCGTTCGAGCCGAAGATGAGATCGCAGCGGGTTGCAGTGAACTTCGCTGTACCGGTTTCGCGATCGCAGATGTCAAAAAGCATTTCGCGATTGTCAACAGGCTTCCACTCGTAGTCCATACTGGTCAGAACACGGAAAAAGTCATTGGTCAAGACACCCGGTCGGTCAGTGAAGCTACCGTGCTTTGAATAGTCCCAGTTCTGATCGAGCGCGCGAAGTCCGCCGACAAGAACCGTCCATTCAGGCGCGGTCAGCGTCAGGAGCTGCGCTCGATCCAGGAAGATACGCTCTGGCTTCACCTTATAGCCAACCGCCTCATTGTGATAATTTCTGAAACCATCCGAAACTGGCTTCAGCCAATTAAACATTTCAACATCTGTCAGCTCCTGAGTCGTATCCATCCGCCCCGGAGTA
Source organism: Dendronalium phyllosphericum CENA369 (assembly GCF_016056275.1). GTDB lineage: Bacteria > Cyanobacteriota > Cyanobacteriia > Cyanobacteriales > Nostocaceae > Dendronalium > Dendronalium phyllosphericum. The sequence continues at coordinate 19,770 of NZ_JAECZA010000235.1, read as the reverse complement.
AACGGGACGGCAACGGCAAGTCCAGCCTCTTGTGCAGCCTTCTCGACCGCAGCACAACCACCGAGGACAATTAGGTCTGCGATCGAGATTTTTTTGTTGCCCGACTGAGAGCCGTTAAAGTCCGCCTGAATTTGCTCAAGGGTCGATAGCACTTCGCCGAGTTCCTGCGGGCGGTTGATTTCCCAGTCCTTCTGGGGATTGAGGCGAACGCGCGCCCCATTTGCGCCGCCGCGCTTGTCGGAATGGCGGTGGCTCGATGCTGATGCCCAAGCGGCTGACACGAGCGCCGAAACCGAGAGTCCACTCGCTAAAATCCGATCCTTGAGAGACTTAATATCGGCGGCATCCACGACATCATGATCGAGTGCCGGAATTGGATCTTGCCAGATCAGATCTTCCTCTGGAATTTCTGGACCGAGATAGCGCGTTTTTGGCCCCATATCCCGATGAATCAGCTTATACCAGGCGCGCGCGAACGCATCGCTGAAGTAATCGAAGTCACCCAAGAAGCGCTGACAAACCTCGTGATAGGCCGAATCGACCTTTAAGGCAATGTCCGAAGTCATCATCATTAACGGGTGCTCAACGCCCGGTTGATGGGCATCCGGTGTCTTTGGCGCATCAGGATTGCTCGGCTTCCACTGAATAGCACCTACTGGACTCTTTGTCTGTTCCCAATCGTACTTAAAAAGATTGGTTAGGTAGCTGTTGTCCCACTGAGTTGGATTTGGAGTCCACGATCCTTCGATCCCGTTCGTCATCGTATATTCGGCAAACCCAGTGCCTTCAGGGTTCTGCCACCCCAAGCCCATCGCCTGAATCGGCGCGGCTTCCGGGGCTGGACCAATCTTGTCTGGCGAGACCATGCCGTGACTTTTGCCAAAGGCATGACCCCCTGCAATCAGCGCGACAGTTTCTTCGTCATTCATGCCCATCCGCGCAAATGTCTCGCGAATGTCTCGCGCCGAGCCATAGGGGTCGCCTTCGGCGTTTGGACCCTCTGGATTGACGTAAATTAGCGCTTGGTGCGAAGCCGCTAGCGGGTTTTCAAGGTCGTAGTATTGCTCGTCCGGTTTTCCAACCCACCGAATCGTGCGAGTGACCATCTCATCAGGATGACCAGGGTGTTCCTTAATGTCGTCAACTGGATCGCCGTTCCAGAACTCCGGTCCCCAGTATGTCGCGCGATCCGCCTCCCAGGCATCAATGCGACCGCCACCAAAACCGAAGGTCTTAAACCCCATGATTTCGAGCGCGCAGTTGCCAGTCAGAACCATCAGATCGGCCCAGCTTAGTGCCGCACCATATTTCTGCTTGATGGGCCAGAGCAGCCGTCGTGATTTATCTGTGTTTCCATTATCCCACCACGAATTGATGGGTGCAAAGCGTTGCATACCCTGACTCGCTCCACCCCGACCGTCTGCGATCCGGTAGGTGCCTGCTGAGTGCCACGCCATACGAATCATTTGAGGTCCATAATTCCCATAGTCGGCGGGCCACCAGTCCTTTGAATCGGTCAGCAGCGCTTTGATATCGCTCTTTAATTGTTCAAAGTCAAGCTGCGAGAAGGCTGCTTTGTAATCGAAATCTCGCAGTGGGTTAGCTTGGGGCAAATTTTGGTGAAGCAGTTCGACCTGAAGTCGGTTCGGCCACCAATCATCGACTTGCGGCTTGGAGCCGAGCGCGCCGCCAATGCGGGTTCCCCGGAAGGGACATTGTGCAGGAGGGGTGGCAGGGTTGTTGTTCATGGAGCCGTTATTCATTCAGTTCAATCCTTCTTCATTTTCAATTCTCTCTAACAGTTTATGTTAGTCAAGCTGTATTGAGTGCCGCCATTTGTGGCGGTTTGAATGGCAAGAGCCAAGTGGACAACGTTGCTGATCGTCGACTCTCAAGCGGTGAATATCAGAGTAGTATTATGCTTTCCGTCACGAAATAATATTGAATTTTGACGCACAGTACGCCAAAAACTTTTGAAAGTTTTTTTGAGCCAAAACTAAAAAAACTTTGAACCAACGTCAACAAATAATACTTAATAACTACATTTGTAATATAAAACTGCAATCTACTTGGAGTTACACCAAAGCTATCCTGTTCACTTAGTCCATCAATCAAGTTTTTCAGCACATCACGCATCGAGTCTCTTGACCAAAGACTCATTGCTATTACCAGACTAACCACTAATTGTGCTGGTAGCGATCGCCTGCGTTCCTCTTCGGTTTTGGTATTAGCAATCGCCTGTTCGATGGCAAAAGCTGGAATCGCTGTCTCGATTGCTTTGAGTACGTCAACATTTTGTATATTTGGATACACCCATGAGAAATCTTTGAGATGCACCACACGCTCATTTTCATTCTTGGGACAATGCTTAATTTACACGACTTTCAGCCTTAACTAAACCGTATTGAGTTTAAAAGTAGAACCTCAACATCCTGCTAGTGAAACTCAATTGGTTGTACTACTAGAATATGGTAGGGAAAGACGTGTAGAAAGTTCGATTATATGGCAATGTAAGCTATATCTCGCGTTCAGATGGCGATCGCCAGCTGATAGTAACGATGCTCCCAAAAACCTAAAAGTAAGAAAATTAGCCGAAACCTTCTTACCAATAGTTGTCACAGCCGAGCCGTATTAACGGTTTTCAGCGCCAATGCTGTGCATCTCTATTGCAAAGTATTGGCTACTGGGTACTGGGAAAAATTTCGATAGAATTTAGTGGTGGGGGCTTTGACCCACCAGAATATGAGCGATTTGTAACCCAATCCCCAGTCCCTTTTACTTTCGTCACTTATATTGAATTCAGGTTGATACGAGCGATCGCTATTCTGGGCGTGATGTCGCCTAACCCCTAAAACACGACATCCAAGAACGCGATCGCAACTAGAAGCAAACGAAGTTGGAGACGCAAGTATGAATCTCTCAGCGATTGGACTGCTGGATAGCGATCGCTTCTGTTGTGTTGCCTGCTCTCATCAGCTGTTTCCAAACATAATCGGTCTTTCGACCGATCAATTTACTTAATTGTCTGATTCTAAAAGCTTGCCTAGGGCTTCAATTGACTGTCGCCAGCCGCTTTCCATTCCACTTGCAATCATACCGTCACGGTCAAGTTGGTTCATTGCAGTGCTGTGTGTACGAATCTCAGTTGTATGCTCGTCAACCGCGACAAACTCAATTTTTTCCAGCATGACGTGTCCGCGTTCCGGCATACCTAAGAATTCAAATGTCTGCACGATCCGTCTATCTTTAGCTACTTCGTGAAAACAGCCAGTAAATTCATACTCATTACCGTCTTCTGATTGCTCGGCAATATGCCAGCTACCCCCGTCTTTACAATCAAAGTGGTACACTTTCATTTTTTTACCGCGACACCACCATTTAGTGAAGAGTTCCTCCTTGATATACGCCTCAAATACCTTTTCAAGCGTTGCATTGATAGTGACGGTGCCCAAGATATTTTGTGAATTCTCTGGGACTGTTACTTTTAGATGTGCCATACAGTAAGTCTCCTAGGTGTCAATTTTCTTCTAATAATTTTTCCAGAGCGTCGAAGCGCCTACCCCATACTTTTTCATACTCACTCAGATGTGCTGCGGCTGCTTTGATAGTCTTTGGTGTAATCTGAATAACTTTCTCCTTACCACTTCGACACTTGCTAACCAGTCCTGCTTTCTCAAGTACACTTTGGCTCGTTAATATTGTATTTGGTAAAGATACCCTGACAAAGGACTTGGGTTAATTTCACAGCACTTTGCCAAATGATTTTAATTAAAAACCGCTTCCATAAAGAATTTGAGTAGCCCAATAATGAGTTCCTTGCATCAAAGCAGCAAAATTTAGAATGCTATTTTTGAGAGTTGTATCAAAAATACATTTGGTATTTTACTCACTAAGTTGGTAATATTCAGACTGAGTTAAATAACGTACTTGATGCAATAACCCCAATTTCGCAAGCAGGATTTTGGGGTCAGATTGTCACAGGGTTCGGATAAAGGGTAATAGATTTTCCACTTACCTTTTATACCTAAACTAAGAGCGTGTGGTGAGCGAGTGTGTGTGAGGAAGTTTGAATGAAGTCCCAGAGATTAAAAATTTTTTTCTGGCAGAGTATATTGCTAACAGGTTCCGCAGTAGTGTTTACGATTAAGCCTGTGCGAGTTGTTGCTCTCCCTATTATAGCAGCAAAAATACCAGCTAGTAACCAGCAACTATTACCCAGGACAAGAATAACAAAATCAGTTACGACGATTAGAGAGATTCGCCGTCTCATCGATGCCCAAAAGTTAGTACAGTCACCAACTCCTCTCCAAGCAGAAGTGATAACAGTGACGGGAGTAAAGGTAAATAGTACAGATAAGGGTTTGGAGGTGGTTTTAGAGACGGGAGTGAAAAGCGATCGCTTGCAAGTAACTCCCAAAACTGAGGGTAATTCCTATGTTGCAGACATACCTAACGCTCAGTTGCGCTTGGCTAGTGGCAATACATTTCGGCAATCAAAGCCAGTAGCGGGAATTACTGAAGTAAGTGTTACTAATATCGATGGTAATACCCTGCGGGTAACAGTCACAGGTGAATCGAGTGCGCCAGCAGTGGAGTTGTTTGATAGTAATGAAGGGTTAGTATTTGGAGTGACTAGTAGTGCAATCACCGGACAGCAACCAAAGCCGCCACAGCAAAAACCGTCATCTAGTGAAAACCAAGCACCGATAGAACTAGAGGTGACTGCTCCCCCGGAAACAGGCTACAACCCTATTGATACCGCTGTTGGAACTAGAACAAATACACCACTACGCGACATTCCTCAGACAGTAAATGTTATCCCTCAACAGGTGATTACAGACCAACATATTCTTTACATTGGAGATGCATTGAAAAATGTTGGTGTATCAGCAGAGCGCGAGCCAGGTTCGCAAGATAGATTTATAATTCGAGGCTTTAACTCTTCTTTTGGCAATATCTTAATCGATGGACTCAGGGGTTTCTCTTTGGGAGGATCAGCCGCTCTCAATCTCAACAATATTGAACGAGTAGAAGTTCTGCGAGGCCCAGCCTCTGTGCTTTACGGACGAGCTGGGCTTGGCGGTGTTGTCAATTTAGTTACTAAACCACCTTTAAAAGACCCTTACTATTCTGCGGACTTCTCTATTGGCAATTTCAACTCTTATCGAGGTTCACTTGACTTTTCTGGGCCTTTAACAACAAATAAAAATGTCTCCTATCGCTTCAATGCTTCTTACCTCAACTCTGATAGCTTTATTGATTTTTACAACGAGGAACGCTATCAGTTCGCTGGGGCACTCTCGTGGGATATAGATCGTAATACAAAACTGACATTTAATTCCAGTTATGGTGATTACAATAGCAGTTTAACCAACGAAGGGTTGCCCGCGATCGGCACTCTGTATCCAAATCCCAATGGCAAAGTGCCTATTAGTCGTTATGTGGGAGAAGTAGGGACTACAGATATTATTACTACTCGCTTGAGCTACAAAATAGAACATCACTTCAATGATAATTGGTCAATTGAGAATGCTTTTGGATTACTGAATGTTAAAATAGACAACTCCCCAATAGGCAGAGGAGTTCCAATCGCCCTACAGCCAGATAATGAGACTTTGACTCGACGCAGATTTGTTCAGGTTGGTGAGAGTTTCCAGAATGGAACTGATTTAAATACTCTCGTTACGGGACAGTTTAAAACTGGAAGCCTGGAACACCAACTTATTGTAGGAACGGAGTATGCTTGGAGTTTTGTTAATGGGTATAATCAGAATTTTACTGCTTCCTCAATCAACATTTTCAATCCAGTTTATGGGTTTGGAGGAGGTGGTACACTTTCTAACCAATCCAGCAGTTCAACCAATGCTTATAACCTGGGTGTATATGCTCAAGATTTAATCACTCTATCTCAAAACTTCAAGCTAGTTTTGGGTGGTCGCTATGACTGGACATGGCAGACAAATGATAACAAACTCGCTTCAACCTCAACCAACTTTTCAAGTGAAGCATTTAGTCCCCGTGTGGGTATTGTCTATCAACCCATTAAACCCCTAAGCCTTTATGCTAGCTACGCTCGCTCGTTCGTTCCCCAGGCTGGACTAACCGCAACTGGGCAGGCATTTCAACCACAGGACGGAACTCAATACGAAATAGGTGCTAAAGCAGATTTGCTCGGTGATAAACTTTCGGTAGATTTAGCTTTGTTTGACCTTACCCAATCTAATATCCTCACTAATGACCCCAATAATTCTGGCTTTTCTATTCCTGTAGGTGAAGCAAACAGCAAAGGTGTTGAGTTGTTTATTACAGGTGAAATATCCCCAGGCTGGAATGTGATTGCTTCCTATGCCTATGCCAATCCTCGCGTTACCGAAGATAACTCCATTCCTGTTGGCAAAGAACTCCCTGGAGCAGCGCAAAATATAGCCAGTCTTTGGACGACTTACATTATTCCTAAAGGAAACCTCAAAGGATTTGGCGCTGGTTTGGGTTTGTACTATGTGGGCGATCGCTTTGTTGATTCAGCTAACACTCTTAAGTTACCTAATTATGTCCGCACTGATGCTGCCCTCTTCTACCGCCAGGAAAAATTTGATGCAGCACTCAACTTCCAGAATTTGTTTGACATAAATTACTTTGAGGGTGCTTTCGGTAGTACGCCAGTAAATACCACAGTCTATTATGGATACCCATTTACGGTTAACTTTACACTAAGGTGGAAGTTTTAAAAACTATCTTGTTTCTACAAAAAAGCCAAATTGTGCAGCTATCTTTAATTGCAGCCTTGCTGCAAGTATCGCTGGGCGCAACAGTTTTTTTAACCTGAAATTGATGTTTGACAAAAATGGAGTAGATGATGCTGAATTTAGATGCAATTAGTAATGGAATAATACAAAAATATCCTTATCAATGGATTTTCTTTGACAATCTCATACCTAAAACCCAACTAATTGAGTTAAGAAACACTTTTCCCCCAATAGAAGTTTTTCCAATAAGGGAGCAACCCCACCACAGACCTGCGATCTTAGTTTACGACGAATTTCAAGAGTTTGTTGGCGATCGCAGAACAAAAAATTTTTACCCAAACACAGGTTTGAGCAGTGTTTGGCAAGTATTAGTTGAGGAATTACATAGCAATGTTTATCGAGAAAGCATTGCCAAACTAACTGGGTTAAACCTGGAAGAGCAATTTATAAGTATTTTTTTAAGTCGATTAGACCCGATTGTAAATGGTTCTCATTCGGATTCTGAAGGAATTATCCTGTCACACCTGCTTTATTTCGGTCGTGAAGATTGGAAAACTGAATGGGGAGGGTGTCTTCAAATTCTCTTAAACGAAAAACTCGAATCTATATTTCAAGAAATTCTTCCTCGTAATGGTACAAGCGTAATTATAGTGCGTTCGGAAAATTCTTGGCATAACGTTTCTCCAGTTTCATCTCAAGAGGCATCGCAAGATAGACTTAATGTTCTAGTTAGATTTTATGACCGAACGACTTTGTTAGAAAGAGCAAGAGTTTAACTAGTAATAATTAAACAAAATAACTATCATGTTGAATTTAGATGCAATTTGCAATGGTGTAATACAAAAACATCCTTATCACTGGATTTTCTTTGACAATCTCATACCTAAACCTCAACTAGTTGAGTTGTTTAATAGTTTTCCATATAATAAATTTCCCCAAAGACCTGGAGGATTGATTTTAGATCAAGGGGCAGAAGTGGTGACAAATGCAGAAAAGTTTTTCAACGCTGCCAAAAACGAATTTTATATTTATCCTCTACCAAATCTGAATAGTCTTTGGCAAACTTTGGTTGATGAATTGATTAGCCCTGCTTATCGAGAAGCTGTTACTAAACTTACTGGATTAAACCTAGAACACTATCTAATCCGTATTTATTTATCTCAAATAGATAGCACTGCAAACAAAAACTTAGCACCTCATAAAGACTCATGGTTTGTGAACAATAAGGACTCAGGAATGGCTCTGAGTCATCTATTCTATTTTAGTAAAGATTGGGATATTAACTGGGGAGGAAGTCTTCAAATTTTAGAAAATGAACATCGTGAATCTGTCGTTAAAGAGATTCCACCACAGTTAGGTAACTCCGTTCTTTTTCTGTGTGAGCATAACGCTTGGCACGTAGTTTCTCCAATCTCACCTAATGCAGTACAACCTAGACAGCATCTCATGGTGAGATTTTACGATCGCCAGATTTATACTAAATATCTTAAAGGAGAATGAGTAGATTTATTTCAAGTTTGATGTTTCGAGTAAAGACTTAAATAGGTCGTCGAGAACTTGATTAGCAGCCAGAGGTCCACAACATATCCAATAATTTCCTACTACATAAACTTTGCCTTGCTGAACTGCCTTTAACTTTGACCAAAGAGGCTGGACTTGTAATTTCTCTCTAGCTTTTTGGGCAGATGCTAGACCAAAACTAGCGTCAGAAATCAGAAATAGAGCATCCCCATCTACCTCATTCAATAGTTCTGGAGACAGTGCATAAACATATCCGTTCGTGAATATGTGATGACGGTTTCTAAGAACATCTAGATTTGGTGAAAGAGGACTTTTCAAACCAATATCGTTAAAGATGCTGCCAAAGAAAGAACCTTTAATGAACACAGTATATCCAGCAATCCGAAAGACAGATACATGAGTTAAAGCTAATCGCTTGCCCATAGCAGCTTTAAATTCAGATATACGGTTGTAGTACTGAAACATCCACTCCTTTGCAACAGTAGTCTGGCCTAGTATTTGAGCAACTGACCAAAACATTTCTTTCCATTTTGAATAGCTGTAATTAATCAATACTGTGGGTGCTATGTGCGATAATAAACCATATATTTCCTGATAGTTGGAAATTCCCAAAATTAGATCGGGCTTCAGGGCTAAAATCTTTTCTAAGTTTGGGGTTCGTGTCCCTATATCCTCTATACCTGCTTGTTGTCTTGCGGATAGGGTGTAGTTTATAAATTTAATAGGAGCGCCTACTGGTGTGATACCTAAAGCTAAGACAGCTTCAGTTAAAGCCCCATCTAGCACAATAATTCTTTTAGGAGATATGGGAAGTTTTGCTTCATCCAATTGATGTTTGACTATACGTAAGTTGGCAAGCGTTGATTTTGGGCTAGAAGTAAATTTCTGGTGATAGGTTGGTGTTTTGCTACAAGCATACAGCAAAAGCACCATCAACAACCCAATAGCTAACAGTGACTGAGTTTTATGTGCCCAAAGAGTTGAAATTTTGCTTTGAAGTGAGCAAAACTGGGTTTTCAGATTCAAGGCACGGAATAAACGCTCCTTACTCATCCCCTCCGCCTTTGATACAGTAAATAAATAAAATAAGGTGCTCCCAAGGCAGCAGTAAGCAAACCACAAGGTAATTCTGTCGGTGAGAATAAAGTTCTACCTAAAACATCTGCTGCTGCTACCAATAATCCTCCGATTAAAGCGGTGACTGGTAGTAAATTTTGATGTATTGACCCTACAAGTCTACGTGCCAAATGCGGAGCCATTAATCCGACGAAGCCGATTGTACCAGCGATCGCCACACTTGACCCAGCCAGCGCCACACTTACCAACAATAATTTGCTTCTTTGCCATGTGACTCGGCTACCAAGTCCTTTAGCTACCATATCACCCAGTTGCAGAGTATCCAGTTCCCGCGCTAACAGCAAGGCTAAGGGAACAAAAATAACTATCCAAGGTAGTAGCTGCCATACTTGCTCCCAACTTTTACCAGCAACACTACCTGCCAGCCATACTAATGCTCTAGTAACGTCGTTGATTTTACCAAAAGTCAACATCAAGGTAGTGAAAGCTCCCATAATTGCTGCGAGTGCTACTCCCACCACCACTAAACGCAGAGGTGATTTTTCTCCCGTACCTGCTAGCAAGTAGATAAGACAGGCAACAACAAAAGCACCGCCAAAGGCAGCTAAGGGTAAATACATAGTAGATAAAGTTGGGAATAATACAATTAAAGTCACAGATGCTAAGGCTGCACCTGCATTTACCCCAACGATGCCAGGGTCAGCTAAAGGATTACGTGTCAATCCTTGTAAAATTGCACCCGCAACTGCTAAACCTACTCCTACCAACCAAGAAATTAACACTCTAGGTAAACGTAGGGTAACAACAACAAAGGGAGATTCTGGATCTTGGGTTGGTAAAGCAAGAACGGCTTTCACTATGTCTGCTGGTGTTACAGGGTAATCTCCCAAACTCAGGCTCATCCCCAAAACTGCAAGGGTGAATAATAGCAGTAGCAACAGTACTCTAGTTACGGGCTGGTTAGTGAGTATTAGATTTTGAATTTTAAATTTTGAATTTTGAACTGTTGTCATCCTTTTTTTACCTGCTAACGCAATAGATAACGGTAAGAATCTGAAGGTATAGCTCTCGGATGAATAATCCTGACTCTGCTCATGAGTCATAAACAAAACTTTACTCTCGGATGCGGATTCTATTTACCTACTTATCTATCTTGCGATGATTCGCATCATGGTGCGGCGTTTTGCATAAATTTTTACTGCTCACAACTTTTCAAACACCCTCTGAATCCTTACGAAAACTCATCCCTATTTCCTATCCTACCGAATGTTTTTCTCAGAAGTCTAAAGGTATTAGATAAGAAGCAATTATGGCTTTTGAGTATCGACGAAGATTGCGATCGCAGTTTTCGTGGAGTACGGTAGGAATTTGCTTATTAGAGTAAAACGTAGAACAAAGCGTAATTAACTTTGGTTAGTATTAAATGACGCATTAATTATCCTGCTTAAGGACGCGAAATGCTTGTATTTTTTGAGCGATCGCCTCAAATTTTTCCACACTGTCTCGATCCAGGCTGTCGGCAAAAGCTGCAACCACATCTGGATTACCTACTGCTAAGAATTGATGCAAGCAATCGTAGGCTTGGAGTATCTGTGCCTCTTGCTTGGATATCTGTGGTTGCCATCTATAATTGCGACTTTCTTTATTGCACGTCAGCCAACCTTTTTTAGTCAAACGATTTAGGATAGTTGTCACTGAAGCAGAAGCTAACTGTCGCTTTAGGTCAGCCAAGACCCGTTCATGCACATCTTTAACAGTGACGCTCCCAAGTTCCCAGATGATATGCAAAATCTCTTTCTCCAGAGGGCCAAGCGAGAGCTGCTGAGGACGATAATTAGGTAAAGGAGACATTATTTTAAATTCAGGTGTAAAGAAAGAGCATTAGGATAAAAATAGATTGTCTTTATCACTAATTTTTGATTAATCAACAATGTATATTAAATTGGCTCAAAGATAAGACTATTAGTAGTATTTCATCTATTTATTTGGCATAAATCCCTGATTACTAACTTAAATAAATCTTGATATTTACCTGAATAAATTCCTGCAAATATTGATATATTATCTTCCCCCTCAAGCTAATAAATTACTTTGTTCAGATATGTAAAGCATAATTAGTATCTACCAAATATTTTTATGAATTTAATAATTTTTGAATAGCAGTATATTTACCTAGGTGAAATTCATCAATTTGTTGAGATTGGAAAAAGCGGCCACTCTCCAATGAGGGCAATTTCTGATAAAGATGAAAGCTGTTGCTGTAAATTTTTTAAGAAACCTAAAGCTTTTTCATAGATTTTAGTTTCTCTGTGTTGGGCAAAGTATGCAACTGCCTTTTGTAAGTCTGCAATTGCCGCTTGTTCGTGACCAAGTTGATGGTAGGCTATACCCCGATTAAGATAAGCCATCGCATTAATTGGGTTGAGTTTGAGTGCCACAGCAAAATCCCTAATAGCACACGAGTTATCGCCGCTTCTACCACAAGCACAACCTCGGTTATAGTATGCTCTGTAGTCATTATGATTGAGTTCAATTGCTTGGGAGAAGTCGAGCATAGCTGCTTTTAAGTCTGACAACTCAAAATGAGCTAATCCCCGGTCATTGTAAATATCTGCTCTTAATAGACTGGATAATTGGGGAATATTAGTGAGTGCTAGATTGTAATCTGATATTGCTTGTTGATGATTACCCAACATACCACGGGCTACCCCTCGATTGTAGTAGGCTCTGAAATCATTCTTGTTGAGTGCGATAACTTGATTATCGTCAGCGATCGCTGCTTGATAGTCCCCTTGTCTGTAGTATGCTAGTCCTCGGTTGAGGTGTGCTTCCACATTGTTGGGTGTTAGCTTTAGAGCCTGATTGCAATCGGCGATCGCATTCTGATAATCTCCTAATTGCAGATAAGCAAGACAACGATTGCTATAAGCTGAAGAAAAATCATGTTTGAGGTTAATCACCTCAGTAAAATCTTGAATAGCTTCCGGGTAATTGCCGTGCTGTATTTTTTCAATACCTAGCTTGAATAGGTCATCTTCTGAGATTCCTATGTCCGATGTAGACAATGAATATGCAGGTGAAATGAGAAAAAAGCAGGTGAGTGCAACAGTAATACCAAAATTGAGCATGAATCGGTAAAAACGACTCATAATAACATCTCACTTTACTAGCAGAACAAGAGTAGTAGATAAGGCACATACCCTATCTACTATTTAGTAACTAAAGAATAACAGCCCTATTCTCGTATTCTGACTTTATTTCCAGTCCTTGTCTGCTTGTCCCAGCACATATGCTGCTACATCTTCAATTTGATTTGGTTTTAAACGACCTTTGAAAGCAGGCATAGCGTTTTTACCGTTTGTAACTTGAGCGATAATCGCTTCTGCCGAGTACATTCCAAACTTTTCTAAAGCATCTTTTTTCAAAGTTTTGTTAGCTTGAACCAAGTTCTTACCACCTGCATGACAAGAAGCACAATTGGCACTAAAGACCTTGGCTCCACTAGCTGCATCTGCTGCTAAAGCTGGACTATTGAAAGCAAAAGCGAGAATCGCTACACCCAGCAACAACACTGAAATAATTTTTTTCATCCCATGTTCTCTCTACAAAAAGTTTATTCGGCACAATATCCTCAATGATTTTCGTTTCTCATGGCTTGCGTCGTCAAATGACAATCTGTCAAACTTTCTGACTTACTCCCTTCTCTTTGTAAGATTCCTAAGTAATTTTTTCTCCCCTGCTCCACTAAACACACATACGGTATTGTAAATCCTGGGCTAGTGTTGTAATATACGGATAATACATAATGGTAAAATGGTTGCCATCTAAGATTCTGTTGTGAGTTGTGTTGATAGTATATTGACTCCAGTTGGTACAAGGTAATTTAGGTGTGAGTTGTTGTGCAGCCCACCAGATACAGATTTGGGCTTTGATTTGAGGTGGTTGATGGTTTTTCAAGAGTTTTTGGTGGATTTCGGTTATTTCTAGTTGTTTTTGCAATATTTTCATTGATACTTCAGATAGTTCTGTTGAAAGTAAATTTTGTGATTGTCCCCAATTCATGATTAATTGCAGACGTTCAATAGCAGTTAAATTTATGAGTTGCTCTCGTAGTTGCTGCTGTTGAACAGTATCTAGCGTCATCAAAGCATCAACAAAAGTCCCACCAAACACTAATGCTAATTCATATAAAGGATCGGGTGTCAAAGTTGGTGTATTATCTGGAAATAAGAACGCATCTACAAGTCCAAGAAAATCAACTTGACATCCTTGGTGTTCTAATTCTTTGGTAATACTAACAGCAATGACTCCACCCATAGACCAGCCCATGAGATGATAACCACCATGAGGTTGATGTTGGCGAATGATTTTTGCGTATTCGACAGCCATATTTTCAATGCTATTATGCTCATCAAGTGAGTTGTTGAGAGCGCGAGACTGGAGAGCGTATACAGGTCGATCTGTTCCTAAACAGTTGGCAAGATGTTGATACACCATTACTTGTCCCCCTGTGGGATGAATACAGAATAATGGTGGTTGAGTTCCCTTTGGTTGAATGGGGACTAAAGATATTGGTGTTGGGGAAGCGTGATAATTTTGGATGAGAAAATTTCCTAATTCGGCTACAGTTGGATAGTGAAAAAGTGTACTAAGAGGTATATTTGTCTGAAATTTATGATTGATTTTTGAGATTAATTTTAGTGCTAAAAATGAGTGTCCGCCTAATGCAAAAAAGTTGTCATAAATGCTGATTTGCGGAATTTGAAATAATTCCGTCCAAGTTGTAATTAATAGTTCTTCTATTTGGTTACGAGGCGGCGTAAAAGTTTGTGTTAATTCTGGTTGTGTACCTTCAAGAATAGGTAGTGCCTGACGATCCACTTTACCATTTGCTGTGAGATGGAAAGATGCTAACAACACAAAAGTAGAGGGGATCATGTATGCTGGTAATTTGGTTTGGAGAAAAGAACGTATTTCTTGAGTGGTGATGTTTGACTCTATTTGGGGAACAATGTAAGCAATTAGTTGTTGTGTTTTTGGGACTGTTGTAACGACAACTTCTTTAACAGTGGAATGCTGTTTTAGTGTTGCTTCAATTTCACCTAGTTCAATACGATAACCATTGATTTTAACTTGAAAATCTTCTCTTCCTAAAAATTCTATATTCCCATCGGGTAAGTAGCGTCCCAAGTCACCTGTTTTATATAATTTTTCTTTCGTAATTGGATGAGTAATGAAACTAGCGTTTGTCTTTTCTTCATCTTGCCAATAACCTTTTGCTAATCCGATACCGCCAATATATAATTCTCCTGTCACCCAAACAGGACATTTTTTCAGAGATGTATTTAAAACATAAATATATTGATTTTTAAGTGGTTTTCCGTAGGGAATACTTTTCCAATTGGGGTCAAGTTGGGTAATTGAATAATAAATTGACCAGATGGCGGCTTCTGTTGCTCCTCCTAAACTAATGATTTCGGCTTGTGGAGATAATGCTTGGATTTGAGTGGGTAAATTCAGGGGTATCCAATCACCACTCAATAAAACCAACCTGAGAGTATTAAATACTACTTGATGATGATTTAAATTATACTCAATTAACATCTGCATGAAAGCGGGAACTGAGTTCCAAATTGTGATTTGGTGTGTGGTAATTAATTCACTCCAATGAGATGGATCTTTACTGTTTGCAGCATCAGGAATGACTATTGTTCCTCCTGCTGCTAAA
The DNA here is from genome assembly GCF_016056275.1 of Dendronalium phyllosphericum CENA369. Lineage (GTDB taxonomy): Bacteria > Cyanobacteriota > Cyanobacteriia > Cyanobacteriales > Nostocaceae > Dendronalium > Dendronalium phyllosphericum. The sequence goes on along the minus strand of NZ_JAECZA010000235.1, from coordinate 4,698 downwards.
GTGCCGAAGATGTCGTAAACTGAGAGGTCAAAGCTGAAAGCAGAAATAGCTAAGATGCGATCGCTGGAATCGATGCGAAAGCGTTCGTTAATATCTAAAATCGTGTTGACTGCACTTTCATGAGTAATCATTACACCTTTGGGTGTTCCTGTAGAACCAGAGGTGTAGATGATATAGGCTAAGTCTGTGGGTTTTGGGACTTGCTTGAATGACGGACAAGATGAACAAGGTTGTGGAGAATCTATACACAGCCTTGGGATGTTCGCTAGATATTCCAGACTATGAACAAGGCAAGTTTCAGTCAGTATGAGTTTGACTTGTGCTTGTTGTAAACAATACCATATACGTTCTTGTGGTAATCCTGGATCGATGGGGACATAGATCCCACCAGCAGTAAGGATAGCCAAAGCAGCGACAACCTGTTTCCAACCTTTTTCCATAATGATAGCGATCGCCACCTCAGAACGATCGCCTAATTGTCGTGCTAATTCAGTGACGCGATCGCTTAACTCTTGATAGGTGAGAATGCGATCGCTGCTAATGATGGCTTGTTGTTGTGGACGTTGAGATACTTGTGCAAAAAACAAGGTGTGGAGTAAAGCTGTTTCTGGGATTGGTGGATGAGGATGAATTGGGATTGATGGTAATAATTCTATGGGTTCTGTCCACAATTCATTTTCTTGGGCTAAACGCTCCAGCAAATTGCAGTAAACTGTAAACATTTCATCCAACATTCCCATAGGGAAAAGTGCTTCTACTGCATCCCAATTAAAAATTAAGCTTCCGTTGTGTTCTGCTACTTGATGTTCTAAGGAAACTTGCGGTGTTTGGCTAATACCATATACTACTTCTCCCAAAAAGTTATATTCTAAATCTCCCTGAGCAAAATTACCCAAACCTAAAACACTACTAAATACTATAGGCATAGCTGCGGTTAATTCTGTTTTCTTTTGATTGAGCAATTTCCGCAGTACTTCTACTCCACTAATATAAATATGATCTAAGTCTTGTAGTAATTGTTGCTGTATTTTTAGAGCTAGATTTGTAAATGTATTTGGAGATGAATTGTCTATTGCTAAGAGATTTGTATTGGTAAAATCGCCAATAATTTGATTTATCTGAGGATGGAGGGGTAGACGTTCCAGGACAGTTAAGTTGAGAGTAAACTGAGGATTTTTACTCCACAAAGTTAAAATTTCTGCAAAAGCGGTTAGCAAGATAATAGAAGGAGTTAAACCAGCTTTTTGACCTCGCTGTTTTAATTTTTGCCATATATGGGGTTCTAGTTTTCCAGCATAGCGTTTGAATGTATACTCTTTTAATTCACTAGAAAAACAAGCTAGGGGTAATTCTGGTGCTGGTGGTAGAGTATCTAAACGATTGAACCAGTAAGATTGCGATCGCTTGACTAATTCTGAGTCTTGGAGAGAATTTTTTGTAATCACATAATCTCGAAATGATAGTTCTAATGGTGGTAATAATAACTCGATATTTTGATAAAGTTGATTCCATTCGTGAAATAAAATCCGAATACTCGCAGCATCTATCAGTAATAAATCCATGCTAAGATGCAGCCGAATTTGTTCTTGATTTAAATAAGTGGCTCGAATATCAAACCAAGGCCATTGGTGTGAAGGTAAGTTTTGCTGAGATAATTTTTTGCGGATTGCTATTAATTCAGTTTCGAGTTTTTGGGTTTCTGATTCTTGTAAATCTAGGATATTAATTTGATAATTGGGAACTTGATCTAAGATTTGTTGCTCTCCTGTGGGTAATACTATCGCTCGTAGCATATCATGACGTTGAATGAGTTTTTGCCAAGCTGCTGTTAGGCGGGATATGTCTAAATTATTAGTCTCAAATTCTATGTAAACATGGTTGCTGACATGGCTTAATTCAAATACTTGGTTGCGTCCTAACCAATGTGCTTGTTGGATGTCGGTGAGTGTAAATGGTTGGTAACGTTGCTGGGGATTTGGTTTTATGATTGGTAAGGAGGTTGTTTTTATATTGCTGAGATTTAGGAGTTTGATAATTTCTGGTTTATGTTCTTTGAGGGAATCGCGTAGTTCTGGTGTTAATGTTCCTTTTGGTGCTTCGATGTTTAATAGGTCATTTTCTAACCAGAGTTTGATTCCTCGTTTTTCGAGTTCGATTAAAAGTTGGTTTTTGTTCATAATGTTTTTCTTAATTTTTGATTTAACGAACACCAATTGCACAGATAATAATATTCACTTGATAATGCAAAAACCCTTTTTAATTCTCTTAACTTTGCGTTCTTTGCGTTCTTTGTGGTTCGTTTATAGTATTTTTTAGTCTCTTCAGAAATCTCTGCGTAACTCTGTGCTTTACTTTGCGTTCCTTTGCGTTTCAAAAATTTGTACCTCATTTACAGCAATTTTCAGGTAAATGAACCATACTATTTTTATCTCACGCAAAGGCGCAAAGGCGCAAAGAAGAATATAAAATAAAGAAATTTTGCAAGAGGTCTATGCGGAATACATTCAAATTTGGATGATTTCTTTATCGTCGTCTTGTTCTGTGGCTAATGGTTTTTGTGTGATTTTAGCGATAATTAATTGTTCGTCAATGGCTAATGCTAGTTGTTGAATATTTGTTGTTTCCACTAATAATTGGCGCATGGGAATATTGACTTGGAGTTGATTTTGTAAGTGATTTTTCAATTGCACAAGTTTGAGTGAGTCTATTCCTAACTCAAAGAAATTATTCTGTATTCCCACTGCTTCGATTTGCAGCAGTTGTTGGATAAATTCGGCGATTGTTTTTTCGGTTTGGGTTTGCGGAGGAACTAAGGTTGCTGATTTGGCTGTTGCGAGATTGGGGGTTGGTAAGGCTTTTCTATCTATTTTTCCGTTGGTGGTTAGGGGTAAGGTGTCAATGAAAATATATTCAGCAGGTATCATATATTGTGGAAGTTTCTGCTGTAGATATTCTCGGAATTGGGTAGTATTTGATTTGGTAGTTTGAGGATTTTTAAGTATTGACCATTGCTGAGAATCTGTTGGGTATATTTTTCCACCAACAAAGCTATAAAGGAGAATTTGATTGGCTTCTAGTTGAAATAAATCTTGAATTGGTGGAAATTCTAAATAGCCAAGGGGACAAAGACCAATTTCTTGAGTCGGTGCGCTGTTCATGAGTAATTGTCCGATGTGTCCTGCTTCTAAAAGACAGAAGTCTCTAGCGATTTCTCCATACATCGGTGCGATCGCACTTAGTTTCCCAATCAAATATATCGCAAAAGCGGATTGTTGAAAAAGTGGTTGATTCTCAAGATAAACACTACTATCTATTTCGTTGGTGCTGTGGAGTAAGATTAAATTGTGGTCGCTGGGATGATAATAATATATTCCGGCGGGAAGGGTTTCGATGCTGTTGGGTTTGATGAATAAGTAAGTTTGTACGGGATAAAGACTCCCAGCAGAAGGATAGCGATATTTGGGGAGGGGATAATCACCTAGTTGCATTTGCTGGAGACAGTTGAGAAATTTGCTAAATTGTTCTAGGGATATCTGTTGTGGTAAAAATTGTCTGTAACTTTGGCGTTCTAGATAAGGTGTTTGCTCAAGTTCAGATTTGGGTAAGTGAATAGTAATTGGCGATGATTCCGATTTGCGGATTCCTGGTTGTTGGAGTTTAAATTCGATGCGTTCTCCAGCATCGGTTAATACTCCTGCTTGTTGAGATGGTTGGTAAGCTTCTGCTAAATTGGGAGTTGGTGTATCGCTAACAATATAAGCAACTAATTGTTGTGTTTTTTCCACTGTTGTAACTACTGCTTCTTTAACAGTGGAATGCTGTTTTAATATTGCTTCAATTTCACCAAGTTCAATGCGATAACCATTGATTTTGACTTGAAAATCTTCTCTTCCTAAAAATTCTATATTCCCGTCGGGTAAATAACGTCCCAAGTCACCTGTTTTATATAATTTTTCTTTGGTAACTGGATCAGTAATGAAACTAGCGTTTGTCTTTTCTTCATCTTTCCAGTAACCTTTTGCTAAACCGACTCCCCCAATATATAGTTGTCCCGTTACCCAAACAGGAGTTTGCTGTAAATTGTGATTTAATACATATACTTGTTGATTATCGAGTGGTTTGCCGTAGGGAATACTTTTCCAGTTAGGATCGATTTGGGTAATTGGATAGTAAATTGACCAAATGGAAGCTTCTGTTGCTCCTCCCAAACTCACTACTTGGATATTTGACCACAATTTTTGAATTTGATTTGGTAAATTCAGAGGTAGCCAATCTCCACTCAACAAAGCTAAACGCAGAGATGATGGTTGTTGTGGTTGGTTGGTAAGATATTCTACCAACATTTGCATCAAAGCTGGAACTGAGTTCCACAGGGTAATTTGCTGAGATACTATTAACTCTAACCAGTGTGCAGGATCTTTGGTTTTATCTGCTGAGGGAATAACTATCGTTCCTCCCGCCGCTAATATGCCGAAGATGTCGTAAACTGAGAGGTCGAAGTTTAATGCTGATAAAGCTAAGATGCGATCGCTTGATTTAATTCCAAAGCGTCTATTGATATCCAAAATGGTATTTACCGCACCCCGATGATCTATCATCACGCCTTTGGGTAAACCCGTAGAACCGGAAGTGTAGATAATATAAGCTAAAGCTGATGGATCTTGAGGATGTAGGGGTGTAGGGGTGTAGGGGTGTAGG
>NZ_JAECZA010000234.1 GCF_016056275.1 Dendronalium phyllosphericum CENA369 | reverse complement strand
CGCCAATTATTACCGGACAGTAGTTTCCTCACAAATATTCTCTTGCTTAGATAGATGGATGTTTGTGAGGGAGAAAAGGTACGCCAAAAGAATGCACCCCAAGTTCAATCAACAGCAGCGTTATCACCGCTATTGGGGCAGGTTAAACTTAGACAGAAGTGATTACTGGGTGTTTGGTGACAAGCGCACAGGAAAACATTTGTTGAAATTTAATTGGTTTAAGATTAGACGGCATCCAATGGTTAAGGGTGCTTATTCTCCCGATGACCCACAGCTAACAGCCTATTGGGAAAATCGGCAGAATATTAAATTCAAAAGTCTAATTCCTAGTTATCAAAAGCTTGCCCAAAAACAGGGTTTTATCTGTCCAGTATGTGGAGAATCATTATTCAATGATGAACCCATACAAAAACACCATAAAATACCTTTTTGTGATGGGGGTAACGAAAGTTACGCTAATTTAGAACTAGTGCATTATTACTGTCATCAACAAATACATTCTCATGCACAGAATCACCTTTCTGAAATTGAGAATGAATTGAGTCCTTGGTAGCTCTAGGATTTGCTAAAGCCGGATGCAGGGTGAACTTGCTTGTCCGGTTTGTCGGGGGGAAAGGGATAGCAATATCCCTGCCCTACCCAGTAAACCTGGATCTAGCAAGTGGGAGTACCCTTTATCTGCTAGATGTTGAAATTTCATTAACTCCCTATGAGGGATTGAAACTGGTTTCTTTTAGCGTTACTATTGTCACCGTTTTGTTGAAATTTCATTAACTCCCTATGAGGGATTGAAACTAGAAAAGATGGCTGTGATTTGTTTTGGGCTGGTTGAAATTTCATTAACTCCCTATGAGGGATTGAAACTTTAGGGTCGATCAAAGACAACCCAACAGGAGGAGTGTTGAAATTTCATTAACTCCCTATGAGGGATTGAAACTAATAGTAATTGCCCAATACCAGTTAAATCGCTCTTGGTTGAAATTTCATTAACTCCCTATGAGGGATTGAAACAACACCGTTAGGATTTATCTGTATCATTGGGGAGTTGAAATTTCATTAACTCCCTATGAGGGATTGAAACTCTCTTTTTCGGAGATATGCTTTTTGCTATTAAAGTTGAAATTTCATTAACTCCCTATGAGGGATTGAAACTTTAACCCAGGTTGCCCCGAATGGATTTAATCAAGTTGAAAGTCAAGCATGTGACCACAAATTGAGCGTCAGTTCATACTTAGGGTCATTTTGGCGTAGCCATTGATACTATTTTTTGTAGTCTCATGAACTATGTGATTAGTTGTACCGTTGGTATTTGAAACTCTTATGATAAAAGCTAAGATTCAAGTTGGTGAGTAAACTCACATTCGCTCAACCCTATATGCAATAAACAATGCCAAGTAAGGTAATCAACGTCAAAGAGTACACCGTCAGAGCACATCAGCGGCAGATTCATACTCGCGTATTCAACTTCGTCTGTAAAGAGTGCGATCGCCCGACTCAACGCGAGACTTATGGCCCAAGACCACTGTACTGCGAGCAATGCCGTGCGCCACAACCACCGAATAAATCCTCTGCTCCTAAAAAGAAAGCTTTACCTAGACCAATGACCTACAAAAGTGATGTGGACTTGAATAAATAGTCTCTGAAGTTTCATAGGCGATCGCAAACTCGCATATCCAATCAAAATGCTTCCGGAACAATTAGCCAGAAGCATTTTGAGTATTTTAACTTTAAGCAACTTCAACAGCGAATATGTCTGTTGCCTGCTTCTACCACTTAGCTAGAATGAGACTACCTTTAGTTCCAATAATATGACATACACTCCACCCAAAGTACTAAGCTTTGAGGAATTCATAACTCAATATGGTGACGATACACGTTACGAACTAATTGATGGAGAGTTAAGAGACATGGAACCTACAGGCCCTCATGAAGCTGTTGCAGGTAGTATTGCTGGTAGAATCTATGTCGAGATTTTTAATTCTAATTTCAACTGGCTAGTACCAAAAAATTGCTTAATCAAACCACCATATGCTGAAGCCACAGCGTTGCGTCCTGATGTAATTGTCTTAGATAAAATACAACTAAGTCAAGAACCATTTTGGCAAAAAGAACCGATAATTTGTAACGGTAGTACCATCAAACTCTTTGCTGAAGTTGTGAGTACAAATTGGCAGGATGATTATGCAAGAAAAGTGGAAGAATACGCTTTTCTTAACATTCCAGAATATTGGATTGTAGACTTTCAGGGATTAGGCGGGTTGCAATTTATTGGCAATCCCAAACAACCAACTTTCACTGTATGTCAGTTAGTTAATGGAGTGTACCAACAGCAACAATATCGCTTAGGAGATACTATTTCATCTCATTTATTGCCAAATTTACAGATGAAGCTCGACGAGATTATGCCTATTTAATGATTTTGAAGGTATTCAGCGTTTATCCTGTTAGGTGCAAAATATAGCCGTCGCCAGTAGTGTTAGGACATCAACAGACGATCGAACCTAGACACAAAAAGACTTTTCACCCAGTCCCCAGCTATATTACTTAACCTCTCACGGATGCAATCTACCTGTTTTTGGGCTTAACCGAAAAATCTTGATAGCGAAGGCAATTTGTGGCGATCGCAAAGTATGATAATATCGTTTGCTTTCAAGATGGCTATGACCGCACCATAGATGACAACCAAGAAAGCGAAGCAGTAGCATTTTGTGCCCATGCAACTAACGAGAGTATCTCCGTCAAAACAGGTAATGGTTACAACTTCCACTTTTGGCCGCCTGGTCGAGCATCTATTAATCCGATTGATGTAATGGGGATGTTTACCACAGTTCAAGCTCGACTTGTGGTGGATGATTTTAACAAACCTGACGATCGCTCTAAAGCTCGTTATATTCTGAGTATGGGGGGCGATTACTGGTTCAATTTAACTGCACAGTGGAATAACTGGACTACTAAGTAGGTCGATGTTAAAAATTGTCGTTATGACAAGGCAGGAGGCAGAGGGCAGAAGGCAGAAGGAAAGAGGGTTTTAGGTAACTTTACTTTTCGTTACATACTTCGGTTTATTTGCACCGTTCTACTTAATAAAGACTTTGGTATTGGTAAATTCAAGTACGTTACAACCAACTGGAAGGCTTTTAATGTCATCACTCTGCCATCAGACCAAGTTAAACTCTACCCACCGCCAATAGAGTAGAAGCAACCGCAGATATCACATGGTGACGCGATCGCAGCTTATATACACAAAATTAACCACCACGAGGGATGTCTACGACGAACCGCTAAGAGTTTACAGCGGTTTTCATATTGTGAGGATCAATGCCCAAAACCCAATCCCTATACTCAAAGCGCATCTGTTTGACTCGCGGGCTATCTTGCTCACTGGCATACAGAGTTTTTTTTAGTCGTCAATTTCAATCGTGCATCGTCGCTACGCTGACAGTAATTCCACTCCGAATGCAATAGCCCTCACACAATTCTCCCAGTATGGCATCCGGTTGTTCATCTACTAATTGCTGCAAAGCAAGTAAGTTCTCAACTTTTATTTTGGCTCAATTGAAAACTGCTGTAAGACATTTTTCCCGTTTCTTTGAAATGTGCGTAAGTGTAGGCGATCGCAAATATCGCTTATGGCTGAAAAATCACCTTGGAGAATATGAGCTAAATCTAAGTATTGTAAATGTGCTTATTTAACATATATAACTCATCTTACTTATTTTAGTTTTTAGGTAAAAATTTTATATACATATAATACATATACAAATATATTTTATGCAAAACATCTAAATTTTTAGATGTTTAAATGCAAAATATAACTAAACATCCAAATGTTTAAATATGCGGTAGAATCTTGGGATTATTTGCGTTGAAATCCAAAATGATGATTGCTGTAGCGGCATTCAAAGGCGGTGTTGCTAAGTCTACGACAGCATTGCACTTAGCTACATACCTTCAGACGAAAGCTGACACTTTGTTAATAGATGGCGACTTAAACCGCAGTGCTTTGGATTGGTCAAACCGAGGTTGTTTGCCATTTAAAGTGGCTGATGAAACACAGGGAGTAAATTTAGTAAATCTTTACGAACATGTAGTAATTGATACGCCAGCCAGACCAGATTTAGATGAGTTAAAAACTATTGCCAAAGGCTGCGATTTGTTGGTTATTCCGACTACCCCAGATGCTGTTGCTTTAGCTGCAACACTGAAAATGGTTGATTTACTTAAACAATTAAAGACAAATTATCGAATTTTATTAACTATCATCCCGCCAAATCCGAATAAGGCAGGAGAAGATGCTAGAACTGCTCTAGAACAAGCAGGACTACCTGTGTTTAAATCTGGAATTCGACGGCTTGCTGTATTCCAACGAGCTGCTTTAGAAGGTGTGCCAGTAAGTACTGTCAAAGACCCTTACGCCCAAATTGCATGGCGATGCTACGCGGAGGTAGGAAAGGAAATACTATACTAATTCGTAATTCGTGAGGCAGTTGCCGTCTTGGCGCTTTGCGTCGTTAGCGCAGCGTTAGCGAGTCTTCTCCCAAGGGGAGACGCTAAGCGAACGAGCGTCTGGCAAACTGCCGATCTTCGCAGCGAAGCGCGAGCTACGAGCGTCACCCGAAGGGTAATTTCTAATTCGCAATTAAGACACACTTGAATAAGTCTTTATATAGGCTATTTCTTGTGCTTTACTCTCCTTGTGAAACATACATTTAATCAATTTGGTATTACTTTGAATAACAAGAAAAAAACTAGCCGTTTTGACGAGCTGATTGATGCGGCTCGCAGTCGCCAACAAAGAGATAAGCCCCAGCTAGCTGAAGAGCGAACTACTTTACAAAGTAAAAGCACCGATCCAGCTTATACGCGTACCACTATCTATCTGCCTAAGCAACTGCATCGACAACTTAAGGCAGCCGCAGTTTCACAGGAGCGACAGATGAGCGATATTGTGGCGGAGTTGGTTGAGCAGTGGCTTTTAATTAAAAGTGCGGGTCAAGATGGAAATGGTTAGTTTCTAGGGATCTATCGCATTAATTTTGCGGGGAATGGCGCTAAGATAAGCCGACGCGGGGACACGGAGACGGGGGACGCTCTTAAAATTCATTCAAAAATATCTCCCTTGTCCCCCAACGGGAGAGGAAGTTTGGACTCGACCCAAACCCTTACAGGTGACGCTCGTGCCTCGCGCTTCGCTCTTGCTAACGGCCGTTCCTCTACTTGGGGAGACCCCTCTCTCGCACTGCCTCACTGCCAAGACTCCAACTTCCTCACCGCGTCTCACCATCTTTGCGTCAATCTTATCGTAACTATTTAGATGGACATGATATTAAAGCACAATTTCTTGACCTCGTTCGGTGAAGCGAACTTCTTTAATATTCCATTGAGCGTTACTTGTTAAAGTTTTGCGGAGGCTTCCAAATAAAGCAAACTGTTCGCAACTCGAAAGAGAAGTTAATTGCCGCTTTGATTGCGGAGATAGTCGCAAATCAACTGTTGCCACGCCATTTTTCACATTGACGCGATAACCAGTAAAGCCAAAATCGCCTGTCTCTTGCTGCTTTATAATCTTGTCTACTGCACCTTTTACAGGTTCTTCAGCAGGTACTGAAACTTTTTGAGGAATCAGTTCTTGACATTGGGCATCACTTGCATATAGGGTAACGTTGACTGTTTTGCTGGCGGCGGCTTGAGTAGTTGCAGCAGGCGTGGCGGGTGTGGTGGCTACTGGCTCAACGTTACTCAAGCTAGTTCTGATTGGAGCCTTGCTAGGAGTTGGGGTTGGACTTGGACTTGAACTTAGGATTGGCGATGGTGTAATCGGTGTAATGGTGGGTGTGGGCGAAACGCTAGCTATATTACGAGGGGTAGGGTTAGAACTACAACTGCCCAGGCTGGCTGCGATCGCAATAACAATAAATGGTAAAAGATATCTTTTGCTACTATTCATAATCTTGCTCATAATTATGCTATTAACTTCAGTGTTGGTGGTATAAATTCCGCATAACTTAGCGAATTATACAAATTAAGGGAGTAGGAAAAATTAATTGATGGAAAAGCGCTGTCAGCCTTAAAGTTAAGTTACTTAAAACTAATTTAGAACAAGCCTATGCCGAGCAGCAAAGCTAGCACTGACGATATCCGTAAATCAGTATGGGATGGTATACCAATTGACCAATGGGAACCAGCTAAATGGAAACAGTGGAAACCCAAACAGCCTGCATCAGATGAAAATACTAAGATGGAGCGTGAATATCTGAGGATAAAACACGCTATTGCTCAAGCTAATTCGGCATTAAGTTTAGATAGAATCAAAGTCAAACTGAAGCTGACTAGTCCTAAAACTATAGCTTTACAGGGAACATTTCCTTGCAGACCTGGTGATATAGGAAAACATGGCAGTCCTAATAAACAGTACACCATTTCATGCGGTTTTGTAGCTAATGATGCTGGGGTAAAAATGGCTGTATTGAAAGCGCGGGAACTGGACTTTTTGTTAATGACAAAACAATTCCAGTGGACATCAGATTTACTCGGTAAACATGCACAAAATTTAGGCATGTTAGATAAAGAGCTACCTGCTAAAATTATTAGTGAATTGATTCAAGAATACGAGCGAGAGTTTTGGAAAACTCACGAAAAGAATCGGCAAGGAATCCGGACTTGGGAAACTCATTATCTGAGGCATCTGAAAAAACTTCCTCAAGATGTACCTTTATCTGCACAATCGCTGGCAATAGCATTAGAAAAAACTAAAGCTAATACATCGGGGAGGTTTTTTTTAGTATGGCAGTTGAAAAAGTTTTGTGAGTTTTGTGGAATTGATGATTTTAAGACAATTTATGCTTATACAACTCCCAAGCCTCATCCTACCATCCGAAAGATTCCCTCAGATGAAGAAATTATCCAAGGATTTCTGAAAATGGGAATGCCCTTATCAGCATACGCTAGTAAGGAGAATCTGACACAACCGGAACAATGGCAATGGGCTTATGGAATGTTAGCAACTTATGGGTTAAGACCTCATGAGTTATTCGCTGTCGATATTGCAGCATTTACAGATACATTAAATACCTTTCATTTAGTGACTTTAAATCCTATTCTTACAGAAGGGACTAAAACTGGTGAAAGGAGTTGTGGGATTCCGCCATTACATCCTCATTGGGTGGAATTATTTGATTTAAAGAATATTAGATTACCTTATAACGAAGGAACGTTGAATAATAAAACGGCGAAACTTCATATCAAATTTAGAACTTCTGAAATAGGCTTTAGACCTTATGATTTGCGTCATGCTTATGCACTGCGCGGTCATCGTTTGAGAGTGCCAATTAAGACAATGGCTGATTACATGGGACACACGGTACAAGAACATACTAAAACTTATCAAAGATGGATGAATGAAGATACTAACTTAGAAATTTATAAAGAAGTGGTGATTCACAGACAAGGTACAACCAAGGAAGCCTTGAAAGAAAGAATTAGGGAATTAGAGGCTGATAATATAACACTAAAAGCTGAAAATGCAACGCTCAAAGGACTATTAATTAAACATCAATTAGGTGAATTTTTGAGTCAATCAAGCGAATAAAAAGATTCCTGAATTGTTTAAAAACTCATGAATTTAAGGCTTTATACGGAATTTATCATAAAATATTGATTTGGTAGGTTTAAGATTGGGCAAGATAAATACTGAACTCAACTTCAGACACTTTAGCTAGTAAATGCCCGAAGTATGGCTCCTAATCTGATTACTGTAGATAAAAATACGTATGAATCTCTTCAACAAGAGCTAATAGAACTGCGTCAGGTAATAGCTCGTTTGGAGCAGGTTAAGTCCTCTAGCACTCCAAAATTTAGCCAAAAGCAGATGGCTTTATTCATAGAATACACGCCTGCTGCGATCGCTATCTTTGACCGACAGATGTGCTATTTACTGGCGAGTCGCCGCTGGAGAGAAAATTACGGCTTAGTTGATGAGGAAATTATTGGTCGCTCTTGTTATGAAGTTTTCCCAGAGATTCCAGAATATTTGCGGAAAATCCATCAACGTTGTTTGGCAGGATCTGTTGAGAAATGTGAAGAAGATGTCTTCCCTTGTGCAGACGGAACAATCAATTGGGTGAAGTGGGAGATACATCCTTGGTACGAAGACTCTGGTGAAGTAGGCGGCATCATTATATTTACAGAAGAAATTACCGATCGCAAACAGACAGAAGCAGAACTCAAGCAACTGAATGAGGAGTTAGAAGCGAGAGTTGAGGAACGCACAGCAGCGCTGCGTCAGAGTGAAGCACGGTTGAAGCGACTGGCAGATAATGTGCCAGGGATGCTTTATGAATTTCATCTTCAGCCTGATGGTACAATGTCCTTTGCTTATGCTTCTTCTGGATGTCGAAATGTTTTAGGACTAGAACCGAAACAGATAACAGAAGATGCATCTGTAGTATTTGCCCATATTCACCCGGAAGATATCCCAAATATTCAACAAGCTATTGCTGTTTCTGCCCAAACTCTACAAAACTTTGAATATGAGTGGCGAATTACAACTCCCTTTGGCGAACAGAAATTAGTGAAAACAGTTTCTCGGCCAGAGCCTCAACCAAAAGGCAAAATTCTTTGGTATGGTTACATATCTGATATTACCGAACAACAAGCTGCAAAGCGCGATCGCGAAATAGCACAACAACAATTTCAAGAACAAGAGCAATTCCTCCGCACTATTTATGATGGTATTCCACACTTAGTATTTGTGGTCGATGTTTTAGAAAATGGGGACTTTCGCTTTGCCGGTTGCAACTCATCAGCAGAAAAAATCATCGGAATCAATCATGCCCAAATTGTAGGTAAAACTCCAGAAGATTTACATGGCCCTATTAATGGTGCATTAGTACGTCAGCGATACAAAAGCTGTGTAGAAGCTGGTACTAGGGTGAATTATGAGGAACATCTGACTTTTGATGGTGAAGAAACTTGGTGTTTGACTACAATTAATCCTTTGAAAAATAGCGAAGGTCGAATTTATCAACTGGTGGGAGCAAAATTGAATATTACAGCCCGCAAAAAGGCAGAGCAAGCACTCCAAGAAAGTCAGCATTTCATTCAACGCATCGCCGATTCTTCTCCTAATATTCTCTATATTTTCGACCTAGAAGAACAGCGCAATGTTTACGCCAATCAAGAAATTATTACTCTTCTTGGCTATTCTATTGAAGAAATTCAACAGATGGGAGACAAACTGATTCCGACTATTACTCATCCAGAGGAGCAGGAGAAAATAGCAACTCAGTTGCAAAGATTGCTTGCTGCTAAAGATGGCGAAATTTGTGAGTATGAATATCGCATCAGGCGAGGTAATGGTGAATGGTGCTGGCTTTATACTAGGGAGACACCATTCAGCCGCACTCATGATGGCAAGGTTAAGCAAATTCTTGGTGTGTCAACTGATATGACCGAACGCAAACAAGCAGAATTGCGTTTGCAACAACAAACGGAAGACTTAGAAAATACTTTAACTGAACTACAACGCACTCAAACTCAACTAATCCAAAGTGAGAAAATGTCTTCGCTCGGTAATATGGTTGCAGGTGTTGCTCATGAAATTAACAACCCGATTAACTTCATTCATGGTAATCTGATTCCTGCCAGTGAATACGCCCAAGATTTGTTGAAACTACTAGGACTTTATCAACTACACTTTCCTTATCCTCCAGCAGAAATTCAAGCAGAAATTGCTGCGATCGAACTTGATTTTCTTAAAGAAGACTTAATGAAACTCCTCCAGTCTATGCGCGTAGGAACCCAGCGCATTCGGGAAATTGTTCTATCGCTAAGGAATTTCTCTCGCCTTGATGAAGCTGAATTCAAACAAGTAGATATTCATGAAGGTATTGATAGTACTCTAATGATTCTACACAATCGCCTCAAAGCCAAACCAAATCATCCAGAAATTACAGTGATTAAAGAATATGGCAAACTTCCTCTTATAGAGTGCTATGCTGGGCAACTAAACCAAGTGTTTATGAATCTTCTCAGTAATGCTATTGATGCTTTGGACGAATCAGTAGTTAATAGAAAAATAACTGACAATCCCACAATTCATATTCGTACTGAACTTATCAATAATCAACGAATAGCAATCCGGATATCAGATAATGGTATGGGTATTCCTCAAGAAATATTCTCAAAACTCTTTGATCCTTTCTTTACTACTAAAGAGGTGGGTAAAGGTACGGGACTGGGGTTATCTATCAGTTACCAAATTGTGGTAGACAAACATTGTGGAAAATTAACTTGTCACTCCACACCCGGACAAGGAGCAGAATTTGTAATTGAAATTCCTATCAATCAACAAAAAACTTGCCAATAATATCAAGTTATTCCCAAACTATTTGCAAGTTTAAAACAAATCCTAGTAATCTATTTGTCTCTAGGCTTCATGTCACAATTAAAATGTGTTGAATTTGGGTTTTGTTCCTCAGATTTGCGATCGCACTTATCCAAGCGTACAAGATATTGTGTTTATAGCAAAGTGCTGAGTAAAAACCCAGTTACTTTATAGCCAACAGTTTTGGTGTAGTCGAAGTTTCTCAAGGTAAATGAATATGCATACTGTAATTACACCCGAAAAAATCGAGTTGCAACCTGGCACAGTTGTCAGGATGTTGGGATCTTGGCAAGACTATCAAGTACTGAGTCAGCAACTAGGCGATCGCACCTTACCTCGCATTAAATATCGACCTGGAGAGATTTTCCTAATGGCACCACTACCAGAGCATGGCAGAGATGCAAGCTTGTTGGCAGATATTGCTAAGGTTTTGCTGGATTGTTTAGAGCAAAGATACGATTCATTTACACCCATCACCATGAGCTTACCAGAAGTCAGCGGCATTGAGCCTGACTTTTGCTTTTATATTGAAAACTGGAGAGCCGTAGTAGGTAAGAGCCGTATCGACTGGCAAAACGATCCTCCACCCGATTTAGTAATTGAGGTAGATGTTACTAGTTACACCGATATTAATGACTATCTCCCTTATAAAGTGCCAGAGGTTTGGCTTCTCAAGAATAAGCAGCTATTCGTTTATAGGTTACAGGGTGAAAATTACGTAATTACAGAAAGTAGCTATTTTCCTAACGTCAGAGAAATTGTGCAGCAATGCCTGCAAATTGCCAACGAGCAAACAACAAGTGAGGCGATTAGGTGGTTAAGGAACTTTTTGCGTGGAACGTAGTGAAACCTAACATCATTGTCTGGTGCGATCGCCATAATCACCTTACCTTCAGTTCAAAACATTATCGATCTCAATCTATTATCGCAATGTCTCTTCTAAGTCCATAAATGAACTTGTGTTTGTTATAAACGCTTTCACAATTGCTATAACTGCTTATACATTTCATACAATGACTTAAGCATTACTTATAAATAAACTCGCATTTGTTATAAATACTTCCACAATTGCTATAACTACTTATACATTTTATACAATGACTTAAACATTACTTATAAATGAACTTGTATTTGCTACAACTGCTTGAATAGTTGTGATTGAAGTGAGGTGAGAACAACTTTGCTTAAGTCGAATAACTGTTCGGCTTTGCAACCTATCAAGCTACACGACTCAATTTGATATTTGGAGGTTGTCGCTTTACTCGCTGGAACAGGTCTGGACTCCCTAATGTACGCCCGATAAATGCCCATCTATCAGTTCTGACTTTTGGGAGCGCTCACGCGGAAACTAAAACGACGCGAAAACCGATGCCGAGATTATTGACATCGGCTTCGTGCGTGAAACGGTCTGCACTGCGACAGAAGACTGGGATGTCCTGCCAATAACCACCACGCAGCACTCGACGAGCTTGAATATCACTATCATTAAGCCATGCGTTGCCATCTATGGGTGCGCTATTGTAATTCTCATGCCAGTAATCTTGACACCACTCATGAACATTGCCATGCATATCGTATAGTCCAAAGGCGTTGGGGGGAAAATTGCCTACAGGAGTTGTCTCCCCACGATATTGACCTTTTGGCCCCTTACCGTAATTACCTAAGTAGCTTGTACCTACTACAGGATAATCTGTTCCTCGATAGTTTGCTAAATCAGTAGTAATAGTTTCACCAAAATAAAACGGCGTAGTCGTCCTAGCACGACAAGCATATTCCCATTCTGCTTCGCTGGGTAGTCGATAGGTGCGTCCTGTTTTCTGGCTTAAGCGTTTACAGAATTCTACAGCATCATTCCAACTCACATTTTCTACAGGTCGTTTCTCCCCCTTGAAACCAGAGGGATTATTACCCATAATTGCTTGGTACTGTGCCTGGGTGACTTCATATTTACCCATGAAGAACCCAGGAACTTTTACTTGATGTTGTGGCCCTTCATCTGAGTTTCGTTTCTCCTCCACAGCTGGTGAACCCATTGTAAAAGTTCCTCCTGGTATCTGCACCATTTCCAAGGTGACACTATTTCCCAAGTCTTCAACAAGGTAATTTGCTTGATGGTTACGGCGGTTGGTGATACTTCCCTGTGCATTCACCGTCACCGTTTCAAATTGAAAGGTTTGTAATTGTTGTGAAGAAGTTGAACTTTTTGAAGGTGAAGACTGGGTTTCTGTTTCTGGTGGTATTGTAGTTGTAGTGTCATCTATAGTACCTCCTCTCGTATCAGGGCGAAATAAGAAACGTTCTCCCACAATAGCCAAACCAAATCCAGCCGCTATCAACGCCACAGTTTGAATTACCCGCCGTCTTGGGAAATTTGGTGTCGACGTTGGCGTTGGTGCTGGTCGTGGTGCTTGTTTCTGTGGTGGTGTCAGTGCTTGCAACGCCTCCACTGCTGAAGGGTATCTATCTCGAAAGTGATAACTCACCATCTTACTCAGCACCTGTGCCAACTTCTCGCTGACATTTGCCCAATTGCGCCAAATTATTTCGCCGTTGGTGGGGTCTTTTGGTAGTTCGTGGGGTTGTAAACCTGTCAAGGCATAAATTCCCAACATTCCCACCGCGTAAACATCGCTGCATAATTTGGGTTGTCCGGCTGCTTGTTCGCTGGGCATATAACCAGCCGTACCAATGGTAACGCTAACACTAGTTTGTCCTTGAGCGTTCACCATCAGCGTGTTAACTTCTTTGACTGCGCCAAAATCAATCAGCACTATTTTGCTATCTTGACGGCGACGCATGATGTTCTGGGTTTTAATATCGCGGTGGATGATATTCTTTTTGTGAACTACTGCTAAGACTTCCAAAATTTCTTGTAGTAGTTTAGTGACTTCTTTTTCGGTTAATCGCTTACCAGAACTAATTTCATGGCCTAAGTCTTTGCCATCTATAAATTCTTGGACTAAATAAAATTCGCTTTGTTCTTCAAAGTGGGCAAATAGTCGCGGTATCTGGTCGCTATCATTGCTTAAGCGATATAAAACTTGGGCTTCGCTATCAAATAATCTTCTAACGATTTGTAATACTGTTGGGTTGGAGTTGGGTTTGAGATGTTTGACTACACACTTGGGATGGTTGGGTAAGTCTAAGTCTTCTGCGAGGTAGGTGTCGCCAAATCCGCCACTTCCTAAGATTTTGATGATTTTATAGCGATTGCGGAGGACTGTACCAGTCGTAGGCATGGTTTTTGACTTGGCAGTGGGGGATTTGGGTTTATTGTGCCAAATTTACTGCTGGTAGGGCAAGTAATTTTTTTACATACAGAATAAGAGAGTTTCCTGACTTGTACTCCTTCTGCTAAGGTCGCCGCTAACGCGAACAGAGAACCTGTAGGATAGTAACTGGTGTCAAAGTGTCTGTCATGCAAATATATATTGATGTCTACAATCAAATTATGAGCGATCGCTTCAATTCTCCGTAAGGTGGTAGTAGTGTCAAATCAGAGTTATGCAAGAGCAAACAGCAGACCAGTCAAAAGAACTTTTTCGGGTCTGCTATCAATTAACCAATATGTACTGCTCTGAGAATAGATGAGACAACCAACCGTGTTTATATAATGGCTGGAGACGAAATTCAATTAGAAATCTTACCAAACAATAGCGTGAGGTACTTATGAATAAACCAAATTTTCAAGCGATGACTAAGCAAGAATTAAGAGCCTATGTACTGTCACACCGAGATGACCAAGAGGCTTTTTATGCTTTAACCAGTAAGCTGATAGAGGAACCAGGAATTGAGATTACCTCAATGGAACAGTTGCATCAGTTAATTGAAGAAAAGCGCGATCGAGTAGATATCCGAGATGCTGATGTAGCATTAGAGGAAGCAGCACAAGTCAATACTATATCTCTAGAAGACCTGAAAAAGGAATTAGGACAGTGAGCTATCAATTACAACTTGTATCTACAGCTGCACGGCAAATTGAAAAACTCAATCCGGAAGTGCAGCAGCAACTCGTTATGAAATTAGAAAAATTAACATTAAACCCGCTTTTAGAAGAAGCAAGAAATATAGAAGCTGGGAAGAATTTATATGTGCTTACTCTCAATAATTATCGTCTTGTTTATCGAATTCAGAAATAAGTTTCGCTAATAACAGTAACCAAAGTTGCTCGCCATAAAGATTATTAAATTCGGAATTCGGAATTCAAAATATTGTAATTACATAAATCTAGATATTATTCTTGTTTAAAGACAGTGTTTAGTTACCAATTTTTTGCAGATTTAACCAAAACTTTGCTGACTGCAAAGCAGTACTTGGTATCACGCCCTGTTTTTGATTTACAGGTTTATCGACCCGCTGGCAAGAAAATCGATATCATAAAAACTATTAAAAGTCAATAATTTACTAGGCAAAAATCCTAAAAATATGAGTAGTAAAAGTAAGAAAAAAGTAAGAAATGGATTTTCGGAGAAACGCTGAAACTCAGATAAAGTAAGGAAAATAAATGGTACGACCGCGCAAGATATTTGCTCAGCATTGGCTCAAAAGTGAAAAGGCACTCGACGCAATTGTGAAGGCAGCCGAATGCCAAGCAAGCGATCGCATCCTGGAAATTGGCCCAGGAACCGGCATCCTCACTCGTCGTTTATTACCTTTAGTACAATCTCTAACCGCAGTTGAAATAGACCGCGATTTGTGCGAACTACTAGTAAAACAACCAGGTAAAAATGAAAATTTTTTACTCCTACAAGGCGACTTTCTCACCTTAGATTTACCATCTCATCTAGTAGCATTTTCTAATTTTCAAAAGCAAAATAAAGTAGTAGCTAATATCCCCTACAACATCACAGGGCCAATCATAGAAAAACTACTGGGCACAATCGCCAATCCTAATCCAGAACCATTTGATTCAATAGTGCTCTTAGTGCAGAAAGAAGTAGCAGAAAGATTGTATGCTAAACCAGGGTCGAAAGCTTTCGGAGCATTAAGCGTGCGAGTACAATATTTAGCTGATTGTGAATTAATTTGTACAGTTCCAGCAGGTGCATTTCATCCACCACCAAAAGTAGATTCAGCAGTCGTGCGGTTGCGTCCAAGACAAATAGAAACACCAGCAATCAACCCCAGACAATTAGAGAATCTAGTAAAATTGGGATTTAGTGCCAAACGCAAAATGTTACGAAATAATTTACAGCCAGTCGTCGAACGCGATCGCCTGACCCACTTACTGGAACAATTAAAAATAAATCCCCAAGCCCGTGCCGAAGACCTCAGCATCGACCAATGGGTAACACTAGCAAATCAGTTAACAGTAAACTGATGACTGATAACTGATAACCGATAACTGTTATGCGTTCCTACACCTTAACTGCCCCCGCCAAAATTAACTTGTATTTAGAAATTATCGGCGATCGCCCTGACGGTTATCATGAGTTAGCCATGATACTCCAAAGTATTGACCTTGCCGACCGAATTGAATTACATTCTATCGGCAATGACAGCATCCGAGTTCGCTGCGATCGCCCAGAAGTACCTACAGATGAAAGGAATCTGGCATACCAAGCAGCAGAACTAATGGCAACACAATTTCCTGAAGCCTTTAGTAAATACGGAGGTGTAGAAATTACCATCAACAAGCACATTCCCGTAGCCGCTGGCTTGGCTGGAGGTTCGACAAATGCCGCAGCCGTCTTGGTAGGGATAGATTTACTGTGGAATCTGGGACTAACTCAGTCAGAATTAGAGGAACTAGGAGCAAATCTTGGTTCAGATGTGCCGTTTTGTGTGGCAGGTGGAACAGTAATCGCCACAGGAAGAGGCGAGCAACTTTCTCCTCTACCGAATTTAGATAACATATATATAGTATTGGCAAAATATCGCAGCTTAGAAGTTTCTACCGCTTGGGCATATAAAACCTATCGGCAGCAGTTTAGTGATTCTTATGTTAGAGACACCGCTAATTTAGCAGCGCGTGCAGCTGCCGTCCATTCAGGAGGAATAGTCAAAGCTATCTTTGAGAAAAACACAGCAGAAATTGCTCAAAAACTGCACAACGATTTAGAGCGTGTAGTCTTGCCAGCTTATCCCCAAGTCTTGCAACTACGAGAAGTCTTTGCAACTCAAGAAAGTGTGTTGGGAACAATGATGTCTGGTTCTGGCCCCACAGTCTTTGCCCTTATTGAATCCGAACAACAAGCGCAAGCAGTGAAACTAAAAGTGAGAGAAACAATTCCTGACGAAGATTTAGAATTGTTTGTGACTCGGATGACTACACATGGAATTCAGATAGTATCGTCAGGTAAGGACTAGGAACTTGGGAGACGCGCTGACAAGAAAGCAGGAGAGCAGGGGGAGATGAGGGAGATGAGGGAGTGAGGGAGAATAACTTGCGACTTGCGACTTCTGCCTCCTGCCTTCTGACAACTGACAACTGACAACTGACAAAAATAATATGAGTGACCCAAATATAACACCACAAGTAGAAGCTCAAGCGTCGGTTCCGATGACTGTGTTACGCTGTCTAACTGGAGCAGTGATTTCCGGAGGACTAGGATTTGCACTTTATTCGCTGATGATTAAAATCGCCACAAATTTTGCCAGCAAACCCATCCACTCAGATAATCTATTAGTAGTGAAAATTACCTCTGCCGTTCGTACCTTGGTTGTAGGCGTAGTTGCCTTGGGAAGTGGAATATTTGGTATAGTGGCGATTGGTTTATTGGCTTTGGCAGTGCAAGTATTAGTGCAGCAACTGACAAAGCCCAAAAGCAGTCAAAACTGAGCGCTCAGTTTTAACTAGTTCTTACTTTCTTATTTAGTGCGCGACAATTCAGAACGCTGGCTTGTATCCTTCCTGCTGGGAATTTCCAAAACTTGCAACTCAGTACTATAAGGTACATAGTTTCTCATCGCCGGATGAGTGTTGGTTCTTTGCAAATTTGCGTTTCTGGAAACTGGATATAGTTGAGGTTGATTTTGTTTTCTCCAAATTTTTGGAGGTTGCCCGTGATATTGACGAAACTGGCGGGAGAAATGACATGCATTTTGATAGCCCAACGCTATGGCAATCTGCTCGATTGTCCGATCGGTTTCTTTAAGTAAAGGACGTGCTGCTGCCATGCGACGCTTAACAATCCAGCCGTTGACAGTTTCTCCAGTTTGTTTTGCCACCCTACTGGTTAAGTAAGCTGGGGAATAACCAACTGCAACAGCCACATCAGCCAAAGTAATCCCTTGATGGTAGTTCGCTTCAATGTAGTCGAAAACTTCTTTGAATTGCGGAATTGATGGAAAAAAGAACTCAGAGCTTAGCGATGAAGTGGTGTTGATTGGTAAGGATTCTGAGATTTCACTATTAGTAGCATACCAAGACCTGAGAATAGCTTGCTTTTCTAATCGGATAGCGATCGCTTTCAGCAATTCGTCTACTGTAGAAGGTTTGATCAAATAATCGTCGGCCCCCAACTCCATACCTTTGCGAACAGATGCTTGAGTATTACTCCCAGTAAGAAAAATGAAGGGAATAACCGCAGTGAAAGGATTTTGGCGCAGAGCATTCAAAACTCCGTAACCATCCATATCCGGCATTGCAATATCGCAAATTACTAGATTGGGTAAATGCTTTCGTGCTTCTTCGATACCAGCAAGACCGTTTTCAGCACTTATTGTGTTAAAACCTTCAGCTTCAAGACCCTTTAAGAAGACATCGCGGGTAAAGGCATCATCTTCTATTACGAGAATTGTTGTCGATTCATGCATCATTTTTATTACTAGAAATTGTGGCAAGGAATGATTACTAAACTCTCTACTGAGTACTCTTTGAAAAAATCATAGAATTTAAACACACAAAATTGAAATTTTACTTTACCGACGGCAGCATTACAGTAAACGTAGTGCCTACGTCAACTTCACTTTCCACCGTAATTTCACCGCCATATAAATCCACAAGAGTTTTAACAAGAGATAACCCTAATCCAGTACCGGGAATATTCTTGATATTTTTACCTCGATAAAAAGGTTCAAATATTCGTTGTCGCTCTGCGACTGCAATACCAACACCCCTATCTGTAACCTGGAAAATTACTTTCCCAGATTCACAAGCAAGTCGTAAATCAACTAGACTATCACTTGCAGAATACTTAAATGCATTATCCAGTAAGTTCTTCAGAATAGGTTCCAGCAGTTTTTCATCGATACAAACGCTACCGCAACTACCTTCGCTCACAAAATTGATGTGGTGAGCGCTACTTTTCTGTATTTGTGTGATTAACTCATTGCACAACCGCACCAAATCAAGCGGTTCGGTCTCAAAGTTTGGCTTTGCAACTTCTGCATTGGCAAACAATAGAACATCATTCAGCATCTGACTCAGCTTTTCAACAGCTGTTTGAATGTGATCTAGTAATGGTTGTGTTTTCTCCTTTGTCCATTCGTCAATATGTTTCTTGAGTAAGCTATTAGAAAATGAAACAACATTCAACGGCGTGCGAAATTGATGACAAACCTGAGAAATAAAGTTTGCTCTTTGTTCTCTAAGTTGTTGTACTTGTTGTAACGTCTGACGAAGTTTCGATTCTACCTGTTTGTAATCGCTGATGTCCCAAATGCTCCACACTCTACCAATAATTCTGGCACCCAACCATTGCGGCTGAGAATATTGGGCAAAAATTCTTCCATCCTTCAATTCCAAAATGTTATAGCCCTCAAAATCAGGTTGACTGGAAACTTCCCCCACAAATGGGCGAAAAGAATTTGGGTTTTTTAATTGGTTCTCGAAAAATAGGCTAGCTTGAGGAGAATTTTGAGATAATGTAAGCGAATCTGGAATCTGCCACATATCCAGAAATTTTTGATTTATATTCATAACATCTCCCTCAAGATTTACTGCAACAATCCCATGGGCAGTAGATTCGAGCGTAGAACGAAGTAGAGACAGGGATGTTTCTAACTCTGCTGTTTTCTTCTTCAGTTCAGAAACTTCCTGTTGCAAATGCTTTTCAGCATTCTCTAATTCATCAATCAACTTTTGCATCTTCACTCTTCTCACATACAGCCAAATTTTTTGTCCTAATGTTCTACACAAATAGTGGTTGATTCTCAGTTTTCACCATTTATTTTGACCAAACGTAGAGAAACTGGGCATTCGCTCCTAGAGAAGAGGCAATGTCTACAGCTTGACTTCTAGGTGTAGCAACAATTTAAATTTCAATTTAACTAAAATAATAGCCACCATAATTTTCCCTATTCCCTTCTTGGACTTCATTAACTAAATAATCAGAACCTTCACAAATTCTGATTGGCTATTTATTTCCTGAATAAAGGTAAATAATTTACATAAGAAAAATTTAAGACTTATATTATTATTATAAATATGATTTTACCAACACAAAACAGATATTTTAAACTTGTTCACATAAAAATACAATATTTTTTATTGGGGATTAAAAACACAAACAATAATTAGCCAATCTTTGGACATTGGCTAATATCTGAATAGTTATTTTTATCAAAAGTTTAATCTGCTTTTAATAAACAGCTAATACCTATCAAATTTATATTTATAGCTTGACTTTAAATAATTGATATATGTGATTTAAATATATTCTTTAATTTAGTATACTAGTTAAGTTTAAATTATATATTTTTCAATTTTAATTAAAGAAGTAGTTTTAAAATAAAATTACTTCGAGCTTAACCATACTTACTATATATTCTTAGTTTATGTAACAGGACATCTGCAATAAAGCACTTAGATAAATTGCGAATTTTTACATAACACAAGTAATTACAACAGAGAAAAAGATAATAAAGTACTGCATTTATTATTTACAATAGCACGAACGTATCTACATTAAATTTAAAGATTTTTATATGATTAAACTTCATTTTAAACAAATAGTAAAGTTTTTATTCATTTGAATTTTATGATTTTTTTTGCTTTATTTGATATCTAACCACAGAGGTAAATATTAATAGAAAAATATATCAGATCATCTTTCGCAAGCTATACATTTTCATAAAATTACATATTTCTTCTAGACTCAGTATCTATCAAAAGAAATAGATAGTGTTAAAAGTACATGTATTCAAAAACACAAATCAAGTTACAGCAAAAATATTACATAGCAAAACTATGACTGCTAATTTATAACAGCTTGATTTTAACTTTCTAAAAGCTTGCTAATATAGTATTTTGATTTCCGGCTTGTGCACAAAGATTATTTACTGTGTAAGGCTTTTAACTTGAAACTTATTTATATTTCTAGATATAATACTGTAGCTCGTTTTTAGAAATCTTTCTCAGCAAGTATTACTCAGTTTTAAAAACTGCAAACAGATTTATTATTTAAGGTACTAGTATTATTTGCTACAAAATTAGTAGTTTACTAGTAAGAGTGTATAATTATCAACTATCGAAAGATAGAAACTATTTAACTTAGCTCGTAAAAGATAAAAAATCGTATTTTAGCTAATATTTGGCATTAGTATTGTTTTCATAGACACAAGTTTACTTATTTCATGGTTTCTATACTTACCATAAATAAATCAAATTTTATTTGCTTCGATTCAGACCCGTATCGCAACACAATATATAGTTATGCTCGAAAATGAAAAAGACAAAATAAAAAAAGAATCTTTAGTTTGACCTTTTTGTTTGACTGAATAGAACTTGGTATAATTTGCTTTGTTTAGATAAAAATAAAAACATCATAAATCCTTGTTAACAAGAACTCCTAAATTGCAGGAGCTAAAAAAAAGATAAGTCTATCAAAAAATAAATCGTATATTTGTTGCTGAATATTGAGTAGGCTTAAAACAGAAGCTGCTTCTGCAACACGGTTCATCTGTAGGGGTTGGTTTAACTAGATTTTTTAGGCAGATAAAAATGCCAACTAGCTAAATTCTCCCCTACTTTCAGAGTTCGCTTACCATACTTCTTGGGTTTCACTGCATATCAGCATTTTTTACTGATTCATCTCTAACACTACCCTTAGCAATCTTCGTGTATCTTCCGCCATGACTGAACTAAAGATAGACATCAATGAAAATCCTTATACTTTATGCCTTCTGGCCTATTTTTAAAGTAAATAAGAAAACATCAATTGCCAACTCAATCAATTCTTACCCTTAGGATTACAAGTTTAATAAAAGAGAGCATACTATGCATCAAACAGATAGCACTTACAACACACAAACAGCGAAAAAAATCAACACCGAACAAATCGAACAAATTGTTAAAGCAATTATTGCCGGTAAGTATTCCTGGGCATGTGTTTTAATTTTACGTTTTTCTGGTTACAATCCCATAGACTACATACCCTACCGTACCTACATTCGACTCTTGAAAAACAATTGCTTAGTTGAAAGCTCAAAATTAAATGACACCGAGAGTAAACGCGAAAAAGTAGAAGTTTTTGACATGAAATCAAATTGGCTCAGACTCTAAAAGCAAAAACCGATCTGAACTCAACCTCGATTTTTGGAGGTGATTGCCAACCAAATATTCACAACAAACAATTCAAACCCTTCTAGGGCAGGTTTTTAACCAAGTTTTATCAGAAAGAATGAAGAAGCTTTAGCGGAGGCATTCCCTAAAAAGAGGTAGGACTGATGCACAAAGATTGTCTGTTGAGACTGGGGCTAGGTGAGGTAAGGGCTTTGTTAGCCTACACCGTCCAAACTTTACTTTTGATTTTTCGTATCAGTGCTTAAGTCTAATAGGGACAAGATTTCTGACTTCATCTTTCTGAGTCACCCCATCTCCCGATTTGTCGCAGCTTATGATTTATCCACGTACTCCTGTTAATACCCGTCTACATCCCATTCTCAGAGAGATTGTGTGGCACAAAAAGCAAGAAGTAGTACATATGCATCAACAGATGTCTTTAGCTTCTTTGCAACGCCAGTTAACTGCTGCCCCAACCGTGCGAGATTTCTTAACCGCCTTGCAACAAAATCCTTTTCGACCGCGTTTAATCGCAGAAATTCAGAGAGCATCGCCAATTTATGGGACGATCAGATCGGACTTTGACCCAATAGCGATCGCAAAAGTCTACGAGCGTAATGGCGCGGCTTGTATATCTGTCGTCACAGAGGCATCATTTTATCATGGCAGTTTTGAAACTCTACGTGCAATCCGGCAGAGAATATCATTACCTCTTTTGTGCAAAGAATTTATTATCGACCCCTGCCAAATTTATTTAGCAAGGGCAGCAGGAGCAGATGCTGTATTACTTATGGCAGCAATTTTGACAGATCGGGAACTCCAAGACTTGTTACGAGTAATTCATTATTTGGGGATGAATGCTTTAGTAGAAGTTCATAACTTGACAGAACTAGATCGAGCACTCAAGCTAGACGACATCCGCTTAATAGGAATTAACAATCAGAGCCTAGAAGATTTTACAGTTGATATCAGCACAACACAAAGACTCATGGCAGCGCGGCGATCGCAATTACAAAACTTAGGCGTAACTGTAGTCAGTGAATCTGGACTATACAGCCACGCTGATTTATCACTAATAGCCGAAGCTGGTACACATGCGGCTCTCATCGGAGAGTCTTTAATTAAAGAACAAGATATAGAACAAGCCGTGCGTCGTTTGCTCAAACTGGAACCGCCCGTTTGAGGGGAACGGGGGAAGGTAAGAAGAATAACAACTGACTATTGTACAGACAAGGGTTAATCGCGTCTCTACGATAACTGGCTTCTGGATTTAAGGGCGATCGCTTCTTATTTTAGAATCAACAATAGAAAAACCTCGACGTGCGGTTTTCATCCCAGCCAACTCTACTTGAAAACTCACCTTATCGCTCATTTCCCCACTTCTCGCTTCTAAAGTCCAGTTACCAGGACGCAGATGCCAAAATAAAGTATTAGCTGACTGGGAATCTAGCTTTTGGCCGTTCAGCCACCACTCTACAGGTGCTGATTTAGTCCCCGCCAGTTTCAACTCCAATTTTTGCTGCGTTTGGGCGCTAGGATACAGCAAGAATATATCGCCATTGTGTGGAGATAAAATCCTGAAATTATTAGTAGCGATCGAGGTTTGTTGCTGTCTTGCCAACCACTCATCATACTCTGGCGGCAAATTGAAATCGGTTTGAGTATCGTAGGCAATTTTATCTGCCGGGGAGAAATATTCTTGCACCACAGAAGTACAATCTGGCGTTGGTCGTAAACCAGATATTGCACATATCGGTAATTGCACCAAACCCTCTGGAGGAAGAAAATCCGCTGGTTCTTGATGTTCGTGCAGGTGTAACATAATCCGGTTCCATAAAGGTGCGGCCCCAGTAACACCAGACACCTGCCGCATCGGTTCGCCATTGAAATTACCTACCCAAGTAGCTACTGTGTAATCGCTAGTAAAACCCACAGTCCAAGTGTCGCGGAAATTCGAGGAAGTGCCAGTTTTAACAGCAGTAGCAAAGGGCAAACTTAACACCGAGTCTACACCAAAAGCTGTAGCACGGGCATGACTGTCACTCAGCATGTTGGTTATCAGTTGCCATGTTGTCCGGTTGGGGAGTGGAGAATGAGAAGTAGAGACGCGATTCATCGCGTCTGTACAAGAGATTGGGGAATGAGGAGTAGAGACGCGATTAATCTCGTCTGTACAAGGGATTAAAGGTGTGGCTTGTCCTTGTCGTGCTAAAGTAACGTAAGCTCTAGCGAGTTCCCACAAACTGACTTCGCCACTACCGAGAGTTAACCCCAAACCGTAATATTCCGCACTGCGATTGAGGTGGGCAAATCCTAGCTGATGCAGACGTTCCAAAAAAGTTTGCACCCCTACTTTTTCTAGTACTCGCACAGCTGGCACATTCAGAGAATTAGCCAAAGCCACCCGCACCCGCACCGGGCCGAGAAAACGTTCGGTGTAATCTGTCGGGCTGTAGAGTTTCGCACCAGGAATGGCGTAGTGGGCGGGTACATCTGCCAGAATGGTATTTGGACGAATCAGACCTTTTTCTAAAGCTAACTCATACACAAAAGGCTTCAAGGTAGATCCCGGTTGACGCAGTGCTTGGACTCCATCGTTGCGCCCCAATTTAAATTCATTAAAGTAATCAGGCGAACCAACATAAGCTAAAACTTCCCCAGTATGGTTATCGATCGCTAAAGCCGCAGCATCATGGACATTATTAGCCGCGAGGGAGGAAAGAACCTGCTGTACTTGTGCTTCTACAAATTGCTGCAAAGGACGATTGATAGTAGTGCGGATCGGAGATGAATGCTGTGGCGGTAGCTGAGTCGATAGCCAAAATAAAAAATGTGGTGCGGCAATAATTCCCCGTTGGCGAGACTGAAAGACAACCTTTTCACTGTAGGTTTGCTCTGCTGTGGCGCGAGTGATATACCCATCTAGTACCATACGATTGAGAACGTATCTTTGTCGTTGCTGCAACCGTGCCCAATGCTGCAAAGGGTCGAAATAAGTAGGATTATTGGGAATAGCTGCCAAAAGACTAGCTTGGGCAAGATTCAAATCGCTAGCTGGGATGGAAAAATAAGTACGGGCTGCTGCTTCCACACCATATATATTTCCTCCCATTGGCAGCCGATTGATGTATGCAGAAAGGATATCATCTTTGTTCATCCCCGCCGTTAACCGCCAAGATAGCCAAATTTCGCGTACTTTACCTAAGAAGGTGCGGGAAGAAGGATCTAACATCCGCGCCAACTGCATAGTAATTGTGGAAGCACCAGAAACAATTCTTTTGGCGTGAATAGCTTCTTTGATGGCGCGGACAACTGCTGTCATATCCAACGCCCCGTGCTGATAAAAGCTACCATCTTCAGCAGCTAAAATAGCATGGATAAATTGGGGAGACACTTGATTTAATGGGACTACTGCTGTATGGTCTTGGTCGCGGGTGAGTAATGTTCCTAATGGTAGCCCATTGCGATCGCTAAACTGCATAGCTAGTTGATTTTGGGTAATATCTGCGGCCCGAATCGGCGCAAAATAAGGAAGCGATCGCATCACCAAACACATCAGCAGCATAGCCAAGATAACTTTACTAATTTTGCGATCGCACTGATGCCAAAATTTACGCTTCATTTTGATAAGCCACCGCGAAGTTGGTTTCATCAGCGAATCCCTTGGCTAGAAAAACTTACTTTAATTTTGGCGCGGTGATTATAGATGCATCAGGAAACATTGCAAACACTTAACAATACTCACATTGTGGCTGAGGTGTAGTAAAGCGCAGATCGCACATCAAAAACCTATCGGTCTAGCACCGTGCGATCGCAGCCTAACCAGATAGATTAAAATAGTAGTGTCATCAAATTTTGTCTTTAGCTGTTAACTATAGTCGATTTTACAACTAGTAATATTATGTTTAGTAGCGAAAAGGTACGTTCAATATCGTCTACACTACCTTCTTTAACTCTTTCAGATTTACAATTATTAAAAGAAGAAATTGAATCTATTATTAAAGCAAATAATGTAAAGGATATTGAATTTGAACTGACAACTAGTTTTAAAACTTCTGAAAGTATTTCTAATAAAATTGTTGAAGAAGCCTTAGCGTTACAAGGAGTAGAATTAAGTAATACACCTAGTTTAACTGTGTCTACTGGAACCCTAGATAATACAACAAAAAGCGCTGAATCTGTTCAAAAGCCTTCTAGACCTCTAGGTATTTGGAAAGGACAGATAGAAATATCAGAAGATTTTTACAAAACCTCCAGCGATATTTTATCTGATTTCGGTATACAAGAGTAATGGAATTATTGCTTGATTCCTGTGCTTTAATATGGTCACTTGAGGATAACCCTTATCTTTCACCTGAAGCTCGTCTACAAATTTCAGATCCTTTAAATAACGTCTTTGTTAGTGCTGCTAGCGTTGGGGAGATAGAAATAAAAAGAAAAAAAGGACAGCTGAAGGCTCCAGACAATTTATTAGAAGCTATTATTAATACTCAATTTAGTTTTTTACGAATAACAGAACACCATGCTGTTAAAGCAGCATCGCTACCCGAACACCATAAAGACCCTTTTGATAGACTTTTAATAGCACAAGCTATCTTAGAAAAGATGGTAATAATTACTTCTGATACTGCATTTATAAAATATGGAGTATCAATTTAATTTATTACAAAGTAATATCATGTTCGCTTGAAAACTTATCGAAAAAAATCATTTCATTATTCAGCAATACCACATATCAATAGACATCTTGCAAAAGTTACTTTTGCAAGATATTGGGGTGCATGTTAAAGGTTAAAGGGAAAAGTAAAATTCTATTTCTTTCCCCTTTAACCCTTTCCCTTTCCCCCATTTCTGCAACGCCGTTTAATGTACTTAGTTTGTAGTTGCTGCACCTAATTGGAGCGCATAAAGGTTCGCATAGACACCTTGTTGAGCTATCAGTTCTGCGTGAGTTCCCTGTTCGACAATTTGTCCTTGCTGAATCACTAACACTTGATTAGCCTGAGTCACTGTGCTGAGACGGTGGGCAATGACAAAGCTGGTACGACCTTTGAGTAAGCGAGCGATCGCTTCTTGTACCATAGCTTCTGTACGGGTATCAATACTGCTGGTTGCTTCATCGAGAATTAAAATTCGGGGATCGATTAAAATAGCACGGGCAATACTAATTAGTTGCCGTTGTCCTTGGCTGAGGGGTGCGCCTCGTTCGCCCAATTGAGTTGTGTAACCTTGTGGCAGTGAAGTGATGAACTCATGCACATTCGCCATTTGTGCAGCCGCTTCGATTTCGGCTTGGCTAGCATAGGGTAAACCAAAGGCAATATTTTCAGCAACAGTACCGCTGAACAAAATATTATCTTGCAGGACGATACCAATCTGACGGCGCAAACTAGCTTGCGTAACACTACGCACATCAATATCATCAATTTTGACAGTACCGCCAGATACATCGTAGAAGCGCAAGATTAAGTTAATAATTGTACTTTTGCCTGAACCAGTCGGGCCGACTAGCGCCACCATTTGTCCTGGATGGGCGTGTAAATTTACTCCCTTAAGCACAAGTTGCTCTGGGTTATAGCCAAACGTGACATTCTCGAATTTGACATCACCTTGAATCGGCGGCATTTCAATGGCATCTGGTGCATCATTAAGTTGGGAAGGTTCATCCAGCAGGAGAAAGATCCGCTCTAATCCAGCAAAAGCAGATTGAGCCTGGGTATAAAACTGGCTGAGGATTTGGATGGGGCGGAAGAACTGTTGTACGTAAAGTAAAAAGGATGTTACTACACCCACCGTTGCTTTCCCCGTCACCGCAAGATAGCCACCATAAGCCAGTACACCTGCGGTTGCGAGGGTGTTGAGAAAATCGATTGAGGGTAAAAATGCAGCGGTAATTGCCACCGCTTGGACGTTGGCATCGCGATTAGCAGCGTTAAGAATATTGAATTCTTCAATATTGATTGGTACGCGATTAAATGCCTGTGCTTCTCGGACACTACCAATATCTTCTTCCAACTTGGCCGAAAGTTCGCCAATTGTCTGGCGGGTGACGCGAAATTTAGCCCTTGCCCAACGGGCAAACAAGCTTGTGGTCAAAATCATTGCTGGTACGACTAAGTTGCTCAACAAGCCCAGTTGCAGGTTAATTGCAAGCATAGCAATGACAATACCCACCAAACTGAAAACGTTACCTAGCATTTGGGCGATTGTCTGTCCAAAAGCCTGATTGACAGTGTTAACATCATTTAGCAAGCGGCTCATTAGATCGCCAGCTTCGCTGCGATCGAAAAAGCTGAGTGGCAAACTTTGGATTTTAGTAAAAATATCTTGCCTGAGTTGCCCTAGCAATCGCTGCATAATCCAGCCGACGCGAATAATTTGACCTCTGATTGCCCAGACACCAAGTCCGTAAATTAACCCTAATAGTCCTAATACCAGCAGCAATCCTCGCAGATTTCCCCGTGCAATTAGATTATCTATTGACCAACCGATTAAAAAAGGGCCAATTGCTTGAGTTGAAGCCCCAATCAAGACTAAAGTCAGGGCAATGGGAATTTCTTTGCGATAAGGTCGCAAGTATTGTAAAAAGCGCCGTAGGGTAGAGATTTGCTGAGTTGCTTGTTGCTCAGATGCGATCGCGGGACTTGTGCCTCTCATAGCAATTTTGGATTTTAGATAAGGTCAGTTGTCAGTTGTCAGAAGGCAGGAGGCAGGAGGATGGATTCTTCCTCCGTGAATTTTGAATTTTGAATTTTGAATTTTGAATTGATTTGTCTCCCCCTGCTCCCTCATCCCTCCTTCTGCTTCACCTGCGATTCTAAAATCACACCGTAGAGCGTACTTGTTTGCATTAATTCTTCGTGAGTACCTTGGGCGACTAATCTTCCTTTATCTATCAGCAAAATGCGATCGGCATTCTTGACGGTACTAATGCGTTGAGCCACCACAAAGGTAATACAAGCTTTTTGGCGCATGAGGTCATCTAACTTGGCTTGAATTTGAGCGGCAGTTTTAGCATCTACAGCTGAAGTACTGTCATCCAAAATCAGAATACTGTAATCGGTGAGTAAGGTACGGGCGATCGCTATCCTTTGCTTTTGTCCCCCAGACAAGCCGATGCCGCGTTCGCCTACTATCGTTTCGTAGCCATCGGGTAAGCTAGCGATAAAATCATGAATTTGTGCAGTTTTAGCAACCTCAATCACCTCCTCCATAGTTGCATTGGGTTTCGCATAGGCAATATTCTCGCGGATACTGCCAGAGAAAAGTGTGGTTTCTTGGAAGACAATACCAATATGCGCTCTTAAACTTTTGAGTGTAAAATCCCGCACATCTCGACCGTCAATGCGAATCGCTCCCCTTGTCACATCGTAAAAGCGGGGAATTAAATTCATAATCGTGCTTTTCCCGGAAGCTGTCATCCCCAGAACGGCAATTAGTTCCTTGGGCTTGGTTTCAAAAGAAACTTCTTTGAGGGCTTCTTTTGTCGCGCCGGGATAGCGAAAGGAGACATTTTCAAAGGTGACTCTGCCATTACAAGTATCAAATGGAACAGCGCCAGGGCGATCGCGAATTTCCACTTCTGCATCTACCACTTCGTAGACTCGTTCGGCCGAGGCAGCTGCTTGAGCGATCGCTGGAGCCGCAAATCCAATCAATAATATTGGTTGGAGAATCAATACTAGGTAGGAGTTAAATGCTACTAGTTCGCCAATGGAAAACCTGTTGCCAATAACCTGCGCGCCTCCATAGCCGAAAACTGCTATTGTCACCAAATTACTTAACAAAAAGATAAATGGGAAGGTATTGCGAATAGCAACAATGGTCTTCATGTTTGCCTTGACCAGAGTATCATTCAAGGTCGTGTAACGCGACCTTTCGGCGGACTCCCGCACAAAGGCTTTGACAACGCGTACCCCTACCAAGTTCTCTTGTAAGACAGCATTCAAATTGGCCAATTGCTCTTGTATCTGCCGGAACAGTCCATTATTACGGCTGATAAATCGTGCCATCAACCATCCAGCTAAAGGCACTACCGTTAGTGTAATTAACGCCAATTGCCAATTCATTACCAGCAAAACCACTGCTATCGTCACCAATGTGACAACTCCACTAATGACTTGAATGAGGCTAGTGCCAATAAATGTGCGGATTTGCTCGATATCGCTGGTGACACGAGTTAGCAGTTGAGAGGTTTGTGCTTGGTCGTGAAAGCTGAAACTGAGATTTTGAATTTTGCTAAAGATTTTGTTTCGCAAGTCGTAAGCTACACCTTGAGATGCTGCTTCTGACAAATAACTTTGACCAAAGTTAAATAAACCGCGAGCGATCGCCGCAACTACCATCCAAGCTGCACTATAAAGTACAATTTGCAAGTCTTTTTTCACAATGCCGCCATCAATTCCCCATCGAAATAGTTGAGGAGTCAGTATGTTAGCAAGCGTCAACAGCAACAAGCTGACTACGGCTCCCAGCGAAGTCCAGCGGTAAGTTCTTAAACTCCCTAGTACCCGTTGGATTGGCTGCATCGAAGAAGTTTCCTGAATTTCTGGCGGCATAGTCACTAGAATTCACCCTGATACTTCTGGGAAACTCTAAAAGTATAAGCTAATCAGGATTCACTCTTTATTAAAATCTCTTTGCATTAGTCTTGTTCGTTAAGATTCAATCAACCGGAGATGATTGGTTGTTGCACCTACAAAAGGATACAGCTTGTTTTACTGCTGTATTCAGTAGCAAGATTGATACAAAAGCTTAAAGCCCTTGCAGTATCTTGAGATTCGTAGACTAGACTAGTACCACAGGGTAATATTCAAAGGAATTTATGATGAGCGATCGCGACTATACATTAATCCTTGACAAAAGCGGCAGTATGTCCACTCCCGACCAAGTAGGTGGTAGAAGTCGATGGGAGATAGCCCAAGAGTCTACTCTCGCTTTGGCAAGAAAGTGCGAGCAATTTGACCCAGATGGCATCACTGTATATGTATTTTCTGGAAGATTTAAACGCTATGACGATGTGACCTCAGCCAAAGTCGCGCAGATATTTCAAGAAAATGACCCAGCTGGCACGACAAACTTAGCAGGTGTACTCCAAGATGCACTCAATAATTACTTTCAACGCAAAGCTGCTGGTAAAACCAAAACCAATGGGGAAACAATCTTAGTCATCACAGATGGCGAACCAGACGATCGCAAAGCCGTATTTGAGGTAATTATTCAAGCCACGCGCCAAATGGATCGCGATGAAGAATTAGGTATTTCAATTATTCAAGTTGGTTCTGATGCCCAAGCGACTAAGTTTCTCAAAGCTTTAGACGATCAGTTGCAAGGAGTCGGTGCAAAATTCGATATTTGCGATACCGTCACTTTAGAAGATTTAGAAGAGATGAGTCTCGCAGATGTATTAATGAATGCGATTACTGATTAATTAATCGACTCAGAAATGGAGAACGAATCAATGTTAGAAAATCGAGATTACACATTAATTATTGATAAAAGTGGCAGCATGGCAACCCCAGACCAAAAGGGTGGCAGAAATAGATGGACAGCAGCACAAGAATCTACCTTAGCCTTAGCTAGTAAGTGCGAACAATTTGACCCAGATGGCATTACTATTTATGTATTTTCTGGTAGATTTAAACGCTATGAAAATGTCACATCTGCTAAGGTAGCACAAGTGTTTCGGGAAAACGATCCCTCTGGAACTACAGATTTAGCAGCGGTGTTAAAACACGCAACTGATGATTATTTTCAACGCAAGAGTACAGGTCAAACAAAGCCCAATGGTGAAACAATTTTAGTTGTCACAGATGGCGAACCCGACGATCGCAAAGCTGTCATGAAGGTAATAATTGAAGCTTCTCGCCGGATGGATCGAGATGAAGAATTAGCGATTTCCTTTATTCAAGTTGGTACAGATCCGCAAGCTACCCGCTTTCTTAAAGTTTTAGATGACGAACTGCAAAGCGCTGGCGCTAAGTTTGATATCTGCGACACAATTACAATGGATGATATGGAAGATTTAAGTTTATCGGAAGTCCTGCTTAATGCCATTACTGACTAGTGGTCTATCGCATTAATTGTGAAGGGTTGAGGAACGAAGCGCGAAGTACGCAAAGTACGGGAAGAAAGAGAAAAAAGAAGAGAAAATTAAAAGTTAATTCACCTAGAAAAATTAATGCGATGAACCACTAATAAAAGCAAAATCAAAGAAAATTCAAAATCAGCCTTGGCATAATTTCTAACTTCATTATTAGTAATTACACACCACCGTAACTAGATATAAACCAATGGATGCTATTGAGAAGTTGTTAGCTCAAATCAAAGCTGAATACGATGAGGCTAAACCCGAAAAGCAACAGCCAAAAATAAATGTAGTAAAACAATTCGTACCACCGCCGCCAAAGTCAGTATCTTTAGTGGATAACTTGTTGGCGGAAGTTCAAGCTGATTTTGCAGCACAAGATGAAGCTGAGGAATTGAGAAAACAGCAAGAACTAGAACAAGAGCGAATTCGCCAAGCACAAATCAAAGCAAAACAACTAGAAGCTTTGAAAAATCAAGCCAAAGAATGGCTAGACAAATTAGATCCATTCTCACCTGAAGGACTTTGGTTTGAAAGATTTTCTGAAAGCTACCCTTCCAAATTAGAGGCAGCAATTGAATATTTACAAAGCAACCAATAAACTGAAATTAAACTATTTATCGACAAGAAATTCAAAAGTTAGGAGTGAGAATTCAGGATTAGTTTTGTACTTTTATGTTATAAATAACAGGGTTTAAGCTTCCATCCAATTTTCAATTTTGTGGTCTTCAATTAGTAGAAGTCTGAAATCTACAACTCGTTAGATTCTGAATTATGCATTCTGACTGCTGTATTATTCTGAAATCGAGATAAATAATGCTCAATTGCCCATTCATGCATTGCATAAAGAATTGGTTGTAGACTAGCTCCCAAGGGAGTTAACGAATATTCTACTTTGGGAGGAATTTGAGCGTAAATTTCTCGATGTATAATACCATCTTCCTCCATTTCCCTGAGTTGCTGGGTAAGCATTTTTTGCGTAATTCCGGGTAATGCTCGCTGCAATTCACCAAATCTTTTTACGCCTATCATTAATTCTCTAATAATTAAAACCTTCCAACGTCCGCCAATCACCTTTATGGTGGTTTCAACCTCACAAGTCAGTCTGCTATTATCTTCAGCTTCAGCTTTCATAGTTACTTTTTAGTAAGATACTTACTTTTAAGTGCCTACTTTTCATATTAACTTTATTTAGTTTAAAGTCTATTCGGCAAGTTTTTGTATAGTAAAGTGCTGAGTAAAGACCCAGTTGCTTGGTGGCTTTGAGCAATTAACACTGTCCTAACCATCTAATTACAGCTATACGATGACTAAAGAAGTCTGAAAGGGCAATTTCATACTTCAGCTTTTTATATACCTCATAGGCATTCTGGTGGGAAAATTTATGGCAAATATCCTCCATATTGATACTAGTCCTCGTGGCGAACGTTCTATTTCGCGATCGCTCTGTTATGAGTTCATCACATCCTGGAAAGATGCTCATCCTGGGGATACCGTTACTTACCGAGATTTAGGTCACAATCCCGTTCCCCACGTAGATGAATCATGGATTGCGGCTGCTTTTACACCACCTGAAGCACGCCCGCCCGAACTAACCGAAGCAATTAAGCTGTCCGATAATTTAGTTGACGAGTTTTTAGCAGCTGAGCGCTACGTCTTTGGCGTGCCAATGTATAACTTTAATATACCTTCCACATTTAAAGCTTACATTGACCAAATTGTACGTGTAGGTCGTACCTTTGCATTTGAGAATAATGCATATAAAGGTTTAGTTGATAGCAGTAAAAAGGTATTAGTCGTGACAACGCGTGGAGGTGCTTTTTCCCCTGGAACGCCCTTGGCTGCCTACGATTATCAAGAACCTTATCTCCGCGCCGTTTTCGCCTTTATCGGGCTGACAGATGTTACCTTTATCTACGCTGAAAACCTCAACTCTGGCGATGATGCGCGCCAACAGTCTTTGGCTGCTGCGAAAGATGCGATCGCCCAAGCCGTAGCTAATTGGTAATTGGATGATATCTTGACAAAAGATTGTTAAAACCCCCATTCCCTCGTAGGGAAGGGGAAAAGGAATCAAACAAAGTTTTTCCCCCTTTCTCCTTTTCCCAATCCCTAATCCCCACTTCCTGCGGTCGTGGGGGCCCCGAGTTCCCCAGTCCCTTTTACACATCCTCTAAGCCTGCAAAGCTTTAAACCACTTATTTAGAAGTGTATTAATAGTTCGTTTAAATTGATGTTTGCGATGCCATTTTTGGAAAGCTATTTCATACTCTTCGCCTTTACCTTGAAACGTATTCCAAATATCAAGCCCTACTGCCATTCCCCAAAATAGCAAAATATACAGCGACCAAGTAAGACCGCCGCTAGCAATGAAATTTATTAGTATCAAACAACCATTGACAATTGCAAAATTACCAAAACGCTTTCTAAATCTTGTGAGTCGGTAACTATCAAATGCTCGCCGTTGCTGGATTTCACTTTGTTGCGATCGCCAGTCTCGTTCTGCTAGGTTTAAAGACTCTGGCGATATTTCTAACTCAGTAGCAATTTCTAACAATAGCTCGTAAGAAAACTCTTTGTCTTTATCATCAGCTTGACGGGCGATCGCTAGCTGAAGAATTTGCTGCACATCTTCTTGGCTGTAAGAACGGAGGCTATTAGGTTCAAATTCCGTCATAACTACTATCTCTGATTGTTAGTTTTAATAATTTGTCGCCCGCTAGCTGTGTTACAGCTACACCACTATTAGTACACTCTGCACTATACCTAGACTAGCAAATATGAATAGAGATGGATGTACGGATTTCTTCAAATAGGGATAGAACTTACGCCAGGGTTTTACTCACTACACCTCCACACCCCTTGATTTTTCGGTTCGCTGCCTAAATCCTATAATTACCAATGCTATTTTAAGAAGCGATCGCCCAACTGCTTAAAATAATGTAATTGTGGTTGAATCAACACACTAGTTCTCAAATATCATGAGTCAGAATATTGATGCTGCTAGGATTTCGATTATTATTCCGACTCTCAATGAAGCAAGAAATATCAAAGAAGCTATTGCTACAACCCAACACAGTACAAATATAGAAATAATTGTCGTGGATGGCGGCTCCCAAGATGGCACAGTAGAAATAGCTCAGTCATTAGGTGTAACAGTTATTTCATCGTCTCCTGGTCGCGCCAGTCAAATGAATGCGGGTGCTGTAGCTGCTAGCGGTGACATTCTGCTATTTCTCCATGCAGATACCCGTTTACCGCCAAAGTTTGACGTTTTGATTCGCGCCGCCTTGCAAAAGCCAGCAATAGTAGCAGGTGCGTTTGCTTTGCGAATTGATGCATCGCTTTTGAGTTTGCGCTGGGTGGAGTGGGGAGTAAATTGGCGATCGCGTTTTTTGCAAATGCCATACGGCGATCAAGCAATTTTTTTAACAAAAGAAGTATTTCAGCAAATTGGTGGCTTTCCCGAATTGCCTATCATGGAAGACTTTGAACTAATGCGTCGTTTAAAACGCACCGGAAAAATTGTAATTCTTCCCGTACCAGTTGTGACTTCAGCTCGGAGATGGTTACAAAAGGGAGTATTTAAAACAACCTTGATTAATCAAATAGTCATTATTGCTTATTTTCTCGGTGTTTCACCCGAACAAATTCATAGCTGGTATCGCCAGGGTAAATTTAGAAAAAATTAAGCTATTTTTCATTTAATTAGTATATCTTGAATTACAAGTAATACTTAAATAAGTAGCAAATAATTGTTTTTTGTTTAGATAAAAATCTTTTCTTATTTAAAAAAAACATATCATATGTCTGTTTTTGGCATTTCCATCAAACTAGCGATCGCCTCCTTGTTAAATACACATATAGCTTGGGCACAGGCATCGATTGATAATTCAAATTATTTCAATCCCCAAGCACTTTTACGCAACGCTTTGCAGTGGATTGATAGCCTGGGTACTGTAGGAGCTATAGCTTTTATCGCACTTTATATTATCGCTACCATTGCTTTTTTACCAGGCTCAATTTTGACTTTAGGGGCTGGTGTTATCTTTGGCATTTTTTGGGGTTCTGTGTATGTACTTATTGGTGCAACCCTAGGTGCAACAGGTGCATTTTTCGTGGGGCGTTATCTAGCAAGAGGTTGGATTGCAAAGAAAATAGCCGATAATCAAAAATTTGCTGTTATTGACCGCGCTGTTGGCCGAGAAGGATTAAAAATTGTTTTATTAACCCGACTATCCCCAATATTTCCTTTTAATTTATTGAACTACGCTTTTGGCATTACTGGAGTTTCTTTCAAAGACTATTTTATCGGCTCTATTGGGATGATTCCTGGAACCATCATGTACGTTTATATAGGTTCTTTGGCTAGCGATATTGCCGCAATTGGGACTGAAGCTCAACCCACGAATTCCACTATGCAATGGACAATCAGGATCGTAGGTTTAATTGCCACAATTGCCGTTACAGTATATGTAACCCGTATTGCTCGGAAAGCTTTAGAAGACGAAACAATTAAAAATTAAACTCCAAGCGTAACTGACAAAACAGTTCAGCAGCTGTAATCCTTTTAAAATAAGCATTCCGCATCAGGACAAATAATAAAGTAACCAAAACTTTCATACTTTATACTTAAAATGTCTAATTCAGAATTAGAAAGAGTCATTGTTCGCCCAGTGGATGAATATAATCAAACATT
This sequence comes from Dendronalium phyllosphericum CENA369, assembly GCF_016056275.1. Lineage (GTDB taxonomy): Bacteria > Cyanobacteriota > Cyanobacteriia > Cyanobacteriales > Nostocaceae > Dendronalium > Dendronalium phyllosphericum. The sequence goes on along the minus strand of NZ_JAECZA010000234.1, from coordinate 16,348 downwards.
AGTTTCTCACGTTCATCCACCAAATTGGGTAAATCCACAACCTGCTGATGTTTACGACTTGGTAGTTATTGGCGCTGGTACAGCAGGGTTAGTGGTGGCAGCAGGTGCAGCAGGTCTAGATTTAGGTTTGAAAGTGGCATTGATTGAAAAGCATCTCATGGGTGGAGATTGCTTGAATGTTGGTTGCGTACCATCCAAAACTATAATCCGGTCTGCTCGCGTGGTTGGCGAAATCTGGAATGCCAAAGACTTGGGAGTAAATATTCCCGCACATATTGATATTGATTTTCCCGCAGTTATGGCACGGATGCGGCAGGTAAGGGCTGGTATTAGTCCTCATGACTCAGCCGAACGCTTCTCATCACTGGGAGTTGATGTTTTCTTGGGTAGCGGTCGCTTCGCTAGTAAAAATACTGTGGAAGTTGGCGACAAAACCCTCAAGTTTAAAAAAGCTGTAATTGCCACTGGTGCAAGAGCTGCACAACCTGCCATTTTAGGAATCGAACAAGCAGGTTATCTGACGAATGAGACAGTTTTTTCTTTGATTCAACAACCAGAACGGTTAGCGGTAATTGGCGGCGGCCCCATTGGTTGTGAATTGGCTCAGGCTTTTCGGCGCTTGGGTAGTGAAGTAGTACTTTTCCATAGCGGTTCTCACGTCCTGAATAAAGAAGATGCTGACGCTGCTGAAATCGTCCAAAAGGTCTTGATAAAAGAAGGAATTCGCTTAGTACTGAATTGCCATTTGGAAGAAGTGGCAACTGTGACTGATGGCAAGCGGCTTTATTTTTCCTCTAAAGGTTATCGAGATTCTGTGACTGTAGACGAAATTTTAGTCGGTGCGGGACGTGCGCCGAATGTGGAAGGTCTAAATTTAGAAGTAGTGGGGGTAGAGTATGACAAGCACCAAGGTGTGAAGGTCAATGATTATCTTCAAACCACAAATCCCAAAATTTATGCGGCTGGCGACATCTGCATGAATTGGAAATTTACCCATGCCGCCGATGCAGCGGCGCGGATTGTAATTAAAAATACCCTATTTTCTCCCTTTGGCTTGGGTCGCTCTAAACTCAGTAGTTTAGTAATGCCGTGGGTAACATATACCGACCCAGAAATTGCTCATGTCGGGATGTACGAACACCAAGCGCAGAAGCAAGGAATTGATGTAGCAACAATTAAAATTCCTTTTAGTAGTGTAGACCGAGCGATCGCCGATGGTGAAGAGTCAGGATTTGTCAAAATTCTCCATAAAAAGGGGTCTGATGAAATTCTCGGTGCGACTATTGTCGCCAGTCATGCAGGTGAGATGCTTTCGGAAGTAACAGCGGCAATTGTACATAAAATAGGTTTGAGCAAGTTAAGCAGCGTCATTCATCCTTACCCAACTCAAGCAGAAGGAATTAAAAAGGCAGCAGATGCATATCGCCGCACACTGCTGACACCACGAACCAAAAAGCTTTTAGGTTTTCTAACCAAACTTTCGTAAACAGGGGGCAAGAAGAGGATGGGGGGATAAGAGTAATTTCTGCAACTGCCTTTTTCTCCTCCGCCCCTCCGCTCCCCCTGCTCTTTATCTCTAAGCAGGTGTAAATCTCATAATTTTCCCTCCATACAAGTCTGCATAGTATAGATTGCCATCCTCTCCAGTAGTGAGTTGCACGGGCGCTCCGGCATTAGTCGCAAATCGTCTCACTGAGACGACTTTGCCTTCACTATCAAGTGTCAAATTATCGATAGTTCCTTTACTGGCATCAGCAATAAACAATGTACCTTGATAGATTGAAGGAAAAGTGTTGCCTGTGTAAAAATCGCCTACAACGATCGCATCGGAACTGTTGCCAGTAGAATCGCGATAATGTTTGTAAGTGTAAGTTGGCGCTATGGCAGTGCCGCTATCATACAAAGCTTGTAGTTTTGAAGCAATAGCGGTGTAGGAAGCATAACTTCCTTGTTTGAGGCTGACAGTATTACCGTTGGCATCCAGACCACCTTCATAACCCGGCCAGCCAAAGTTAGCTCCTTTTACGCCAATATTGACCTCTTCCCAAGTTTGCCAGCCCACATCACCAATATAAGGAGTGTTGGTATCTTTATCGATGGTAAAGCGGAAGGGGTTACGTAGACCGTAGTTCCAAACTTTAGAAGCATTGCTATTGGGGTTACTAGAGTTGTAGAAGGGATTATTGGATAAGCCTTCACCTGTGATTGGGTCAATTCGCAGGATTTTACCAGATAAATTATTGACATCCTGAACGCGAATTGCACGAGGATCTACTTGGTTATAGGAAGTTCCATCGCCAACGCCAACAAACAGAGAACCATCAGTACCGAAACGTATAGTACCAATCGAATGGGATTGACTATCGGTAGCAATAAAATCTTCAACGTTTGTGGCGTTGTTAAGATTATTTAGATAATCCTGCATACTGGTAAACAGCTTGCCAGTAGTTTTGTTGAGAATCCCTGATGGTGCATAGTTCTGTGTAACATCTGTGCTATCCTTGTCAGGGTGACTGATGTACTGCCAAAGGTCGTTTTTACCTAGCAAAACAACTTCGCTGCCAGCCTTAGCAGTTGTGTAGTTGGTACTGGGGTCAGCTTCTACCCGAATTAGGCGTGCAGCACGGTTACCAGACTGATCGCGATTGTCTAACGTCGCATTGGGATTGTTTTTGGAATTGCTGGGATCGGTTTCTGCGGGATCGTAGGTGAACAGCAGGTAGACGTAGTTTTTCGGGTTAGTAGCTTTGCCAAAATCGGGATGCACGGCAATGCCTAACAAACCGCGATCGCGTATATCATTTACTTGTGCAGAAATATCAATAAATGGTTTTGATAGTAAAGTGCCATTCTCTATCAGCCTGACTACCCCATCTTTTTGAGCAACGAACATCCGGCTATTATCAGGTGTCCAGTCAAACGCTGTGGGTTCATTCAATCCGTCAACTACAGTTTGTTTGGTAAAGCTACCTGGGTCATTGTCGATAATGGAAATTACAGCCGTGTCTTGCTCTAATCCTACTCCAACTGCATTCTTGAATTTCAAAGAAAACTTTTCGTTTGGTTCTGCGATCGTGTCATCTTTAATTAAGATAGAAATTGTCTTACTGGTTTCTCCGACAGCAAAGTTCAAGGTTCCAGATACAGCAGTGTAATCAGAACCAGCTTTAGCAGTACCATCCACGGTCGTGTAGTCTACACTCGCAACTGCCGAACTATTATTGCGCGAAACGGTCACTTTAGCAGTACCGACATTCTCATTGACTTCTGGCTCAGTAAAGCTGAGGTTTGTATTATCGTCATCTTGAATTGTAATTGTCAGAGTTCTCTGAACTCCTAAAGTTGCTCCATCTGGCTCATCAATGGCAACAGAAAAAGTTTCATTTTGCTCTTTTAACGAATCGTTAATGATAGGAATCAATATCTGTTTGCTGGCTTCTCCCGCCGCGAAGTTGAGTCTACCTATAACTTCACTGCCGCTGTTTGCCGTCCCGTAATCTTTGCCTTGTTCGGCAGTCACAGCAGTAGTTGCGTATCTAATTGAAGCAGTGCCACTTAAATCGCCAGTTCGCACCACATTGATAACTGCATTACCAGCGGATTCGCTCACAGTCGTGACTGAAGATCCCAGGCTGATAGTGGGTTCTGTTGGTAAATACAGTTGAGACTTGGGAATGATTTGTTTTGTCTGAGAGGGACTAGACCAAGAGAGTTTGGCAACAGCATCAACGTAATGTTCAAAGTACTCCATTTTAATGTCGTACTTCTGACCAGCAACCAATGCGATCGCCCCGCTAACTTCTGCGGCAGTTTGATTCACAAAGCTATTGATGATTTGCTTCCCGTCTACCCACAGTCGCACGCCATCATCAGTCGTGGTGAAGAAGTTATAAGTCTCGCTATATTTGGCTTCTACTTGACCCGTCCAACGTACTGAGAAGGTATCAGCACCTATAGACGCAGCAGGAGAACCCTTACCCCAATTAAAGTTGACTGTCGGATCTACACGCGTTAACTTCAAGTTTGTGAAGTTTTGATTGTCGTAATACTCTGCGTTGAGTCCCGTACCAGTACCAGCGATATTGACCTGGAAACTGCCTATACTGCCAGCACTAGCAAAATTGCCTTTAGTGTCGCTGACTTGGTTAGTTTGCAACGCTATTGTATAAGTGCCATTGTTGGAGATATTCCAAGTCGTTCCTTCTAGAGGATTAATTTTATAGGTAGCGATGCGCTGACTACCATTGCTATTATTGTCTACACTAACCAAAGCTGCCGATTGAGTAAAGCCATTCGGCCCAGTCACAATGACATCGTTATTATCCAAGCTGGCAACATTAACGGCTGTATTATCGCTGTAGTTCACAGTGAAAGTATAGCTATCTCCACCACCTGTAGTTAGATTGGCGGCATTTGCCGTAGCAGTAGGAGGAGTGATATCGGTATTGCTATACAGTTGAGACTGAGGAATGATTTGTTTTGTCTGAGAGGGACTAGACCAAGAGAGTTTGGCAACAGCATCAACGTAATGTTCAAAGTACTCCATTTTAATGTCGTACTTCTGACCAGCAACCAATGCGATCGCCCCGCTAACTTCTGCGGCAGTTTGATTCACAAAGCTATTGATGATTTGCTTCCCGTCTACCCACAGTCGCACGCCATCATCAGTCGTGGTGAAGAAGTTATAAGTCTCGCTATATTTGGCTTCTACTTGACCCGTCCAACGTACTGAGAAGGTATCAGCACCTATAGACGCAGCAGGAGAACCCTTACCCCAATTAAAGTTGACTGTCGGATCTACACGCGTTAACTTCAAGTTTGTGAAGTTTTGATTGTCGTAATACTCTGCATCGAGTCCATTTCCGGTATTGTTAGCTGCTAATGCAGATAAACTCACAGAATTAGCATCACTAGAGCGAGCGAAAGTTTTTGGTTGTTCTTGTTCGATCGCTTCTAAAGGAGATTTAGTAGCAATTGCAGAATTTAGCGGTTTGTCAAGAACCGATGAACTTTGAGCTTTTGAGTAATCATTCATTGAGATCAATACCTCAAAACAATGTTGCAACTAATGCCCTAATACTTGTTTCAGGATTAGTTTTGTCTTGAAAATTTGGTAAAAATATACGTGAAAGTAAAAACGTAAATATATTATTTAAGTTGCAGATTCTATTAACCTGTTAATTGATTGATGCTGTTACTATCTGCTTACTAGTCAGATAGAGAGGAAAACATCTATCTTGGTTGTTGGATATTCCTACGATTAGCTTGAGATGAAAGTATACGCAGCTTCAAGTAAAACAGTATTCAGCAAAAGCAAGCACGTACTTGCATATTTAGCGTAATGTTTTGACATTTAACTACTTAAGTACTTTCTCTGAATTAATCGATTACACATTTGACAACATATCTCGTTACTATGTCTATTCTTTTTGAGAATGTTGTTTAAATATTTACATTAATCTCTAGCTTTTTAAAGCTAGCTCAAATTTTTGACCAAGCTGGCATGAAATTTCCCAAAATACGGGATAATCCCTTGCCGTCTCAATCATGAAGATACTAAGTAGATAAAAATTAGATAAAGAAGATATTTGTTATTTAAAGATTTAAAAAAATCAAACTTTTTCTCTGTGGAATTACACAGCATTGTTGCAGAAATTAGATAAATATGTGTCGCTATTTCTCTAAAATTTATGTTTGTATTAAAAGAAATACGTACAAAAATGTAAATTTTTGCAAATAAAAAGCTCGACTGAAAGTAGGAAACATTACAAGTTAAACGTTTCACATTACCACTTTCCCCTAGACTAAGGGCAGCAACCTTGTTAAAACTGGCTAAGGAAAGTGGACTTTGACTGAGACAAATAATTTAAACTCTAGCCTCCAGAATGTTTCACGCAGGGAATTGCGAGATTTAGTGAGAACTCAACTGCAAATGTTGTTAGAGGCAGGTGACTTGCCGGGAGCAAAAGCGATTCTCGTGCCCGTTCAGTATGCGGATATTGCCGAGGCGATTGAAGGTTTGCCAGAAGCAATGCACGCTTTAGCTTTTCGTTTGCTTTCTAAGGATGAAGCGATCGAGGTTTATGAATATCTAGACTACAGCGTTCAACAACGTTTAATTGAGGAGCTGAAAAGTCAGGATGTGCGCGAGATTGTCGATAAAATGTCTCCAGATGACCGCGCTAGGTTATTTGATGAACTACCTGCAAAAGTTGTCAATCGCTTGCTAGAGCAACTTAGTTCTGGAGAACGCGAAGCAACAGCCCAACTTTTAGGTTATGAAGCTGACACAGCTGGGCGAATCATGACACCAGAGTTAATTTCTCTAAAAGAAAACTTTACGGTTGCTGTTGCCCTAGAGCGAATTCGCAGCCTAGCTAATGCTAGTGAGATGATTTATTACCTTTACGTTACTGATGGCGCGAGGCAGTTAACTGGTATGTTGTCACTGCGTGATTTAGTCACAGCCCAGCCAGATGAAGCAATTGGCGAAATCATGACCCGCGATGTAGTGTTTGTCCATACAGATACAGACCAAGAAGAAGTCGCCAGATTGATTCAAAGATATGACTTTTTGGCTGTGCCTGTGGTAGATAGAGAACAGCGTTTAGTGGGGATTGTCACGGTTGATGATGTGATTGATATTCTTCAGCAGGAAACTACTGAAGACATCTACGCCTTGGGTGGTGGCGTGCAAACCGATGGCGACAACTATTTTCAAACTAATTTATTGAAAGTTGCCCGTAAGCGGGTTATCTGGTTGTTGGTCTTATTGATTACCAACACTGTAACAGGAACAATTATTAAGTCCCAAGAAGATATCTTGACAAAAGTGGTAACGCTAACAGCGTTTATTCCTTTACTGACAGGTACAGGTGGTAATGTTGGCGCTCAGTCTTCTACAGTAGTAATTCGCGGGATGAATACCGACGAAATCCGATCGCTGGGTACATTGCAGGTAATTGGCCGAGAAGCGATCGCCGGGGCGTTATTGGGATTAATGTTAGGTACTATCGCTACCGTATGGGCTTTCTTTCTCCAAGGGCGATTAGAAGTTGCGATCGCTGTAGGTAGCAGTTTGGTAGCTATTTCTGTTTTAGCTTCGCTCTCTGGTTCCGCACTGCCGTTTTTATTTCGCTTTTTGCGTTTAGATCCGGCGTTGATGTCGGCCCCATTTATTACTACAGCAGTTGATGTGCTGGGCGTTTTAATTTACTTTAACTTAGCGCGGGTAATTTTAAATTTATAGTAAGAATTCAGCACCCAAGAGTCAGAAGTCAGAATTGATCGGGACTCTAGTATCAAGTAAGATATTCATGTATCAAATATTCGCCTGATTCTTAAACTATTCTGACTTCCTTTTTCTGACAATTTATGAGTTATAGCTGTAGTCACATCGGTTAGGACAGTTGCGATTGCCCAAAGCTTTACAAAAACTGTGTTTTGACTCAGCACTCAGCACTCAGCACTCAGCACTTTGCCATATGGATTGTGAGTTGTGAGTTAAATATTTTTTCTTCAACATTTCTCACTCCTCACTCTTAACTTTTATAGTTCTGAAGCCGTATCTGGAGCTACGACTTCGCCCGTACCCAATTGCAATATCAGGTCTTGGTCGGTAATCAGTTCGCTGAGTTCCTTAACTTGTAAATTCATTTCTTCACAAGCTTGGCGTAGTTCTCTTGCAAAAGTATTGAGATCGTCGCCATAACCACATTGATAAGCAGCAGTTTCAATTCCCTGCTTCGCATTTGCTCTAGCACAATCTACTAGTTCTGTGCCATGCAATGGTTTTGCAGATGCCATAGGTCTGTAGTTCTTTTTAATAATTGTCTATGCTTTGTTAAATTAGCAATTTTTCAACATTAGTGCATCCATCTCATGGAAGACAAGCAAATAGACTTAAGAGTTAAAATTTAGGGCGAGAATGAATAATTAAATAACTCTCATAACTCTTAATTTTTAACTCTTAACCTTTTTATTTAACCGTTGACTACATTTCCCCCGTTGGGATGTAACACTTGACCAGATATATAAGAAGCATCATCAGAAGCTAAAAATACATAGCTGGGTGCAACTTCTTCAGGTTGTCCTGCGCGTTGCATCGGCACTTGTTTGCCAAAATTTTCAACTTTCTCTTCTGGAAAAGTCGAGGGAATTAAAGGTGTCCAAATCGGACCTGGTGCTACAGCATTAACCCGAATTTGCTTATCTATCAAATTTAGCGATAAAGAACGGGTAAAGGCAACGATCGCACCTTTGGTAGAAGAGTAATCAAGTAGTTGTGGATTACCTTGATAAGCTGTCACGGATGTGGTATTAACGATCGCACTGCCTGGTTGCAAGTGATTGAGAGCGGCTTTTGTCAGGTAAAACATCGAGAAAATATTCGTGCTAAAAGTCCGCTCTAATTGTTCTTTAGTAATATCTTCAATACTTTTTTGGGGATGTTGTTCGGCAGCATTATTAATTAAAATATCTAGTTTGCCAAATTCATCTACGGTTTGTTGTACAGCTTGCTGACAGAAATTTTCATCGGTAATATCGCCTGCGATTGCTACCGCCCGCCGTCCTTGTTTTTCTACCAAATGCTTGGTTTCTTTAGCATCATCGTGTTCGTTGAGGTAAACAATGGCCACATCTGCACCTTCTTTGGCAAATGCGATCGCTACAGCACGACCAATACCACTATCTCCACCTGTAATTAATGCCACTTTATCTTGTAACTTACCACTACCTCGATAGCGATCGTCATCTGCTTGTGGTTTTGGTGTCATTTCTGATTCAGTACCTGGTGGTTGCTGTTGCTGTGGTGGCTGTAATGTTTGCTCTTCTGGCATAAAATTCTTCCAATCGTTGACTAAGAATTTAAGATGGGGAAATCACAATAAATATTTTTTTACTTTGACGATTTCCAAAAATAAACCTTGGATCGATAATTCAAACCAAGGTTTACTTGTTACTTTGACACCTACTTACAACTAGCAAGTTGAGGTGTTTTTAGCCTTGATGTAAGCCAAACGTACTAATTGCTGACAACTGCACGTGACCGACTTTATTTCTCCTCACACCTGACACACGCTCTTAATCTGACCACGAAAACAAGTACACAACTCTCTTAGATGGAGGATTTCTCCTGTTCATCTGATTCAAGTTAACTATGTAAGTTGCTGGAGTTTATCACTCTGTAGATGGAAAGAAAATTGAAATATACTCAGCCTTAAGAGGTAAAAGAAATTTAGAAGTTAGAACAAAAGCTTGAGGTAAAAAGACCCGCGACGAATTCTCAAAAGCGCCCATCTTCAATATTTATCATTTTCGTGCTGCAAAACGTCTTGGAGTAAGGGCGAAAGTTCTTTATTTAACTTACCAGACCTGACAAATTCTGCATAAGTATCCGCTTCAATTGCTAGCAGTTCTCCTCGCAACTGTTCATTTGTAAAGGTTTGAAGATTGGGATATTCACTTTGCAACTTGTCAATTGAACCTTGTAGATTCTCAATTTCACCTATGATGAGTTTCTCTTGGTAACGGTAAAACTCTCGATCCCTGCCTGGATGTTTATCTGTTTGCAGGTGTTGCAAAACACGTTCTAGGGCCACGTGACGGGCAACAAACTCCAAATACTGTTCGCGTATAGGTGCATCGCCCAAAAGCTTGAGTTTTTGCAACAGGGGTTTAATTGACAATCCTTGAACTAGTAGGGTAAATAAAACGACTCCAAACACTGTAGCGATGATTTTTTCTCGCTCTGGCAGTACTGTTGGTACGCTCAATGCTAGGGCAATGGAAACAGAACCGCGTAATCCTCCCCACCAGAGTATAGTTTGCTCTGGTAAGGCGATCGCTGATTTGGTGATGGCAGTACTCAAATTGCTGAGGAGATAAATAGCGACTGCCCGCATCAAAATCATTGCTCCTACTGCGATCGAAATAAATGGCAGGTTTTCTCCTAAAACAACAAAGTGTATTTGGTCGCCAATCAGCAAAAAAACAATTGAATTGACAAAAAACGCTAAAAATTCCCAAAATTCAGATACGATAATCCGAGTTCGGGGATTCATACCGATACGAGAGCCAAAGTTGCCTAAAATTAAGCCTGTAGTGACAACCCCCATTACCCCAGAACCGCCCAAGTCTTCAGTAATCAAGTAAGTACCGTAAGCGGATACCAAAGTTAAAGATTGTTCTACCATAGGCAAATCGAAGCGCTGGGTAAGATAGGAAATCGCAAAGCCAATTAAACCTCCTACTGCTACCCCGATACCAACAACTGTAAAAAACTGGATCAAAATTGGTTGCAGCCCCAATTGAGCAGTTCCCAAAGGTAGCGCCACCAAAAACCCAAAGGCCACCACTGCCATACCATCATTGAATAAGCTTTCGCCTTCCATTAAGGTGACAAGGCGCTTTCCTACCCCCAATTCCCGAAACAAAGCTGTAACAGAAACCGGATCGGTAGCAGACAAACTGGCCCCGATAAGTAAAGCTGTAGTTAACGATAGTCCAGCGAATTGATTCAAACCTATTGCCACCCCCACAATAGAAATAATTACTCCGAACACCGCATAGAGGCAAATTGGTACTAAATCCCGCTTCAAGTCCAGCCATTTCAAATTCCACGCGGCTTCAAACAAGAGTGGAGGTAAAAAAATAAACAAAATTAATTCGGGGGAAAGAGTCACCAGACGGACATCAACAAATGCTAACCCTAACCCTACAATTACTAGTAGTAATGTGTAAGGTATCTGACGAAACCAGCTAAATATCTGCGGTAGCGTGGCTACACCTAAAGATACCGAAAGTACTAAAAGAAATTGCTTGAGATTGCCTGCAATAACTTCTTCACTAATAGCCGATTCCATTACCATAGAAAGATTTATAGTAGAATTTTACACTTGTGTTTATCTAATTATTTTCAGATGACACCAGTACAGTGTAATTCTTTAAGTTGACAGGATGACTGTCACACCTGATTTAACCCAGTATTCTAGGAGGAAGGTCTTGGGCAGGAGCATTCGAGACCGCTTTAAAAATTTCCGACGCAGAGGTTCGCAGCCAGAGCAAATCCAACAGCTACATACAGACTTGCTGGCAGAGTCAAACTTAGACTCATCTTACATTACTTTGATTATTGGCTCCTGTGCGATCGCTAGCTTTGGTTTATTGTCGAACAGTAGCGCCGTCATCATCGGAGCTATGATTATTGCACCTTTGATGTTACCAATTCGGGGTTTAGCTTTTGGCGCTTTGCAAGCCGATATTATTTTATTCCGCAAAGGAGTAATTGCTGTTGCCGTAGGTACAGTGATGGCTGTGGTTATTGCCTACTGTCTCGGTTTATTTTTAGGGATACCTAGTTATGGTAGTGAAGTACTAGCCCGTTCTAGACCAACACTATTAGATTTAGGAATTGCAGTGGTAGCTGGTGGTATTAGTGGTTGGGCGAAAGTTGAGCCGAAAATTTCTGGTAGTGTAGCCGGAACAGCAATTGCTGTTGCTCTCATGCCTCCTGTGTGCGTCATTGGATTAGGTTTAGCAAAGGGAAACTGGGAACTCAGTTTAGGAGCAACCCTACTCTACATGACTAACTTACTAGGTATTTCCCTTTCCTGTATGCTGATATTTTTGGTAGCAGGTTATACTTCTTTCGCTCAGGCACGCAAACCACTGATTTTGACTGCGGTTTTAACAGCTATCCTATTAATTCCCTTAGGTGTTAGTTTTTTTAGACTAATCCGCCAAGCACAACTAGAAAGCAGCTTGCAAAAAGCATTATTGAACAGAACTGTTACTTTTCAACGATTGCAACTGCTTAACAGTAGTACCAACTGGTTGGCGAATCCTCCAGTTGTTCGTCTCAGCGTTCGGGCAAAGCAACCTGTCACGCCTCGACAAGTACAGTTATTAGAAGAATTCATAAAAGGACAGATGGGCCAAACATTCACCCTCATTTTTGAAGTTGGTCAAATTGAGGAAATTCGCAGTTCTGAACCAGAGGAGAGGATGGAGGGACGCGGGGACGCAGGGACGCGGTGAGGCAGTCCAGTCTTGGGGTTTCCCCAAGTGGAGGAACTGCCGTTAGCGCAGCGTTAGCGAGGCACGAGCGTCACCCGTAAGGGTTTCCGTGGGTTGCGAACTGCCGTTAGCGCAGCGTTAGCGAGGTACGAGCGTCACCCGAAGGGGGACAATGACAACTGACAATTGACAACTGACCAATGACAACTCACACACTGGGACTCGAACCCAATCTGTATAACTATTTACTGTCTATTTCTTTACGAGAGCCAGAAATATTAACGCAACTCAGGCAGGAAACAGCCCAGCATCCAATGGCTAGAATGCAGATTGCGCCAGAACAGGGACAGCTAATGGCGTGGCTGGTAGAGTTACTGAGGGCAAAGAAAACTTTAGATATAGGAGTATTTACAGGTTATAGTTCCTTGGTAGTGGCATTGGCATTACCGACTGACGGCAAAGTAGTAGCCTGTGATGTTAGTGAAGAGTTTAGCGCGATCGCTCGTCGTTATTGGCAGCAAGCAGGAGTGGCAAATAAAATCGACTTGCATATCGCCCCAGCCTTAGAGACTTTGGATCGATTGCTAGCAGCAGGCGAAGCAGAAAGCTTTGATTTTGCTTTCATTGATGCCGACAAAAGCAACTACGATAATTATTATGAGCGATCGCTGCAACTAATTCGTGCGGGAGGAATGATTGCGATCGATAATGTTCTCTGGTCGGGAAGGGTTGCAGATCCTCAAGTGCAAGACAATAGAACCAAAAAGATTCGCGCCTTTAATCACAAATTGCATCAAGATAAGCGAATCAGTCTCAGCTTATTGCCAATTGCCGATGGTTTGACTCTGGCGCTGAAGAATTAAATTAATATTCTCTCTGATTAAAAATGGCAAAGACTGGCTATTTTTCATTTTTCATTTTTAATTGGTACTGTCGCCATTTTTCTTGCTGACGCATTCTTTTTTCTGCGGTGAGGCTATCAAAGCAGTAGGCACAAGAAATGCCTTCCTCATACTTGGGAGATGTTTTATCTGTTTGAGAAATCGGATATCCACAACAGAAACACAATTCATGACTCCCTGACTCCAAACCATGACGGACGGCTACTCGCTCATCAAAGACAAAACATTCGCCTTGCCATAAACTCTCTTCATTTGGAACTTCTTCTAAATATTTAAGAATGCCACCTTTGAGGTGATAAACTTCTGCAAAGCCTTGGGCAAGCATGAAAGATGAAGCCTTTTCACAGCGAATCCCGCCAGTACAAAACAGAGCTACTTTTTTATGTTCGTTGGGGTCAAGCTGGTGGCGAACATATTCAGGAAATTCTCGAAATGATTCAGTTTGAGGATTTTGCGCTCCTTTGAAAGTACCGATATTCACTTCATAATCATTGCGAGTATCAACCACAGTTACTTCTGGGTCAGAAATCAAATCATTCCATTCTTGGGGATTGACATAAGTACCAACCTGCTCATTCGGATCGATTTCAGGTAAACCCAGAGTGACAATTTCTCGCTTCAACCGCACCTTCATCCGCTCGAATGGTGGAGTGTTTGTATGCGACTCTTTGTGTTCTAAGTCTGCTAACCGGGGGTCAGAACGCAGAAAGCCCAAAACTGAGTCAATCGCCTGACGCGAACCCGCAATTGTACCGTTAATACCTTCTGCCGCTAGCAGAATAGTTCCTTTGACATCTTGCGATAAGCAGTAAGACAAAAGGGGTTCTTGTTTTTCGGCAAAGTCTGGCAGCCGCACAAATTTATAAAGTGCTGCAACTACTTGGATATTTTTTTGCTTCATTCCTTTAGTAACGGCACAATCTTCGGTTACAATAACAACGGCAGTAAAATTTACCCGCCTTTTTCATTTTACGGGGGTTTAGCTCAGTTGGTAGAGCGCCTGCTTTGCAAGCAGGATGTCAGCGGTTCGAGTCCGCTAACCTCCATATCTAGTATTTTAGCGATCGCTTGAATTCGATTTCTGCCGACTTATCCTTCTTATGTCACTCTGGGATTAATAAAAGTCTTATGCTGTCAGCATCCCAGATTAATCTCTTCCAGAATTTATAAAACAGAGCTAATAATTTCCTCAAATTAGGCTGTATATCAGCCCCAAGAGTACAATTAAAGTCACAATTATATAAGTAAAATCTCGTAGTTTAATAAAGGCAAATAGAGAAAAAATTACTCGGATAACAGGAGTAGCAATCAGTAGCAGTAGTCCTAGTTGAATAATGCCTCGGTTACGACCTAATAATATTGATGTTTTTACCCCATCTGGAGTGCGAAACTCCGGCGATACTCCTCGAAAAAACTGGTAGTTAGGAACCTCAGTTCCGTGGCGAATTAAGTATAAAATTCCACCTATTAGCACCAAGGTGGTGGCAAGGATAACCCCAACTCTTAACAGATTGCCAATAAATTGCTCAAAGCGTTGCTCAAACTTAGTACGCCTTTTTAGAGACATGTTAAAGCTTCCCTGTTAAACCTTTGTAAATCATTTCTAGCGCTAGCATCAAAATTACCACACTAAAAATATTCCGTAGAAGCGGTACTCTAGCTCTCATCAGTATCCGCGCTCCTAAAACAGCACCTAAGAGTACCCCTAACATTACAGGCATAGTTAATCCGGGATCGATGTAACCTCGACTCAGGTAGATCCCAGCACTAGCCGCTGCGGTTACCCCAATCATGAAATTGCTGGTGGTTGTAGAAACCTTGAATGGGATACGCATAACTCGATCCATTGCTAAGACCTTGAACGCTCCAGACCCAATACCCAGCAACCCAGAAATTACACCAGCTACAAACATTAATCCAAATCCAAAGGTTACACTACGCACGTTGTAAGACTGCTCTCCCTCTGGTGTTGGATATGTACCAGTCAGCTTCAATCGAATTGCTAGAGGGTTAGATGATAAATTATTGAGATGTTCATTCCTGCTTTGACGGGATAAATATGCTGAGTAGAGCAAAATAATTCCAAACACAATAGCAAGTATCTGAGTTGAAATTTTTGCTGCAACAATTGCTCCGAATATTGCACCAAATGTTGTAGCTACTTCGAGGAACATTCCCAATCGCAGATTTGTGTATCCTTCCTTAACGTAGGCAGATGCTGCGCCACTGGAAGTAGCAATCACAGATACTAAAGAAGCACCAATAGCATAGTGAATATCAACTCCAAAAACTACAGTTAAGAGGGGAACAATTACTACCCCACCACCCAACCCCGTTAACGCTCCCAAAAATCCGGCGCTCAAAGATCCAAGCCATACCAGTAAAGAAAATTCTAGAATGTTCATGATGCTTCCTTTGCGACAAACTTTTTTAGATTGATACTAGAAAGCGAAACTCGAATTTTTGGCGGTCTGACTTTACACAAGTATTTTAAAAACATTGAGTAATAGAAGCAAATATTTTTATTGTTCCAATTTATAAATTAAATTAATCGATACCTTCGCCAAAATTAGAGGATTAGAGCTAGAGAAAAAAGCTAATTTCCTCAGACAGTAAAGGTTTCAAGCTTTTGAACTAGGGTTTAAACCCATACCCCGAAACCATCACTCTGCGGGCATTTTCAAAAATTGGCAAAGGTATTGTTAATAACAAGACTTTCTCAAAAACTCTTTCAAACCCTCTTTTGCTTAGTGTTGTAAAGGAAGTTTGACTGTAAAGATACTGCCTTTATTTAGCTGACTCTGCACTTGAATACTACCTTTATGAGAACTAGCGATCGCACTTGCCAGTGCTAATCCTAATCCAGATCCTCCAGAAGCACGAGAACGGTTTTGATTGATGCGGTAGAAGCGGTTAAAGATGCGACTGCGCTCCTCTGGGGCAATACCAATTCCTGTATCTTGGACGACAATAAAGGCGTAGCGATCGCTACTTTCTAAAACCACCGTCACTTGTCCGCCGCTGGGTGTGGCTTGAATGCCATTAATTTCAAGGGGCGACAAACGCCTCTAAACCTAGCCAGATAAAGGTTTGAGAGGCACAGACCCCTTAACAAATGTGGGTACTTATTGAGAATGAACTGTACAGTTATTAAGCAGCTACCTGTATGGTACAGTTTAATGGTAAAAAAGAACGGTCTCGTAATTTAATTAAGACCGTCGTCATAATGCTGGCATCATTCTACCAAAACTTTTTAGAAAAATACCTAAATAAAGCACAGTTAATCACTCTGAAAATGTTGGTGTGGTTGTTACAAAATCAGAAACAGGTGAAGATAGAAAGACTGGCAGCAACCTTACCTCTACCAATACAACAAAACAGTCGTAGACGGCATATACAAAGGTTTTTAACATTGAATACCTTAAGTG
>NZ_JAECZA010000233.1 GCF_016056275.1 Dendronalium phyllosphericum CENA369 | reverse complement strand
AGAACCGTCAACATTATCTTTAATATTCTGGTTTCGTCACTTGCAGGGACGGTCGCCCAGAAAATTCATCATACCATTTTGCAAGCTTGGGGTAGCTTAGTCGCCATTGCAGTTCAGGCAGACGACTCTCTAACCCTAGCGCTGATGCGATGATGATATAAGCAAGCTTAGGAGTTTGGTCGAATTTATCAGAAATCTTCTCAAAGTAGTCCAAGATTCTTAAAGCACGCGATCGCTTGGTTTTCGACCCAATTAGATTATTCAACGACCTGATTTTTTTAGCTGATACGCTTGTAAATAAAGGTCTTTTAGGGAATGAAACAGCCCTGCCCGAAGGGGGGGTAAAAAAATCGCAAATTACTACTTAAGACTGACTGCTACCAAGAACCATGCCGATACTAACCCAACTTTGTCAGAGTTTTATTACCAATAAATTTGGTAATAATCTAAAAATCTGGTAATAATACATAAGGTGTTTTTTTAATACCAATAATAATTGATATCTACTACCTGACAGATATTTGCGTCGGTTGGGTGGTTTATTCGCTAGTATCTTTAAAAATTCCCAAATCTGCCTATGCAGTAATTATGCGATGATACTTATCCTATTGAAGCTTTTAGCCTTCATATCAACACTAGCATCTTAATCACTACCAAATTGAGTTAAATTTTGTCATCAAATCTTATGAAATTAGCTAAAAAGCCCAGGCTCTTTGTTTATAAAATTACCAGCCTTTTTATAAATCCTAGTATAACTTTAGGCACTTATCTACTTAGATAAAGTAAGTGTGGTTCCTGTACCTGAATCATCAAGCATTGACGGAATAGCAATTATAAGTTTGACAGGAATCTGGTTGAAGAGAAAGAAACTAGCTAACAATATCAAGCGAGGCTGATAATATAACAGATTAACCAGTAGTACTAGCTCAGTGATAGTTTACTCCTGATTCCAAAAAATATTTGGTAGAGTACAGAGAATATATATGTGTTCTCTTTACCCATAAATTTGCTCTGCATTCAATTCACTTAGTATTTATATTAGTGACAAATTGCTGAAATTTATAAATGAAAATCAAGCACTTGCTAATATTTATAACTATCTCTAAATGAGGAAAAGTTGATTGTAATTTTTAGGATATTTAGAAATAATTTTTCTGAAACTTTCTAATAAATACATTTAGTAATAAAGTGCGCTAGTAACACTGGTTCTGCTAGTAATACAGGTTCAGGAGTGAGTGCCATTTTTCAATTGAGCGACACAATTACTTTATCTGGGGGTTATCTTGCTAGAAGAGGTAATGACCCGACTCCTGGTAGAGGGCTATTTGATGGTAGTTATGGTGCTTTAGCTCAATTAGCATTCCAGCCTAACAAAGACTTTACTCTGGCTTTGAGCTATGCACACTCTTACTTTAGTGGTGGTAATAATGATGTTACGGTTTCGGGGGCTTATGGTAGTGCTTTTGCAAATACCCCATTTGGTGCTGGTATTGCCACTTCAGCCAATCATTATGGAGTAGAAACTAGTTATCGTTTTAACCCCAAATTTGTAGTTTCTGGTTGGGTTGGGTATACTCAAGCGATCGCCGAGGTTAATTCTGGCGCAAATGTCAATAGAGGCGATAAAGCAGACATTTGGAACTGGGCGGTCACTTTAGCTTTCCTG
This sequence comes from Dendronalium phyllosphericum CENA369, assembly GCF_016056275.1. Taxonomy (GTDB): domain Bacteria; phylum Cyanobacteriota; class Cyanobacteriia; order Cyanobacteriales; family Nostocaceae; genus Dendronalium; species Dendronalium phyllosphericum. Next base: position 60,763 of record NZ_JAECZA010000233.1, on the reverse strand, counting down.
GATTTAGGTAAAAAGGGTAACTTGGCAGGTTTAATCTTTGGTCAACCACCCAAGGTAACGAGTAATGACTTTGGCCCTGCTGTTCTTACTTCTACAAGTAATCGTCGTGAAGATAGCGATACATCTTTTCATTTAGAAGGACTATATCGCTATCAGGTGAATAACAATATCTCAATTACACCAGGGTTAATTGTGATATTTAACCCAGAATATAACAGCAACAATGACACTATTTATACAGGAGTTGTTCGTACTACATTCCGTTTTTAAATAATTTTGCATTTTGAAGAAGAATTCACCAAGTTAGAATTCAGGAGCGGAGCAAGGAAAGCTCCGCCTCTGGTCAGAAGAAATTAGGGATAACTTAAACCCCACGTCTTTTACAGCAGTTTGAGCAAGAAGGAAGCCTGCTACACTATAAGCGTAAAATCATCTTGCAGGTGTCAGATAATAGTCTGAAAAATAGTTAAACTAATTTATAATTTTCACCAAAAAATCTGGTATTACGTAAATTATTACTAAAGGAGCCGTAGAAGAACTCCAACTTCAAGAGGAAAAACAAGCGATCGCTGTGATTAAATCGTCGGATGTCATAATTGCTATAGAATAATCCGGGTAGAGTAAGTAGGTTGTGGCGAGCGCTTCAAATGCGATCGTCTTAATCTACTAACTACTTTGGTATACTACACAAATAGTTAGAATGAAATAAGTCGTGTTAGTTTTATGAGGCAGTTATGACAACTTCAAATAGTGAGTTTGAAATCACTAAAACTGAACAAGAGTGGCGTGCAATTTTAACGCCAGAACAGTATGAAGTAATGCGTCAACATGGAACTGAACGCGCTTGTACTAGCCCACTAGATAAGCAAGATAAAGAGGGTACTTATATATGTGCGGCTTGTAGTCTACCACTTTTTACATCTAATACTAAATTTAGCAGTGGTACAGGCTGGCCGAGTTTTTTCGCTCCCATAGAAGGAGCAATTGGTACATCTATAGACAAATCATATAATATGACCAGAACTGAGGTGCATTGTCGTCGCTGCGGTAGTCATATAGGTCATGTATTTAACGATGGACCAGCTCCTACTGGTCAACGCTACTGCATGAATGGGATTGCTCTCAAGTTTATTCCTGAGTCAGAAAGAGGCTGCGCCAACGCTTAACAAAAATCTAAGACTCAGGCAACCAAAAGCAAGTCTGGAGATGCAGACGGTGTTGAGTTGCATTCAAGGAAATAGGAGAAACCATGTGCCAAGAGCGATCGCAACGTACAATAGCAACAGAATATTGCGGCAAAGGTGGAACTTCTTTAACTACAGATGTAGTCTGATTATCTTTGAGAACTCGAAAATACCCTCCCCACTCTGGGTTCCATCCTTCATTGAGATAGAAAAGATGAGTTACATGTTTACGCGGGATATCTGTATGAGGACGGTTCCAGAATCCTAAATCATGTCGTGTTAAATAAATTGTTAGTGAATGGTTTTTCAAATCCAAATTAGTAAGATGCTCCATTGCCTCTCGATAATCAGGAGTGAGAAGTTCTTCAATCAATTTTTGCCAACTAAGACTCAGATCCTTGATATCTTGTAGACCTTTGTACTTACTTTCATCCAGAATGCAGCGTGCAAAAAACCTGTAGTCATTATATGTATATTCCGGGTATTCATCTAACTCAAAGTCTCTAGCATGATATTCTTTATAGTTTGTAGTCGGAAAACTATTTGCTAGTTCAGATTGTACTGAAGTGTCAAGCAAATTTTCAAATACGATCCATTTATAAGGAATTGACTGCATAGTTGCATTACTAATTGCACTCAAGTTCAACATAATCCCTCTTAAAAAACTTTCAAATAGTTTATTGCTGTTTAACTAAATATTGCTCCAAATCGTCTATCATCCGATTGGCTGCAAGGGGGCCAAACTGAACCCAGTAAAACCCCACCTCATGAACTTTTTCCTGTTGGACAACTTTCAACTTTGACCACAACGGTTTTGCTTTGAGTTGCTTAAGTATTGGGTATAAATCCCTTTTGCCCAGTGCGTCTTCTGATACTAGAAATAAAATATCCCCATCTAATTCACTCATGAGTTCCTCTGATAAAGCGTATGCAGCAGGGCCACCCCCTAAACTTAGGGTTGCTTGACTATCCAAAGTTTGAGAGTCAGGACGTGCAATACCCGCATCTTTAAGAATAACTCCTGAAAAACTTGCCTTCGCCCACAGCCAAAGTGCATCAGTACGCAATTCGGCAACCGAGACTAAAGTTGTGTTGAGGCGATCGCCCATTTTGGCTTTAAACTGTGTTAAACGTGCATAATAATTATCCATTACCTGTTGGGCTGTTTTAGTTTTACCCAGAACACGGGCTGTGAAAGCAAAAGATTCTTTCCAAGCTCCACTGGCTCCAGGAGGAGCCAAAACAGTGGGTGCAATGTGTGATAACAGTGGATAAATATCTTGATGAAAATGCATACCAAGAATTAGGTCTGGTTTGAGAAACAAGACTTTTTCGATACTAGGAGAGAGCCAATCTACATCTTCAATACCTGATAGCGGACCTACTAATCGCTGTAATTGCGAGACAAATAACTTTGAGGCAGCTATAGGTTTGATCCCCAACGCCAAAGCATTTTCTAAACAACGACCACCAAGCACAACAACTCGTTGAGGATAAGCAGGAACTATTGTCTTACCCATAAAGTGCTGAACGACTCGAACCTGACTTAAAGAAGAAACACTCTTAGAATCGCTAACTTTTGGGTAATTAAAAAAGAAACAACCGTCTAGCCACACTACCACAGCAAGCAATCCTAAAAGGGGCAGGCATATGACAAAACACTTGGCTAACCAATGAGTTGTTCTCATTAAAATTCCCACTTCACTGACAACTCTGCTGTATACGGACGACCAGGAATAATTCTTTGGAGATAGTCAAAGCTTGCTTCATAATATCGAACATTAAATATGTTATTCAAGTTGAGTCCAATGCTAAAGTTATTCTGACGATAGTACAGAGCTGCATTGGTGAGAAAGTAGCTTGGGATCGTATATGTATCCAAACTATCTGGCTTATTATCTCCAACGTAGTTAAAGCCAATTCCACCTCCAAAACCTTTGAGAGAGCCAGTACCAAAGGTGTAAGTTGTCCACAAACTAGCGACATGCTCTGGTACTCCTTCTACTCGACTCCCGACTGGAAGATCATTGTCTTTGGTAATGCGTGCGTCTGTATAACCGTAGAAGCCAATCACATTCCAACCGGGAAGAATCTCTCCGGTGACACTCAGTTCTACTCCCCGACTTCTTTGTTCTCCTGTTTGCACACTATAATCGGGATCGGTAGGATCGGTAGTTAAAATGTTAGTTAGTGTCAGTTGATATAAAGCAAGTGTTGCTGAGAGTTTGTTATCGAATAAATCAGTCTTAACGCCCACTTCATACTGAGTACCCAGCCGTGGTTTAAAAAGGTTGTCATTTTTATCTGCACCCGTTTCTTGTTCAAAAGAGCGGCTATAGCTGGCGTAGAGTGAGACAGGCGCTATGGGTTGATAAACTATGCCTACCCTTGGACTAAAGGCAGAATCAGACTGGACACTCGCCGTTGAAGCAATCCGATTAGCAAACTCATTCTCTACCAAGTCATAACGTCCACCCACAAGTAGTTTGAGGTTATTGGCAAGTGTCACTTGGTCTTGAAGATAAAAGCCTAAAGCATCATCTCTAAAGTAGAGATCAAGTCTTCCAAAAGTCTCACCTAGTGGTTGACCATACACTGGGTTAAAAACATCAAGAGGGGCCACAGATCTTCTAAGTATATTAATACTTTGGGTTTGTCTAAATAAGTCAAACCCCACCAAAAGTTTATGTTTTATACTACCAGTGTTGAAATCACCAATAACATGAGTATCTAAAGTGTAATCTTCATACTCTGTTGGCTTTGGGAAAATAGTCTGTCTTCTTTCGACAGTGCGGTTGTCTGCTTCCAGTAGACTGGTAACAGCTGTTTCACGTAAATCAAGGGTTAAAAATGCAGCTTGAAATGAATTACTAATAGACCAGTTATCGTTAAAACGATGTTCTAGATTGTAATTATATCTATTAAGCTGGCGGTTAAAGAAATCAGTCGGTTCCCCTAAATAACGGTTAATAGGGATTTTGCCATTTGGGTTAGGAAGTATAGTTGCACTAGCAATCTGCTCAGAACCAGTACCTAGCGACTGTTGTATGTCTTCATATTCTGAATCAAAAGTTAGATTTGTATTTTTCCCTATACGCCAATTAACAACAGGCGAAACGAAAAAACGCTTTTCATGATAAAAATCAGTAAAGTCTTGTGCGGTTCTGTAAGAAGTGTTTAAACGATACGACAGACTGCCATCTTTTGTCACAGGACCAGAAAGGTCAAGTGAAGGTTCAAAAAGATCATAAGCACCACGCCTTACCTCTAAGGCATAGTAAGGTTGACTCAAAGGCTTTTTAGTAACTATATTAATGATCCCACCGGGATTGACTTGACCATAAATTACAGAGTTTGGCCCTCTAACAACTTCTACTCTATCTATATTTGTCAGCGAACTTGATAAAGCAGCACCATCTGCAAAGCGGTCTTTGATGCCGTTCCTATAAACGTTTCTAGCTCTAAAACCTCGAATAGAAAAAGTGTCTGCAACTCGAGATGAAAAATTATTTTGGACAACGCCAGCATTTGAGAGTATCCCAATTAAGTTACGCGGTTGTTGGTCTTCGATAACCTGCTGAGGAATCGCCTGAACTGAAGCGGGAATATCACGCAATGGTGTATCTGTTTTCGTTGCAGTAGTTGCATCTGGTACCCGATAATTTACATTCGGTGGAGCAGTCACATTTAACTCAATGGGCTTTTCTGGCTCTGTTGTAGATGGTTTTTGTTCTGGCGTTGTTGTTGGCTGTTGAGCTGTAGAAGTACTAGGAGTCACTCCAAAAACTAAACCCTCTTTTGTACTATCAAACAACTCCACCGCAGGCGCACCCATTTCCCCAGTCACCGTTACTCGCAATGTGTTCGCATTTACATTTGCAACTGTTACTTCTGAAATTCCGGCTACTGGCTTTGATTGTCTAAAATCCCCACTTCTTAGTTGCAACCTGGCATTAGGGATATCTGCAATATAGGAATTACCCTCAGTTTTTGGTAAAATTTGTAATTTAAGAGAATTAGCTGTGACTAAAACTAACTCTATCCCTTTATCAGTAGAGTTAACCTTCACATCCGTAACTAATATCACATCTGTAGTTACTTGACTAAGTTCAGGAAATTTATTCTGTCTGGGTACTCTCCATAAATATGAAGTATTAGTTTTAGGAAGCTGTAGCTGATTCAATGTTTGAATTTCTTGGAAGACTTCACCTGAGCGTACTAAAGTTTTTTTGACTAACGGTTGTTCAGAATATGCTGGATTGGCTAAAGTTAGAGAAGCAACAGATATTAACCCGCAAACAGCGGGATATTGTAGTCTGATAAACATTTTTACACACACCACTTAGTGAATACTAGGTATTTAAATTAAGAATTAAGTATAATTTTCCTTTCAGTCCATAGCTCCCAATTACTATTACTGACTAAGTTGGTGAAAAAATCTATTTATACCAACCCAATTATTGTAAAAATATATAACTTTTCAGTATCTGCGTCTTATTCGAGCCGGAATTTTTTTTATTCCATCCGGAATTTTTATCTTTGACAGGACTTAGGACTTACCCCAAACTTCTTACGAAAAGCATTACTAAATGAAGGTAAGCTAGCATAACCTACTGTTCTGGCTACTTCTGTGACATTCATATTTCTTTCAATAAGTAGCTTATAAGCTAGTTGCATTCGGCAATGATGCAGATAGCCAAACACCGTAGTCCCAAAAACCTGCTTAAAGCCTTGCTTCATTGTGCAATCATTTAAACCTACTTGTCGTGCTAGTTCAATAAGAGATGGTGGGTTGTCTAGATGTTTCAACACAATTTCCCTAACATTGTAGATGCGGTCAATATCTAATGGCTTGAGTTTATTAATCTGGAAGCAACCTTGGTTGATTTGTACTTCTTGCTCGACTAGCATTGCTACCAGTTCCCAAACCTTACTTTCAAGATAAATTTGTTTAGTAAAGCCTTGGTATGGACATTGAAGAATTTGCTGCACGGCTATTTGCATTGCAGGAGTTTGAGTTCCATAGCGTTCATAAGTCGGTTGATCCCAACGTCTAATTAGATGTTGTAATTCTTTTGGGAGTTTACCAGATGTATTTTTTGAAAAGCTATGAAACACATTTGGATGTAGGTGAATAGCTACTTCTACTATCCGCGCTGATGGCTCTAGTACAGCGCATTCAGATGCCATACCACTGCCACTTAAAAAGTATTCTCCTGTCTTGAACTCAAGGTTTTTAAATTCGCTCTCTAGCAAAATAAGGAATCGAAATTCTAATGGATGCTTTCGCCCCTGAAGTTTTAAAATGAATGATTTGGGCTGCTGATAATAGGAAATTTCTAAAGATATGCTATCTCGTAGCTGAATCTGTCGCCAATACCCTTGTCCAAATTGATACTTTCTAATGATGTCAAAATTATCTGAACTATCATTATTCTGAATTATTTCTGCTTGGTATAGCAGTTTTAAGTAATCTGCGTATGGGAGAATAAGTGTCATATTAATAGTAATTGAGTAAAAGTTTAAGCTTATTCTTAGTTGCTATCTTGAAAAGCGCCATTTAGGTATACAGTACCAACTTGGGGTTTGAGTAATCTAGCCAAACCCCGTAGTAAAGCAGGGCTGTTTCGTTCCCTAAAAAGCGCTGATTTACAAGCGTTTCAAGCAAAAAATTCAGGTGAATAAAAAATCTGATTGGGCAATAAAATCGCGATCGCACTTAAATTTACTCGTTGAGGTGGTAGCTTTTCTTTTCCCCACTCAAGCAAATTTCTGACTCATACTCTTGACAAAATACCCAAGAAATCGAATTAAACAGCCCTGCGTAGTAAAGTAGATTTACCGCAACCGTTGGGGTCAATTAAAGCAGTAATTTCTCCAGTATGAATTAACAGGTTTAGACCAGATATAATCGATTTACCATCGTGAGCGAGTCCCAGATGTTGGGTTTTAAGAGCTATGTTCTCCATAAAGGATTTGAGATCGCAAGGATAAGTACGTAAGTCTGGTTTATTTGCAAGTGAAATTGCTTTTGAGAGGAAGTCGGAGTCTTGACGGTTTCCGTCGAGTCCTTAGTTAATTGCTTAGTGGGATTGAAAGTATCTTGATATCAAACTAGAAAATTATCGCAAGATTAAGAATTTAAATTGCGATCGCTCACTTTAAATTTTTGCCGTTTGGTAATTAATCTTTGCAAAACACAAGCTATACAAAAAGCAAGTAAAATTCCACCAACTCCTTGAGGTTCGGGAACAGACCTCGGACTACTAAATCCATACTTGGCTAGGATTTTTTGCCCAGTTTGTGAAAGGATGTAATTAGCTAGTTTTGAACCTTCAGGACTCGCATCTTTGAGTACTGTCAAACCATAATCAGCTTTAACTTTTAAGCTATCTGGTAATTCCACTATCTCTAAACTTGGTGAAATTTGTTGAGCAGATAAAGCACTGGTGTAGTAGACTAAATAAATATCTGCTTTATTGATATCTTGTAGATAGTAGACGATGCTGCCCCCCGGACTATTCCTATCTGGTGGCAATGTCCCTGATAAGATTACGGCTTTAGCATTCAGTTGGGTAAAGCTACCAGGACGAATTTGTTCAGCTTTGCGAAATACTTCAATGCCGTAGTCTCCCAAAGGATCGCTTACAGGTTGGGCAATACCTAATTTTATATCGGGATTGAGAAACTTATCTAAAAGATTCTCTTTTGTGAGTGAGACTTCAGGTGTGGCGATCGCATAAATCGGATTAGTGGCAAACTTTTTGACTTCGCCGCTAATGTTGTTTTGATACAGTGCAAGGGCATTACCTAAATCCGCACTAGCAAAAACATCTGCCTTCTCCCCTGCCAACAACCTATTTTTTAATGAACCAGAGGAGGCAAATTCTGTTGTCACAGGAATATCAAATTCTTGAGTAAAGCTATTAGCTACTTCTGATAGCGCACCCCTTAAACTACCAGCAGCATACAGTGTAACAGCGAAGGCTTGGGTTGGTATGGTAACACTGACAGCACAAGCTATCAATGAAAAGGCAAAAAGTTGCTTCTTCATAGTTGGTATAATCTGTTGCTTTCCTTGTATTAGTAATGTTTGAATTCTTAGTCAATAACGATCAAACATTCGTTTTGCTAAGCGTTAACGTCTATGTAATTTGATTGTCCAAGCTATCATACCAACTAGGTTGGCTGAAATCAATTCAATTATGTAATCAAACGCTGACTTTATCAGAACTTTAAGTATAAAGTTTCCTCAATCTTGATGAATATACAACACATAGAAATATGGTTTTATTTGGAGAACTTACTTGCGTGGTGCTCGAAGCGCAAGCGCGATAGGCAGGCAATAGGTAATAGAAAAGAAACCTCTTTGAGGTGTACCTAGCTTCGCAAAACTCAAATAGAAATCTTATATATTAGATATTCTTTAATTGAAATAGACAGACTCTTCTAACTGGATATGAAGAGATGAATGATTTTATTTCTGTATTAATGATGAATGTCTCCATTAGAGAATAAGTGATATTTGCTCAACTCAAAACAACAGAAGAACATAATTATTGGCTTTAAGACTTTCTAGCTTAGGATTAATTGTAACCACGAATACTGTTTGTAAATTTATTGGTCAGCGCAAGTAAATTGGCCAGATGTATGATATTCTTTATTTATAGGGAATCTAAATCGCTAAAGCACAAAGGATCTCCAAGCACTTGCGCTGTAGTGAAAAAACCAAATCCCATAAGTTAACCAATAGTTTGATGAACTGATGGTCTTGCTCCACAAGTTTCTGGAGGACTGTGGAAGTACTCGATCGGTAGCAGTACTCTAAGTTTGGGGAGACTTAAGTTTGCTTGCAGTTCATCAACTACTATTTGGTTAAACTTTATTCTTCTAAAGAATAAAAATTTTGGCGAATTAAAGAATAGAATAAGTAATTGATAAAAGTGTTTGCAATTTAAGCAACTGGATAAAACAAAGTCAACATCAATCTAGATAAACCACCCTAGTCTTTACAAGGAATCAAAGAATGATTAAGGGTGTTTTCTAATTTACAGTTATTATTAGCTTTAACCGATCGCTTCAAAAGGCTATTTAAGCTTAAATTTTAAACGATCTTGAAATTGGAAAATCTTTGTCAGTTTTATTCATGAAGTGTCTAAAAGTTATACATTATACAAGGATGCGCTCTAAATGAATAAATCGAAAACAACTCGTAAATCTGTTCGCGATCGCATCCTAAATACGGCATCAAGCTTGTTTTATCGTGAGGGAATTCGTAACGTCGGTATTGACAGAATCATAGCAGAATCTGGCGTTGCTAAGATGTCACTCTACAATCATTTTAAGTCAAAAGATGCATTGATTGAAGCGTGGCTGCGACAACAGGAGGAACAGTGGTGTGAATGGCTCAAAACCACGATTGAGCAACGAGCTTCTAACCCATCCCAACAACTTTTGGCAATATTTGATGCTCTGCGGGAATGGTTTGAAGGCCCAGATTTTCGAGGTTGTGCATTCATTAATGCTTCAATAGAACTAGCCAATGCTGACCATCCCGGACATCGAGTAGCATTGGAGCATCAACAATCGATATATCGCTATATTAAGAGCATTGCTCAAGCCGCAGAATTTTCATCACCAGAACAGTTAGCTAGGCAACTGCTTCTAATCGTGCAAGGTGCGATCGTGGTTGCAATGATGGAAGGAAGTTGGTCAACCGCTTCACAAGCAAAAAAAGTAGCAGCAACCCTAATCCAGACTGCACCAAAATCCCGCGTTACATGAAGTTCATTTTGTGATTTAATGTAAAAAACCACACTGCAACTAAATTCGGAGCAGTCCGGGATGAGAATTCATTACTTACAACACGTCCCATTTGAAGGACTTGCTAGCATTGAGCAATGGGTGATAAATAAAGATTATATTCTCTCTGCAACTAAGTTTTGTGAATGATGATTTTAGTAATATAAACACTGCCATATGTAAAATTTTAGATTATTTTGCTACTTTTACGAAATAAATTATTAGCGATCGCAATTTATTTGATATCACATCAAGTGCAGGGCGAACGCATCTAAATAGAGTACATATATACTAAAGCTAGAAAAAAGGTAGTGATCGCTCTCTGGTATGGAGGTCGAGCAATGAGGCTTTGATGGTAAAGTCATTGTAAAAGTAGAATTAAGCCTCAAAAAGCGTGAAGCTGAAGCCCAAAATCACAATAGCTGACCATTTTGCACAGATGGAAGATACAAGAGTAGATCGGAGAAGACTACATAAGTTAATTGACATTTTAACCATTGCCATCTGTGCAGTGATATGTGGGGCAGATAGTTGGGTAGCAATAGAATTGTATGGCTGCACAAAATATGAGTGGTTAAAAACGTTTTTGGAGTTACCAAATGGGATACCATCACATGATACATTTGCGCGAGTATTTGCACAATTAAATCCCCAGCAATTTCAGGAATGCTTCTTAAACTGGATAAAAACAATTCACAACAAGACTGCGGGTGAAGTTGTAGCAATTGACGGAAAAACTTGATGTGGCTCTCATGATAATCGAATTGAACAAAGTGCAATTCAAATAGTAAGTGCATGGGCAAATACAAATAAATTAGTATTAGGACAGGTGAAAGTAGACTCTAAATCGCAGGGCAAACGCATCTAAATATAGTAGATGTATACTAATAAACTAAGAAAGGTAGCGATCCTCACATCTTGCACCAACCGTATTAACCAGTAGCTATATTTTTTCTAAACAAAATGTGCATCTGCCGCATTGAATGCTAGCTTAATCATTTCATGGCGATGCACATTGCTTAATACATGATTTTGAGGCATTCTGGCGATTAAAGTTTGTTCTCCTACTTTCACCCAGATGTTATAAGTTCCCATACCATTTAAAACCCGTTCCACTAGCCCTTCAATAATTACTGACCAAGGTTTATGCTGTATTGAAGAACTTGCATCGCACAGATTGAATGTATCGCTAGATAGACAACACGCAGTAATTGATTTTTTGATTTCTCCAGGGTAAGAAAATTTGATTCCGTTTGCTAGCTTGATACAAGAACCATGGCTACTTTGTTTTACTTGGCACGGAATAATATTATCTATCCCTACCAATCTTGCAAGTTGCTCGTTAGCTGGTCGGCGGATAAGCGTTTCCAATTTATCATCTTGTACAATACAACCGTCAAATAAAGCGATCGCCCTCTCTGCAAAACGTAGTATATCTGTAAAATTATGACTAATTAATATTACCGATGCTCCTTTAACTTCTGCCCACTGTCTAATTTTTTCAATCATCCCGGCACGTATTCCCAAATCCAAAGAGGCAGAAGGCTCATCTAGAAGCAGCAGTTCCGGATCGGTTACTAACGCACGAGCAATGCAAACACGTTTCGCTTCCCCACCAGACAGTGAGCGGACTGACCGATTTGCCAAATGCTCGCCGCCAAAATCGGCAAGTGTAGTATATACTTTTTGCTTAATCTCTTTTGCTGATGTTCCGCGAAACTCTAATGCTCTGGCAACATTATTAAATACAGTGTCATTTAACAGTAACTTCTCCTGAAATACCAAAGCCGAACGACGACGTAACAGTGTTTGATTGGCATTATGCACATCCTGGCCAAATAATTGCATTTTGCCCTGAAAAGGCTGCAATAGATTAATCGTATTTAACAGTGTGCTTTTGCCAGCACCATTCGGGCCAAGCACTGCTACAAGTTCTCCAGGGCGCAGTGCAAAGTGTTCAATGTTGAGAATATTTTTACGTGTTTTGCTACTTACGGTAACTTGCTGCATATTTAGGATATACTCGCTCATCCAGACCTCCAAGAACGCACACTTATAAAAGTAAAAAGAACCAATTAAAAAGTAAAAAGAAAGATGAATTCAATATTTATTTTTACTTTTAACTTTTAACTTTTGCCTTGTTTGTCATGTTGCAGGATAGTTAGCAAGACTATAATGCTATATGCAACTATCAATAAAATTAATGAAATTGCGATCGCCACATCGTAATTACCTTTACCCACTTCCATAACAATCGCTGTCGTCAGAACTCTTGTCTGACCCTTGATATTGCCACCTACCATCATCGATGCGCCAACTTCCGAGATCACACGACCAAAACCGGCGATGACAGCAGCCATTAATCCTAACCGTGCTTCCTTAATCAGCAATAAGTTTGCTTGCCAGGTGGTCGCTCCCATTGATAACAGTTGCCAGCGCAGTTTCGGATTAATACTGAGAATTGCCGCAAAACTTAAGCCAGCTACAATTGGAAAAGCAATGATGGCTTCGGCTATAATCATAGCTATAGGCGTGTACATCAAATCAAGATTTCCTAACGGCCCAGATCGCCACAAAAGCAGACTGACAAATAAACCGATTACAACTGGTGGTAATCCCATACCGAAGTTAATCAAACTAGTTAGAGTCTGCTTGCCGACGAAATCCACTAGTGCTAGCCACAGTCCTAAGGGTAGTCCCAGTAAAACGCTAATGGCTGTAGCTGTTCCAGATACGAACAATGTCATTGTTATGACTTGGAAAACGTCACTATTGCCACTAGTTAATAGCTCAAAAGCTTTTACAGTTCCTTCAATAATTGTATTCACAAATACAAATAAGGATGAAAAATTGGAAAATAATAGTGAAATATACAGTAGAGCAACCCTTGACGATCTGATGCTTAAGTTTCTCTAAAAGCCGTAATCTTTCTCCGTTTTACCGCCATCAACATAAAATAGCGGTTGCCCGAATTCTTTTTTCCCGTGGGCTGCAATCACTCTCTGTCCTTCAGGGGATAAGACAAAATTAATAAACGCTTTAGCTCCTGCACTATTCACCCTGGGGAATTTCTGAGAATTTACTTCCATGACATGGTAGAGATTTAACAATTTCTTGTCTCCTTGCACAAGTATTGGCAAAGACAGGTTTTTCTTTTGAAATATATATGTTGCCCGATCTACTAAGGTATATCCTAGTTTTTGATTAGCAACTTGCAAAGTTTCCGCCATTCCTGAACCTGTTTGCTGATACCAACTACCAGAGGGTGTGACATTTGCCTGTTGCCATAAATCTTTTTCTAGTTTGTTAGTACCTGAGTCATCACCCCGCGATACAAACAATGCTTGATTTTTGGCAATCAGTGAGAATGCTTGCACAGCATTCTTTTTGCCTCGGATCTTTGCCTTATCTGCATCTGGGCCGACAATCACAAAGTCATTGTGCATTACCAAGTGCCGATTAATCACCGCACCACCTGCCAAAACTTTGCGTTCGGCTTTCGGTGAATTTACGAATAGGGCATCAACTTCACCTTTTTCAGCCAGAGCCAAAGCCTGTCCGGTGCCGACTGCAACCTTTTTTAAGGTATATCCTGTTTTCTTTTCAATCGCTGGAACCAAATCATCTAGCAGCCCACTGTCCTCAATGCTGGTTGTCATCGCCACAATCACATTTTTACTCGTTGGGGACTGTCCAAAAGTTGGCTCTTGGTTGACTAAGTTACTACCAAAGCCGATGCAAACAACCGCCAAGAAACTTAGTAAAAATGTACCGATCGTCCTCTTAACCATAAAACCTCTTGCTATCTGATGCAACCTTGGAATGTTAAATGTCTAGTACAACACAGCAGAAATAAACTACCTATTCAAAATCAATAAAACGCTTACGCTGTATTAATTTTGGATTTTGAATTTTGAATTTTGAATTCCGCCTTCCGGTACTAGTGGGTTCAACTTTGAGAAACTAAACTCACTTCTCACTTCAACAAATATTTGCTACTACTTGATGCCATAACAGTTGAGGATTTCTAATTGCGTTCACGTAAAGCCTGCGGCATAGCTACACTTAGGGTGCAGCCTAAGAAGAGAAGTCACTCCTACGGAGTATCGCTCTTAATATCATGTTCGGCTAATTAGTTATAATTCCCGAATCTATGCAGAAAGCCTGAAAACCCCTCCCCTCTGCACCTCTGCTCTGCCCCCCTGCGGTCTTGATGATAAGTCTTTAACCGAACACGATATAACGGCTTCTTTTGGAGCATCACATCCTAATTGACTTCAGGTGATTGCAAATATGCATATCCAGCTTCATCAGGCTGTATCCCTATACTTGCCAGATTTTTGTTTTTGCGGGAAGTCAAGTGATTTTAGATTTTTATCTTTCTTATAGCAAATATACCATACAGGTTGCCAAAATAATTGCTAAAAATGAAAGATTTTTCCTTGTATTTTCTGACAAAGACCGTATTTATATATACAGAAAATTTTCTACTTTTATATAATTGATGAACGATTTTAAGTATCTGTGCCTAGATATCAATCATCAAATTTTTTTTAGCGATCGCAATGAAGCTAAACAGGATAATTAGGATGCTTAAGTCTTTGGTAGCGGCGCAAAACAAGGATATTAGTCAGTGTTCAAACTTTCAGCAATTGGGTAAGCGATAATGGTTAGTACCTCTTTGGTAGGAGTACTTTTGCAATGACCGAATCACTCAAAAAAGCGATCGCCCAATTGAAAACTTTACCTGCGGACGAGCAAGACGCGATCGCTGCTCGTCTCCTTGCTGAGATGGAAGATGATTTGTCCCCTATGCGTCAAGCCCGATCGACAAATGGCTGCTATAGGCGACCGCCGCAGCCACTGGGGTAACTTATTGTATGCGGTGTGTAGAACCCGCTGCACACAATAGCGGGTTTGTGCTGACTACAGTTATTGTGTATCTACTTGTGGGTGATAATAATCGTGAACGTATTTAGTAGTGACTTCTAGCAGTGAGGCGTGACCTTCAGGACTTAGCTGTGGGAACTCTGATATTGCACTATTGATATAAGAAGTAAAATCACTTTCACTGGGATTGAAGAACTCTTTCCCGATGACAAGTGTGGTATAAGTTTCAGACATTTTAGTGCTGAACCCGTGGTTGGTGAGTCCATCGACAATATAGCGAAATATCCAGTTAGCGTCAGGATCGTAGTCAATAAATTTAGAAGCGACAGCAATGAAGTCTTGATATTCAGTCATTGGGGGTTACTCCTTTTGTTGTGTTAGCTTTGCTTCCGTTATACAAAACACGGTTACACTTTTGGAGGCTTTATTTATTGACTATTCGTTTCTTTCAGTGGGTGCAGAAAACTGTCTTGTTTGCAGAGAAGGTAATTATTTCGTCGCACCTGTTGCTGAAAATGAAAAATCTTCAAGTCAAGTGGAACAATTGAATCAACACGCGTGACGTGTCAAGAAAAAACCAATTTACAGTTATTGAGAGCAAAAGTTATCTTAATGATGACCCAGTTTTGGTGATGTTAACCAGGAAGTTGCTGCCTCAATATCCGCAGTGTAAGATTGCAATTTTGAATGAGGTGTTGGTTGAGTGGGAGGGTTAGCGATTTTAGTCGCCAAATTAGTGCTGTCGATCGCAGTTTTCGCTTCTTCCAAAGCTTCTCGACCTGTAATTAATCTAGAGCGACGATTACGAGTGATATAATTCCATGCCCACTGAAATACTACTACTAATTTAGTGTCAAACTCGATTAAGAAGTAGATATGAACGACTAACCAAAATATCCAAGCAAGGAAACCTTGGAGTTTGATGAAGCTTAAATCTACAACAGCTAAATTTTTGCCAATCATCGCCAAACTGCCTACGTCATTGTAATGAAATTGTGGTAGTGTTTGACCTTGAAGGCGTTTTTGAATGAGTTTAGCTACATACTCTCCTTGTTGTTTGGCTACGGGTGCAACACCAGGTAAGGGTTTTCCATCTTGATGAGAGAAGTTGCCTAAATCTCCGAGGACAAAGATGTTTTTATAACCCTTAATCGTCAAGTCTGGTTCTACAATCACACGTCCAGAGCGATCGCACTCTACACCTGTGCGGTTTGCTAAAACTTGCCCCATAGCGGAACCTTTCACACCTGCTGCCCATAATATAGTTTTTGAGGCAATTTCTTGAACTTTATCGCCTTGCTTGAAAGTAACGAGATCGTTTTCAATATTCGTCACCCTAGTGTTTGTGTTGACTACCACACCCAACTTTTGCAAGGATACTTTTCCTACTTCTGATAACTGTGGAGCCATATGAGGGAGGATGCGATCGCCCCCTTGCAACACCAAAATCTGAGTTTCTTTTGTGTCGATGTTGCGGAAATCTTCTTTGAGAGTTTTGTATGCCAATTCTGCGATCGCACCTGCTAATTCTACACCAGTGGGTCCCGCTCCGACAATCACAAAAGTTAACCAAGCACGGCGTAGTTCGGGATCGTTTTCTTTTTCTGCGGCTTCAAATGCCGAAAATATCCGGCGACGTATTTCTATGGCATCTTCAACAGTTTTCAAGCCCGGAGCCATTGGTCTCCAGTTATCGTGACCATAATAGAAATGGTTCGCACCTGTGGCAACAACTAATGTATCGTAGGGTATTGTTCGATCGCGCAGAATAATTTCTTGGGCTTCTGGATCGATATCATTTACTTCTGCCAACAAAACTTTTGTATTCTTGCTTTTCTTGAATATAGCTCGTAATGGTGAGGAGATATCAGCAGGTGATAGCGTACCTGTGGCAACTTGATATAAAAGCGGCTGAAATAAATGAAAGTTACGTTTATCGATGAGAGTAACATTTACATTCGCTTTCTTCAGAGTCTTTGCTGTATACAGCCCACCAAAGCCTCCACCAATGATTACAACCTGATGTGGTACATTCTTCTCAAGTGAAACTACCATAAAAAAATTTCCTTGTGTTAAGAGTCTTGTAACTTTTCTTAACAAAGGTGTAGCAGAATTATGAGCCTCGTTGCTGTTTATTTAGAACAATTGAAAAATAATGAAAGTAGTCAAAGTTATACCAATTCTCTAAAATTTGGCAATAAGCTAATGCATGTCCAAGTTGCATATTTAATTGTGTTGGCTGATGACTGATGACTGATGACTGTCACGGGCTAACGAATAAGTTTTCAGACATCCTCTTAGATTCAAAATCTTTCTACCAATAATTACAGGGTGTTATTTTTTATCCCTCGTATTTAGTCTGGACTCCAGTTAGTTAAACACGCAAAACATGGGTCAGTTTCTAATTCTATAGGTTTATAAGTTTTTCATATATCAATACCTTCACTAAAAAGATAGCTATGCATTAGTTACATCTTTTTTAACAAAAAACTGAAAGAATAATTACTCAAATAATCTGGTTGCGACAATTTTGAGATAGATATTGAGTAGTGATTATTGCAGGGAGAAGATTGATAAAACATAGCTACGAAATTATAAAATATTGTAATTGTAAAATAATTTTTTCTCTGCGACTCGCTAATTAGGTCAGTCCCTATCAACTTAATTTATTAATAAAATATTATTTCAGCTATATGTACGCTAAGAAGTAGTTTATATTTATTATTAAAATGCTGCAATTTATTCATTAGAGAGTTAGCTAGTGACACAAACAACTCAATACGCATACTATATGCAGGCTGACCAACGCCCTAGTAGTAAGGAGCCGATAGAACTCTCACCTCTAGTCGGTAACTGGATCAATACTAAATCGGACACTAAGTATTTGGTGCGGGTAGTTCTGACTGAGCAAGACGGTCGCCTTACGTTTCAAGGTTATGGAGCCAACGAACCCAATCCAATTGACTGGGGTAAGGTTGAAGCAGTGCCTTACGCTACGGGAACCTCACTTCTAGCAGCAGGATTCCACGCTTTTTACAAGTTAGACGGGGTTGAGACACATCTGGTGGCAAACCAAAAATTGGGAATCTTAGTCATCCAGTCCTATACCCGCTACGTAGATGGTAGTGGTCGAACCGATCATTTTGCCCGTGAGTTTTATCATCGTTAGTCAGAAGAGGAAGATTTTAAGATGGAGCGAAACGAAATTTACGGGAACCAGCCCCAGGATAATGCGATCGATTTCACGCCTTTTTTGGGAACCTGGATAAACTCCAACACAAAGACTAAATGGATCGAGAAATTTATCTTAACCAAGCATAATGAGCAAATTATTATGCACGCTTATGGCACTGAGTCTCTCAAAGATTGGGGTGAGACTGAGGTGACACCGTTTGTAGATAATATCAATGAGAAAGCTTTCAGTGCAAAATTTGATCGCGATTCAGTAGAATCCTTGTTAGCAGCGAACATGAACAAAGGCTTGTGGGTCATTGCTGCGTTTCACAAGTTCAAGGATGGCAGCCAACCCAATTTTCTATGTCGAGAGTTTTACTATCAGGTGGACTAAAAAAGCTTCACAAGCTTTGCTGTACAAGAAGTCTACAGTTTAACACTAAAGATAACGTGTACCTATCTAAACGCTGGAACTAAAAGCCTTATCACTATCCATATTTTCAAGGGACTGCGTGCGTGATAAGGGATTTCCAGAAAATAAAATCCTCTGTCAAGAGGAATGATAATAATTGTAGAGGGTGAGGAGTCAGGGTTGCCGATGGCAGTCTTGACTCCTATTTTCGTAGTAATTTCAATGATGTATAGCTAGCCGTAGTCACATTCTTTAGGACTATATTGATTGCTTAAACCCTTCATACTCAATCATACATTTCCTAATTTACAGTTAGAATAGTCTGTCTAATTTTTCCAATAAAATATCCACCATAAACATATAATCCAATCATATATCTCCTAATTTATAGTTAGAATAGTCTGTCTAATTAAAGCAGTAAAATTTTATTTTTATTAGAGTAATAATAGTTTTTATTTTAGACAAACAGGTCTTTATAGAACTATTTTTATCATTAACACAGCAGAACTTTTTTAGATTATTGTTATCAGTCTTACTCTTCTTATCTATAGTTGTTGTTAGTATTTTGAAGTCAAGGAACATTAAGCAGCTTTATTCTTAGAATATAAAGACTCAAATAATCTTTCTTGATATCAGTTATTGTCGCTTGAAAATTTAAATGCTTGCTTGCTCAATTAGTGTCAATCCAAAGCTAGAGAACGAGTTTTCAAGCCTTTACGTTCCTGCTGTTAATAGTAAAGACTGTACTGAGTGAGATGTGCGCTACTCATCTCAAAGATTTCGGCTATTACTTAGCTATAGCAAATTTTGGGTTAATAAGTGAATTTGATAAATAATTTGGCAAGCGGCACGCCTTTTAACTCCTAAATCTTGACTCTTTTGTATTAATCTCTAGTACGAGGAAAGGCATGAAAAATACTCAAGTAACAACCAACGAACCACTCAACGAAACAGCTTGCAAACTTAACCAAAATAAATTGAGTGACAAGAAAAAACTAACTTGTACAAAACTACCACAACCAGGTACAAGCCAAGGAAATTGTCCTTTAGATGGAGCGATGGTTTCTGTGGCAGCTATTACTGATGTTGCTCATTTAATACATGGTGCTGTTGCTTGTACTCATAATCCTTGGGCGACTCATGGTAGTCTCTCGTCAGGCTCTCAATTATACAAAACTGCTTTTACTACTGATTTTGGCGAGAATAATGTCATTTTTGGTGGTGAAAAGAAACTGTACAAAGCTATTCTCGATGTTGCTCAACGTTATAAACCTGCGGCTATTTTTGTCTACGCTACTTGTATTACCGCTTTGATTGGTGATGATATTAATAGTGTCTGTAAACTTGCCGCGCAGAAAATTAATATTCCGGTTATCTATGTAAATTCTCCTGGATTTCTTGGTAGTAAAAATTTAGGTAATCACATCGGTAATGAAACTTTATTGAAATATGTAATCGGAACCGCAGAACCAGAATTTACTACTCCTTTCGATATCAATATTGTTGGTGAGTACAATGTTGCTGGTGATTTGTGGAATGTTTTACCACTGTTCAACAAATTGGGTATACGTGTTCTCTCTAAAATTACAGGTGATGCTCGTTATCAAGAAATTTGCTATGCTCATCGTGCTAAGTTGAATGTAGTCATTTGCTCAAATGTTGTGCTACCAATGGCACAAACAATGAAAGAACTTTATGGAATTCCTTATATTGAAGAATCTTTCTTCGGTATAGAAAACTTAAACCATTGCTTGCGAAATATTGCAGCAACATTAGGGGATAAATATCTTCAACAACGTACAGAACGGTTAATTGCAAAAGAAAATGCGGCTCTAAATATTGCTTTAGCTCCCTACCGTGCGCGGTTGAAAGGTAAGCGGATTATTCTTTGTACTGGTGGTGTAAAAATTTGGTCGATTATTTTAGCCGCTAAAGATTTAGGAATGGAAGTGATTGCTACTACTAACGCTAAGACTACAGAAGAGGAGAAAGCCAAAATTAAACAATATCTTGGTCAAGATGGCATTGTTTTGCACGAAGCAACGCCGCAAGCATTACTACAAGTACTGAAGGAAACAAAAGCTGATGTCTTGATCAGTGGAACTGGCAGTAAATATACAGCACTCAAAGCCCAAATTCCTTTTTTGGATGTTAACCACGAACGCCATCATGCCTACGCTGGTTATATTGGGCTGTTGGAACTGGCACGAGAATTGTATGAAGCCTTGTATAGTCCTGTATGGGAGCAAGTCACAAAACCTGCTCCTTGGGATGAAAAAATCTCCTATTTCGTATAACTTTTATGGCAATTTAGCTACTCAGTAGGGTTTTATTGGCGAGTTGGATAGGTATTGAAATAGGCACGATCGCACGATTGCCCTAGAATCTCCTGACCAATTGAAGCCAAAACGCGATCGCTATTATCATGCAATACATAAAAGGACAAATCTCGCAAGATTCGCTCTAAAGGACTCGGTTGAATCAAGGAACGAGCTCCACAAGCGTTTATGCAATCGTTCACCGTTTCCAAAGCCAGTTGTTCAGTTATGTAACGGGCGCGATTACCTGCTTGTTTTGCCTCTAATACCTGGCCTGTTTCCCAAAGAGTGGCTACTTGTCGCAGCCAGAAATGCATAGTATCTATATTAATTGCTGCCTTAGCAATTCGGTGTTGTACGTAGGGGTCGTGTCCTTTTTCTTGTTTGTTGATGTATGCTAAAGCATAGTCATAGGCTCCTTCAGCAGCTCCGAGAAAAGCAGCGCCATACTGAGGTGTAAACCGCGTTTGCCACTCCTGTTCGATGTACTGCCCTGGATAGCCAATCAAGTTTTCTTTAGGGATGAAAGTACGTTCAAAGCGAACCAAGTAACTGACTGTACCTCTCATGCCAATTGGCTGCCACCAACTATCATCAAAGCTAATACTGGGGTCGGATAAGTTGCAGGCTAGTAACAATACTGATGTTAGGGAGTCATTACTATGACGCGCTCCTCCAGCACCTTCTGTGTTGACTAAGAGAATTGCCCACTGTGCTGCTGGGGCACTGGTAGCGAATACCTTTGTACCATCAATGATGTATCCCTCATCTACCACTTGCACACTTGTGCCAAGGCTGGCTTTTTGACCTGGAATCTGAGACTGGGGTTCTCCACTCCAAGCCGCCCATATCTCGCCACGCTGGACAATACCCTCAAACCAGCGCTTTTTCTGAGACTCATTAGCCATAGCCGTTAGTAAAACTTGGGCATTTGCGTGTCCTTCCCAGCAACGGGCTAGGGATAAATCCACTTTTGCCAGTTCCTTAGTCATCATCCACAGGGTAAAGATATCGCGATCGTGTCCTAACCCTAGACCACCGTATTCAGTTGGCACAGCAGGCGCATTCAAACCTGCTTGAAAAAGGTCTGCAAAATCTTCTTTTGGGAAGCTAGCATTGTGGTCATAACTAGCGGCGCGAGATGCAAATTTCTCACGTGCAAGTTGGCTAATGCGATCGATCAAAGTTTGCTTGTTGAGAGTTAGATTGAATATCATTTACTGTTAGTTTCTTTCGGTGAGTGCAAGATATAAGTAAATAGATCGTCAATAACTCGATTAGCTGATATATAGCTACCAGTGAGCCAATAATAATCATCAACTAGATAAACTTTACCCTGCCTGACAACATTGAGCTTTGACCACAGAGGTTCTGCCATGAGTTCATTGACAGCAATCTTTGACTGTGTAGGGTCTTTAAAGCCATAGCGCACTAAGAATAGGATATCACCATCTATCTGGGTAAGGCTCTCTGGAGAGATATTATAGCCAACGGGGTTACCCGCTTTCTTTTTAGTGGCTTTAGCATCCAGATTTTGCGAAGGAGGACGGATTAGACCAGCATCCTCTAAAATTACTCCAGAGAATGCACCCTTAGTTAACGGGTTAATCGTCTCTGGGATCAGGCGCACGACGGAAACCAAAGTTTTTTTGAGTCGGGAACCCATCTTTTGTTTCAACTCGGTTAAACGTGCGTTATAATCATCCATTAAATGTTTTGCTGTCTCGGTTTTTCCCAGAGCTTTTGCTGCTGGCATAAACGGTTTTTTCCAGTCTCCATTGCTTTGCACCTTCAGCAGAACGGTGGGTGCAATGTGAGACCATAAACTGTAAGTATCCTGGTTCCGCGTCGTACCTAAGATCAAGTCCGGCTTAAGAGTTATAACCTTCTCCATGTTCGGCGGTGTCAGAACCGCACCAATGTTTTCAACGCTTGGGTGCTTATTCTCTAACCCTAGTCCTTGAAGAGTTTTAGTTGGATCTGGAGCTCCTACCAGATTGACTCCCAGAGCTAGAGGTATTTCCACTAACCACGGGTCTATGACGACAACTCGTCGAGGGTGGACAGGAACTTGAGTCTGACCCATTGCGTGTTTGACTACGTGGACAGGTGCAGGTGATGTTTGAGTTGAAGGAACGACAGCTATATTGCGGGTCGATAATTGACGACCAAAGGAACTACAAGCACAAACCACTAGGAGCGTGAGTAGCACAACGAAGTAGAACTTACGCATACTATTGACAAAGTGAAGAAGATATGAATGATGTTAGAGCGATCGCGTCTTGACTGTGCAGAAGGAACAAAATGTCTGTTTTTTCAACACCTGCACCCATCGATATATTGTTGTCTGCTCTACCTCAAGACCTCGTGCTATCATTTCCTTGCTAAAGGTAAACACAAAGGTGTTCCCACTACTGGGTCTGGTACAATTCGACAAGCTAATCCAAACACCTCCTGCACCATTTCTTCTGTCATGACATCTGCTGGAGTTCCATGAGCCATAACAGTGCCATCGCGTAAAGCTACTAGCTGATGAGCATAACGACACGCCTGATTCAAATCATGTAACACCATGACAATTGTTCGCCCCTCAAGTTGATTCAAATCCCCCAATAATTCCAGTACTTCCACTTGATGAGCTAAATCTAAGAAAGTTGTCGGCTCATCCAATAGTAGAATCTGCGTATCTTGCGCTAAAGTCATGGCTATCCAAGCACGTTGCTTCTGTCCACCAGAGAGGGTATCTACGGCTCTATGGGCTAATTCGTTGAGGTCTGTAGTTGTTAGTGCTTTGCGGACAAGACGTTCATCTTCATCTGTCCAAGATTGCAGCCAACTTTTTTGATATGGATAACGACCTTGTGCTACCAAATCTCGCACAGTCAATCCTTCTGGTGCAACTGGCCCTTGAGGAAGAATACCAAGTTGTTGTGCAACTTTAGTTGTTGATTGTCGAAAAATATCAGCACCATTGAGATATACAGCACCAGTATGGGGTTTGAGTAATCTGGCTAAACCTCGCAGTAGAGTAGATTTACCACAACCATTGGGGCCAACTAGAGCAGTAATTTGTCCTGTGGGAATTAATAGGTTAAGACCGGATATGATGGATTTGCCGTCGTAAGCTAGGCTCAGATGTTGAGTTTTAAGGGCTGTATTTTCCATAAGGCTTTGTGAGCGCAAGCTCAGGACATAAGTGTTTAGTTTGTCTACGGTATAATTTCATTTAGATGCAGTGCGAAAAAGCGATCGCCTAATACAGTAGTGTCTTGTTACAATTGCTAGAGTGTTAAACTTTTGAGTCATCACATACTAAGGCTTTTCCTCAAGAACCGCGTAGACCTTGAGGGCTTGTTGTAGACATTGCCTTTTACGACAGATGTGTAAATCATATTGTGATGATACTACCAATAATGTTGGCTATTTAGTCTTGCACTTGGTAAAGATGCCCTGACATTAGGCTTGGTTCAAAAACCAGCACTATCCCAGATGATTTTGATTAAAAACGGTTTCAATACTCAATTTGAGTAGCATCATGAATAGTTGCCCCTATTGAAACAACAAGATTTAGAATGGTATTTTTAAGATTTGTATCAAATATTTATTTGGTATTTTGCTCAACTTTGTTGGTAATATTTAGACTACGTTAAATAACTTACCTCTGAAGACGATCAATTTAAACGGCGATCGTTCGCTTGCATATGAGTGGAAATATTACTTAGTATCAAGCATAGAAATTTTGTGCGCGACTAAAGCAAGCAATTGATGTAAATATTGACTACTCATGCAGATCGAATAAGAATACGCCTGCCCTATTTCTCCTTTGGTACTCATCACCGCCGCCTTTGATAGAGTAAATAGATAAAATAAGGCGCTCCCAAAGCAGCAGTAAGCAAACCACAAGGTAATTGTGTCGGAGAAAATAAAGTTCTACCCAAAAAATCTGCTGCTGCTACGAGTAATCCTCCTATCAAGGCGGCAACTGGTAGTAAATTTTTATGTATTGGGCCGACAAGTCTACGTGCTAAATGAGGAGCCATTAATCCAACGAAACCAATTGTACCTGCGATCGCCACACTTGACCCTGCCAGCGCCACACTCACTAACAATAATTTGCCTCTTTGCCATGTGACTCGGCTACCGAGTCCTTTAGCTACCAAGTCACCCAGTTGCAGAGTATCAAGTTCCCGCGTCAGCAGTAACGCCAAGGGAACAAAGACAACTATCCAAGGTAGCAGTTGCCAAACTTGCTCCCAACTTTTACCAGCAACACTACCCGCCAACCACACCAATGCTCTGGTAACGTCATTTATTTGACCAAAAGTGAGTATCAAAGTTGTGAAAGCTCCCATAATTGCTGCGAGTGCTACTCCCACTAACACTAAGCGCAGAGGAGATTTTTCTCCCGTACCAGCTAGCAAGTAGATTAGACACCCGACAACAAAAGCACCACCAAAGGCAGCCAAGGGCAAATATATAGTTGGTACAGTTGGGAATAGCACAATCAAAATCACCGCAGCTAAGGCTGCACCTGCATTTACTCCAACAATACCAGGGTCGGCTAAAGGATTACGTGTCAATCCTTGTAAAATTGCACCAGCAATAGCCAAGCTGACTCCTACCAACCAGGAGATTAACACTCTCGGTAAACGCAAGGTAACAACAACAAAGGGAGATTCTGGGTCAAGTGTAGGTAAACCAACAACAGCTTTTACTATATCTACTGGCGGCACAGGATAAGCTCCCAAACTGAGGCTCATCCCCAAAACAGCGAGGGTGAGCAATAGCAGTAGCAACAATACTCTAGTTACAGGTTGATTGTTGAGTATTGAATTTTGAATTTGCAATCTAGAATTTGGAATTGTTGTCATCCTCTCTTCACCCGCCAACGTACTAAGTACAACAAAAATGGCGCTCCCAAAAGCGCTGTCATCACGCCTACAGGCAATTCTTGGGGTCTAATTACCCAACGGGCTGCTAAATCTGCCCATACCAGTAAACCAGCACCAAACACCGCTGCACCAGGCAATACCCAACGATAATCAACACCCATGACTCCCCGCGCCAGATGGGGAATTACCAGACCGACAAAGCCGATAGGCCCTGCTAATGCTACAGCGCTCCCCGCCAATATGACAACGCTCGATGCTGTTGCCAACTTGATCCAACTTGTTTGCTGACCTAAGCCTGTAGCTACCGATTCTCCTAAACTGAGGACGTTGATTTGTCTACTCAAAGCAAAAGCTGTTAATAATCCTACTACCATCCAAGGTAACGCAGTCAGAAATAGATTGAAGTCTCGCCCAGCTAGAGAACCTGCTAACCAGAAGCGGACTTCTTCTAAAGTGCGATCGCTTAAAATCAGTACACCTGTAGTAATAGAAGATAATAAAGCAGTTAAAGCTGCACCAGCAATAGTCAGATTCAATGGTGTTGCGCCTTCGTGTCCAAGTGAACCGAGAGAATAAACTGCTAAGGCTGCTACCAATGCCCCAACAAATGCTACAAGGGTAATTAGAGGTGCTGAAGATGTACCCAAGCCAAAGACCACTGTTACCACTGCTAAAGCTGCACCTGCATTGATCCCCAAGATTCCTGGTGCGGCTAAAGGATTTTGAGTCAGTCCTTGCATTAATGCTCCGGCTATAGCCAAACTAGCACCAACCATACTTGCAATCAGTGTACGCGGTAGGCGCATCGAGCGAATAATTATATGCTCAGTGGAATCATCATAGTTAGTGAATGCAGTGAATATTTTGGCAATAGGAATGTCAGCAGCACCATAAGAAATACTGGCAAATATACCCAATAATACTACTAAGATACCTATACATAAACTGAAAATGCGAATGTAGTATTTTTCTGAATCAGAAATATTTATGTTCATGAATTCATGACAAGTTAAGATAAAGTAGGATTTTTTAATAACAGAGGAAAAGGTGATAAATTAAGAGTTGATGCTTTTTTCGTATCATCTATCCTTTTACAATTTATTGTCTCACATTGCGCCCACCGTTCTAGTTAATATGCAAAACAGTTTTAATTAATAATTGAAAACTGCTTAAACCACAAGTATTTCCGCTTTCCAAGCCTGCCATTCCACTATTACCCCTTTACCAAGTAGGTAAATAAATCATCAAGAACTCGATTAGCTGATATATAGCTACTACCTTGCCAATAAAATCCACTAATTACATGAAATTTACCTTGCTTGACAACTTTAAGTTTTGACCATAGAGGTTCTGCCATGAATTGATGCACAGCATTATTGGCTTCGGTAGGGTCTTTGAAGCCGAAGAGCGGTAGAAATAGGACATTCCCATCTATCTGGGCGACGATCTCTGAAGATATGTTGAAACTAATGGGGCTGCCCCATTTCTTTTGAGTTGCTACGGCATCCAGATTTTGTAAAGGAGGACGGATTAGACCAGCATCCTCTATGATTACTCCAGAGAATGCACCCTTGGTTAACAGATTAATCGTCTGTGGCATGAGGCGCACGACGGAAACTACAGTCTCTTTGAGTTGAGAACCCATCTTTTGTTTGAATTCGGCTAAACGAGCGTTATACTGCTCGATTATGCGTTGTGCCACCTCGGTTTTCCCCAGAGCTTTTGCTGCTGGCATAAACGGTTGTTTCCAATCTCCACTGTTTTCTATCTTGAGCAGAATAGTCGGTGCAATGTGAGACCATAAACTGTAAGTATCCCGGTTTCGCTTCGTGCCTAAAATCAAGTCTGGCTTAACAGCCATGACTTTCTCCATGTTGGGTGAAAGAAGCGCACCAATGTCTTCAATACCAGGGTGTTTATTTGCCAATCCTATCCCTTGGAGAGTTTTAGCCGGATCTGGAACACCCACTACGTTGAATC
Organism: Dendronalium phyllosphericum CENA369; assembly: GCF_016056275.1. GTDB lineage: Bacteria > Cyanobacteriota > Cyanobacteriia > Cyanobacteriales > Nostocaceae > Dendronalium > Dendronalium phyllosphericum. The sequence continues at coordinate 33,111 of NZ_JAECZA010000233.1, read as the reverse complement.
CCAGAGCTAGAGGTATTTCTACAATCCACGGATCTAAAACGACAACTCGTTGAGGATGGGTAGGAATTAGAGTTTGACCCATTAAATGTTGGACTGGATGGAAAACTACAGGTGATGCTCGACTTGAGGAAACAACGTCTATGTTGCGGTTCTGTAATTGACAACCAAAGGAACTACAAGCAGAAATCACTAATAGTGTAAGCAGCACAATAAAGCAGAACTTAGGCATATACAGTGAACAAGATACAGGTAATGGTAGAGCGATCGCGTCTTGGTTGTGCAAGAGGCAAAAGGGTATACATATACGTCTTTAGAGAATACTTGTTAATTTGTAAAATTTCGATAAAATGGTTGAGATTTCAGCATTGATTGTAAATGATATGGTTGCCAAAAACTCAACATTTGTTCGCCGACTTGTTGAGGATAAAAGTAGTGAAAAAAATGATAACCTTTGGGATATTCCCACAGATGATCTCCAGGCTTAAACTCTTTTAACCAGCCTTTTAATGCAGGTGAATTAACAATGAAATCATTCATACTCCCACAGATCATCATCGGCATAGAAACCCCACCTTGAGGTAACTGAATCAACTTGAAAAGAGAATGCAAAAGTGGGGATTCTTCTAAATCTCTATATAGTATACCCATTAACTTTTTAGTAGTATTGTGGGGTTGTTCGCCAAAAAGATGGCGAACACAGTTTGCTAAAACTTGCCGCCGACTCATAGTAAATAATTTTCTTTGCAGATAATAGTGGACATGCCAAGTATTAGCAGGTTGAGAAGCTACAGCTAGTAAGACCAGCGATCGCACTTTTTGGGGATAGAGACGAGCAAAAGTTAAAGCGATCGCACCACCTGCACCATGACCTGCTAAGTGTATGGGATGAGAAGGTTGTGCTAAGAACTCATTCATCAAATCTACAGCTTCATCTACAGAACTACCTTCATCTAGATGATGGTGATACTCCCATTGATCTACATTCACATACTGCGATAAATATTCTAGTAGTGGTTGATCAAAACGCTGCAATACATCACTAGAACTGATCCAAACAACATTGATATCATCAGACATAAATACTCTCAAACATCAAAATTTGGAAATAATTAATTTTTCAAGCGTGCCATTCCACTATTGCGCTGTCAAAACTTCCAACTCACTGTCCCCTGTACCGTAAATGGATCTTCAGGATAAACAAGTTGGATAGTTCGAGGGGTGAAGTACTGAACATTGAACAGATTCTTGAAGTTGAGAGCGATCCCAAAGCGATCTCTTTGGTAATACACAGCTGCATCAGTACGTAAATAACTGGATACACTGAACGCATTGTTCAAATCTCCCTGCCGTTCGCCTACATAAAACAAACCCAAGCCAAACCCTAATCCTTGCAGGCTACTCTTGGAAAAAGTGTAAGTCGTCCATAAACTCGCGCTATTGAAAGGGACATTCGGCAGTCGATTGCCAATAGCATATACATTATCCTTTGTCACCTGTGCATCCGTGTAAGCATAGGAGGCAATCACATTCCAGCCTGGCAATATCTCCCCCGTCACATTGAGTTCAATGCCTTGGCTACGTTGCTCCCCCGTTTGGACATTAAATGTAGGATTATTCAGATCGGTTGTCAAAACGTTCGATAAAGTCAGTTGATACAAAGCAAGAGTTGAAGATAGCCTGCCGCTGAGGAAATCACCCTTGACTCCTACTTCGTATTGAGTGCCAGTACTGGGTTTAAATAAACTACCCCCAAACGTGGTTCCAGGATTTTGGGAGAAGGATTGACTGTAGCTGGCATAGAGTGAGAGAGGTTGGATAGGTTGATAGACAAGACCTACACGAGGACTAAATGCAAAGTCTGGTTGACTTCGATTAGCATTTGCATTTAAAAAGTTAGTAACGCTGTTCTCGACAAAATCTCCTCGTCCGCCGAGGACTAACTTCAGGTTAGGAGCAAGGGTTACTAAATCTTGAATATAAAGGCCGATGTCATCATTGATCGTTTTTTGATTCAGTGTAGAAGTAACAGCACCAATCGGCTGAGCATAGACGGGGTTAAATAGATCAATAGAACCAATAGCACTCATAGTCCGATTGTAAATATTGATCTCTCTGTACAAATCAAAACCTGCGACTAATTCATTCTGAAGACCGCCGATTTTAAATTTACCTGTCACATGATTGTCTAGAGCATACTCGTTATCCACACCTGGCCCTCCTATATCGGTTTGCTCTGAGCGTCTCAGAGTCCGACCATTAGGTTGTAGAGCAACAGAATTGGCACTATCTCTTAAAAAGCCAACAAACCTAACCTTAAAAGCATTCACCCAGGACCAGTCATCACTAAAGCGATGTTCCAAGTTATAGCCTAACAGAACAGAGCTAGTGTCGTTTTTGGCGTTCACATCCAATGTGTTAAGACTGAGCGGAATCTTTCCGTTTGGGTTCGACAAAACAGTTCCCGCAGCAGGTAGCCCTGTTCTTGGAAACTGGTGCTGGTATCGGAACTCTGTTTCAAAAGTCACTTTTGTATTGCGATCTATTTGCCAACTAACAACAGGCGCAATTAGATAACGCTGGGAGTTAAAAAAGTCAACAAAGCTTTCTGTATTGAAGTAAGAAAGATTTAATCGATAAAGGAGCGTTTTGTCAGAATTAAGAGGTCCAGAAATATCTAAAGTTGGTTGATACAAACTATAACTACCAACAGTCATACTGGCAGCAAAATAAGGCTCGCTCAGGGGCTGCTTAGTGATAAAATTAATCGTGCCCCCTGGATTGCCTTGTCCATAAAGGACAGAGGCAGGTCCTCTCAGAACTTCTATCTGTTCAATGTCGTTGAGTTGAGTTTGTCCCGTTGTAGCTCCTCCTACATAGTCCTTAAGACCATTGTGAAGAATGTTGGTCGTCTGAAAACCCCTAACTGTGAAGACATCACCATTGCTGGGTGAATTGAAAGCTTGGATAACACCGACGCTTCTTAAAGCATCAATAGCGTTAATGGCTCCTTGAGCCTGCCAACTCTGCCGGGGAACCACTTGAATCGATTGAGGAATGTCGCGTAGTGGCGTTGGTGTTTTTGTGGCTGTAGTCGCGTCAGGAACGTTATAGCTGCCTTCAGCCTCCCCAATCACCTCTAACTCAATGGGCGGTTGCTTCTCTGGTGTCGGTGTTGGCTGCTGTGCCGTAGATCTAGTACTTGTCACTCCAAACACTAAACCTTCAGTCTGACTATCAAACAACTCCACCGCAGGCGTACCTGTTTCCCCAACTACTGTCACCCGCAGGGTGTTAGCGTCGGCATTGGCAACTTTCACTAGTGCAATTCCAGCAACTGGCTTTGATTGTTGAAAACTATTCCCACTCGCCAATTGCAACTGAGCATTGGGTATATTCACAATGTAGGAATTACCTTCAGTTTTTGGTGAAATTGATAACTGCTTAGAATTGGGTGTAACTAAAATTAACTCTATTCCTTTGTCAGTAATGTTCAACTTCACATCTGTAACTGAGACAACAGAAGTTGTTGCTTGAGTGATTTGAGAAGCAGAGTTCTGATTCCTGGGTGTTCTCAATAAATACACAGCACTGCTGTTGCTATGAATCTCTGTAGTTGGTTCAACTGCTTTAGTGAAAGTTTTTTGCCATGACGACTGCTGTTGATTAGCTTTAGTATTTAGGAGCTGTTGACCCGAAACTGGTACAGCGTAGACGGGCATCGGCTTGTCGATAGACATCGCTAAACAAGAACTACACAGCAAAAGACTACGGTAAAAAAACACAAATTGTTTTTGTAAATGCACTCTTCAAACCCTCACACTATTGACCAAATAAGCCCAAAATAAAAAGTTAAAAACCGAAAGTAGAAAAAGATAAGCTTAATATTTCTTTTGACTTTTAACTTGGAAATAATTAATTTTTCAAGCGTGTCATTCCACTATTGCCCTATCAAAACTCCCAACTTACTGTTCCCTCCACAATAAATGGGTCTTCAGGATAAACAAGGTTAATATTTCGGGCGGTGTAGTATCGAACATCGGACAGATTTTTAAAGTTAAGTGCGAAGCGAAGGCGATTTATTTGATAGTAGACAGCAGCATCAAGGCGTAAATAACTGGGTACACTGAACGAGTTGTTCAGATCCCCCTGCCGATCGCCAACGTAAAATAAACCCAAGCCAAACCCTAACCCTTGCAAATCTCCCTTGGGAAAGGTATAAGTCGTCCACAAACTCGCGCTATTCTCAGGAACATTTACTAGTTGATTGCCAATAATTGATAGGTTGCTATCCTTTGTCACCTGTCCATCCGTATAAGCATAGGAGGCAATCACATTCCAGCCTGGCAATATCTCGCCTGTAACGTTGAGTTCAACACCTCGGCTACGTTGCTCTCCTGTTGCGATAGAGTAGGTGAGATGATTAGGATCAGTCGTCAAAATATTGGATAAAGTCAGTTGATACAAAGCCAGGGTTGAAGACAGCTTGCCACCGAAGAAATCAGCTTTAACTCCTACTTCGTATTGAGTACCACGACTAGGTTCAAATAAATCACCCTCAAACGTAGTTCCAATATTCTGGGAAAATGATTGACTGTAGCTGGCATAGAGTGAAACGGGTGGGATAGGTTTATAAACAAGACCTACACGAGGACTAAATGCAAAGTCTGATTGACTTTGATTGCCACTTGCCCTTAAAAAATTGGTAACTTGATTATCGACAAAATCTCCGCGTCCGCCCAGAACCAAGTTCAGGTTATTGGTAAGTGAGACTATATCTTGAACATAAAAACCGAGCTGATCGTTTTTAGTTTTTTGATTAATTCTAGAAACAATACTACCAGGAGATTGACCGTAGACAGGGTTGAACAAATCTAGAGGAGCAAGAGACCGCATGGTCTGATCGAACTGAACAATGTCTCTATACAAGTCAAAACCAGCAACTAATTCATGCCGAAAGCTGCCAGTTTTAAATTTACCTACCACATGACTATCTAGAGCATACTCGTCATCGGCAGCAGGCCCTAGATAGTCTTGCCGTGTGCGGTTTATGCTCCGTTGATCGGCTCGTAAAGAGCCAGGATTAGCAGTATCTGTTCTATATCTTAAAGACCTAACATTAAAAGCATTCACCAAAGACCAATTATCACTAAAACGATGTTCAAAGTTATAGCCCAATAGCATGGAACGACGATTGTTTATGGCACCTTCATCTAATGTGTTGACATTGAGCGGAATCTTTCCGTTTCGGTTCGGCAAGACAGTTCCCACAGCAGGTAGCCCCGTTCTATGAGCTTGCTGCTGGTCTCGAAACTCGCCTTCAAAAGTCAGCTTCGTATTCTTACTTATTTGCCAACTCAAAACAGGTGCAATTAGATAACGCTGATTGTAAAAGAAGTCAACAAAACTTTCTGTGCTGATGTAGGAAGCATTTAAACGATAAAGCAGCGTTTTGTCAGAATTGAGAGGCCCAGAGATATCTAAGGTTGGTTGATAGAAACTATAACTACCAAAAGTCATACTGGTAGCGAAGTAAGGCTCACTCAACGGCTGCTTGGTAACAAAGTTAATCGTACCACCCGGATTACCTTGACCGTAAAGGACAGAAGCTGGCCCCCTTAGAACCTCCAACCTTTCAATGTTAGCAAGTTGAGATTGTCCTGATACTGCTCCTGCTGTATAGTCCTTAAGACCGTTGCGAAGGATATTGCTCGTTTGAAAACCTCTAATTGTAAACACATCACCATTGGTCGGCGAATTAGCGGCTTGGATAACACCGACACTTCTTAGGGCATCAATGGTATTAACGGCTGCTTGATCCTGCCAACTCTGTCGAGGAACCACCTGAATCGACTGAGGAATGTCCTGTACCCGCCTATTAGTCCGAGTTCCCACAGTCGTATCGGGAACCTGATATCTGGTGTTTGGAGTACCAGTTACTAATAGTTCTATTGGCTCTTGGTTTTGCTCAGGCGTAGTTGTTGGTTGTTGTGCAGTTGAGGCTGTGGTACTCACTTCAAACACTAGACCTTCAGTAACACTATCAAACAACTCCACCTGTGGCGGACTCTGGTTCCCCACAACCGTCAATCGCAAGGTGTTGTTACCAGTATTTACAATTGTTACCTCGGTAATCCCTGCTACTGGTTTTTCTTGTCGAAAACTCTCTCCACTGGCAAGCTGTAACTTGGTATTGGGAATATCTACAATGTAAGAATTTCCTTGTGTCTTCGGTAAAACTTGCAATCTCTCTGAGCTAGCCGTAACTAAAATTAACTCTATTCCTTTATTGGTGGTCTTCACTTTCACATCTGTAACTGACACTACATCAGTTGTGAGTTGACTTTGTTGAGCGATCGAGTTCTTTACTCTGTTGACCCTCAATAAATATGATGTATCGGTGAAAGGACGTTCTATAGAATTGAGTTGGCGAACTTCTGATATAAGTGTTTGCGATCCTCCTTTAGGAGCCGCCTTGACTGCGGAACGCTCCGCGTAGCTTGCTTCCCCGTAGGGGTACGGCGATCGCTTCCTTTTCCAATTAGTGACTAAAGCAGATTGAACAGAGGTTTTTCTGGCTACCGATGCGTAGGCGTAACCCGCCGCAAGCATTGCTTCTTTATTTACTTGGGACTGTGCAAGAGTTGGCTCTTGCTTGACTAGGTTACTGCCAAAACCGACGCAAACACTTGCTAGGAAACTTAGCAAACACCCATTGCACACACCCCAATAACTGCTCATTCCACTTTCCTACTAATCTATATGCCAATATTCTTTACTTCCGCAAGTAAAGTTTACATAGCGAAGTATAAGCAAGATTGAGTAGGAAATCAACCATTTATCTTGTTTTCCAGACAATTGTCATGAAATATTTGCTACGACTTCCCCAGTCTTGCTGATGTCATAACCGCCGAGAATTTGTAATTGCGATCGCACTAACCGATTTCCTAAAATATTGAGAAACTGCTGTACTGGTGCTTCTTCCAAGTATTCCTTGAGAATCACCAAATCGTATCGCGCACTATGAAGAGGAATAAATCCCAACCCAAAGGTAGCGGCTATAGATGCCGTACTAATACCTGCATCAGCGACTCCTGAGACTATAGATAAGGCAACCTCCTGATGGTTGTGAACGATACGAGCGAGTCTTTTCACAGCCTCCAATGGTACTTGTTCCTCTTGAAATTTCCGTTCTAAAAGCATCCGATTACCAGAACCCACTTCATGGGTGACAACAGTTGCTCCAAATTCTACTAAGTCGGAAACTGTTTTAACTTTCATTGGGTTTCCTGGTTGAACTAACAATCCCTCTTCCCAAACCCCAAGAGTAATCAAGACGGCATCCTTACCTGTTAATACTTTTCGCACAAAGGGAATGTTATGTTCGCCAGTATGGGGATCGTACAAGTGCATTCCTGCAATATGTACTTCACCTCGACACAGACTATGCAATGCAGCCATGCTGTGGGCAAAACGATAATGAACTCGCAGCTGTGGATGCCAACGTTCAGTTGCTCTTGCCAAGAGGGAAAGCACAGGCGTACAACCAGCAATCGCAACTGTATTGTGCAATTTGTCTATATCATCCAAAAGCCGAACCAGGACTTTGTTTGTACCTATCTGGCTCTCTACTTCACCCTCCGGGTGACGCTCGTTCCTCACTTTTGTTGAGGCTAATGGCAGTTTGCTTTTGCTAGATAACCCGTCCACCCTTACAGGCGACGCTCCTACATTGCTATCGCTTGTGCCAGTATCACTCCCTACAACGGGATAGCTTGCTGCAACTACCTCACCATCAGATGGAATCATTTCAATGCGAAAAGCATCTCTGCCTAATAGGGGATAAGCTATCCATCGATCTCCAATCCGCGCTAGACTAACTTGCGATCGCTGTACATTAGGGATCGAACCAACAAGAATTGCCTCAATTTTAGGTAAATCCTCCTCTTCTAGCCAGAATAAGTCTTCAACTTGACAACCAAGTGCCTTAGCTAAACGCAAGCAAATAGCAACAGAAGGCGCGCATTGTCCCGTTTCCACAGCAGCAATAGACTGACGGGTAACACCAACTATATTAGCCAGCTCTTGCTGACTCATGCCTAGACGATTCCTAATTGCTTTCAGGTTATTGCAAATACTTGTATCCTGCTTCATAAGGCTGTATCTCTCCTACAAAAAGCCGTAGCAGACATATTTAAGTGTCTAATTAATAGCAAGGTCTTTCAACGTGCACCTTTTCTGCTGGAAGTCTTAACGTGCACCTTTTCTGCTGGAAGTCTTGTTAATGCTTTTGTAATTTTGCGTACATCTTGTCAGTATACTTACCAGATTTTTGTTTTTGTTGGAAGTCAAGTAATTTCAGACTTTTTTATTAGTTTGTTACTGTTTTTTGTCTCCTTTTAGCAAGAATACCATACATATAGCCAAAATCATTGCTAAAGAATAAAAAATTTTTCCTTGTACTTTATCAGAAATAGTGTATTTAGAGATACAGAAACTACCACAATTTTGTAGGTTATCTTAAATATAGTTATGTACAGATGCAGGCGCAGAACGCTTGTAAGCTTGAGGCGATGTCTGTTTTGAAAAGTGACGCTCCAGGGTCGCTTTAGCGACGCTAATATATGCCTGTGGCAAGCCTTACCCTGCGGGAACCCTTACCCTTTAAGAACACCTTTGGTGAACGGGGAACGACTACTCTTCTCCCAAGGGGAGACGCTACGCGAACGAGAACGGCTAGCCTTTGGTAATGCTAAGGGCGAACGCCGAACGTCGAACGAGTTCAACAGTTCCCTACAGTGGGAAACCTGCCTACAGGACTGTTTCAGCGCAAAGCGTCTAGGTCAGAAACTTCCGCTCCAACGCCAGTTGTTTCTTTTGTCAAAGACGTTATGCATCGCTTGCTTCGACTTTAGAGTACAAGTCGGGAAACCTGCTGCGGGCGTACTGGCTCAACTTTTCGCTACACAGGCTACACCTGTGCATAAATAAGGGAACTCCAATAAATAATTATTCAATCCCTGTATGCAACACTACCATTGAGATTCTCCTCCTTAAGAGCCTCCCCAAATCAAAAAGCTTCAACAGCAATGGGATATTTATTTGTCAGTCCCTAATTCACACTTGGATTCACCAACGCCCAGACAAAATTTTATGCGAGTGGTGAATTTAAGATATCCTTTTTATGGTTTTCGGATAATGCTACAAAATAGCTACTTAGTTGTAGGCAAAGGACACATTGGTTTAGCGACAGCTGTTTATTTGAGTAATCAAGGATACACTGTTTACCTTTTCTCTCGCCGTTCTTCTATAGTTGCCCAGACAAGAACCATTAACTCAATTGGATCGGTTTCTCCTGGAAGTTATCTAGTTGCAGCTTGTTCCAATAATATTTATGAGTTGGCAGCACTAAATGGTGGTAAGCTACCACTCAACGTATTGATATGTTGTCGCGGTCAAGACATCGAACCCTACGCCAAGATTTTAGCTGAATATGTTAATCCTCAAATGAACGTTCTGGTTTTTTGCGCTAGTCGCTTTGCAGGTCGAGTTTTTTGTCAGGAACTCCAGAGATTGGGAATAACTGAGGAACAATTGCCTGTTGTGGGTGATGTCAACAATACTCCGTTCGTTAGTCGCAGTAATACGGAGGATCGAGTCAAAATTAGTACGCTTACTAACAAGTTCTTTGTGGCAGCTCAGAACCAAATTATGACAGATCGGATTGTGAGCGCTTACCAAACTGTCTTTAGTAATTTATGCGCTGCGACCTCGGTTTTAGAAATTAATCTCAATAAAGTTAATGACATTATCCACCTTCCCCTGCTTCTGGTTTCATTAGCTAGATGGGAATCTGGTGAGGATTACAACCCTTATCATAACCTTGGTCGTCGAACTGTTGGACTTATCGACCACCTAGATCGCGATCGCATTGCAGTAGGTGAAGCACTGCAAGTGCCTAACTTAATTGATATCAAAAGCCACTATCAGATTGCATATGGAACCACAGCATCGTCCCTTTATGAACATATGCAGCAGGTTGGAGCCTACTCCAGTACGACGCTGTATAACCCTCATCACCGCTATTTGGTTGAGGATCTGCCTTATGGCTGTTTTCCCCTACAAGTTTTAGCTCGCCTAGCTGGAGTAGAAACACCATTTCTAGACAGTTGCATCACAATCGGAAATAAGTTCCTTGATATACCTCTGGAGTGGAACGCTGAGTTTCTAGAATTGGATCGGTATCAGCTCGCTCAAGAACTTTAACTCATCAAACTCACGTCTTCTTAGTTTTGTAGAAATTAGTAGAATTGGCTACTTGATAATCCTGTTGAAGAATTGAAAAGTCATGATGGCTCAAAACAATGGCAATGGCAACATCCATCATACTTTGCGATTCATTCAGTTTCTCTTCCAATTAGTTGAGCAAGCGCGGCACGCTAACTGCTATGGTGATTTGTCCTGTTAATCGAGCAGTTTTAGAATCAGCATTTTCATCTAGTTTGACTGATTTTGAAGATGCTGTTCAGATAGCTTGTGCTGTTGCTCAAGGATTGGATGCAGTTGTCACTCGTGATACTGATTTTTCAAATACATTAATTTCTGTTTTAAATGTTGAGGAGGTTCTGCAACAACTAGAAGCTGGTGAGTAGTTTAATTCAATTCGATCTCGCCGCCCAATAATTCAAATGCAGCGGACGGTCGAAAGCCACTGGTGCTGAGTTCGGGATTGTCTACCGCCGCTGATTTGAGGCGTTATGCTGCAAAGCAATCTTCCGCACAAAACTTCAGACTACTAAGTGTCATTGCCAGATATAAATCAGAACAAACAAAACAATCCAGATGACATCAACAAAGTGCCAGAAAATAGAAGTAGCATTGACACCAAAATGACCTGTGTCGTAGTTACCAGGGATGAAAGAGCGACCCAAAACAAGTATCTGCAATAAAATGCCAGTGAGAACGTGCAAACCGTGGAAGCCTGTGAGTAAGTAGAACATCCCACCAAAGACTCCTGTAGTAAAGCCAAAAGAAAGGTGACTCCACTCGATAGCTTGTCCGACTAAAAAGTAAGTTCCCATTGCGATCATTAGGAAAAGAAACTGGCGAAATTTCATCAAGTCGTGGCGTGCAAGGGCGCGTTCTGCCAAGTAGATGACAAAGCTACTGGAGATAAGAACCACTGTATTAATTGCCGGATCTCTGACTTCCAGTCCAGAAACACCAGCAGGCAACCAGTCAGAATTTGTTGTTTTGTAGACAATATATGCGGTAAAAAAACCGAGAAAAATGAAAGTTTCTGAAAGCAAGAACACAATGAAGCCAAACATCTTGCTGCGTTCTTCATCATGGGTATGCTCGTGTGAAGGATGGTGTGATTTTCCTGAAATGATGGAACTGTCCATTGCTTAAATACTCCTATATATTTATCTCACGCTCCAGACGCAGAGAAAGACTTAGAGGGGAAAGGAAGTAGTTTGCGACGCACCTCATCTCAAACTCTCCCTTCGGGTGACGCTCGCAAGCTCGCTAACCTACGCTAACGGCAGTAATGCTCCTTCGTCGCTACCGCTTCGCTAACGCAACCGACGAAAACCGCCTTTCGGGTTCGCCACTTTGCCATCCTTCACATGCGCCAAGACGGCAAGTGGACTCACCAGGACTGCGACTGCTTCACTACGTACCTGTGCGTAGACCTCTGCGACGGCAGTCGCTTATGGGGGAAACCCCAAGACCGCACTGCCTCCCCTCTGCGTTAAAACTAATGCTCAGCTACCAAAGGTTCAGACTTACCGTAGCCATAGGGTTCACCCACAACAACTGGAATTTTCTCAAAGTTCTCTACAGGAGGTGGTGAAGCAACCAGCCACTCTAGTCCAATAGCCCGCCAAGGATTCTTCGGTGCGTGCTGGTCATGTATCCAAGAACCAATCATATTCAAAATGAACGGCAAAGTGGATACGCCTAGCATAAATCCTCCAATACTGGCGATAATGTTCCAAAATTCATACTCTGGGGCATAAGAAGAAACTCGACGCAACATTCCTTGCAATCCTAATGGATGCATTGGAAAGAAGTTGAGGTTAGTACCAATGAACGCTAGCCAAAAGTGCAACTTACCCAAGCCCTCATAGTACATACGTCCAGTCATCTTAGGGAACCAGAAGTAAATCGCAGCAAACATCCCCATCGTGACTGTGCCATATAGAACATAGTGGAAGTGACCCACCACATAGTAAGTATTATTGACATGGACATCAATAGGAACAGAAGAAAGGGTGATGCCTGTGATACCTGCAAACACAAACAAGATTAATGCACCAAATGCAAACAGCATTGGTGTATCAAATCGTAGCTTACCACCCCAAATCGTTGCAGTCCAAGCAAATACTTTAATCCCAGTAGGCACAGATACGAACATGGTTGTGAGCATGAAAACCATCCGCATCCAGCCGGAAGTACCGCTGGCGTACATATGGTGTACCCAGACTATACCGCTAACTCCAGCAATCAGGAGTGATGAAATAGCGACAATTTTATAACCGAACAGAGGTTTGCGAGCAAAAACAGGGAAAATCTCCGAAAAGACTCCAAAGACCGGCAGAATGATTACATAAACAGCAGGGTGGGAGTAGAACCAGAAAAAATGTTGAAATAGAACCGGGTCGCCTCCCTTGGTGGGGTCAAAAAAGCTAGTTCCAACTGTTAAGTCGAGTAAAAGCATGACTGCACCTGCTGTTAACACAGGTAGTCCAAACAGTTGAATTATCTGGGCGCTAAATACGTTCCAAACAAAGATGGGCGTGCGGAAGGGTGTCATCCCAGGTGCGCGCATCGTAATAATTGTGGTGACAAAGTTAATCGCCGCCATGATTGAAGAAACACCTGATACTGCCACTGCCAGAAGCCAGATAACCTCACCATTGATTAAGTTTCCTGTCGGGTTTTGCACGCTGACGGGAGGGTATGACCACCAACCTGCTTGCGCTGGCCCACCTGGTACAAAGAAACTGACCATCAGTAGGATAGCAGCGACTGGTACCATCCAGAAGGCAACAGCATTAAGTCTGGGAAACGCCATATCTCGCGCCCCAATCATCAGAGGCACAAGATAGTTAGCAAAACCTGTAAGTATAGGAAATGTCCATCCAAATAGCATCACACTGCCGTGCATGGTGAACATTGCATTATAAACACTACGATCAAGGAGGTCTGCTTTTGGAGTAATCAATTCTCCACGGATGATCATTGCAAATAGACCACCGACTAAAAAGAGAATGAAAGCGGTAACAATATACTGAATACCGATAACTTTGTGGTCTGTGCTGAAGCTAAAGTAGTGCTTCCAATTATTTGTAGGTTCGTTTTGAGGTGCGTTACCTGTAATACCTTTAACAGAAATATTTGTCATTTATCTTTTTCCCTTTGTTCTCTGTCATTTGTTTACTCATTTTCTGGTTGAAGGATACTTGAAGGTTTGTTCCTCGCGCAGAAGCGTAGAAGTGCATAGAGGAAGAGAGTAAGACAAGTGACTAATTACTTTGTTAGAGTTGACTACAGGTGCTTTTGCAGGTACTACTGTAGTCCAACCTTTGACTAATTCTTTTGACTCTTCGGCATATTCGGAAGCTGCTTGATTATTTGCTATGCACGGTCTACGGTTTGCTGTTTCTGCCAGCCATCTTTTATAATCTTCAGGGGACTCGACAATGACATCTGCCTGCATAGTTGCAAAGTAAGTGCCGCTAAATTGAGAATCGGTCAATTGATATTTGCCAGTGCGAATAGGGGTGAATTCAAAGTCAATGTTACGGTTGGGAATAATGTCTTGCTTGACTCGGAAAGCGGGAATATAAAAGCCGTGGATAACATCTTCTGAATGCAATGCTAAACGGATGCGATGATTGATGGGCAAATGTAGTTCGGTACTAGTGATATCTGTTCTTGGATAGCGGAAAACCCAAGCCCATTGTTTGGCATCGACTTCAATATCTTCAACTGGAAGTCCCTCAACATTCCCCTTGTCCTCTTTCACTGGTGCAGCAGATGCAGATTTCGTTAGCGTTGGAATATGCAGATGCATAGCTTCCATTGGGCCTTGAATCCCCATTTGCTCGTAGATTTGGTAACTGTAGCCAGCAATCCAAAATACTAGCAATACAGGAATTGCCGTCCAGACAATTTCTAATGTGATATTTCCTTCAATTGGAGGGCCATCGCTAGTATCGAACTTCTCTGCTCGATGAAAAATTGCTGAATATATGAGTGTTCCTGTAACTCCCAGGAAGATAAATGCTCCCAGTGTGATTAAGAAACTAAACAATCTATCGACGAGGTGCGATTCTGCTGCGGCTTGAGGAGGCATCCAGGAATATGTCCACTGTCCTATCAAAAGACTAACAGCAGTTAAGGCGATCGCAATTCCACTCAAAATCAAAATTTTTCGGATTTTCATGATTACCTCAGTAGCGAGTTGGGATCTTTACCCAAGCGCAACAACATATCAGCAGTATTGTGAACCCCAAACTCAGCACCTAAGTGCGCTCCTAGCGTACCGTGGATGAACATGATGAATATAATGAACAGTCCAGAATATAAATAAGCCCACTGCACCTGTTTACCGTCATCCCGATCCCAAATGTAGCGCTGCAATCCTCTCCAGATAGCCATCCCCACAATCAGTCCTAGCAAAAAAACACCACCTACACCATGCCAAAGCATTGTTTCTGTTGCTTCCAATCCCCAGGCACTTTTAACCCCAGCAGGTGGTTGTGCCAACATAATTTCGTAAAAACCTGCTGCCACTGTAAACAATGTGATCAGTGCCGAGCCTAGCATGTTGTACCAACCAGCTTCAAAGAAGCTAGAACGATTAGCAGGAATTGCTAAAAACTTGAAGATTGGTTTTTGTAGAGGGAACAGTGTACCAATGAAATCAAAGGTAATGCCAAGGATGAACAAAGCTATAGTCAGATGAACTAGATTTGGGTGAATAGGTATAGGATAAGGCAACCCATTTGCGCCTAAATGACTTCTTAATTGCTCAACAACTTCAGGATTCATCGTAGTAAGCCCTCCTTCACGGCTTCAACAACAGGTACAGTATGCAGTCCATATACCCAAACCAATTCATCTCCGAAATACACCTGTACGCCTACTAATATGGTCAAAACTAGACCTGCTGCTAGGTAATAAACTGATACTTTTTTTGGATTACGGCAATGAATTACATAACGCCAAGCTGTGATTGCTGCAAGAATTCCTGAAAGTGACCAACCAAGGATAGTGTGTAAATTAAGTACTGGTTGAACGGCATCATAAGGTTGTGCTAAACCTGCTTCAAATTGACCAAAAACAACGGCGATGAAGATGGAAATTGTAGCGAAAAACATATTCCACCAACTCACCTCGAAAAGACGATAGTTATTAGTAAAGTAAGCAATAACATCACACAAAAAGGCAAACAATACCATCGCAATCACAAAATGGACAATGATGGGATGTATTGTATCGGGGTACGGTAAGTTATGGTTGTTCAGAAGACTCTCAAGCATGGTATTCTACTCATGTGTTAGTTAGTATTTTCGTAATTCGTAATACTTGCTCCGGGAGAAACAAGCTCCTAATACCTAATAGTAAGCAAGCTACGTAGTTAAGAAAGTCAAACTTTATTTAAATTTCTAGATTTGTATCTCTTGCATTCTTTTTTCAAATTGGTATAAAGTCTTAAACAAAAACGCAAGGATATTAAATATCATTAATATCGCTTGCAGATTGATGCACTTTAGCAAAATTGAAAATACTTGGATGATTTGACTTTTCTTCTACGTTAATAAGCTAGGGAGATACAAAGACCATATCTTTAAGTGTGCTTTTGATTCTCTCTAGATAAAGAATATCATACATCTGGCAAATCTACTTGCGTTTACCAAATTATTTTCAAAGAGTAATTACGGTTACAATTAATCAGAAGCTAGAGTATTTTCAGTCAACAACTGCTTTTTTTCTGTTGCTTCTGGGTTAGCAATTTTGACCTGTTCCAAAAACCGAGATATCCAAGGCAAAGCTCCAATGATTGCTGTTAAAACTACTAAAAATACAGCTATACCAAAAATTTGGTCGCGAGGAATTTCGAGAACACCGCGTAAAATTACCTCTCTCAAAGCAGAAACAATAGTAATTTCCACTGCTGCGGTTACGGATGTCCGTTGTTGTTGTAGATGATCGATTAATAGACGAAACAACTCTACTAAAATTAAAATGAATAAGATATCAGATGTTACTTGTCGTAAATCTAAGGGATGCAAAAAGGATAAGAACATATCTCCCAGTCGGATGAGCATTACACAGAATAAACCAAGACATAGAGAAATGATAATAAAGTCTTGAAAAAACTCTAGGTTACGTACAATTCTATTTCGTTGTAACCAATTGTTGAGTTTGAAAATCAGTTCTTTTAGCATAGTATTTCCTAATAGTCTAGGTTCATTTATCTCCCTAATCAAAAATAGTGCTGAGTAATTAACACTATACTCAGCACTCGTAACTCGGCACTGTATTCAATCCCATAATTTAGCTATGGGGTTCTACTCAGCACTATTGAACTATTTTGAACTGTTGATGTTATGTAAATTTTCTGTGGGTTTAATTTTAGATGTCGCTGTTATTAGGTTATTCGCAGCCTTGATAATCTCTTGTAAGTTTTGGTTAATCAGTTCCTCATTAACAGAGGCATCTGCTAAGTAGGTTTCTACAAAAATCTCCACTCGATTAATAATTATCTTGCTTAGAGAGCGTAGTTTGTTTAAATCTTTGGTAGACAAGTCGTTCATTGTTTGAAGTTCCTTTCTGTTTCGTGGGTTAATTCTACGTTGTTGGTCGGTGATTATCATCACAAGAGCGATTCTTACAGGTCAGCTCTTGTTTGAAAGATAAAGCTTGTTGGAATATCTCTCACAGCAGTTTTTAGTGTTGCTGAATCAGGATGTGATTGATTTACGCAGAGTTACCCAGACGTAGAAGAAAAGAGTGTGATTTTGGGTATCAACTCAATCTGTAATCCAAAATCTGTCTTGAAAAGTTGAGCCAGTTGCGTGGGCGGTGAGTGCAGCTACACGTGCGGCTCTGCCGCCGAGTGGACTGCCGTTAGCGCAGCGTTAGCGACATAAGGAGCGTCACCCGAAGGGGTTTTCCGACTTGAGCAAACTGGCGTTGCTCAACAGCGGGAACCCTTGCAGACAACGTCAGTTGCTTTTAGAGCAACTTGAAGCCGAAGTTGTTGAGAGTTTCACGCAAGTATTTGCATCCTTTTAAATAGTCTAAGGTTGCGATCCGCTCGGCTGAATTTTGCGACCAATCAACAGCGGCATTCATTTTTTGTTCTATATAGAACTCTTTCATGATATCGTTGTAGTGAGCGATCGCTTCATCTTGTTCTGCTAATTTATAGGTTTCCCGGTGGAATACAACTGACTGTGGTAAACGCGGCTTAATAGCAGGTTGTACTTCAGGATTGGGATAACCTACAGACAATCCAAATACAGGGAACACAAAAGGTGGCAAATTTAGTAGTGTTGCCACCTCTTGTGTATTATTACGGATTGCACCAATATATACCGTTCCCAAACCAATAGATTCAGCAGCTAGAGTCGCATTTTGCGCTGCTATCGAGGCATCGATTACTGCTTTAAACAACAATTCTATGTAATCTAGAGCCACATGAGGTAATCCGCGACTGTCAGCAATATGAGCCATACGACCTAAATCTGCCAACCAAACCAAAAATACAGGAGCCTGGTTAACCCATGCTTGGTTATTAGATAGCTTGCATAATTCTGCTTTGCGCTCTGGATCTTCAACCGCTACCACACTCCAAGTTTGCAAATTAGCTGAACTAGCAGCAGATTGAGCAGATGCAACTAGCCATTCTAGGGTTCCTGGTGGTAAGGGGTCAGATAGATAAGACCGAATTGAACGGTGAGATAGTAGCGTTTGTAGAGAGTCGTTCCAGTCAATTTCATAATTGAAGGGAATCTCACCGTAGCGCGATCGCAATAGTTCTGTAGGATTAGTCATGGTCAACTTTCAAACTCCAACACTTTTTTACGATTTCACAGGGATTCCCAACAACGAAAAACAGGGAGAACAAGGAAGAATTAGAAAATCAGAAGGCCGATTAACTCACAAAAATCGGTACAATCCTTGTTCTATCAATCTGAAAAAAGCAAGACAGTGTTAATCATAGATTCTAGCTTGGTTAGGTTTTGTTCATGGGGCTTATCTATATCTGATGGATAAAAGCCTTTTGAAATATAAACTTCATCATTTTCTTTGACGGAAGTGACAAAAGGGGGGTAACGCTCTATCACTTTCAGGTTGAGATATACGGCAAGCAGCAGCAACAGAAGTATGGGAAGGATTTGGATTGCAATGTTGGAGAAATTGTAGAATTCTTTATTCATATCAGGCATCCACAGAAAAATACTTGACTGCTACGCGGCTAGCTGGGTTTCTCCAAAATCTGGGGTTAGGCGATCGTTGTGAAAAAAAGCAACTCGTAAAGCCAGCCGACACTCAGATACAGGGCAAGTAAGCGGAGTTACTGTATGCCAGGAATTATCAGAACGCACGATCGCAACTGAGGAATCGCTCAGGGGTAGAATGTCTTGGAAGGTAGATTCCGGTTGGGAGTCTTTAAGAATTCGCAAACAGCCTCCCCAGTCACTAGACCATTGTTGATTGAAAAATAGCAGATGAGTTAAAACTTTGTTCGGCTCGTCTGTATGAGGGTGATGCAATTGTCCTAACTTATATCGACGAAACCCAATATCCATTAAACAGTCTTTTAGCTCCAACCCAGACATTTTAGCCATTGCTGTGCGGTAAGAATCTGTCCACAGTCCTTCTATCAACTGCCGCCAGAGATTACTAAGGTGTCCCAAGTCACTGGTAAGTCTGCCTTGTGCCATTCGCTGTCGCCAGCGGCGATCGCTAGATTTGAGCATCAAAGGAATATCCTCACTACTGGCAAGCATCTTTCCCCAAGAGTATCCATATCCCTCTCCCTCCGACAGGTGAAATTCCTCGTGGGGAAAACTGGCAGTTAGTTCTACGCTTGCCTCTGTTGAGAATAGGTTTTTAATCAAAGCCCAATTATATGGGACTTTTTGCATTGCTGTGGTATTAATGGACTCAAAATTGAGCATGGTAGAAAAAAATAATTTACTATAGTTAACCAATCCTGACTGCCCTGGACATCAAGTGGTGTTATGACAACGCAGTATCAACAATTAATTGACCTCTACAACTGGTATCACTACTCAAAATAGCTAAATAGGTCAAGATCGACCTCTGTAGAATCAAATCGCTGACTCCGATTTTTAAGTAATTTTGGTTGGAGAGTACGCACTAAGGAGCGCAATACATCAGTTTTAGTGCGTTGATGGCGCTTACAGTACTGCTCCAAAATTTGCAGTTCTTCTGTTGACGATTGAAAGGTAATCCATCCTTGATCTTTTCTCGGCATAGTTAACACCAATTTAGTTGGTAACATGTTAGCACTTGGTACAATAATTGCGCTTGCAATAAAGACAAAATTGTTATGCATTCTTAATCAACTTCAGTAATCAGTTATCAGTTGTCGGATGTACTGATAACTGTTTACTGATAGTGCGTTCACCCTTGGGGAACCAAACTCAAGAGTTCTTCCACTGTGAGACTGCGCTTAACTTGTACTGACTGATGCTTGACGGCATCCAGCACTGATTGAATTTCTGGCTGACTGAGGGTGATTCCATGTTGTTGCAGTACACTCAGTATTAGATGCCGACCGGAATGTTTGCCTACAACTAAACGACGTTCCCAACCAACATCTTCCGGCGCGAACGGTTCGTAAGTACCTGGATTTTGCAGCACACCGTGAGCATGAATGCCCGATTCGTGTGCAAAGGTATTTTCACCAACGATCGCTTTCCAAGGGGGAACCGGCCAATTAGCAGCTTTAGCAACTAACCGTGACAGTTCCAGCAACCGTTTTGTATTAATACCCGTTCGGACACCGTAGATATGTTTGAGCGCCATCACTATTTCTTCCAACGCCGCATTACCGGCGCGTTCGCCAATTCCGTTAACTGTGGTATTGACTGATAGCGCCCCTGCTTCAATACCAGCTAGCGAGTTTGCCATTGCTAGTCCAAAGTCATTATGCGTGTGCATTTCTATGGGAATAAAGAGGTGATGCACGAGTGAGCGAACTTTGCTGTAAGTAGTCAAAGGGTCGAGAATTCCGACAGTGTCACAAAAGCGAAATCGGAAAGCTCCCCACTCTTGAGCAGAGAAAGCTACATCTAATAGAAAAGATGGATCGGCTCTAGAAGAATCTTCTCCACCAACAGATACAGCTAAACCGCGATCGCAGGCGAAATTAATTGCATCTTGGAGACGATCTAGCATTACCTGCTGCTTACCGCTAAACTTGGCGGCAATCTGAATTTCCGAGACGGGAACGGAGATATGCACCCGTTGCAAACCACAATCTATAGATGCTTGGATATCAGATAAATTAGCTCGGTTCCAGCCAAGTAACTTGGCATTTAATCCCAAATTGACAATGGTGCGAATTGACTCTGCTTCTTCTTGTCCCATTGCTGGAATGCCAATTTCTAGCTCTGGAACGCCAATAGAATCTAGAAAGGTGGCGATCGCAATTTTTTCTTCAACGTTAAAAGCTACACCTGCTGCCTGTTCGCCATCTCGCAAGGTTGTATCATTAATTTGAATGGGATGTTTGTTCGTAATGGAGTGGTGATTCACGAGCGGCTAACCTGTTGTGTGATTTTGGTTTACTTGAGTAGTTCGTAACAGTCGAAGGCTAATAATTACGAATACTAATTACTAAATATTCGCTACGACTTCTCCAATGTTGCTAACATCATAGCCACCGAGAATCTCTAATTGCGATTGAACTAGCCGATGTCCCAAAGTACTGAGCAACTGCTGTACTGGTGTTTCTTCCAAGTATTCTTTGAGAATCACTAAATCGTAGCGCGATCGATGCAGGCAGATAAATCCCAATCCAAAGGCAGCAGCTATAGATGCTGTACTGACACCTACATCTGCAATTCCTGAGCTTACAGATAAAGCGACATCTTGATGGTTGTAAACGATATGGTCAAATCCTTTAACTGTGTGTAATGGTATCTGTTTCTCTTGAAGTTTGCGTTCCAAAAGTGTACGACAACCAGAACCTAATTCACGGTTGACAACAGTTGCTCCTAATTCCACTAAATCACTGATTGTTTTGATTTTCTTTGGATTTCCTGGTGCAACTACAAGTCCTTCTTCCCAAACCCCAAGGGCGATTACAACTGCACTCCTGCCAGCTAAAGCTTTCCGCACAAAGGGGATATTATGTTCTCCAGTTTCCGGATCGTACAGATGCATCCCTGCAATGTGAACTTCACCTCGGCACAGACTACGCAATGCTGCCATACTGTTGGCGAGAATATGATGAACTCGCAGTCTGGGATGCCAGCGTTCAGATGCTCTTGCCCAAAGGGAAATCATCGGCGTACAACCAGCAACCACAACTGTATTTTGCAATCTCTCCGTATCATCAAGCAGTCGAACCAATACTTTATTTGTACTTGTCTGGTTCTGTACTTCATCCTCCGCCAACGGCAGTTTGCTTGCACTAACAGCAGTTTCTATCCTGCAAGGAGCTGCTCTTTGCTGACTTATTTGCTGTTGGGCGTAGCTCTTATGGCAGGGTAAGTGTTCCTGAACATTAGGAACAGGCTGGGAAACCTTCTGTTCGCCTAGAGGCGAGTATGAGAATTCGTCCGCAGAGAAATTCTCCGATGCTTGTGATGCTCGTAGACTTACTAACGCTGCGTTATCGCTCTTAGCGTCTTCCCTGGGGAAAAAACTCGACTTAGCTTCACTATTAAAACTTTTGTCTGTAACTTGGTGGCTCACTGCAACTGCCTCTCCATCGGCCGGAATCATTTCTAGGCGAAAAGCATTGTTCCCAACCAGAGGATAAGCTATCCATTGACCTCCAACCCGCGCTAGACTAACTCGCAATTGCTGTCCGCACTGTACTGGTTTAGTAAGAACTGC
This sequence comes from Dendronalium phyllosphericum CENA369, assembly GCF_016056275.1. Lineage (GTDB taxonomy): Bacteria > Cyanobacteriota > Cyanobacteriia > Cyanobacteriales > Nostocaceae > Dendronalium > Dendronalium phyllosphericum. The sequence goes on along the minus strand of NZ_JAECZA010000233.1, from coordinate 10,995 downwards.
TTCAACTTCTGGTAAATTTTCCTCAAACCAAAATAAGTCCTCGACTTGGCAACCAAGGGCTTTGGCCAAACGCAGTGACATAGCGACAGAAGGAGCATATTGTCCCGATTCCACACCACCTATACTCTGACGGGTTACGCCAGCTATATTAGCCAAATCCTGCTGACTCATGCCTAAACGAGTTCTAATTGACTTCAGGTTATTGTAAAGATTTACGTCCAGTTTCATGAGGCTGTATTTCTCCGTTAGAAAAAGTTGCAGTGGACAAACTTAATCTGTAGGGACAATAGCAAGGTTGTTCAGTGTTTGCCGTTTTTGTGGGAAGACATGTTGATATCTATCTTTGACAATTTCGCTTATTTGCCGCAAGTGTAACATACATTTTGCCAATATACTTGCATTTTTGGATACTATTTAGCGATCGCTTTTTCAGTATTTGCTAACTTATACTAAGTTGCGAAGAGAAATAGTATCCCCAGGAGGCAAGGAAGAGAATTTTGAAATAATTTCTCCGTGTGTCTGCATCTTGCTCATTCCCTTCATCCGTAAGTTCCAATTTAAGATATCAATTGCATTTTCTAGTTGGTACTGACACATAATGAAGTTCCAACCACAGAATGGGGTTTCTCTCCTTTAAAGTTGAAGCGGGATCGCGGATAATGCGTGTAGCATTCATGCAAACAGCGTCCGATATTCCTAGATCTCTAGCAGTGCCTCTGAGAAGGTCTTTGTAGTCATTAATACAAGCAAATAACAGATTGGGCGAATATACAGCAAAATGTTGAATAAGTTTCGAGGGGCAGCCCCAGTAAGAGTTTACGAGTTCGACGTGGCAGTACTGGAGCAACTCACCGAGTTTGGGACAACGTTCTTTAGCTACACTAATAAATTTTTGGACTAATACCTCTTCGGTTAACATAATAAGTTCTACTCCTTCAATGAGGTAGACAAATTTTGACGTAGTTTATAACGTCGATTTCTCAAATGTTGGTAAGAAACTTACGCAGTTTTTTGTGCTTTTTCGAGTTAGAGGTTGCCAATTGCTTCAGACACTTTACTACGTCGTCTTAGTCAAACAACCCAAACTTTACTAGCAGTTCTTCAAGCCGCTCGTTGGACATGGATTTCGGAATTACAAAATTTGTGTTCCGGTCAATTGCTGTTGCTAGGTTGCGATAGTGCTGTGCCTGTTCGCACTCAGGAGCATACTCAATCACCGTTTTACGGTGGAACTCTGCCCGTTGCACCATGTTGTCTCTGGGTATGGAGTAGATTGTTTGAGTACCCAGTTTCTCGGCTAGAGCCTCAATTAGATCGTTTTCCTTATCGACTTTGCGAGAGTTGCAAATCAATCCTCCCAGACGTATACCGCCTATAGGGGCATACTTCTGAATGCTTCGGCAGATGTTGTTGGCGGTATACATTGTCATAATTTCCCCAGAAGTGACGATGTAAATTTCTTGAGCTTTGCGTTCGCGAAGGGGCATGACAAATCCACCGCACACCACATTACCCAGACCATCATAAAATGTATAATCAAGTTTAACTGCATCATCATAGGCACCAAGTTGTTCTAGCAATCCAATCGATGTCAAGATGCCTCGACCCGAACATCCCACACCAGGTTCAGGCCCACCTGATTCTACACAAAGCGTCTTCCCCCATCCCTCCTGACGAAAGTCTTCTAAATTTACTTCATCATCTTCTTTACGCAATGTATCGAGTACAATCTTCTGGTGCAATCCTCCCAAAAGCAGCCGAGTAGAGTCTGCTTTTGAGTCACACCCTACAACCATTACCTTACGACCCATATCACTTAGTCCAGCCACTACGTTTTGAGTGGTTGTGGACTTACCAACTCCCCCCCTTCCATAAATAGCAATCTTCCGCATGAAAACCTCGGTAATGGCACAGATATATCTATTCGTAATTCGTAATGAAAGTTGTAGCCTCTAATTTTAATTATGGAGACAAAGAAATTTCTTGCTAATTTCAAGGTCATGCATAAATGTGAGAGTTTGAATTACGAATTATTTTGATTAGTAATTCACAAAACTTCCACAGTTCTGGTAAGTAAATGACAAATTTCTGCTTCATTCCAACAAAACAAACATCATTTCTATTGGAATGAATAGACCTCTTGCATAAATATTTTTTTGCCTCACGCAAAGGCGCAAAGATGCAAAGAGGAGAATGAAAAGAACGACTTTTGCAATAGGTCTAATATACATATAGATAGAAAAATCAGTCCAGCCTACCCTGTGGCAACAGCTTCGCCAAACGAAAAACCGACTTTTTGCGGCTTTGCTCCACTTCGATTAACTTATGCCGTCACAAATAACTGATGAAGCCGGGCTGAAATTTGATTGGCAGGTGCCTGAGGAGTTATTGTGCTTTGGCGATTCAGATTCCCATAAATCAAGAATATCATACATCCAGCAAATTTACTTGCGCCTACCAATTAATTTACAAATAGTATTCGTGGTTACAATTAGCCATCACAGGGAGAGTCCAAAAGCCACAAATTAAGTTTTTGATATTGATTTCAATTGAGCAAATATTTCATATTTATTCCAAGAATATATCTATCATCTGGACAATAATTTAATTATTTATCTCTTCCTATATATTTAGAACAGTCTGTCTATTTTCATAGATAAACGATTTATTTTTATTAGAAAATATTGCTCTAATTTTAGACAGAACTGTCTATTTATAGCTAACTTACTCTTTAATTCTCCTACATTTTTTTTCCTAATTGTTATCAGATTTACTATTATTAATTACAGATGTTGATAGGATTTTGAAATCAAGGAACTCAAGAAAGTTTTCTTCTTGAATACAAAGCCTTGAATCATCTTTCTTAAGATCAGCTATTGCAGAAGGAGCAATCAGCCATGCCAACCAAGTTGTTTAAATGCGACGAAACGATTCCCGAACGTGAAAGACACATATATATTAAAGAGAAGGGAGAAGATACAACCCAGTTTCTCCCCAGCGCCAACGTGGAAACCATTCCCGGCTCTTTGTCTGAGCGCGGATGCAGCTATTGTGGTGCCAAGCTAGTAATTGGTGCTGTCCTCAAAGATACTATCCAGTTGATACACGGCCCTGTAGGTTGTTCCTACGATACTTGGCACACCAAACGCTATCCCAGTGACAACGGCAACTTCCAACTTAAGTATGCCTGGTCATCAGACATGAAGGAACAGCATATTGTCTTTGGTGGTGAGAAATTACTCAAAAAGACCATCAAAGAAGCCTTTGCTGAATTTCCTGACATCAAGCGGATGATAGTGTACACCACCTGCTCTACAGCTTTGATTGGTGATGATATCAAGCCTGTAGTCAAAGAAGTGGAAAAAGAACTCGGTGATGTTGATATCTTCACTGTAGAGTGTCCAGGTTTTGCTGGAGTAAGTCAATCTAAAGGACACCACGTTCTTAACATTGGCTGGGTGAATGAGAAAGTAGGAACCCTTGAGCCAGAGATTACCAGTCCATATACGATTAATGTGATTGGGGACTACAACATCCAAGGAGATACCTTTGTCCTTGAAAGGTATATGGAAAAAATGGGCATCCAAATCATTGCCCATTTTACTGGCAATGGTACTTATGACTCATTACGTGGAATGCACAGAGCGCAGTTGAATGTAACTAACTGTGCGCGGTCTGCGGGATATATTGCTAATGAGTTGAAGAAAAGATATGGCATTCCCCGTATCGATGTGGATACTTGGGGCTTTGATTATGCAAAAGAAGGGTTACGTAAAATTGGGGCTTTCTTTGGTCTTGAGGATAAAGCCGAAGAGGTAATTGCCGAAGAGGTAGCTAAATACGAATCTAAGTTAGCTTGGTATAAGGAGCGTTTGACCGGCAAGAAAGTCTGTATCTGGACTGGAGGCCCTAGATTGTGGCACTGGACAAAGGCTCTGGAAGACGATTTGGGGATGAGAGTGGTGGCGATGTCGTCGAAGTTCGGTCACCAAGAGGACTTTGAAAAGGTAATTGCCAGAGGTGAAGAAGGGACTATCTATATTGATGATGGCAATGAACTTGAGTTCTTTGAAGTGCTAGAGATGGTCAAGCCTGATTTGGTTTTGACTGGGCCACGGGTGGGTGCATTGGTGAAGAAGTTACACTTGCCTTATGTGAATGGTCATGGCTACCACAATGGTCCTTACATGGGCTTTGAAGGTGCGGTGAATATGGCACGTGATATGTACAATGCCATTAATTCCCCCCTGATGAAATTGGCTCAAAATGATATCCGCGATGATGTTTCTGTTGCTAATGGCAACGGCAAAAGCAACAGCAATGGCAATGGCAATGGCAAAGTTGCTAAAGATACCTCTGCGGACATGACTTCATTAGTTCAGCAGTCAGCTAAGGAAACTACCTCAAAGGTTCAAGCGCCAGCTAAAGAAACCACCTCAAAGGTTCAAGCGCCAGCCAAGGAAACCACCTCAGCAGTTCAAGCGCCAGCCAAGGAAACCACCTCAAAGGTTCAAGCGCCAGCTAAGGAGACTACTTCACAGGTTCAAGCGCCAGCTAAGGAAACTACCTTACCAGTTCCACAGCCAGCAAAGGAAATCGCGATATACATTCAAGAGCGAACTGAGGAAGTCACTTCATTAATACAACAACGGTGTTTGTGGCAGTTTCACTCGCGCTCATGGGATCGTGAAGAAAACATCAATGGCGTTCTCGCTCAGGCTGCTAAAATCTTGACCGGGGAAGAGGTTGTTCTGGAAACCCTTATTGACAGAGCTTTTTATGCAGACGCAAAACTTCTTGTGATTGACCTAGAAAAGAAATTCCAATGGTTGAGCAAGATGGATAACGTGCAAAAGAAAGCAATATTGGAGTCTGTTAAACACAAGCTGATCGATATTGCAATCACCAAGTCCTTAAATGGTGAATTACACCACTCGCTTTATTAAGCAATTGGATTGGTGATTCAATCCTTCGGGTGATGCGCCTGCGTCGGACAGTTCTTCTTGGGGAGCCACCCTTTGGCTTGTACTCCTTCTCTACCAGACTACGCCTAGCTTGCTTCTCCGTGGAGGTGAGGTGAACTTCCACGGTAGCGAGTGGTGTGGAAATCTCCAAGACTAAACTGCCTCACTAAACAAACAGCGTTGCTCAATTGGAGTAGTAATTAGAGTTTTGTCATCCTGTTAGTGTTGGTGCTGCTTTACTTACAGGAATTTGCCTACAAACTAAGGAGCGATGTCTAAGGGCGGGCTACGCCTACGCTAAACACATTCCCAAAAAGTAGTATTCTTGCACTGTCTGACTACAGAAGCATCCGTATAGTTTGCAAGACTTTTAGGAAATTCAATTCTACTTCTGTAGTCTCAGGCACAACTTACTGTTTTGGTAGGTGCGATCGCTCGCCGCAGGCATCGCTCTACTTCCTTATGCTCAAAATAACAATTCATCTCTTCGTTGAGCAACGCTAAACAAAAATCACGCAATTTTTTACCACATAGGAGTCAATAGGATGTCTGTAATCGTCAAACAGAAAGAACGCAGCGGCGTAATCAATCCAATTTTTACCTGTCAGCCTGCTGGAGCCGAGTATGCTTCTATCGGAATTAAAGATTGTATTCCCATGGTGCATGGAGGACAAGGATGCAGTATGTTTGTTCGCCTCCTGTTTGCCCAGCATTTGAAGGAAAATTTTGACATTGCTTCTTCATCTCTGCATGAAAATAGCGCTGTCCTTGGGGGTATACCACGTATTGAGGAAGGCGTAAAGACTTTAGTCGCACGATATCCTGATTTACGGATTATTCCTATTATTACGACTTGTTCAACCGAGACGATTGGGGACGACATCGAAGGAACCATTAACAAGCTTAACCGCCAGTTAAAGAAAGACTATCCCGATCGCGACGTTAAGCTTGTTGCTGTACATACTCCTAGTTACAAAGGCTCTCAAGTCACTGGCTATAATGTCGGCATCCATGCGATCATTTCTACCCTAGCAAAAAAAGGCGAACCAACTGGCAAGTTAAACGTCATTACTGGCTGGCTTAACCCTGGAGATGTCACAGAAGTTAAGCGCATCTTAAAAGAAATGGATGTTCCAGGAAACATCTTAATGGATACAGAAAGCTTCGATGCGCCCACCATGCCCGATAAGACAAGTTTTGCCTTTGGGAATACCACCATCGAAGACATTGCTGATTCTGCTAACGCCATCGGCACCATCGCTTTATGTAAATATGAAGGCGGTAGCGCGGCTGAATTTTTAGACGAGAAGTTTAAGGTTCCTGCGATTGTTGGCCCAACACCAATTGGTATCAAAAGCACCGATATCTGGCTGCAAAATATCAGCAAACTAACTGGTAAACCAATACCAGAATCTTTAGTTAGAGAACGAGGTAAAGCTATTGATGCGCTCGCCGACCTCGCTCACATGTTCTTCGCTAACAAGAAGGTAGCTATTTACGGAGATCCCGATTTAGTAATTGGTCTCGCAGAGTTCTGCTTGGAAGTTGAGTTAGAGCCAGTGCTGCTCTTGTTAGGCGATGATAACAAAGCTTGTGCAAAAGACCCCAGAATTAAGGCTCTGGAGAGCATCTCACCTACTGACATCGAAGTGATCACAAATGCAGACCTCTGGGAATTGGAGCGCCGCATTAAAGATAAATCCATGCAAATCGACTTGATTTTGGGTCATTCCAAAGGTCGCTACATTGCCATCGATAACAATATTCCCATGGTTCGGGTAGGCTTCCCCAGCTTTGACCGTGCAGGTCTGTGGAAATACCCTGTGATTGGTTACAAAGGAGCAGAATGGCTAGCAGACAACATTGCTAACGCCTTGTTTGCAGATATGGAGTACAAGCACGATCGCGAGTGGATCTTAAACGTCTGGTAATAGGCTGAAGAGGATACTTGACGAACTGCGAGATCCCCGACTTTTCTAAGAAGTCGGGGATCTAATTACCCACGCTATAGAAGCTAACGAAACACTGGAGAATCATAATGACTATAGATCAAAATATCGTATTTTATGGAAATCTGAGCGAACTTTACCAAATGGCAAAAGAGGGTAAGATTAAAACCACCTTACAAGGTAGCCATACTCGCCCCTGTAAATTCTGGACTGCAACAAAGATTTTAAGTGGGATTAAAGATGCGATCGTCATTTCTCACGGGCCAAGTGGCTGTGCTTATGGTGTAAAGCGGGCATACAAGCTGACCAATAGCCGCAACAGTGGTTCACCTTATGAACCTGTGGTGACTACGAACATGAGTGAGAAGGCAGTGATTTTTGGTGGTGAAAAAGAATTAGCAGGTGCGATTCGAGAAGTAGATGAAAAATACCATCCTGATGCGATCGTTGTTGCTACTAGTTGTGCGTCTGGTATTATTGGCGACTGTGTTGATGACGTAGTGAATAAGGCACGCAAAGAAATCCAGTCTGAGATTATGACGATACACTGTGAAGGATTTGCGGGGGAGTATCGCAGTGGATTTGATATCGTATTTCGGCAAATCGTAGACTTTATGGAGCCGCCAACTCCAGAACGTCAGTCTCAATTAGCCGATGCTGTCAATATTGTGGGTGCAAAGATGGGCCCCGAAAGGACAGAAGTCGAAACCGATGTCAAGGAACTGATACGACTAATTGAAGGAATGGGAGCAAGAGTTCACAGCGTCATCGCTGGTGATTGTACTTTAGAAGAACTCAAGCAAGCGCCGAGTGCTGCAGTTAACTGTACCTTATGTTTGGATCTTGGTTATACCATCGGTAAAGCCATGTCAGACAAATTTGGTACTCCATTGAACTCTACTATCCTTCCTTATGGAATCAGCGCTACAGAAAAATGGCTCGAAGGGGCTGCAAAATATTTAGGGATGGAAGAACAGGCGGCTGCTTTAATGGAAAGGGAATATGCTGCCATTAAGACTGAATTTGAAGCTGCTAAAAGTTACATAGAGGGAAAGTTAGCAATTATCGAAGGACATGATGCTATCAAGTGCTTGTCCATTGCCCATATGTTAGAACGTGATTTTGGGATGCGTGCGGTAATTTATAATTTCCATCCTTGGAGTACGGAAGCACGAGAAACCAGTGTAGATTACTTGTTAGAAACAGGGTTAGACCCGGAAATCCTGATTACGAAAGGAACGCTGGCTTTTGGCAAGTACGAGTCGATGAAACAAACCGAAGATGAATTACTAGATTTTATTGGTGGTCTTGATCCCGAATCAGTAGTGTATTTTGGTTCTTCTTTGAGTTTCCCTCATATTCCTGTGGTTGATTTAAACGCCATCTTAAATCGTCCTCGATTCGGCTATCGCGGAGCTTTGAAGGTCGCACAGTGTATCAAAACAGCACTGCAATATGGCTTTAGACCTCGCAGTTCCCTAACCAAGCAAATGGTGTTCCCTAAAAATTCCGGGTTGGCATCTGCTCAATCACTGACTGGAAAACTAGCCCAAGACTTGCCTGACTGTACCGTATATGCCCAGAAGAGACGGGGAAAATGTTTTAACGAGTAATAAGTAAAAAGTAAAAATAGAAACCCAATAAACACAACGTTTTTGGATGTTGGGACTGAACCTAACCTACACCTACCTATAGTCAATGCAATGCCCTTAAAGAAAGAGGAGGAGAAAATGTCTGCTGGACTAAATTTTGAAAATTGTGACCATAGTAAAGACCATAGTAAAGACCCAATCGTTGGCTGTGCCCTTGAAGGTATTGCAACTACGGTTGCTGGCATTAAAGATGTCAGTATTGTGATTCAGTCTCCACAAGGTTGCGCGTCCACTGTTGCGGCTGGATATGATGCCCATGAAGTTGATTTCACTAAGCGCAAAGTAGGTTGTACTCGTCTTTTTGAGTCAGACATTGTCATGGGAGCAACTGAGAAACTCAAAGGTATGATCAAAGAGGCGGATAAATCTTTTGATGCTAAGGTGATGTTTGTCGTTGGTACTTGCGCGGCAGATATTATTGGTGAAGATATTCAGGGATTGTGCCATCAGCTTCAACCAGAGGTCAAAGCTAAACTTGTTCCTTTACTTGCTGGTGGGTTTAGGGGAAATGCTTATGATGGCTTAGATATGGGTTTGGAAGCCTTACTTCCTTTTATCAAAAAAAGGCAGACCAAGAGAAGGGGCAGAAAGCCGAGGATTGTAAATATCATTGCACCACAGGCAAATTTGAATCCTACTTGGTGGGCTGATTTGGAATGGGTAAGGCAGACTTTAAAGTTTTTAAGGATTAAAGTACAGACGGTTTTCTCGCACAATACCTCCTTTGAAGAACTGGAGCAAGCTGGTGAAGCAACCGCCAATATTGTTCTCAGTCATGATGTTGGGTATAAGTTTGCTCGCAAAATGCAACAGACTCATGATATTCCCCTTATCCTTGATGATATACCTTTACCAGTAGGTGTAAACAACACTAATCGATGGTTAAAGGCATTGGCGGCACATTTCAAAATAGAAGAAAGAGTTGAGCCAATGATTAAACAAGGCGAAGAAATGGTCATAGATACACTTCGCAAACGAGCATTGATGATTATTCCTCGGTATCGTAACTGTAGAATTGCTATATCTGCTGATGGGACGCTTGGCATTGGACTTGTTAGAATGCTCTTTGAAGAATTAGAGATGATTCCGGAAGTCTTATTGTTTCGCTCGGCGATGCCTGATTCTCGTTCGATTCTAGAGCGAGAACTACAAGGCCTCGGTCTTTCTCCTCGCGTAGTATTTTCGGCAGATGGATATCAAATCAAACATGCCTTACAAGAGGTTGATGTTAATGCCGTTATTGGCTCGGCATGGGAAAAGTACATGGCAGAGGAACTAGGAATACAAATTGCTTTTGATGTATTTAGCCCAACTAACAGAGAAACCTATCTTGACAAGCCATATTTTGGCTATGAAGGAATGATTAATATGATGGAGGTGATTGCTAACGATTGGGATAGAGCTTTTCGTTCAAAAGAGATTCATTGGACATAAAAAGGGCTTTGTTGCATGAAACGGAAAAAAGACACACCTTCTCTCAATAGAGTAGTAAGTTAGTCTTCCACTTTGCAGCCATCTGGTTTGCCCAATTAGATTGCGCGATTAAGCGCAACAGCGCAGCAGAAATAATTCGACAGCTTGGTTATCAAAAAAGCATCGTCTTAATTTTACCCCAAAATGCTCTTGAGCCGAAACATAACTGACAAATCCTAATCTGTTGAGAATCATTGCTTTTACAACCTGACCTGCACTAATTATTTCTTGCGGATTGCAACAAGCACTAGGTTGATTTGCTCTACTAGTTCCATATCATCACATATTTCTGCAACAATACCACAGTGGTCAACATCTTGTACTGTTATATTCAATGGTGATGCTGTCATGCATTAAAAATGCAGCATTTGCTTCATATTCAAAAATATAGCAATCCCCGCTATCTCTACTATGACAAACACATAGGATTACTGATTGGCATCAATGAGTTCGCCAATTCCAATAAAGGGCGATCTCCTTTACTTTCCATCCACCGACAAACAAATCAAAAAAGCTATGTTGAGCTTGTAGATGAAGGTACGCGCTACCGCATCCAATTAAAACAGGCTGTAAATCTAGAGGCGATCGCATGATACCGAGGCGCTGTGTAAGAGTTTCCAAACCTCATTACCCCTCACGGGGACTGGTGCGACTATCGGTTGCACGACGAGAGTGAGTATCTCAGAAATACTCCTGGCGAGTGTCAATGCCAGTACCCGCCCAAAGGGGCATTACGGGTAACTGTAATGTCTCATAGCTAGAGGGTAAAATGCGCGACATCAGCAAGCCGCATAGTTAGGTGAAGTGCTAGGGTAAAACTAGACAGGGTTAACAGATGTGAATCCTTGCAGAGGCATCGTGAAGAGGAATTACCGAAAACGGCTGAGACGGTAAAAGGGGTAAAGTGATTCTGCCCAATCCTCAGAATCAGGGACACCAGAAACCCCCGGTGTATAG